>JAKAWG010000123.1 GCA_021817045.1 Acidobacteriota bacterium
CCGTCAAACCCCTCGAAGCTAGGTGGATTCAAAAGCAGCGTCTTCATGGCTGAGGGCATGCGCTTGATCTCTCCTTAGGAACCGACGTAAAACTTAGTTTACCGAAGAATGACAGAAAACCCAAGGCGCTCAACGTCATGGTCACTTAACTAGGCCAACCGCTCCCTTGGTGATCCCTGTACAGCCGGAGTCCGTTGAAAATTCGAATGGTGTCGGATATAGTCAAGAGCAGAAGGTTTGGCGAAAGGTAAGTCATGCCCATTTTCGAATATGAGTGCCGTGAGTGCGGCGCAAAGTTTGAAGAAATCACTGCTTTACAATCCTCTAACGTGACCTGCCGCAAGTGTTCGAGCTCCAGCGTGCAACCCCTCCTGTCCGCCTTTGCGGTGTCGGTGCGTTCCGGCGAGCCCGTTTCCGAGCCAGGACCTTGCCCGTGCGGAGCCCCCCGACGCGGCATGTGCGGCGAATGACGCCGGGGAAGTGCCCCACGCCCTGTTAGCCGGTTTGATACCTCGTGGAGATTGAACCTCTATTTTCTCGCTCCCTCGCAATTGCGAGGCGCATCGAGCGCGTCATCGCCGGGGCTACCGAATCCATGGACGCCGCGTTATACCGGCTGGAGGAACCGCTGCTGGCGCGAGCGCTGGGCGAAGCGCAGCGGCGCGGCGTGCGTGTTCGCCTGGTGCTCGATCGGGGCAAGTTTTTCCAGACCCTCGTCACGCGAAAACTCATCCAAGAGCATGCCCTGTCGTGCCGCCTGATTTCGGGCCGCACCGGCAAGGATGGCAAGATGCACCACAAGTTCGCCCTGGTTGACGGCCGGGTGGTCTTTACGGGGAGCTACAACTGGACGGTGGAATCGGAGGTGATGAATTACGATAATCTTGTCGTGATACGTGATCCCGCGGTAGCCGAAGTGTACCGCCGTGAGTTTGACGCGCTGTGGCGAGAAGCGAAAGAGCCTGACTGAAGAAGGAAGACCGATGAATGGTGAATGATTGATGCGGCTGAACGCGGATTCGCATCTCTCAGCTGGCGCCCGTTGAGTCCTTCTCACCTGTAACCTGTTATCGGCAGACTTTGGTGACGATCAGCGGAACGAGTCTTATAATGTGACTTTATCACTTCGGAGGAGGAAACCATGGCGCGGAAAGAACGGAATTCAGACCAAGGGCCCTATGATCTTTACCTGATGCGTCATGGCATTGCGGCCGACCGCGAGACTTCGTCCGACGACGCCAAGCGGGCGCTGACGGCGGACGGAAAACTTAAGCTGAAGGCCATCGCCAAAGGCCTTGAGACCCTCGGCGCGCAGTTCGACTGGATAGTCACCAGTCCGCTCAAGCGTGCCGTCGAGACCGGCGAGGTGGTGGCCGATGCGGTGCCGTCTGCCGCGCCGCGCGACGTGTGTGAGGCCCTCGCTCCCGGGGTTGAGTCCGCGCAAAAAATCATTTCGTTCCTTACCCAACATCCGGAACGCCGCCGCGTGCTTCTGATCGGGCATGAGCCGGACCTGAGCGAGCTGGCATCCGAGTTGATGGGCGCGGGTCGTTCCGCGCATCTCACCTTCAAGAAGGGCGGCTGCTGCCTCATCAGCTTTGACCGCTCGCCTTCCCTGTCCGCCGGCCAGCTTGCGTGGTGGGCCACTCCGCGCATTCTGCGCAAGCTCGGATCGTAACTACGGCACTTGATGCTGGGTTTCAGAGTCTGTGTGACAACTGCAGTTGTAGCGGCGGTCTATGACCGAGGGTCTTTATTCTTGAATAGATTCGGCGCTCATAGAGCGCGGCTGCAGCAGAAAAACCGAAGTTGTCACACACACTCTTCAACCCCGCCATTGTGTCAGGCCATTTGGGCGACTGTCGGACGACGATTTTCGTAAAGCGGAAACCGGGCAGTCAGTTGAAAAACTTCCTGGCGGACCTTCTCGAGCACGGCGGGGTTATCAACGTTATTAAGCACCTCCGCGATCCAGCCAGCGATGAGGCGCATCTCCTCTTCTTTCATGCCGCGCGTGGTGACTGCGGGCGTGCCCACGCGGATGCCGCTTGCGACCATGGGTGGGTTGGTGTCAAAGGGAATCGCGTTCTTGTTGACGGTGATGCCGGCGCGCTCCAGGCTTTCCTGTGCTTGCTTGCCCGTAACTTTCCGGCAGAAAACGTCCACCAGCATCAAGTGCGTGTCCGTGCCGCCGGAAATGATTCGGAATCCCTTCTCCGCAAGCGCGCCCGCCACGGCTTGGGCGTTCAGCAGGATCTGCTGCTGATAGTCCTTGAACTCCGGCTGCATCGCCTCGTGAAAACAGACGGCCTTGGCGGCGATGACGTGCATCAGCGGTCCGCCCTGGATGCCTGGGAACATGGTTTTGTCGAGGTCCTTCGCGTACCTCGCCTTGCAGAAAACGGCTCCGCCCCGCGGCCCGCGCAGCGTCTTGTGGGTGGTGGTGGTGACAAAATCGGCGTGCGGGATGGGGCTGGGATGCAGGCCCGCGGCGACGAGGCCCGCGATGTGGGCCATGTCGACCATCAGCAGCGCTTCACACTTGCGGGCGATGTCAGCGAAGCGCTCGAAGTCCAGCGTGCGCGGATAAGCGCTCGCGCCCGCAAGGATCAGCTTGGGCCGGTGCTCCAAGGCGAGCCTTCCCACTTCGTCGTAGTCGATGGTTTCCGACTCTTTCGTCACGCCGTAAGATACGATCTTGTACATTTTTCCTGAAAAATTGAGCGGGTGGCCGTGCGTCAGGTGGCCGCCGTGGGCAAGACTCATACCCAGGATCGTTTCGCCCGGCTTGAGGGCGGTCATGTACACCGCTTGGTTTGCCTGGCTTCCGGAGTGCGCCTGCACGTTCACGTGGTCGGCATTGAAGAGCTTCTTGGCACGCTCAATGGCCAGCGTTTCGGCCACGTCAACGAATTCGCAGCCGCCGTAGTAGCGCTTGCCCGGCAGACCTTCCGCATATTTGTTCGTCATCGCCGAACCCATCGCCTGAAGCACCGCTTCGCTGACGAAATTCTCCGAGGCGATCAGCTCAAGCGTTCGTGCTTGCCGCTCGGTTTCCTGGTCAATGGCGTGCGCGATTTCAGGATCGACTTCCTCGAGCGGTTTTAGGCGTGCGCGTGTTTTCGGACTCATGCGAATTCGCTCCTTGAAGCTATGTCTGCGGCTGGGCCGGATTCGAGACGGCTTCGGTGAACTGGCTGCTGGACGAAAACCACACCCTAGTTTAACGAAGCGCTAATGTGGGTGCAACGTTAGCGGGCTAGCTTGCGCTTTCTGACTTGCGGAAGTATGCTGCCATTTCCATGGCGGCGCATGGCCTTTCCCCGAAAGGCTCTGGGGATCGGGCTGTGCAACGTCGCACCTTTCCTGTAAGGTACAAGCCGCGCGGCTGGATACGCTTTCTCCGGAGCACTTCTCGTGGATCAACTTCAACCCGTCACCGTCCAAAGCCCGGCCGAGGCACCGCGCTTACGGCGGGTCCTTACGCTTTGGGATCTGATATTTTACGGTATCGTACTCATCCAGCCCATCGCTCCTATTCCCCTCTTTGGAGTCGCCCAACAGCTATCAAACGGGCACTTTGTCACCACCATCTTTATCGCCATGTTCGCCATGATGATTACCGCCGTCAGCTACGGACGCATGGCGGTTGTGTATCCTTCCGCCGGCTCGGCCTACACTTACGTCGGCAAAGGGCTCAATGCCTATCTGGGATTCATCGTGGGCTGGGCCATGATCCTCGATTATCTTCTGGTGCCGCTGGTTAACGCCATCTGGGTTGCGGTGGCGATTCACACCCGCTATCTTCCTGAAGTTCCCTATTGGGTCGCGATGCTCGCCGTGGTGACTTTCATGACCGCTCTGAATCTGGCCGGCATCAAATCCTCCGTCACCGCCAATAAGATCATGCTGGCCGTCATGTGCGCTGTCACCGCTGCGTTTATCGTTCTCGCCGTGCGTTACCTTTTCCACCTGCAAGGATGGGGCGGACTCTTTTCCATCCAGCCCTTTTACGACCCGAAGACCTTCCATGCGCATACCGTCTGGACGGCCACTTCCTACGCGGCGCTCACCTATATCGGCTTTGATGGCGTCACGACTCTCACGGAAGATGTCGCAAACCCGGAGCGTAACGTCCTCCTGGCCACCGTGCTGGTGTGCTTGTTCACCGGGGTTTTTGGCGGGCTCGAGGTTTACCTGGGCCAGAGGGTGTGGCCGGACTGGCACACCTTTCCGAACCTGGTCACAGCTTTTATGGATGTGTGCCGGCGCGTGGGTGGGGCCTTCATGTTTCAGGCGATGGGACTAACCATTCTCATTGCTTCGCTGGGTGGCAGCCTGGCCGGGATGCTGGGCGCGACGCGGCTGCTTTTTGGCATGGGGCGCGATAACGCGCTGCCGCGGAGAGTCTTTGCCCACCTTAGCTCAAAGACCAATACGCCCACCTATAATATCCTCATCATAGGGGCTGTCGTGTTTGGCGGGGCCATTGGGTTGGAGTATATCGGCAATGCTTACGAACACGCCGGCGAGCTCTTGAATTTTGGCGCTTTCTTCGCTTTCAGCATGGTGAATCTTGCCGCCTTCTGGCAGTTTTCGATTGCGCGCCGCCGCGAGCGCCGCCCGCGCATTGGGGTAGATACAGTACTGCCGCTTTTCGGCTGCGCCTTCTGCGGCGTGATCTGGTGGAACCTCAATATCGTTGCCAAAATTGTAGGAGGTATTTGGTTCGGTATCGGCATCCTGTATGTTGCCTTCAGCACGAGCGGCTTTCGCAAACCGCCCGCGATGATTGACTTCAGCGGACCCTCATAAGCCGGGCGCCCTAGTCCACGCTTTTTTTGCCATGTTTACGGCTCAGCGAGTTCTCGGACATAAAGACCCGATATTTCGGCCACCCGAACGCCCCGTTCAATCCAACCGAACTACTGTCAATCCACCAACGCGATAGCATCGCCGACGCGCACCAAGCCGCCGGAAAGGACGCGGGCACAGACGCGGCTCCAGCCGGGATGAAGCGCTTGGGAGACTCGGGACGGATCCCCATCCCGGAACGAGCCGGCGATGATGTGGCACGGCGAGGCGAACTTTGTTATTTCGAGCCGGACCTCCTCAATGCGCAGCTTCGCTCCAGGAACGACCGCGGTCCATTCGATACCCGAAATCGTGAGGTTTTCTCCTGCGCTGCCCGGCCTGATTTGATGTCCCTCGCGAGCCAGCGCCTCGATGAGTTCAAGCGAATAGAGCACCACGGCGCGGTCCGGTCCGCCATGGTGGCGAAGGTCCCGGTGCTGGTCGCCATTCAATCCGAAAGCTGTAATCAACGCTTCGGCTACGGGCTCCTTCGGTACGCCACCGTGTGAGACGTTGATCGACTCGACCTGCCCGGTCCGGCACTGCCAGATCATCGTCCTACCTTGCTGCTGCTGGGTACCAGCTTCCGTACTTGTCCTTTGCATAGCGCGGCCGATTGGTCGCAACCCAAAGCAGATTCTTCACTTCGCTCAGAATGACGTCATTCCGAGTGCAGCGAGGAATCTGCCTTTTCTTTGCGGACTGCAACCACTTTGGAGCCTAATGGTAACAGAAAGCCACTCCGTGGGGAGGGTGTGATAGCCTGATCACGGTCGGATAAGCCAACTGTGGTTTGACGGAGCGCAAGATGGGCTGGACGCGAGAGCTTGAGACGAGCATTCGTGGCCGGGTGTTGACGGACTCGCAATCGCTCGAAGCGGCTTCGTGGGACTTCGGCCACGTTGTCCATCGCACGCCGAAAGCGGTGGTGCAGGTGGAGTCCGCCGAAGATGTGCGAAAGGCAGTCCTTTTTGCCGGGCAGAGAAAGCTGCGCCTCGCCTTGCGGGGAGCGGGTCATTCGCAGAGCGGGCAGTCGCTTTCAGACGAGATCATGGTTGATCTGCGAGGCTTGAACCGCGTCCTTAAGATCGACCCAAAAGGTGCGACGGTCACTTGCCAGACAGGAATCACCTGGCGCGAGCTGCTCGCAGAGCTTCTTCCGCTCGGTCTTTCACCACCGGTCGTCACTAACAACCTGGACGTCACAGTTGGCGGAACGCTCTCGACGGCGGGCCTCGGTGTTTCTTCGTGGCGCTATGGCACGCAGGCGGACCATTGCCTGGAATGCGAGGTCGTGACGGGACGCGGAGAATTCGTGCGATGCTCCGCCGAGACTGAGCCCGGGCTTTTTGACGCTGTGCGTGCCGGCCTCGGCCAGTTCGGCGTCATCACAGAAGTCTTGCTGCGCTTGCGCCGCCATGAGCCGCTGGTTCGCACGCTTTATCTCCTTTACGATAGCCTCAGCGTTTTGCTGGACGATCTTGTGACGCTGATGGGCGAGGAGCGCTTCGACTATCTTGAGGCATGGTGCGCTCCTTTGCCCCAAGGCTTCAGGACCATTGACGGCCAGCCTAGGTCGTTCGCGCAATGGTTTTTCCCGCTGCAGGCCACTTATGAAAAAGATGAAGTGGGCGCAGCGGCGGACACCGAGAAGCTGCGCGGCCTGCGATATTACAAACAAGTACACGCGGAAGACAGACAAGTTGGGATGTTCTTTAGCCGGCTCGATCCACTTTTCGCGCTGTGGAAGCGAGGCGGTTTTTGGGAGCACGCCCACCCATGGATTGAGTCCGTATTGCCTTGGGCTTCTGCGGCGGCGTGTGTCGGGCAGGTGCTGGAACGTGTTCCTCCTCAAGCTGTTGTCGGCGGCCATATTCTGCTGTGGCCGGGAAAAAGTGCGGCAAGCTCTCTGCCGCTTTTTGTGCGGCCGATGTCCGAGTACGTCCTTGGTTTCGGCGTTCTGCCAGCCGTTCCGCGCGATGGTCTGGATGAGGCGCTCCCGCTCCTTGACCAGGTTAGCCTTGTTACGACGCTCGCCGGAGGTAAGAGGTATCTTTCTGGCTGGGTTCGTTTTGACGCCGCCCAGTGGCCGGCTCACTACGGGGAAATTTGGAATAACTTATTGAAAATGAAGGCGAAATATGATCCGGATCGGATATTTTCAAGTTTTTGGGTCGACCAGGACTCGCATGGACCATTCGGATCCCGCTAGAATAGCGTTCCTGGTTCGCTATCTATCTGAAACCAAAGGCGCTTTACTTCCATGAGTCGTCCGGGAAGCATTTATACACCGGTTTGCGGATTGTTCTGCATACCATGGCCCTTCACGGGCTTTTGTGCCACAATAAGTGAGGGACAGGCATGAGTTTCGTTCCGTCATCCCTTTTCCGGACGTCCCAACGATCATCAGGTGTATCTAGCGGGTAAGTATGCTGCAAGCACCCGCGCCGCCGGGCTACAAGACGCCGTCTCGCACGGAAGCCGGTTCGGCGAGACGACACTAGTTTGCATCCAACTCTATGTGTCAGGTGTGCGATGCCTGAAGTGCGAAAAGAAATCTTTCCCAACGGGCTGACGGTCATCACCGAATCCATGCGCACCGTCAGGTCGGTGGCCATTGGCATCTGGATTCGAACCGGATCGCGGCACGAGCGCGAGAGCGAGAACGGCATCACGCATTTTCTCGAACACATGGTGTTTAAGGGTACGGAGCACCGCACGGCGGAAGAAATTGCACGCTCGGCGGACGCCATTGGCGGGCACCTCGACGCCTTCACAGCCAAGGAGTGTACAAACTTTTCTATCAAGGTGCTCGACGAGCACGTGCCGCGCGCGTTTGACGTGCTGACCGATCTTGTGAAGAACCCTCTGCTGCGCCCGGAAGACATCACCAGGGAAAGCCGGGTGGTGCAGGAAGAGATCAAGATGGTGGAGGACACGCCGGACGACCTTGTACACGAGATCTTCACGCAGAGCTACTGGCTTGGGCACGCGCTAGGCCGGCCGATCCTGGGCACCCGCCGGACGGTGCGGAGTTTTGACCGAGCCGGCCTGTTCGGCTACTTTCGGCGTCACTACGCGCCTCAGAACATGATTGTGAGCGCTGCCGGGAATCTGGAGCACGCGCAGATTGTGGACCTCGTTGGCCGGGAGTTCGCTGACACCCCTTTGGGGCCCCCGGCAGCGACGGATGCGGAGCCCATCGCGCATCCCGTTATCCGTCATCGCCACAAGAAGAACCTGGAGCAGGCACACATTTGCCTGGGCACGCCCGCCTATCCTCACGCGCACGAGAAGCGCTATGCCAGCTACATCATGAACATCGTTCTTGGCGGCGGCATGAGCTCGCGCCTGTTCCAAAATATCCGCGAGCGGCGCGGCTTGGCTTACGCGGTATTTTCCGGCCTAAGCAGTTTTCGTGACACGGGTTGTCTGAGCGTTTATGCCGGAACAGCCAAGGAGAACGCCCGCCAGGTGGTGCACCTGATCGTCGAGGAGCTCCACCGAATGAAAACGGAACCGTTTCCTGCCGAAGAGTTGCAGCGGGCCAAGGATTATTTGAAAGGCAGCACGCTGCTGGCTCTTGAGGCAACTACCAGCCGCATGGCCAACCTTGCCCGGCAGGAGATGTACTTCGGCCGCTACGTCGGCCTTGATGAAATTGCCAAGCGCGTAGATGCCGTGACGGCGGAGGACGTGCTCGGAGTGGCGAATGAGCTGCTTGATCCGGCCCGCATCGCCCTTACCATTCTCGGTCCCCTCAACGGCGTCAGAATCTCCCGCTCTGAGTTGGCATGCTGAAAGGTACCGGTGGTTTACCCCGCGCGCGCCGCGCTCCCATACGTGCCGCCTGCCCGCTACATTCAGAATTCTTGCTTTGCGTGTTAGAATTTCCCTCTTATGGGTCAGGCTGCCGGAAGCGTGCACGATCACCGCTTTGCCATCTTTGCGTGGCTAGCGCTCGCTTATGATGTCGGCGTGATTCTCTGGGGCGCTGTCGTGCGGGCTACCGGGTCCGGTGCGGGCTGCGGAGATCATTGGCCGTTGTGCGGCGGGCAGTTGATCCCTCATGTGGCGCAAGTCGCCACTCTCATCGAGTTCTCGCACCGGGTTAGCAGCGGATTGGCGGTGGTGCTTGCAGTAGCCTTGGCCTACTTCGCGTTCCGCGGTTTTCCGAGCGGTCATCCCACGCGACGTTATGCCGTGGCGGCCCTGTTCTTCACTCTCATGGAAGGGCTGATCGGGGCGGCCCTGGTGCTCTTCGGTTGGGTGGGAAAAAATACCTCCATGACTCGCGTGGCCGTCCTTTCGCTTCATCAGGTCAACACTTTTCTTCTTCTCGCTTTCCTTGCTCTAACGGCGAAGTCGGCCGGCCTTGAACGGACCACGGCAGACGCCGGGCTTGGGTCACTGCCTCAATCCTCCGGTCTCTTCGCCGCTTATGCCGGCGGTCTGGTCGGCACGCTTGCGCTTGCAATCACCGGAACGATCGCCGCGCTGGCGGATTCGCTGTTTCACCCGGCTTCGCTGTCTCAGGGCCTTAATTGGGATTTTTCCGGTTCCGCATCCAGTG
>JAKAWG010000124.1 GCA_021817045.1 Acidobacteriota bacterium
GCCTTCCCAACCCTGTGATATGGCCTCTCCACGACGGTTCTCCTTTTTGAAATATTGCCGACCCGATTCTATTCGAATCGGGTCCGAGAACCGTCGCCCAACCTTCAACGGAATTCAGGACACCTTCTGTTGGGAAGCACCACGCCTCTATAAGGCTCAGGGCGAGGTGGTAGTTTCGGTACCGCTACATGATTCGCACGGCTCGGGTGGCGCTTCCCCTTCGTCTCGTTTTCCATTCTTGGCCAACGTTGGCAAGATTGATTTCATTCCAGTCGTGTCAGCGGCTAGCCGGTTGCCGCTATTCCGTAATACGGAGTTTCGTCATTTTTGGCTTGACCTCCAGTCTTTGCTTTAACTACGATATGTGCCGTTGTAAAGGCTTCTGCAAGGCCGATTGCTGATGGGTACGGCGCATATCGTTCATGCCGTCTTCCGCCGCCTAAGAGTGACGAGGAATTGCTCCTCCAGGCCACAAGTCGCGCCACTGCCCGCTGAAGGATGGGACGGCGAGATTCAAGAGTTGTGGAGACACTGCTTATGGCACTTCCCAAGCTAACTCGACGTGAATTCTTACAGGTCGGCGCTGCCGCCGGTGCGGCGGCGACTTCGCCAGCCACCGCCTCGTCAGGTGTCTTAGGAGCGAACGACCGCATCCATTTCGGAATCATCGGTGTCGGTAATCAAGGCACCAATCATCTTCGCAGCCTGATCAAACGGAGCGACGAGGATAACATCCGTTGCCTTGCGGTGAGCGATGTCTACCAGAAACGCATCAATCGCGCAGTAGGCATTCTCGGAGGAGGTCATGGCTACATCGATTATCGTCGGCTATTGGACATCAAGGAAATTGATGCGATTCTAATCGCCACGCCGGATCATTGGCACGCCAAGCTGGCGATTGACTCGATGGAAGCGGGCAAACATGTGTACCTGGAAAAGCCCATGACGTTATGGAGCCGGCTGGATGACGCCATGGCGGTGCGAGACACGGTCAAGCGCCTTGGGAAAGTCCTTCAGGTCGGGCCGCAAGCGACCTCCGATCCTGGCGTGTGGGAAGCTCAAAACGTGCTAAAAGCCGCTCGCATCGGGAAAGTAACCTGGGCACAGGCGAGCTACAATCGCAACGGGCGGAAATCAGACTATGATACCCCGCCGTTTGTCATTGATCCCGCAGCGGGGCCCACTGCTACTGGAGAGAATTATATCGATTGGGACATGTGGCTGGGATGGAAATGGGGCTTGGCGCCCAAAACTCCTTACAATCCAATGCATTTCTTCCGTTTCCGAAAGTTTTGGGCCTATAGTGGTGGCCTGGCTACAGATCTCCTTTATCACAAGCTCGCTCCCATCCTCTTAGCCATTGCCGGCCCCGACGGTGAATACCCAGTCCGTGCCACGGCCGTGGGAGGCAAGTATTACGATTTCAAGTACGATCACGACGGGGGCGAGGTTCCGGACACCTACCTGACGACGATTGATTTTCCAAGCGAATACAGCGTTTGCCTGGTGAGCACGGTGACAAACGACACTCAGGTTCAGGACCGCATCTATGGCAAACACGGCACCTTGGTGAATTTCGAAGGTGATCCTGGCCTGTCCTTTAACGGCCCTTTCGCTCCCGAATTCGAGCGGGCAAACGACGGGTACGCTGCGGTGGAAATGGCGGGGAAAGCGGGACGCGACATGGAAGGTAACTTTATCGACGTGATTCGCGGCAAAGGCAGACTTTACTGTAATGCGGACCTCGGTGCCACGACGATGGTGGGGATTGGTTTAGGCGTCGAGGCATACCGACGGAACAGGACCATGCTGTGGGACGCTAAAGCGGAAAAAGGCGTGGAGGGTTAAATGCGCAAACGATGGTGCATGATTTTGCTCGCCATGTTGAGCGCGCTGGTTGGAATTGCTCAGCTGGCGAGGGCGACCGACAATCAACTTTCGGCGGCTGAGAAAAAAGATGGCTGGATACTCCTGTTTGATGGAAGGTCGGCCAAGGATTGGATGACGAGCACGTGGCAGGCCTGTCCCCAAGTGTTGGATCACGGCACGATCAATCCGGACAAGTGTCCTCTGTTGGGCGTAGGGGGTTGGGACATGGTCTACGAGCGGCCATGGACGGATTTCGTACTGCAACTCGATTTCAAAATCAGCCCCAAAACAAACAGCGGTGTCATGTTTAGGATATGGCCGTTAAAAGCGCTTCCCGGCTTTGACGTCGAATACAACGGTCTCGAGGTCCAGATCATGGATAGCCACACGGCGGGATACTACGATACCGGAGCGCTTTATGACCTCGTGAAACCAACGGTGAATGCGATGAAGCCGGTGGGCCAATGGAATCACCTTCAGATCCGCTGCGACAAAAACCTGATCGACGTGTGGCTGAACGGGGTTCATGTGAACCATATGGACCTGAATGAGTGGACCCAACCTTACACGCGGCCCAACGGCTCCAAGGACAAATTCAATATTGCTTGGAAATATCATTCGCGGATAGGGTACATTGGTCTCCAAAAGCACGGTGGCAACTGCTGGTTTAAGAACATCAAACTCAAGCCGCTCGATTAAGCTTTTTCGCCTCCGGCTGTTTGTCATCGGGCAGATCGTCATCGCGCCTTCGAGCGAACCCTCCAACGTAAGACAACCTATGCGTCAAAGCGAAAGGACAACGCGATGAAACCAAGCAGAATATCAAGGCGCGATTGCTTATTACTGCTGGGAACCGGGGCGGGCGCAGTCTCGACGCTCGAGGCGGCAGATAAGCCAGGCGAAATTCTGCACAAATCGCGAGAGATGCTCCAAGGGAGTGACCCGCCTACGCAACCCAAAATCCTGCAACAACTGGACAAACTGAAAGCTCAACGTGTCTACGCTGAAACCCCTGTTCAGACTCGGCGCGAATATTCGGCGGCGAGGCGCGGAGACGGATGCCAGATCAGTCTGCGCGAAGAATGGGATTTGTTGGAGGCGGATGATGCGCTTCCACCTGGTCAGTATTCGCCACGCAGTTCTTGGGTTAAAGTGACCATGCCCACATCCATCCACTACGCGCTTATGGAGGTTGGAAAGATCCCCAACCTCTGGTATGCAGACAATTACAAGCGGCTTCAATGGATTCAGCGGCGGGACTGGTATCTCCGCCGCCGCTTCCCAGTGCCGCGCTCATGGGCCGGTTCGAGAATCCGGTTGAGATTTGATGGCATGGACTACCGCGGAATGGTCTGGTTGGACGGCGTCTTCCTCGGAACCCATGAGGGAATGTCTGGGGGACCGACGTTTGATATCACGTCCAAAGTGATTCCTGGCAAGCAACACGAACTGCTAGTCCGCTTGCTCCACGAGGAGCATGATCTCACCATCAGCTATACCGACGCCAAGCACAAAGGAAAGCCCACGGTTGTCAAAGCGGACGCGATCGACGGCGAAAGCTATGTTTGGGGCAACAGGTATCGCACTATCGGGCTGTATCAGCCGATACGACTTGTGGCGACGGGCGAGGCTTTCATGGAAGCGCCTTTTGTGCGAACCGATAGCCTGGCCGGGACGGCTGCCCGCCTGTGGGGCCAAACTATGATCGCCAACTCTGGCGACGCATTTGAAGGGCTCGTTGACGCCCAGATCGTTGATCTGTCGAATCAACGGGTCGTGTGGCAGCAGAAGTCACGGCAAATGGTGACGTCAGGAACCTCATTCTGGGAGCGTCGAATCGACCTGGATCAGCCGAAACTGTGGTGGCCAAATGGTATGGGGGCGCAATCTCTTTACCGGCTAGATCTGAAGCTTTTGGGAGGCAGTGAACAACTGGATGCCATTAAGACCCGATTTGGGGTGCGAACGCTGGAACTCGAACGCAATGCGGTTTGGCCTGATGCCCCTCGGAACTTTGTTTGCCCGGGTTGCCGAACGCATGAAGATGAGGCGTTCAGGTATCTATGGGTTGTCAATGGCAGGCCGTTCTATGCCAAGGGCTCTTGCTGGATGACCGCTGATGACGTGCTTGCCTTAACACCACAGCGAGAGGAATGGATGATCCGAGCGGCCAAATTGAACGGAGTGAACCTGTTTCGGCTTAATGGCGGCACTTCCCTTTTTGAAACGGAAGAGTTCTTTGACCTGTGCGACGAGAACGGCATCATCGTCTGGCAGGAATTACCGTTGAACTGGGTGACTACCAACACAGCTCCGCTTGAAGTCTGGAGGGAGCAAGTGAGACAGACCGCGCTGCGCTTGCGCCAGCATCCCTCCACTGGTGTCTATCTGGGAGGTAACGAATACGATGCGTACGGGAAAGGCATTGAGCCCCTGCTGGGAGTAGCCCAAGAGATCTTCGCGGGCTACGACAGTCAGCGGCCATTCCGGATGGCTTCTCCCTGCGGCGGCGACTATCACGCTTACAGCCCGTGGCCATCGATCTGGACCGCCGACATGAACTGGTACCACAAGATCTATGACCGGGGGCATTACTTTGTTTCGGAGTGGTCTTTCGCGGCTTTCGCCAATATGTCCTTGCTGAAGCGTATCGTGCCCGGCGAGGAGCTTAACGTTAAACCGGTCGGCTATGACGTCGACAAATTTCTGGACGCCCATCCTATTTTGCGGGACCGTTGTGCGGAGACCAACTTTTCCTCTGTGAAACTGTGGAACCCTGCTTCAAGATATGGCGATCTGGGCAAGGCGAACATATCCGATTTGGTCGAATACAGCCAGATGGCGCACGCCGATAACTATGGCTATGTATTTGAGCAATGGCGTGCGCAGTTCCCCTATACCGGCGGTCAAACCGTCTGGACCTACAATTCGATGGGGCCCGTAGCGGCAAGCTGGCATTACATTGATTGGTTTGGTCAGCCGCAAATCGCATACTACGCAACTAAAAACGCTAATGAACCGGCCCACGTGATGGCGGATACACACTTCTTCTCGTGGGGACCCGGAGACACCTTTCGCGCATCGGTCTTCGCTCTCAATGATGCTCAGGCGGTGCTCCGGAGCGTACGGATCAGTTCCCGCATTCTTGACCGGAACATGCGACCGGTCAGGGTGGATAGCTGGGCGCTCGATTTACCTGGAAACGGGAATAAGAGCGAAAATCACTTGGTACATTGGCCGATTCCGCGGGGAACTCCGGAAAGTTATTTCTTTCTGGAGTTGACACTGACCAATTCGGAAGGTGAGAAGCTGTCACGTCGGATTTATTGGCTTCGGGTGCTGAGGATGCTAGGTGACCCGGCGGCGAGAAAGAAATGGCAAAGTGCACCCGCAGCGGAACCCCTCACGCGGACGGGTCCGTGGCTGAAACCACAGATCGAAGCCCTTTCCACGTCTTTGGCTGCGCATGCCTCAGTCCGTCAGAAATCTACGATCGAAGCCGAAATTGTGGTGGGTGTTGAGAATCGTGGTTCGAAGCCGGCCTATCCTGTTCGTCTGGCCGTTTCTCCGGGTACTTATTCTGTAGTCTGGAGTGACAATTACTTCTGGCTTGTCTCCGGCGAGAAAGTCATGATTACGGGCACTGTACGTTTAGACATGACGGGACTCGATCCGTTGAGCAATCCGACGCTAGCCAGGCCAACTGACTTGACCGTCGAAGTATCGGCGTGGAATGCACAACCGCTTCGGCTTCGGTTGCTGTGATGCGAGCGTTTCGCTCAATGGGACATCGCTGTGATAAGCAAGGGAGGTTCCGATAATGAGAACGAGTAGGAGAAGGTTCCTGGCGGTCACGGCAGTCGGCCTGAGCGTGCGCGGTTTGGCAAGTTCAGCGGTTCTGGATCCACTTCAGCGTCCTTCCGAAGCGTCGGCCGGTTTCACACCGCCGGGGTTGTGGGATTATTTTGCTCATCCTGTTGTTGTAAAGGATCCCAAGGCGCCGAAGAGCTGGTACAACGTGGTGGAAGCCGCGTTTGACGGCTATGGAGGCGCTCTCCACCCCAACTCAGTTGCTCGATGTTGGACGCAGCCGGGTCTTCCATCCGAGCGCGAACCTTTCTTTTGCACCATTGATTATGGAGCGCCGGCGGCAATTTCCAAATTTGTGCACTACTTTTATACGTCGTCCGTAAGAGATTACCGAACCGATCCTCTCCTGCTCTCATCGGCGTTTCAAGCGGTGACCATTTACCGAAGCGATGATGGTGTTCGGTGGAGGCTTGCTGAGCGCTACGACTATCTTCCTCCCGACTGGCCCCAGGCGCTTACGCTATCAAGACCGGCTTCGACGCGGTATTACAAGATCGAAATCACTAAGCTTGTTCCAGGCGCTGAAGGAATACGGACGTATGAAATCGAGAGCATCACCGGCCCGGTCATTCACAACCCGCGCGTGGTCACGGAACATGTGAAAGCTGGTGAACCTTTGGAGCTCAGTGGCAGGGTGGTAGGGATAAATTCCGGCGAAAGATACCTGGTTGTGGTTTGGCCATCCGGGCAAGTGAAGCAAGTTGACGGCCCATGTGCTGTCGAGCCGGACGGCAACTTCAGACTGAGGCTTGCCACATTTCAACCTGGAATAGTAGCCGCAATGCTGAAGCTGGAAAACGGGAGAGGCGTAACTCTAGACGAGCGAAGTGTCACCTTGCGGCCGGCCCCACGAGTGCTCGTTCAGCAGGTGAGAGTCGAAGCGGGCTCAGCACTAGGCGTGGCATTAAATAACTCGACTGCGGCGGTCGCTGTAGAAATGAGAAGTGGGGGTAGATCAGTCGGCCTTGGGAACTTGCCGCCGGGGGAAGCGGCACAGTTTCGCATCCCGGATGCAAGCCCTGGGCTGGTCCAAGTCGACGTACGAGAAAACGGAAAGGTTCAGAGCCGTTGGAACTTTGTGACGCGGGCTTCCGCATCAAAAGGGGAAGGACAATTAGCCAACGATAAACTAACCGTCCACTGGGCGGTTGAAGAGGGCCACCTCCATTTAGCCCTCACTCCGAAAGGTAGCAGGACAATCGAGTCCGGCCTGGAACTAACTTACAATAGTGAGCCCGTCGTCTTCACCGAAGCAAAAGTTAAGCCAGCGAAAACAATCTTGTACGCGGCGCAGGAGCATGAGGCGCTGGAATGCACCCTTGAGCTCAAGAACTCGGCGCTCCGCGCTGGGTTTCGAATGATCGTCAATGGGCTAGAAGAAACCCGATCACCGGGAGTCTTGTCTCTCCGTTTGAAGCCGCAAGCAGTTAAGTTTCGCTTCGTGCCCGCCTATGTTTACAGTAAGGAACCGGTCAGCAGATTTGTAGGCGTGTACGGTGATCAGAATCTGGTTCGGGGCGCTTGGTTTGCTCCCACGCGAATGGTAGGTCTTGAAACGAACGATGGATCCATAGGGTTGGTGCCCGACCGTGACCGCTGCCTGATGGGCGTCGATCTAAACGATGCGGTGATGACGACGCGGCTAGGAGAGAAGGCGGTTGAGGTCCTGGTTCCGATCGTCGCAGGGGATTGGTTTGAGCTCTTCCGCTATGTGGTGGGCTATATTTATCGATTTGAAGAACCGCGACAGTACGAGCCGCTTACAAAATGCATCTCTGACAGGCTCCAGTATCTGACACTCAATGAAGATAATTGGAGCAACAAAATGCAGGTCGTTACCAGCTTTCCGCGGCAGGACTACGTCTTTGTGTTTTACGGCCTAACTTATACCATTCCCGCCTTATATTCCTGGTACCTGGCAAGCGGAGATACGAGAGCACTCGAGCGCGCGCGAAAATGTGTTGAATGGCTGGTCAGCTACCCAGGCGTACGAATTAAGGAGGGAGCCACCGAAGGAGCATTCTTCTCACAGTTTATTTCGCCGGAGCTCCGAATTTTCCGGCTTGGGAGCTTTGCGATTCCTGAAAAGGGAGCCGGCGGGTGTGACCAAGCGCATAATCGATGGTTAGAACCACACGCAACCGGCGCTGCTGCCTGGACTTTATTGGATTATTACATCGTCGATGGCAAAAGAGATGACAACGCGCTAGCAGCGGCGAGAGCGGGCTTGGACTGGCTTTTGAAAGTGCAAGGCGAGGATGGAGGCTGGGTCTACGCCTATCATGTTGATGGAACAAGAGTGACGGATCAGCAGGATTCCGGGAATATTTGGAATATTTGGGCGCTTTTCCGTTACGGGAAGCTCACAGGAAAACAGAGATATCTCGATGCCGCGGAGAGAGCGAAACAATGGTTTGGTTCAAAGTTTATCGCCAATCACATCTGCCGCGGATACTGGGAAGACGTCTCGGGCGGTGGTGGGCGGGTCGAATTAAGTTGGGAGGCCTATGAGTTTGCCATTGCAACCATAGCATTTGCGGAGATGGGAGATTCGGATCTGGCAGTCGCAGCCGCCAGGAATGCGGTGACCTGGATTTGGACTCGAACTATCGCTTGCCGACGTTATTCGAATAGCTACGGTCACGTTCATGAACAATGGGGTTGGCCTCCGGCAACTTATCTGGCGCCCATGTTTGGATTGGCCGCCCAAACAGCATTTAGAATCACCGGCGACGACTTCTTCCGGCAGATTGCGGGAACAGCCAAAACCATCGGCTGGTGGACGGTCCGCAACACAAAGAACGGCATCTGGCCTTCCGAAGCGTCCAAAACGGATTTAGGGGGCTCATTCTGGCCTTTGGAGGCCACAGAGTTCGTACCTTTGGAAGAACCGTTCTTGGTTACAATCTGGGTCGATTGGGTTTCATCTCAGCAGGCAACCATTTGCCTCACTTGGCTTATTCATGAGGCAAACTTAAGATGTGGCGGCAAGATTCAAGTTGATCCCACCACTTTGAGGGGAAATATTTTGGGAGAGCCTGGAAGAGTAGTTCTGCAACCGCACCAACCCGGAATTCGAGGTGGACATCAGCAAATTGACTGGTTAGGATATCGCACGGCCCGGCTCAGCGCTGTTGTCTTAATGAATTTTGCCGAGGCGACGGAGGTGCAGGTGAGCGTTCCATCGCTCCGTGCATCGAAAGTCACCGTGCTATCTACTCCAGATGGCAAACATTGGCAGGAAAGCATCTCGAACGCGACGAGCGCATTTACGGCCAGCCTGCCGGACCATGGTACCGCAATTATCCGTTGGCGGTGACCATCCAGCAAAAGACTATAGAGAACAAGTCACGGTGGGGCCGGTGAAACGCTCAAAGCTCTCGCAGGCTATGGAGCAGACTTTGAAGTTCTTCGCGCAAAGACGGCGAGAGCGGTCGTAAAGGCAAGCGAGAAGGCCCGACCGGGATGCCGCGCAAGGCGGCCGATTCACGGCAGACCGCCAGCCAATGCGGTTCCCCGTTGTCTGAAAACAGCGCTCGATATTCGAACTGGACAAGCGGCAACAGTTGAGTCCAATACGTCCGGGCCGCCTTCAGGTCGCCTTGACAATGCAGGGTGTCAAACAGGCGGCGCGCAAGAGCCGGGGTCATCATGGGTAATCCGCCAATAT
>JAKAWG010000125.1 GCA_021817045.1 Acidobacteriota bacterium
AGGGACCGCAGCACTTGCAACATATTATTGAGAAGACCCGAGAGTATCAGGCGGCGCATCCACGAAAACCGAGGCGTCGCCATCGGAGAAAGAATAATATAAATCACTAACTGTACGATGTACTAGCTGCCTTGCCTTCCTCTCTAACCTGATAAAATCTCAAGGCCATGTCCCTCGACGCCCGTCAACCTGCCGCTGCGGAAACTGAACCCGGAGCAGCAGCGAGCGGGATGAGACGCCGATGGAGAATCGCCTCGCTGGCTTTTCTTGCCGTGCTCGCCGTCGCGCCTTACCTCAATTCCCTCCGCAACGGCTTTGTTTTTGACGATTGGGATCAGGTGGTCAGGAATCCGTACATTCGCAATTTTCACTACCTTCGACAGATTTTCTTGTCCGGTGTATGGTCCTACCGCACGGGCTTTGCCGCCGTCTCCAATTATTACCGCCCGGTCATGATGCTGGGATATGCGCTGTGCTATCGGGTGTTCGGCCTGAGCGCCTTGGCGTTCCATCTCTTCAGCCTATTACTCAACCTCGCCGTGGTTTTCCTGGTGTACCACGTCACGCTTCGAATGTTTCGGAAGAACACCGTCGCGGTCGTTACCGCGGCCGTCTTCGCCATCCATCCCATTCACTCCGAAGTGGTGGATTGGATTGCCGCCGTGACGGAGCTGGAAGTCGCCTTTTTCTTTTTGCTCACCTTCCGTCTTTATCTCTCTCTCAGCCACGGCAACTCGAATCGCCGCTGGCTCACATGGGCTGGGATGGGTATGGCTTTCATCCTGGCGTTGCTCTCCAAAGAACAGGCGGTCATGCTTCCGTTGCTTGCGACAATCTATGAGCATTTCTACCGCGACGACCGGGCGGCGACAACACGCCTACAAAAGGGGCTTCGCTACGGCTTACTGTGGGTTTTGACGGCCGGTTATGTGACTCTCCGCCTGGTGGCTCTTAAAAGCTTCGCTCCGGTGCGCGTGCGCCGGAACTTTGGGCCGGTGGAAATCATGCTCGGCGCGTTGGCGCTGACCGGCCAATACCTGTGGAAAATCCTTTGGCCCGCGCGCTTATCGGCCTTTTACGTCTTTCCCCAAAGTGTTTACTCCCTCGCTTCCTGGATGCTGGTGGGCGCGATTGGGCTCATCATTTCAGGAGCGCTTTTCGTGGTTCTATGGAAAGCGGCGCGTCCTTTTTCGTTCGGTGTGATTTGGTTCTTTGTCACTCTCGCTCCGGTGCTGAACGCTCACTGGATGCCGGAGAATGTTTTTTCCGAGCGCTATCTTTATCTTCCCTCGGTAGGTTTCTGTTGGATTGTCGGAGCCGGAGCCGTGAAGCTCTGGGAGCTTGCCCGGAGCCGCTGGGCGCGTTGGTCATTGGCAGCCGTGGCGGGATTGATGATCGTCGCCGCCACGGCGCGAATCGTCACCCGCAACCCTATTTGGCGCAATGACCTCACCTTCTATCGCTTGACGCTTCAATCTTCTCCGGATGCCTATACTTTTCACAACAATTTGGGAACAGTTTATTGGCAACAAGGCAATGTGGCCGGAGCCGAGCGCCAATGGAAAGAGACCCTGAAACTTGCTCCGACTTATGCTTACGCCTTGCACAACATGGGATTGGTGATGCGTCGAAAAAAGCATTACGCGCGCGCTGTGCAATACTTTCAGAGAGCGTTGCGCTCTCAGCCCGATTACCCCGATGCGCGTCTTCAGTTGGGTCGGACTTATATGGAAATGGGGCTGCTCCCCAAAGCGCAGCAGGAGTTGGAAGCGGCAACCCGCATGGCCCCGAAAGACCCGCATGTCTGGAACGCGCTGGGCGAGTTGTTCTTGAAGCAGGGACATGCGGCTCAGGCGCGGAAAATGTTTTACCGTTCGCTGGCCCTTCATCCAAACGTGCAGGCTTACTGCGAGTTGGGGATTGCCAACGTCGAAGAGCATGACTACCCTGGCGCCCAAAAGGCCTTCCGCCAGGCCGAATCCGTCAATCCTCAGAGTGTGCGACCACGGTTGATGCTAGGACTTTTGTATCTTCATCGCGGCCAGAGAAGCCAAGCGGAGCAGGAACTGCGCGCGGTGCTAAAATTAGATCCCGCCAACGCCCAGGCTAGCGCGGCCCTGAGCAGGCTTCTCTCGTCGAACGCGAAGCCTGACCACGCGGCGCCTCGGTGAGGCGACTTTTAAGGTTTACGCGCGGCAGGGGCTGGTTTAGCTTAATTGAGGATGCCGCTGCCCCTCATCACAACTTGCCAACGGAGGTGAGACATGCGAGCTAGGTACGACCCGAGGATCCTGCAAACCTATGCGGACCGCCTCTACCGGCAGGCAAGCCGGATTACCTGGGAGTACACTCTCCTCGGGTTCCCCGCAGGTTTCATACTGGACTTTTTCGCCTTCAACCTGATGCGATTCCTGCGGACAACCGTACTCCCTTCGGCTGCCGGCGTGCTCACCGGCCCGTTCCTTGGCGCAATCCTAGGCTATCTCTACGGCTCAAGCAGGGCTTTCCAACTCAGACTCGAGGCTCAGCGCACGCTCTGCCAGATGCAGATCGAGAGCAACACGCGCTCAGCCGCTATCGCCGCAGATAAACCAATCACCGTGCCTGCGACGCCCCCGCAGCCAGAAGCGACGCAAGAAGAGAAGGATTCAGCGCACACTCAAACCCCGCCCCCCCCCGCGCAACTCGGCGCCGGCGCGGGCACAGCATCCGAATCTGAAGGGACGCCCCGCAAATCGAGGACGGGCGACGTGTTCGGCCTCTCCTGAAGGGGTAGAACGCGCGCGGCTGTGGGCGACAACTGGGACCCCGGCGGCCGTGGGCGCGGGAAGCCACCCTTGGGCTATCCTTTAGCGTTTACGCTGAGCGCGGCATAGTGTAACTTAATTAAAAGGTATCGGGCCGGTAGCTCAATGGTGGAGCACTGCCCTTTTAAGGCAGGGGTTCTGGGTTCGAGTCCCAGCCGGCTCACTAGAACATAGCGAATTCACGGGAGTCAAACCTTCAGTGATGCGGCGGCAACAGATTTCCTTAACCGTCACAATGCAAAGGCTTCCTGCTGGGACGAAGGCATGAGGGACATCCTTCATGGCTCGGCAAGCCGCATGGCCCGCGCGCTTCGAGCGAGGAAGCTCTCCTCGGTTGAGTTAATACGAGCCCATCTTGATCGCATCTTAGCCGTCAACCCGAAGCTCAACGCTGTCGTCCAACTAGCGGAGGAGCAGGCGCTTGCCGAGGCGCGCAAGGCTGACCAAGCTCTTGCGCGGGGTGAACTCCGCGGACCGCTTCACGGCGTTCCATTCACGCTGAAGGATGCGATCGAGGCCGAAGGGCTCGTCAGCACAGGCGGCACCGAAGGTCGCAAATCCTTTGTTCCTTCGCAGGATGCCACCGTCGTCCGGCGACTCCGCGCGGCGGGCGCGATTTTGCTCGGCAAAACCAACTGCCCCGAGTTGGGATGGGCGTGGGAAAGCGACAACCTGATTTATGGCCGGACCAACAACCCTTACGATCTTTCGCTTTCGCCCGGCGGTTCGAGTGGGGGTGAATCGGCGATGATTGCGGCGGGTGGGTCGGCGTTCGGCCTGGGCTCGGATGCGGGCGGCAGCGTCCGCTTCCCCGCTCACGCAACCGGCATTGCTAGCATCAAGCCAACTTCCGGTCGCGTGCCCCGCACCGGCCATTTCCCCGGTCCCGGCGGGCCGCTCGACACGTTGTGGCAAATCGGCCCTCTGGCGCGGTACGTGGCCGACCTCGAACTCATCCTGCCCATTATTTCCGGCCCGGACGGGCAGGACCCCGCCATCGCACCCGTTCCCTTGGAAAAGGCTCGCGCCGTTGATATCAAAAAACTGCGGGTAGCCTTTTTTACCGATAACAGCATTGATACGCCTCAGCCCGAGGTTCAAGAGACCGTTCGCCGCGCGGCTCAGTGCTTTGCCGACGCCGGCATGGTGACGGAAGAAGCGCGACCGCCGCAAATTGAGCACACCTTCGAGCTCTTTCGCGGCCTGTTTTGCGCCGACGGCGGCGCTGGTCTGGAGAGTCTGCTCAAGATGGCCGGCACGACACGATTCCACTTCCTGATGCAACGCGCGCTCGAGATCCAGCGGCAGTCCGCGTGCTCGATGATTGAATACGGCGCGTTAGTTTCGCGTTGGGATGCTTTTAGGAGCGCCATGCTCGGCTTTATGCAACGCTATGACGTTTTGCTCTCCCCGGTTTCAAGCCGAATTGAAATGATTCACGGTTCAACTTACGACCGCCTGCCCTCCTTCAGCTATACGATGACCTACAATTTAACCGGATGGCCCGCTGCCGTTGTGCGTGCTGGCACTTCAAGCCGTGGCATGCCCATTGGCATCCAACTGGCATCGCGCCCGTGGGAGGAACATGTTGCCTTGGCCGCGGCCCGCGTGATTGAAGAATCGCTCGGCGGCTATCACCGTCCGCCGTTATGAGCGGCGGCGTGGATGCCGGCATGGCTTCAGCTTAGGCCAAGAAGAGAGGTGTTTTGTGGCAGAAATACGGCGCCCACCCGGTCCACGATCCGTTTGGCCGGGCGGCGGATTGCTTCGGATGCGCCGCGACCCGCTCGGCCTGCTGCTCCACATGGCGCGGAAGTATGGCGACGTTTCCTACGTGCGGACCGGCGACCGGCACATCTATCTACTGAATCATCCCGACTACATCCAGGCCTTATTGGTAACGGATGCTTCAAGCTTCATCAAGAGTATTGCCGTCCAAAAGATGAAAGTCTTTCTGGGGGAGGGCTTGCTCACCAGTGAAGGCGCGACGCATGAGCGCCAGCGACACCTGATTCAGCCCGCTTTTCATTCCGATGAGATTGCGCGCATGGCAGTGCGGATGGTCCATCATGCCGCGCTGGTCCGCGAAAGCTGGGTGGAGGGACAAACGCTCGATGTTGCGGCGGCCATGGGACGCCTCACTATGCGCATCGTGGCCGACACGTTGTTCGGAGCAGACGTCGAGGCGGAAGTGCAGGAATTGAGCATGGCGCTGACGACTCTGCTCAAGGGTTTTCGTCTGATGCTGGCGCCGTTTGGCGAATTGATTCTGAAGGCGCCACTTCCCTCCCCTCGGCGGTTTCGTCAAGCCGGCGAGCGGCTCGATAAGGCCATCCGGCAAATCGTCGCCCACCGCCGCGAACGTCCGACGGAGAAGCGCGATTTACTCTCAAGGTTGCTCGAAAGCCTTGACACACAGGACCCCGAGGCCCAGATGAGCGAACGCCAGCTCCGCGACGAGGTGATGACGCTGTTTGTCGCGGGCCATGAGACCACAGCCAACGCCTTGGCGTGGACGTGGTATCTATTGGCGGAACATCCCGCGGTCGAAGCGCGTTTTCACGCAGAGCTTGACGCCGTCCTCGGCAAGCGACTGCCCGGCTTTGAGAGCATCGCCGAGCTGAAATACACGCAGCAAGTCTTGCTCGAATCCATGCGGCTTTATCCGCCGGCTTGGGTGATTGGTCGCCAGGCTTTGCGCGATTACCCTGTGGGAGGTTACGTCATCCCGGCTGGGGCTATCGTCTTTGCCAGCCAATGGGCGATGCACCACGACCCTCGATACTATCCTGAGCCGTTCAGGTTCGATCCCGACCGTTGGCGGCCCGAGGCGCGAGCCTCGCGTCCCCGCTTTGCCTATTTCCCCTTTGGGGCCGGGCCGCGTGTCTGCATCGGTGAGAAGTTTGCCTGGACGGAAAGCGTCTTGCTGCTGGCGACGATAGCTCAACGGTGGAGAATGACGCTTGTGCCCGGCGAACGCGTGGTTCCACAACCGCTGGTCACACTCCGACCCAAGGGCGGAATTCGCATGATAGTTGACCGCAGAGCCTAAGCCGCCCGGAGTCACGCACGGAGTTTTCCAGCGCGGCGACCGTATCTTTTCCTTTTCATGCGATTCGGCCATTCTGTTATTCTCAAAACATCGCCGCCAACAGGCGCCGTGAGGTAAGATGCAGAAATTCAAGCCAACCAAGGCGCACGTTTCCAAGCTTGCCTACCTGAACGAAAAATTTATGAACAGTACCGAGGCACGGACGCTTCGGATTGCCGCCGAGTATTTGGATCCTCTCGTCCGGCTGAGGCGGGCCGGGGTACAAAACACGGTGGTCTTCTTCGGCTCGGCCCGCATTCTGCCGCGCAACCAGGCCGTCAGAACTCTGCGCGAGTTGGAAACGCGGCGGGAGCGCGGAGAGCCTCCGGCCTCGCCGGCCCAACTGCAAACCGCGCGCATGGCGGTTGAAATGTCGCGTTACTACGAAGAAGCGCGGGAGTTGGCCCGGCTCATCACTCGCTGGTCCCTCTCTCTGCGGAACGGCTCGCATTTTCTGGTGGTCTGCTCGGGCGGAGGGCCTGGCATTATGGAGGCGGCCAATCGCGGGGCCCACGAGGCGGGCGGACTGTCCATCGGCCTCAACATCAAGCTGCCGGTCGAGCAGGAGCCGAATCCCTACATCACGCCTCAGCTCAGCTTCGTGTTCAAATACTTTTTCATGCGCAAACTCTGGTTCGCGCAACCGTGCAAGGCCATCATTGTTTTTCCCGGCGGCTTCGGGACGATGGATGAGCTGTGGGAATT
The DNA here is from genome assembly GCA_021817045.1 of Acidobacteriota bacterium. Taxonomy (GTDB): domain Bacteria; phylum Acidobacteriota; class Terriglobia; order UBA7540; family UBA7540; genus RH2-MAG17b. The sequence goes on from JAKAWG010000125.1 coordinate 6,604, forward strand.
CTTGACGCTCATTCAGACGCACAAGATGGGCCATCGCGCAACGATTTTGCTTTACGGTTCGGCGTTTTGGAACAAAGCCATCAACTTCTCCTGGCTGGCGGAAGCCGGAACGGTGACGCAAGAGGAGTTGCAATATATTCGTTTCGTGGACACTCCCGCCCAAGCTTTCCAAGTGTTGAAGCAAAAACTTGCGCGTTTGCTGGGGCTTCGGGTGCGGCCCGCCCACCCGTTCATGTGAGGATGGTATCGGCTCGCTTCCCGCGAAGTTCGGAAGGGAGCGCCGCTCCGAGCGGCGACAAGACCGCCGTCATCATTTCATATTCTCCGGAATCAGCAACTCAACCAGCGTGAGATCGTGCCACTCATTGCCGAGCTTGCCGTGCTTTTCGTGGACGCCGACTTCGCGCCAGCCCATCAATTGGCAAAGCTTACGGGCCGGCTCGTTATCAGCCATCATGCGACCAATCAACTTGTAAAATCCCCGCTCGCGCGCCGCCTCCTGCATGGCTTTCATCAGCTCCTGCGCCACGCCGTGTCCGCGCAGGCTGCGCTCGATGTAAATCGAAAGCTCGGCGATGCCGTCATAGCAGTGCCGAGGACTGTACGGCGTGAGCGACGCCCATCCCATCAGTGTGTGCTTCACCTCGGCCACCAGGACCGGATATTTGTCCGGCCGGGCCGCCAGCCACAGGTAACGCTCTTCCGGCGTGACGTAGGCGTTCTCAAACGTCGCCGCCCGGTCCTGCACGCCCTGGTTGTAAATCCGCGCGATTTCCTTCGCGTCATCCACCCGCGCCGGTCGAATCTTTAACGGCCCGCTCCAGTCCGCCATCGTCACCCCTTCGTTAAGGAACCCGTGTCGTAAGAGCTGTCACATCGGATAGCCCGTGCCTCTGTTCCATGACACGGGCGAATCTTATCCCAACGCCTTATTTTCAGCAAACGCCGTCGGCGTGAACCTTGCTCAACCCCCGGCCGGTTTCACTCGAGCGTCCACGGCGGGCGCGCCGGGGGATTGAGCAGACCGTTGGCCGTGGCAAGTTCGGCGTCGGTCGCTTGATCCAGCCGCGTGATGCGTTTATTCACCGCATCCCATTCGAGCTTCGTGCTCATGCGTTGCGCGATGCAGCCAAGCAGCAGGGCCTCCACGACCGGCTGCTCAAACTCATAGTTCGCGCGGGGCGCCGGCCCGCCCCGGATGGCATCGAGCCATTCGCGATACGCTCCCGGAGATTTCGGCAGGTTGTCGGGCGGAGGGACAAAGGTTTTCATGCGGCTGGAGGGAATCAGCCGTGGGTGCTCGCCTTCAAACCCGCACAGGATTTTGCCTTCGTCGCCGACGAATAACATGCCTTCGCCGTCCGATGGATCGCTCATCAGTTCATTGGGCAACAGCTCTTTGGGACGTTCGGGCCGCAAGTGCCCGTCGTACCAATGGATCGTCACCGCCGCTCGGTCCCGCCGCGCCGGAAACTCCCAATGCACCAATTCTCCCACCGGATAGGTTTCCGGAAAGCGGGGCGTCGAGCTGGCCTCAACATGCGTAGGAGCAGTCAATTCCAGAACCCGAAATAGCGTGTCGAAGCTGTAATTTGCCATGTCGCCAATCGAGCCTTCGCCGAAATCAAACCACGCTCGCCACACAAATGGCAGATAGACATGGTTGAAAGGCCGGTACGGAGCCGGCCCCAACCACAAGTCCCAATCTAAACCCTCCGGCACGGGCTCCGCCTGCTTGGGCCGCTCGATGCCTTGCGGCCAGTAAGGCCGCTGCGACCAATTGTGAACTTCACGCACCTGCCCGATGACCCCTGCGGCGACCCATTCCGTGAGGTGACGCGTCGCGTCGGAAGCCTCGTTCATCACCGCGACTTGAGTGGGAAGGCCCGTCTCGCGCGCCGCCTGCGCCATCAAGGCAGCTTCATGAACCGTATGCGACATCGGTTTTTGCGAAAAAACCGGCTTCCCGTGACGCAAAGCGTAGATGGAAATAAAGGCGTGCCAATGGTCGGGCGTGCACACGACCACACCGTCCAAGTCCTTCTCTTTAGCGAACAGATCCCGAAAATCGTTGTAAGAAGCGCAGCCCCGGTAGCTGGAGAGTTTGCTAACCCTTCCGTAATAAGCGTCCACCAGCCGCGCTGCGGGCGCGCGGCCGCAGGTCGGGCCTTTCCAATCCGATCCCCAGTCTGAATCGTTCAACAACCGACGCTCTTTACCGACCAACTCACCCGGGCTCCATTCGGAATAATCGCTGCTTTGGTGATTCACGTCGCAAACGGCCACCACCTGCACGTCGGGGAATTTCAGAAAATCCATCATCACGCGCGTTCCTTGCGCCCCGACCCCGATGCAGGCAAGGGTTATTCTGTCGCTGGGCGGCGTGGCGCCTTCGCCTCCCATAACCACGCGCGGCAACAGCGTCAGGGCCGCCGCGGAAGCCGCGCTCCCACCCAAGAAATCCCGCCGTGTGAACCGTCGCGCTTCGTGCTTGTCATGGCTTCTTCTTTCCATTCCGCCCTCCGGGGATGCTTGGTTTCGACCCATCGTTAAGACTCGTCGGCTGCCATTGTTCAATCCGCCGAGGTCTGCTCTTTTCGGGACAATGTGAGCCGGCGAAGGGGGATTCTATCGCCGCGGGCGGTCTTTGCGCAAATGTAAAGAATGCAAGGTTGCTGTCAAGGCAAAGTAAGAAGTTCCTGTTCTTAGCAAAGTAAGTAGTTCCTGTGGGCGCTAACCGAAGGAGCCCGTAGGGCGACTGAGGTTAGCGCCCACGGCGCGCCTCACGGGGCGCTTCCTTCTG
>JAKAWG010000035.1 GCA_021817045.1 Acidobacteriota bacterium
TCCTCCTCTCAACTCCCTCGTTGCCTTCCATCGCTAACACCCCTTTCGGTTCCTTCCCGGAACCTAGGCTTTGGAGTGTCACCCATTTTCATCAGGAAATTTCGCTCATGATCTGGTCGTTAGCCCAGGTGATTCGACCATCCTTCTCCGCACAGATCGCAGACGGTCTCGCCACACGAACCGCGTGATGACGAGAAACGTGCAGAATTCGAGGAATCCCACTAACGCGACGAACCGTGTATTCGATCGCGCCGGAGGCTGTGTCCCAGCTTCCTTGAAAAAAGCCAACAGGTCAGTCCGTTCCTCGAGCGTCAATGGATGGGGATCGTAAATCGAGGTCATCACACGAAAGTAAAGCGTCTTCACGGCAACCGGCATGCCCTGCGACCCTGTAGGCCCCGGTTAGATTCGGGCCCAGCGTGCCGCCGTTCGGAAACGGGAGGCCGGTGATGCTGTGGCACGTCATACACGGCGGGCTGCCGTTTTGAAGACGAACTTGACCCGTGAACAGCTCTTTGCCACGTGCTGCAGAGCCCTCTGGAAGGGCTTCCACCGGTTGGACAGACGGTTGAACAGCGGGTGGCAGCGCCGAGACTTGGCCCAGCGTCGCAAGTGGCTAGGCGAAAGCACAGGCCACGCAGAGATACAGGCATACGACCGATGTCTTCTGCACACGAAAGTGAATGTTGGGAGCGCTTGCAGGCTCACGGGAGTCATATATCGCGGTACGATATACCTGAGAAGCCATTTTTGCCCCGATTTCTTCGGTCACCTTCAACGCCTATTGTGCGCTTAATTCAAAACTAGGACGTGCGACGACACCTGCTTACGCGAACCCGCCAACTTGGCGGCCTTGGGACTTGCGATACGGAGATGCCAGCCGAACTGATCATTGATCTCCATCAACAACGAAGAGAGGTAGTTTATACCCAAGTCACCCCATCAGCAAACCGAACGAATTGAGCTCTGGATTACGCCGGCTTTTAAGCAAACTGAGGCCATTCCTCATTTGGATATCTCTTCGCTGGCGCGACTACGCTACTGAGATAGCCGTAAATTGGAAGGCGCGGGCTCATCTAGCTTATCGAATCTTCGCCATCTGGACGCGCCAGACTTCTGGGCCCTGTTCGAGGTAGTTCCAACTGAATTTCCCTTTCTGGAGGAAGTCCAGCTCGAAAAGAACGGGCTTCGGATCGTGGTTGACCAGCAGAACAAAAGCCTCGTCGGCTGGTAGTTCGTTGAACGTCTTGAAGATCAGGTGGTGTCTTTCGGAGTGTGGCACCTCACGCACGTCAACGGTCGAGGCGATCTTAGGAATTAACTCTGTACTCATGATTCTCCTTTCAAGGTTTGGAATTTGAAATGACCTGAAAAAATGCGCTGTCGTGGTCCGGCAACGGGGGGCGCAGAGAAAAGAAAAGGGTCGTTACGTCTGCCGGGACGCCAGTTCTCTCATCCAGGCGCGAAGCTCCTCGTGCTTCCCAGGACCGCAGCTTTCTTCTTCGAGCCGCTGAAAGTCGGCGACGATCACGCCCTGCACTTCGGGGGTCAGCACGCTATCCGCCATCCGGAAAAGGATTTCTTCTTCTTTTCCGAAATGTTCCTGCATGAGCCCGGAATAATCCCACGCGGCGCGAGCCCAACGCTCCCCGGATTTTGGGAGTCCATGCTTATATTTCTCCACAGCCCCTTTCATCTCCTGGATCAGAGCCCGGGCGCGCTCGTGGTCCGCGAGCATCACACCAATGGGGCCGCCCTCCGTGCTGACACCCTTGCTTTCAAGAGCCGGGAAGAAAATCTTCTCCTTCTTGGCGTGATGGCATTGCTCGACAAAGAGATGAATAAACTCCATCAGCCGAGCCAAAGCTTCTGAAGATACGTCTTCTCCTCGTTCGATCCAGGATGTCATACGTTCCGCGAAATCCAGGGCCACACGGATCGACCGGTGTTCTTGTTTGAGCAGTTTTGTTGCACCGGGCATGGTCGGTCGCCTCGTCCGAACATCGTCATCCATGTGAGGCACGCGAGGTATGACAAAAGTCACAGCCTCGCCAGCAGCGATTTACAAGAGTTTTGAGATCTCAGTCCATTGAGGGCCTTTGCCAAACAGCCGACGTAGCAATGGGCGGGATGGCGAGACCCTCTCGCCGTCTGAGTGCCATAATCGGCTTCCACCACTGTGACAAAAGTCATCGTCCACCTTGCCCTAATCTTCGTACGCTGATTCAGCTTGCGTGAGAGACATCGAGGACGCGGATGTCAGCCGTCAATCCAAACGCGTTGGTAGGAGATATGGTCAGGCTTTACCCCATAACTCTGAGGGTATTCGATAGGCATAAGCTGGATCTTTGCTGCGAGGCACGATATTCAGTGGAGACTGCCGCGCACCCACACAAACTGGATCTGGCCCGGCTTCTCGATGACCTCGACGAAACCATTCGTTCAGGGGAGGCGGGATTCCTCCAGAATACGGCGACGCCAGCGCCGCTGGACCCGCTCATCTCCTCGCCGCCGTTCGTCGGTGTTTTCGAAGGTAACGACAAAAACTGTTGCAGCGAAATGACAATTTCTACTCTTGAAAGAATCCTGAGAGAAATTCTTTGGTCTGATCGGAGGAGAAATGAGCAAGTGTATAGAAGCAGCAACCAGCGTGGCGGAAATCGTGCGGCTTTGTCCTTCCGCCAGAACAATCTTTGATCGCCACGGCCTCCACGGCTGCGGCGGTGAACATGGTCCGACCGAGCCCCTTGAGTTTTTCGCGCGAGTCCACCAGGTGGACCTCCCGGCGCTTCTCAAAGATCTCAATGCCGAGCTCGAAAAGCCCGAGACGGAACCCTATGTCTATCACGAGAGTTTGGCCGATTATATTTACCGGCGGTTCTTCAAATCCGGAATCGCCATAGTGCTCAGCCTTGGCGGCCTGTGGGGCGTGATCGCGCTAATCCAGATTTCGCTCGGCAAGGAACTCCTCCAGCCTGCGCTGCTTCCCGCCATTCATGCCCACGCCCACGCCATGATTTTCGGCTGGGTAGGCTTGTTCGTGATGGGCTTTGCCTATCAGTCTTTTCCCCGATTCAAGGTGACCACACTCTGGAAGCCGAAACTGGCTAACCTCACGCTCTATCTGATGCTTGGTGGAATTCTGCTTCGTGTTACCGGCGACATGCTTCAGCACGGCCCCTGGGCCTTGACCCTTGGAGGGTTCTCCGTTGCCGCAGAGATGACTGCAATAGGCCTGTTTTTGACGATCATCCTCAAGACGGCGCACCAATCGCTTTCTCCCCATAACCCTTACGAGATCTTTATCATCGCGGCATTGGCTTGGTTCGTGATTCAGGCCATCTTCGACGGGTTCTTTTTCTTCGCTGAGGCTACGGCCGTCAACCTGCAACAAACCGTCTTCCGTACCGCACTTCTGGATGCCCCCCTACGCGACTTCCAGTTGTTTGGTTTTGCGGCGCTCATCACCGCCGGGGTCAGCCAGCGATTCGTGCCTGTCGTCTATGGTCTCGGCCAACCCCGGCACGACCGCCAGAAAATGATCTTTTGGTTGATGAATGGCAGTCTGGTGCTCGATGTCTCAAGCTACCTGGCCCTGATGCTCACGGGAAATGCCTTCTGGGGTATTCCCCTTGAGCTTTCCTATATCCTCATGGCGGTTTGGGCTGTCCTCTTGGTGATCCAGTCGCGCATCTTCACCCGCACGACGCAGCCGGACCGGAGCTGGAAATTCATCCGCGCCGCTTACGTCTGGCTCCTTGTGGCCATGATCATGCTGCCGTTCCTTGTGCCGTACGGAGTGTTGACAGGCGAAGGCTTCTCGCATGCTTTCTGGGGAGCGCACCTTCATGCCTTTACAGTCGGATTCATCAGCATGATGATTGTAGGCGTCTCTTCTCGAGTGGTTTCAATCCTGGCGGGAATCGATTCGAAGCAACTCACTTATCTCTGGGGACCGTTTATTCTTCTCAATGCCGGCTGCGCAGGGCGCGTGCTGCTTCAGATTCTGACCGATTGGGCGCCTAATGCAGCCTATTCCTTTATTGGCATCACAGGTGTGATGGAACTCGGCGCTCTGGCGTGGTGGGGCGCCGGCTTGTGGCGCGTGATGAACTTGTCGAAGGTTCATCGCTCGAATGTGCTGAAAGCGCCAGCCCCCTTGCCAGCTCAGTGAGATTCATCTTGGCCCGTCCGGCCCTCCATGGGCCCGTTCAAGGCGCCCTGGACGCAAGCGATCGTATGGCATTCGCTTCCAAGTGAGTTTATCCTGGGCGCGGAGAGAACAGGATGGCCTCGGTTTTCCGCTCAGGTGGTTTTGTGCTTGCCGGCGGTCAAAGTAGCCGAATGGGTTTCGATAAGGCCCGGCTTCAGATCGGGGGACAACCCCTCCTTCTTCGTACGCTGAATCTGTTGGGAACCTTTGTGGATTCGGTCGCTGCCCTGGGCTCCACGGATGATTACGGCTTCATTCACGATCCGGTCATCCGTGATCGCCAGCCGGACAGAGGGCCACTCGCCGCTATTTTAACCGGTCTTGAACACCTGACAACGGAATAAGGCATTTTTCTTGCCTGTGACTTGTCGATGATCGACAGCCGCAGCAAAGGACTTTCGCGAGAATAGACACTTACTGCAGCGGCAAGTGCTCGAAGCCAGGAATTATCACGAGAGACCTGCGAGTTCACGAAGCAGTCAGCCCGCGCTTCCGATCCAATACGGACGCCGGCTTTTCCGAGACAAACGGGTCGATGCGGTCGGCCTGCTTTGTCGCCCATTCAATCCATGCCCTGTACAGCGGCTGCTTCTCGGCAGGCCATAAAAAGGTTTTCTCAGAGTAAGCTGAAATGAATCGACGCAGGCGTTCAGCCCGTTCCCACAGGTCGACCCATTTGTTGAACTGTTCCAGCTTCTTCTCCTCTTCTTTGATATCTTTCCGGAGCTGAGCCCGCTCCTGAGCACGTTTGTGTTCCTCAGCTTCGCGCATTTTGCGCTCCTTATCTTGGCGCTGTAGCGCGACGGCGGTTCGCATCAGTCCGGCCATGAAGTCCGCGACGTGGTTCTCGGTCCGCTGGAGTTGTGCGTCTCTCCACGCTGCCTGTTGTCTGTACTGTCCCCATGTCGCCGAGCGAATAACCAGCGCGAGCTTTCCCGCGGGTTCGTGTGTGACCACTTTGTCGTAATCCCATCGATCGGTCGGGTTGGCCACTCGCGGCTTCTGTGTGACGACTTTCCGGATTGGCTCGTCAATTCCGAAGGACACTTGCTCGCTATTTGTCAAAGCCGTCGTGCGACCTTGCTCCGAGACTTCGACCCTGACGCCCTGCCGTTCGAGGAGAGCCAAAACGTGGGCCATTACGTGCAATGCGCGTTCCAACGTTTCCTCGCTTACTTTCACGTCAAGGCCGCCTGATTCTCGTGGCAGGAGGATGCCGTTTTCATCCTTGCGGCTGCAACTTCGCAACAGGCTTGCGGTGTGCCGAATCAGCGGATGTGGTCGTGCAGATTGTCGATTGGAGGTGGATTCAGAGCGCCTGAAGAGAGAAGCTAATTGATTGCGGCGAATTCTGGGTCATTCCGATCGGGAGTAGCCAGCTTCGTCTGCACTACGGGAGAACGATAGATCACCGGAATCTTGTCCGGTTTTGGTAGTGGAGGCTTCTTAGCGCCTTGTTTTCCGTGAGCCAGCTTCGCCCAGTGGCCCCGCCCTGGAACCGGCACAGATAATTTCCGGCACGCCTTGCCAAGCGCAGGGGACAGCAGGACAGGGCTTCGTAAGGGTCGGCACTGACAGCGTGGTGAGCAGCTACTGTGCCATAGCTGTGCCAAAACCCTATCTATTTGGCTGGAAAGGGGGGCAATCCCGAGCGAAAGCAGAACCCCCGAATGCGTGTACTCGCATGGGAGGAAAAGGGATAGTAAAGTGAGCGAGTTGCAGCCGCTTTCCTACGAAGCAAGGGGTCGGGTGTTCGAATCACCCCGGGCGTACCATTCTTTTCAATAACTTAGGTCGTTTTACCCGGAGTCCAAAAGTACCAGTTCGTACCACTTTCATGCCTCAAGCAGCTTTTGGGTGATTTTCCGGATGGCCCTTCGCTTGGCGGGAGCCATCGCCTGAGTGTAAATGTTCATCGTCGTTTTAACGTCAGCGTGCCGGAGAAGCTCTTTCTGCACCGCCAGGTCCGTTCCCATGTCATGAATCAAAGTTGAGAACGAATGCCTGAACGTGTGCCATCCGATTCTGCCAATACCGGCCTTTTCGGCGGCAGGTTGGATGTGATCGCGAAAGAGGACGCCTCTCCAGCGAGGCCGGCCGGAATCGCCTGCGAACACAAAGTCTGTTGGTGCTTTGTAAGCAGAGGCTTCTCTGTGCCGCAAAAGGACCTCGGCCAAGTTTGAATCAAGGGGTACGGGTTTGTTTGATTGTTCAGTTTTGGTTTCGTAGATATGGCTGCCTGACGCGCTCCTTCTGATGAACACCGTGAGGTTGTCCCAATCAATGTCACCCCACTGAAGGCCCATCAGTTCGCTCGCACGCAAACCTAAACACCCCGCAACAAGAACCATCGTCTTGTAGGGCTCCGCGAGGTCGCTGAGCAAGGCACGGAATTCCTTCGGAGTCAGGATACGCGGAATCTTCTGCCGCGCCCTTGACTGTCGAACAAGACTGATGGGATTTCCATCCACCAGTTCCCAGCGCATTGCGGATTGAAAGAGAATGTGGAACATGTTGCGAATATGTCCCCGGGTTTGCGGTGATCGACGGATGCTTGTTATCCAAGCCTCCACAGGAACGGTCTTCACGCTCGTCAACGGCACATCTCCCCACTTTGGCCGAATCCATTTGCTGAGCATACTCTTGTAGGAAATCTGTGTGTCGTGCCGAACGCGTCCGAGCTCCTCGGCGATGTAGCGGTCAATGAGCGCACCAAGTTTAACGAGTCGAAACGGCATCTGAGCATGGTTCGCATTTAGACTCAACCGCCGAGATTCGATGGCGCGGAGGGCAGAAGCTTTGCTGGGCAAGCGCTCGGTGGTTCCGATCAAGATCGCCTTCCGACGCCCGCCCTCCAAATACCTCCACTGCCATACGTCAGGTCCAGCCTTTCGTTTTCGTAACGTCAAAGTTCCGTACTGATACCGTGTCTGCATTTCATCCTCCTAAAAGGAATTTGTGCAGCACGGCTGGCGACTTGAGTTTACTTGAGTGTTGAGCCAGTCGTCCAGTTCTGAAGCTCTGAATCTCCAGAATCTTCCTATCTTGTGCGCGGGGATATCCCCGCGGTAGGCCATGCGCTCAAGGGTCTTCCGGTGAATTTTGAGCAAGTCGGCGGCGGTGGTGCTGTCAATCAGAGGCTCAAATGAGGGTTCTGCCATTTCGGGTTTTTGAAGCGTATTGGCTTGTTGCATAAGCACTCCCCTGTTGTACTTGGCGCTGACCGCGGCCACTGGTCGAATTCGTCTCCGCCGCGTAGCATTACCGGAACACCATTTGTTGCGTCGGCCCGTTGGCGGCGAGACGATTGTCGCCAAGTTGAAACGCGGATGTGACTAAGATCAAGATTTCTTATTGCCCAGAAGGCAGTTGAAAAATCTCGCCACAACGGCAGCACATGAAGGAACGGTTCCAGCAGTCGCGTCGACGCGGGAGGATGATGTGGTTGAATCTCCAGAGGACAGCGAGCAAGAGAGCGATGACGGTAGAGAATACGAACGCGAACCAGTGCATTTGGCTGACAGCACGCGATTCAAGAATTGTGGTTGGAGAGATGATCACGAGGATAAACCAACTGCCGATGGCAAGCCCGATGAGCCAAGCCAGGATTACGTAGCGATAGCGTTTCTTCAGGGGCGGCGCAGCCTGTTTCGAGAGAGCGGTCTGCGAAGTCCCGATGGCCTTAGAGCTGCCGAATCCCAGAAGCAGGCCGTCAGTGCCGAGCGCCCAGGCATGACCACGCGAACTGGTTTGGATGTCGGAAAGTCCTGCGGCGTGGACCAGTGAGAGTTTTACCGCATCTCCTGAGTTGCATTTTGGACATTGCATAGTGCTGTCCTCCTTTACCAAAGCCCCGGAATAAGCCGATAACGAACCATTAGCATGTAGCCAGCGTACCCGGCCAGTTGGTCTTTCAGGAAGCGGTCTTCGTGAAGTGTACGGCGAAGAATTACGGCGGAGTATAAGAGTGCCGGGACGAGCGCGACATAGGAGCCCAAGGCAATTGCGGTCGCCAGCATGTTTAAAAACATTGCAAAGTATCCGGGATGTCGTATGAAGCGGTAAGGGCCACCGGTTATGACACGATGTCCGCGCTCGCTCTGGAGGCGGATTGCGGTAGAAAAGAATGGATTAACGGTCATGGCCCAGGTTTGCAGGCTCATGAGAAGGGTGACTAATGCGAGGGCGATCACTTGAGCAGGCTGGTTGATACTCCGCGTCCAGCGGAATCGGCCCGCATCAAGAGCGGCGAAGGCAATGGTTGTGAGAAAAAGTAAGCTCGTTCCCTTACCGCTGAAAGGGTCTAGGCCAACGTCACTTGGATTGCTCCTCTCTTCGAGAAGTTCGGGATCGATGACCAAGGCCGCGACGAGAGTGCCCGCCGCAAAAACTGCAAGATAGGCCCGGAGGACCGGAAGATCCATCGTGCCTGCGCATAAGAATGCAAGCCCAGCGATAGCCAGGTTCATAAGCGCCCATCGAAATAGTGCGTTTACGCGCGTCATGGCGTTATCCTAAGCCCAAGTTTCTGGGAAGCCTGCCCCTGAGAGGCAACTTCCGGTTTCTGATGCTGATGCGATTGAGCAACTTGCTCAATCGCGCGCTGGACGGTTCCTTTAGCATATTCCAGCCCATTTTCCGAACTGTGGGGAGGATAAGCGGAAATCGCACGGACCACTTCCTGCGGGTTTTCGCCGCGAGAGATTTTGAAAAATGCGTAAGCGCGGGTGACGGTGAGCCGGGCGTAGTATTCCGGGTTTGGCTTGTCATCGCGATAATCGGCAACTTTCTGAATGAGCTTATTGAGTGGCTCGCCGCGCTCAAGTTTGCGCATCACCCAAGCCCAGTCGTGCTCGGATGGAGTCCGTTGATGGGTCGGGCTGCGCTCAGCCTTCGAAGATTGAGCGGAAGGCTCGGTAGAAGTCTGGGTCGCCTCAAGAGAGATTTTGAAATCCTGTGGGCGATAGGTTTCAGAGCTCAGTTGTTGGGCTTCGATCCGGTGGCCGCCTTCATATTTTTTTTTGTTGAAAAAACCAGGGAGCCGAAGAACTCGTGTGGAATCCGTTGCGGCCGGGTCGCCGCCAAATTCCCTGACCATCGCTCGCATCAGGTTTTCGGATTCTGCTTGGTTCATCCCTTCAACTTTCCAGATTACTTGGTACTTCCCTGGCGAAGTGTTGATAACGAAATTCGGCTTAGGCACAGCGGAGTTTGCTTCGATCTTCGCAAGGGCTTGATCGCCATTCCGGTCTAGGTCAAGGTAAACATGGCGAATGGTTTTCACGTCCGATTTGGTGCGGCCATCGGCATGATCGTTCAATGCGTTTTGCGAAATGTAAATGTCCGACCCCTGAGCGTTCTTGTAGCGCAGCCAGCCCTGGAATCTATCGGCAATGACTTCAGCGGTGGCGATTCGCTGGATAGTCTCAGCATGGCGGCGATTGAGGACGACGAGCGCCAGGCGGTCGGATGGCTCGTAGTTGGCTTTGATGTATTGTTCGGGCGTCAAGGTAAGGGCGTCTCCTAGACTTTGCTCTAGTTTCGGCATGGTTGCTCCTCGCGCGTGTAAACTGGCTTCATGTCGTAACGGTCGGCATCAGGGTCATAGCCGCGAATTTCCAAAACTTCGGAAACGAATCGCTGCCCTGGCCGGCGCTCAATCTGCACAATCACGTTCAATGAATCAGCAATGTTCGACTTGATCGCGTGATATGGAAGCTCGATTCCACTTTGCAACACACAGCTCGTGAAGCGCGCAAGGCCCTGCTGGGCGGAAGTGGCATGGACTGTTGATAGCGTTCCAGAATGCCCGGTGTTCAGGAGTTGTAAGAGGTCAAAAGCTTCGCCCCCACGAATCTCGCCGAGTATGATTCGGTCGGGACGGTGGCGAAGCGTAGCCTTCAAAAGATCGCGGATGGTTACGGCCGGAATATCAAACTGCTCCCTGCGCGCCTCCAGTCGAACAAGATTCGGTTTTTGAATCTGAATCTCCGATGTGTCCTCGATGATGACGAGGCGCTGCTCGTCGGGGATGTAACTCGCGAGCGCATTGAGCAGCGTTGTCTTTCCCGTGCCGGTCCCACCGCTGATGAGGATGTTCTTGCGGTCCTGGACGAAACGTATAAGTTCGGAGGCCAAGCATTCGGGGAGGGTGGCCGTGCGGACGAGATCGGCGAGCGCGAAGTGTCGAGAGTTGAATTTTCGGATCGTGAGCGTGACACCGTTGACGCTGCAAGGGGGGATGACGGCCGCGACGCGGCTGCCATCGGGAAGGCGGGAATCGAGGATGGGCTTGGCCTCCGAAATGTCATCTCCAAGCCGACGGGCAATATTCTTGACGGCGATCATTAAAGACTTTTCGGTGAGCTTCACGTCGAGAACGGGTTTGAGATATCCGTTCTGCTCAATGAACACTCTCTCGGGGCCATTGAGCATAATTTCGCTGATGTCGGGGTCGAGGATCAGGTGCTCGATGGGCCGCAGGAACGGAAGAATAAGTTCAAAACCTGTCATGCGAGTGTCTGCTCCTGTCGCGTTTGCTGGCTCTGTTTGAGAGAGATATGGCCTGACTGGCGAAGCGGCTCAAACTCGATTGCCGTGGTTTTTGAGATTTCGCGACTGAGCCGGTCGGTGAGCGTCGCCGCGTCGTTTGTATAAATCTGGGCGTCGTGCCGGGCGCGCGATAGAGCCACATAGCCAAAGCGCTGGTTGATTAGCTCCTTGGTTTCTCTGGTTTCTTCGGGAACATGAACGATCACGCGGTCCACGGTCTGCCCCTGGCTCGTGTAACTGGTCATGGCGTAGCCGTAATCGAGGTGCGAGTGCTCGCGCAGATTGAAGCGAGCGGTTTTCCCTGAATCGAGGCGAAGTTGAAGATTCCCTCCTGGCTCTATCGCCTCGACGCGGGCGAGCGTTCGATTCGGTATTCCCAGCTTTTTGAATGGCGCCGTGAATTGGATTTTGTCGCCCACTGCAAAGTGGCGTTCTTCTCGCTTATAGACATTGACCCCCCGAAGTCGCTTGGGGTCGTAGGTGATTTCCTGGCCGTTCTTGCGCTGGACGGTGAGCAAGTTTTCGCGGGGATTCACTTGAGTTACGTATGCGTATTCCTCTGCCTTCAACTTGAAGTGGGCGCTTCCACGGGTGTAGCGGACGATATCGCCGACCTCGTACTTCCCCGCCCACTGGCGGTCAGCCCCGGTCAGCTCATGGCGATTAGTCAAGACGGAGACGCGGCTTTCCTCTTTTGCAACACTTCCTTGGCCTTGAAGGCCAAGATGGATTTGACGGTTGATTTGCAAACGGCTTTCGTTGTCGGGCGAAACGACAAGTGTCCTGTCAGGGGCACGGAGATAGTCAGCAGTGATCGCCTGAAGCCGCGATTCTTTGTCCGTGAACTGATGAATTCGCCCTTGCTCTTTCAATAGTTGAATTGCACTTTTGACATCGCCACTGGCAAAGGACTCGATTGCCGCTTTGAGTTCGGGGTCTTTCGGGCGAACGATTTCTTCTAAACGGGCCGTGCGCATTCCGGCCTGCTGAAACTGTTCGAAAGGTTTCCCCGCATCAACGGCCTGGTGCTGTCGAATGTCCCCGACAAGCAAAACGCGATCCTCGGGCCGAAGCCGATTGAAGAATTCATGGACTTGAACGGTGCTCGCCAGGCTCGATTCATCGAGGACGTATAGGCGGCGCGATTCCTGCTGTCGAGGCTGGCCCCTAATCAGGAATTGCTGTAGCGTGCTCGATGCGATGCCTGCCTTTTCGAGGCCGTGCGCAGCGCGTGAAGTCGGCGCAAAGCCGCGGACACTGTAAGCTTCCTTTTCGGCGGCCCGGCGAATGGCGCTTAGGGTCGTTGTCTTCCCGCTGCCAGCAATGCCCTGAAAGCCAGTGATTTTGTCGCGGCTTTCGAGTAAGTAAGTGACCGCCCGGCGCTGCGCCTCGCTCAAATGCCGAAAGTCTGATGAAACCAAGCTGGGGATATTTCTTTCGTGAACCAAGGCCGCACTTGTCCCCTGGCCTGCCGTCATGGCCGCAAGATTCTGGCGCTCAAAAGTAAGCATCTGGCGCGTAGTGAAGGAGCGGTGCGGCTCGTCAATGGAGGTCCTTTTGACCTCGACGAATTCGCCGCTTTCGATCCGCTTGTTCAGGTTGGCCCTGATGTGCTCAAGCGTCGCGTCGCCCATCGCCCGCTTCAAGGCGTCGCGCAAAAGTAACCGCTCTTCGACCACAGCCTCGCGCTCAATGTTCCGGTCGCGAGCATAGGTGACGGCAGCCTGAGCGATTGCAGGCGCCTTCGCGTCGTCGGTGGCATGCTGTATCCGGTGTTGGCGACCTCGGGCCTGACGAACGACACCCACGGGGTCGTCGCCAAATTGGGCAGCGAGTGCGAGATTGACTGCCTTCATTTCGCTGGGCTTGAGGTGAACCTTCTTGCCGCGCGTCTGGTGTGCGCCGATCTCCGAGGCCTCGGCTCCTGAGACTTTGTGTTCTTCAAGATATTTCTTGATTTGTTGGCGGCGCGGGCTGCTGGCTGCAAGATACTCCTTCGTGTAACCCTTAATTTCGAACTCGCCTTCCTTTCCGCGCTCCAGTTCATATCCGAGTTTCCGCAATCGGGCGGCAAGCTCGGAGCGATAAATCGCCGTGGCATAAGCTTGCGACTTGTAGAGCTCACGGGGTTGCAGGGCGTGGAATTTTCCGTCCGGCGTCTGCGTGATATTAAAGATGACGACGTGGGTGTGAAACTGCGGCGCGGAGTAGCCATTCACGGGCCTCGCGCTGTCATGCTCGAATTTTGCGGCGACCATCTTGCCAGTCGTCTCGGCGGGGCGGTTTCCTCCAATCCGCGCTTGAACGTATCGTTCAAGCTCATTGAGAGCTGACTGAATGGCTTCGCGGTGAGCTTCCCGAACTCGCTGGTCTCCGCCAACCAAGGCTGTGATTGAAACGCTTTTCGGGGCGCTGAACGTGGCATCCCATCCGGCGCGGTGCTCGGAGGTAGTTACCTTTTTCCCGTTGCTGGACCTTTGCTCGCTTGCGAAACGGTGACGGACAAGTTGCTCGCCTGTCAGCGGGTGCTGCCCCTCGGCAAGCCGATGGAATTGCTCGGAGGTTACTTTTGCCTCTAGTCCCCACTCCGCGGCCAGCTTTCCCTGCAATTCGCCTAAGACACGGTCGCCTTGCGTGTAATAGTTCTGCTCAGGGTTGGCAAACTCCTCCTGGTGGTAGGAGTGCGCCTGGCCAGAGCTGAGGGGCTTTGATATCGTCAGCATGGTTTAAGGGGTCCCCAACATGGTTTGGCTTTCACCCGAGCGAATGGGTTTGTCCTCTTCTTTTATTTCCAAGGGCCGAACGACCTCCTGATGCCCATTCGATGGCTGGTCAGTCAGTGCCAGACTTTCTTGCCCCGAACCGTTTTCGGGTTTCGGTTCTTTCAAATAAATGTCTCGCACTCCACCGCGCTTGAATGGGGGATGGTGAGAAACGACTGGCGTGTAGGGGAATCGAAGTTTGAGCGTGTAGCCCGGAGTCTGGAAGTAGCCCTGCAAGTCTTCAAGATTGCTGACTTCGGAAGCAAGAATCGCGGCTTCGATCCGGCTGTCGAGGCTTGCGTTCCTTGAGTAATAGAAGCCCCAATCGCTGGTGCTGCGGCCTTCACGCAGGTGCTCCATCTCGACATCGCCGATACATTTGCTGATCCACTCAGCGGCGCGAGGTTCGCTCGTTCGCAGGAAGATTTTGGTACGAGGCTGCGAGAGCATCGCCTCGGCCTCGCGGCCATAACGCATTTCAACCTGGCTTCGTCCCTGAAGGCCCAAAACGATGCGGGTGTTGGATTTTCTTGACTCAGCAAGAGCCAGGGGAAGATTAGGCAGCATCTCCAAGCTCGCCACCTCATCCACAATGACCCAGGTTGGAGGGGCGGCGATTCCTGCCTGCGCGGTCAGGCGAAGGATGATGAAATCGAGCCAAAGACTGATGAGCGGCCGCAGTGTCTCTCGCGTTTCGGGCGTGCTCGTCAGAAAGACCCATGCCGTCCGATTTCGAGCCCATTCGGTCGCCGTCCACAGCTTTCGGCCTTCGGAAGACGGTAATAGGCGAAAGGCATTGCTCGCGCGTTCGAGAACCCCCAGCACGCCGCTGCGCTGCTGTGGCGCGTCCTTCGCGATGATGGCTTCAAGCGGAGTATCCTTAAGCCGCTTGTCGATCTCAGGGTCGGCATGGGCGATCCAATCGCAGAGTTCTTGCGGGGTTGGATGGAGCCTCAGCAAGTGAGCGAGAATCTTGCGCGGACTCTCGATGAAAAATCGGTTCTCGCGGTCGCGGTCCGGGAAAAGAGATTTGGCGAGCGCGTCGGCCTCAGTGGGGTCGGTCAGTTCGTCCGCAGGGCCCCAATACGGCATCCTGGCATCGAGCGGATTAAGGATTACGTCGCCTCGGCGTTCGTTAAAGAACTCCGGCAAATATTCCCTGGCCGGGTCGTACACGACGGCTGATTCTTTTCGCTCGTCAATCTGCGCGAGAAGCTGCCGGATGAGAGACGACTTGCCCGTTCCTGTATCCCCGACAAACAAGAAGTGTTGGCACTCGTTCTGGCGTGCGACGCGGACGATGGCCTGCTGTGCCTTCTTCAAGAAAACCTTTTCCCAAGGACTTGGCGAGCCGATGGTGCGCCAGCCGACCCCCGTGTGATGGCGTGCGCGCCGGTGGAACTGGGTGCGGGTCAAGAGATTCGCGCCTTTGAGAACGCGGCCGAAATGCCGCTGACGCGCTTCCTTGGAGTCCTTTCGAATCGCAAATGGAAGCGTCACGGCAAGGAATAAAAGGCATGTGTACCAGGCGTTTCGGCATAGGCGCCACAGCGAATGGTCGCCGTAAATGAAATGGCCGAGCCAGACGTGAAGAGTTGAGTCATCAAACTTCGTGGTCCGCCATTCGAGCCTGTCTGCCCCGGCGCGACGGGCAGCAATTGATAGCGTCAGGTCGGGCAAACCGCCGATGGGTTTCGATGCAGGGAGTGCCGCTGTTACGTCTCGGTCGAGAGCAAGACGAGTCTTGTGGGGGAAGACTACGTAAAGCAGGCGGTAGGGCCGAGCCGGGCGGAGAAAGCGGTTTCGGGTGTGAACGAGATGGGCTGTCTCAACATACGCGGACAGATAATATCGCTGTAAGGGCGTCCAGGAGGTCTTGTATTGAAATGCAAACTCCACGGCCCCTGCAACGAGGGCGAACGCGAGAGCCAGGACTGTGAATACAGGCTTTGAGCGCGGCCATTGCCGATCTTGGCCCGAATATCGAACGGGGACACGAAGGTCATCATTCATGGCGCTCTTCCTTTCGGGTCTGCTCGCCTGATGCGGCAGCGTCGAGCCGCGACTTCGCGGCTCTTGAGTAGGCGTACTGCAGGAGTTGTGTCGCCTCTTTGAACTTGGCGTTGTGCGCTCGGTCAACGATCTCCTGAGCCTTCTGGGTCGTGATTTTGCCATCGCGCCCCACTGCGCAAAGCATGTCAATCAGAATTGCCTGGGTTGCGGTGAGTTCGGCCATGACGGCTAACTCGAATGGCGACGGCCCGCGCCCCGATGCCAAGGCCAAAAGCGTGTCCCGGCACCATACGGCGAGCGGCTTCGTATCACGCGCAGCTAAATCCTTGAGGACTTGGAATTGTTCTTTCGTTACCTTCAAGCCGATTGGATCGGTGAATGCTTGGTCTCTATTCGGCATTTTAGTCACTCGCTAAGTCGTTGAAATTGTGAAGGTACCAGCCAGTATCGGAAGGATGCTGGCCAGTACCGAAGTGTCGTAAGTCGTTGCGGTTGAATGAGTACCAGCGAGTATCGCGGGTACTCGGCAGTACCCTGCCCAGGGGTGGCGTGTCCGGCGCGGTTTGGTCGCGCCGCTGGTCTGCCGCTGCGAAGCAGCGTTGACACGACAACCCATCACGCACCTCCAATCGAGTTACGAAGCTCACCATGGCGATCGCTCGCTGTAGGAGAGGCGGAGGATGGTGGATTTGAATGATGGGTGCTCTGTTTGGCAGCAGTGGGGCGTCCACGGCGCGGCTTCGCTTGCGCCAGCAATTCGGGATGTGAATTAAGCAAAGTTTTGTAGTCGCCGTCCTCGTCAAAGAGCTTCTGGAGAGCCCCGGCAATAACGTGGGAGAGGTTCTTTGTTGGTACGCACGCGGCGTAACGGCGAAGCTCTTCGAGGATTTGGGCATCAAGCCGAATCGCGATGGTCTCTTTCTTTGGCGGTGCTGGCGGTGGTTGAATAAGTGGCATAACGTGTTCTCCTATGATGTTTTGTCCACTCCTCATTGAACTGATTGCACTGGCGTAAAAGCCTCGTCGGCGCGAAAGTCGGTGATCGTGAGGCCCAGCGGGTTAATCGGGATCAATCGGTTCGGAACTTGACTCCTGAACTCAAATACGAAGCTCGCCGTGTAGAGGGTTTTTCTCAATACCGAGTGGTCAACCGGCGAATATTGGATTTCGTAAAAGTCAACGCTCGCCTTGTAGGGCGGCTTGTTCATCGGCTGAAGGGCCACCTGTTCGACCTCGACGCCGACTTCGGGCGCTGAAGGGTTATCAAGAAATGTTTCGATGGTGTTGTTCTTCTTGTAGTTTGCGATGATGTCGTTCGCCAGGTTGCCGTCGAGGAAGTAAAGGGCTTTGGTGAAGTCGTCGTTGATGGTGTAACGGTTCCGTTGATAGAAGAGCGCGCAGAATTGCGTGAGGAAGTATTTCGCCTCGACCGCGTGCGGCTTATACGCGAAGGCGTCGTAGTTGACCGCTTCCGCGCGGCCCAGCTTGTCAATGCGGATCACCAAGGGCCTGAAATTGCGGAAGGTGTTGATGGTTTTCACGTTCAGGACGACTAGGCCGACGACGGCGAGCGCAAGAAGCGCGATTGCAACCTTGAGATAATTGTTCATGACGATGGCCTCGCCAAACTGCTCCACGTAGAGTTGTTTTGCCTGATTGACATTCGTGTCTTTAGTCATTTGGCGCTCCTTGCGTTAACCCTTTCGCGTCCCCAGGAAGTTGAGCATTTCGGAAGCGCCTGCACCGGCGGCGCCGCTGAAGATGTTGCTGGTGAGTGTCGGAACTTTAATCAGCACGTAAACCGAGGCCACGATCACGATGAAGAGCGGCGCTAGTAGCGCACCCTGTTGGCCTATGGGGATGGGCTCGCCGTGATAAAGGTTCAAGAAGGCCGTGAGAGCGTTCCCGATGATATAGACCACGGCGGCGGCGATAACCTGATAGAAGGCATACTGAATGAAAGCGCGGAACCATCCCCAGAAAAGCCAGTCGAGTTGCAGAACGATGAAAAACGGAATGAAGATCGGCCCTACGAGCACGCAAACGGCGGTGGCAATCACGCCGAAAAGGGCGACAACCATGGCGACGGCTTGGGCGAGTGAAAGCAGGAGAATGATGGTCCAATAGTCGAGATACGTCCAAACCTCAAGCGTCGCCCCGGGAGGTTCAATCGTTCCTTCGAAAGCTGAAACCTTGCTCGCGATCGTGTCGAGCATGTCGTGCGAAATGGTTTTCGAAAGGTATTCGGCCTGGTTGATGACAAGGTGGTGAAAATCCACGCCGATGCCGGGAATGGGCGAGTTGTAGTAATTGATCATCGCAAAGCCGAAGGCGATCATCATCACGAGGCTGGCGAATCGGGAGAACTGCATCCCCGCATAAAACTCGCCAGCGCCAAGCGCCATCTTGATGCCGAACCAGGCGAGCATGATGGTGGCGAGCGCGCGGAACATGTTTTGACCCATGTGGACGAAGATTCCGGTGTTCGTAGTCAAGATGTTGGTGATGGCGGTGAAGACCCAGGCGTAATAGTTGGAACCTCCCATGGCAAAAGCCCTCCGCGCGCTCGTCGTTGTTGTCTAAGGCAGTTGGTAATTGGCCAAGGAAGTTCCGAGGCCGTTCGTCACGTTGGAGACTTCAGGGACCAGGTTTTGTCGCTGGTAGATGCCGGCGTTGATGGCCGTCGTCATTGCGTCGCGCTTCTCCTGTGAAGCGAGGACTTGTTGTTCAAGTTGCGACAAACGGAGGTTATTGGCGTCCTGAAGCGTGCGCAGCGTCAAAACGTTCGCGGCGTTAATTTTGTTGAGGACAGCCACTTGAGAATTGAGGCCGGGGCTGTTTGAGAGCGAATCGCTCTCGAGGTTTGCGATCTGGCGTTGAATCTCGGGCGCATCGGCCCGCAATGTGCCGATGGTGGCGAGGCTGCTGGTATTGACGCCATCGGCCAGTTCGACGTTCGCGTAATTAGCGAGCACTCTCTGCCGTTCGTCGGGTGGCATGGCGTTCAATTCGTTCTGGCTATATCTATCGAGCGGGTTGGTCGCACGCGAGTACCCCGTTTCGACGGTTGAGAGATTCCCGGAATTGGCGCCCTCAACCCAACCGCTTGTGTTCTGGTAAGTATTGGGAACCGTGGTGAGGTTGCGCCAGCTTGAAAACTGCGCTCTGTAGCGTGCCGGCATGTTCTGGATGCTCCGGGCCATCTGCCTTGCCAGGTTGTACTTGTTGACCGCGTTCCGATAGGTTGAGCGAAGTTGGGTGAGTTGGCGGGAAAGCTGAAAGTATCTGAGCACGGCGTTGTGGAAGTTCGTCGGGTCGTAAACAATGCCCCCGAATTGCGCGCGCCCCATCCTGGGCGTAAGGAAAACGAGTAACGCAACAAAGACAAAAAGTTTCTTCATACGTTTTTTCTCCCGGTTTGAAATTGTGGTGGTTCGTGTTGTACGCCCGAATTTCAAATCAGAGATCGGGCGGCATGTTGTGGTTGTTGTAGTCAGGCAAGAGCAAATCGTTCGATAAATAGACCTGGACGCGCGTGCCCGCGCGGATGGTGATCGTCGGCAAAATGTTCAGAAACCGGTCGAGAATGCGCTCCCCTGAAGCCGCCATGCTTTCGCCAAAGCCGGCGCGAGCGTTATCGAGCGGGGATGCGGTATAGACATTTCCGGTGCCGGATTCGCTGATGCCGCCGAGAATTCCGACGGCGAGCGAAGCGCCGAAGATCCGCGCGTAGTGGTTGTTGACCTTGCCGTGGAGCGCGGTTGCGCCTTCCTGGCCAAGTCCCTTGAACTTGTCGAGGCTGACGGAATATCCGTCGGGCATGATGAGCCGGTGGAAGAAGACGGCAAGGCGTTCCTGGCCAAAGGCGCTGACCTTTTGCGCTTCTCCCAAAACTTTGGTTCCCGCTGGAATCAGGACGTGCTCGCGGTCGTAAGAATAAATGTCTTCCGTGACGAGACAATTCACAGGCCCCGAGAATGAGCCGTTCAAACGGTTCATCAGGACGGTGGGAATAATTGTCCCTTCAAATAGAACGTGCATCTTGCCTGTAGAAGCATTGAATTCACCGGGCGAAGCCACGTTGGGATTTCCATCTTTGGCATTCGGCCCGGAAGTTGATTGCTGCGGCGTGGATTGAGCGGAACCCGATGCGGGGCCTTCCATCTTTGGACTTGAAGGATACGGCCAGGCAGGCGGCGCACCCATTGCAGTGAGAGCCTGGGCCTCGGCTTCGGACTGAGACTCTTGACCGTCTTCACTTGGAATTGGGGAAGCCGAGCCGGCTACCGCACCACCAGAGGAGCCCGCGAGCAATCGGGCCGATTTGCCCTTGCGATAAGTTAATGCGACATTCGATGCAAATAGCGAAAGGTACTCGCGCTGAGCCAGGTCAGAAAGAATTGGGTTCGATTGTGGTTGAGATATTGCCTTCTGGCCAGGATACGCGACCTCAGCCGGAGGCGCTGCGTCCTGGTCTCCGGATTGGATGTCGTCGCCTTCTCGGGGTGAGGCGGGATAATCACTTGGCCTATTTTGCCATCCGCCCGAAAGTTTGCGCCAATCCTCATGGGACTGCGCTTTCGTCGCTGCCTGCTGCTCGGCCTGGATGTTTCGCTTGAAGGCTTGGAGCTGCGAAGTATCGGTCGGCGTTACGGGCGGCACAGGGTTCGGCGGTGGACCAACATTCACGGCAGATTTCTTGCCCGCGCCGGTAAGCCACATGATGAGAATCATCAGGACGGCAACGGCGATAATGACGAGTGATTGCGTGTTTTTTGGAATCACCCCTTTCGGCTTCGGGGCTTTATCTTCGATTCGATTTGGGGTTCCCTGGGGTTTCGTTTCGTCCATGATCATCGCTCCTTGAAAGTCCGAGGCTTCCGCCGGTGCTGCGTGGCGGATATTGTTCTAAGCCGCTTCGTCAGAAGTTGGGCGAATGTTTTGGCTCGCTTCGTTCCGTGCGGGCGCGTGGTGATTTGGCGCGCGATCTCGCGCTCCACCCATTCCCATGTCACGGATTGAGTCGCATGGCATCGCACGGCTATCCCTCGGGCGAAATGGTCTGCCGCTCAAACCGCACCTTCTTTTTACCGATGGCGAGATAGCCTCGGTCCACGATTTCGGGAATGATGTAAACCCCGTTTTCGAGATCAAAGTTCACCAGGCTGGGCTTGCCGTCTTTCACTTCGTAGACCGTGGGCTTTTCCTGAGCATGGCATTTGATGTAGGTAAATTTCGTGTCGTGATAGATCGCAGTAACCAAAAACGGGCGGCGCTTGGCCTTTTTCGCATACCTGTAATCGAAGCGAAGCTGCGCGGGATAGTTTTCGCGGAACCGGGTTGTGGCCGCTTGGGCGCTGGCTTTAGCTTTCTGAATGGCCCGGGCCGCTTCGAGGCGGGCCTGATGGGCTTCATGCTGGTACACGGCGACTTCTGACGCTCGGACGTAGGCGACATGCCCTTCGATCCCCGAAAGGTCGGCGTCGTTTTTCGGCACGACAAACACCTTGAGGTCGGGCCGCTCGTTCGGATCGCCGCTGATTTCCTTGAGCAGAAACGAATAGATGTGGCCACTCGCCGTCACAAGGTTTAGGTTGGTCTCGATCCCAGGCTGGGCCGGATGAACGTAGCAGAGATTGTGAACGCCGTTGATGACCCAGAAATCCTTGTCCCCGGTCGTGAAGTCGAGGATCTCTTCGTTCGCCGGAAGGACAATAAGCGTCGAAAAGCGAACCTTGGTGTAGATGGTGACGATGTCCGATTCAGAGTAATGAACAATTCGAGCAGTCTCCGCCGCGCGAACTAAGGAACCCGAAACTATAAAAAGTGAGAAGAGAGTAGCAAGCTGAACTGCTTTTTTCATTTTTGATCTCCTGGTGAAGTTGAAAGTGCAAGAACAATTCCCGACACGGCTAAGGCAAAGCCGAGAGCGAAGCCAAAGAAGAAAGCTCTGGCCGGGTCTTGCGGGAGCAGTCGGGCGAATTCGGGCCATGCGCCGTAGAAGCCGACAATGGGCGGGAATGCGCAAAGGCATCCATTCAACGCTTTGAAAAGCTGGCGCTTTTTCATGCGCGTTCCCCCGCGAGCTTCTTGAGTCCTTCTTCAAATCCGTACTGCTTAAAGGCATCACGGCGCTTCTGGTTGTCGAAAGGATCGTTCGTGTAAAGCCAATAGCTCTGCGGGTCGACTTCGAGGTTTGCCACTTTCGCGATGTCTGGCTTCTTGATGAGCATCTGGCGCTTCGGAATGAGCGTGGAAATCAGTTCCACCTCGCGGTCGTTCAAGTGGAACTGCCGCTGGTACAAGTCGCGGTCCATGTCCGGGTTGGCGAGAAAAATCTTCGTCGCGCAGCTTTCGATGATCATGTCCAGAATTTCGGATTTGCGTAGCTCGTCGAGCGATTGCGTCGAAAGGATCATCGCGGCGTTCGATTTCCGCCAGGTTTTGAGCGCCTCGACGATGTAGCTCTTGATGCTCGGATTCCTGAAGAAAACCCATGCCTCGTCAATAAAGAAGGCTTTGAAAACATGACTGCTGGCGCTGCCCGTGATGACGCCATTCGCTCGGTGGAGGATGTAGAAAAGCAATGGTTCCAAAATGTCGGGATAGCCGCTCATCCCCTGAAAATCAAAGCATTGGAACTGCGCGAAAGTCAGCGTGTCCTTGGGGTTATCGAAAACGAATCCGAACTGCCCGCCCACCGTCCACTTTTCGAGGCGCTTCGCCAGATGGCGGGTGAGTGTGTTTGCGAGCGTGCTGAGTGTCCTCAGCTCCGGCTCGATCTCGTACAGGTTCTCGATCTGTTGGTAAAGCTCCTGAGATTCGTCTGTCGTCAGGCGCTCTTCGCCCTTGCCTTCCATGAGGACCTTCACGAAGAGCGTGAGAAAGTCGAGATTCTGTTTCGTCTGCGGCAGGCAGAACGGATTGATGGTAAATGCCGATGAATTCAGGCCCACGCGAACATACGCGCCGCCGAATAGCGAGGTGAGCGTTTCAAAGCTCCCTCCGAGGTCGAAAATGAACGTGGCGGGCTCGTATTTTTGCAGGTTTGTTATCAGGAAATTGAGAAGGAACGATTTCCCCGCGCCTGTGCGGCCCAAGATCACCGTGTGGGCAACGTCCTGGTAGTGAAGGTTCAGGTAGTAAGGCGTCTGGTAGTTCGTTTCGAGAACGGCCAGGTATTCGCTCTTCAGATGGCAATTGACCTGATTGCCAGAATGAAGCGTAAAGAGAAACGAATAGTCGGCGTAATTGGTGTTCAAGATCAGAATTCGCCGCAGGTTAAAGGCATAATTGCCGGGGACGGTCGCAAGGTAGGCGTTCAGGAGGTTGTAGCGTTCCTCGTAAATCGTGGCGTCGTATACGCTGAAAACCTTGTAGAAGTCGGCGCACGCGGCTTCAAGCTTCGCCAAATCGAGGTCGTAAACCACAATGGTCAGCGAGAATTCCCCGAAGTAATTCCCCTTGAGCTCAAGCTCTTCAAGCGCCCGGCCGAGATCGCGCACTTGGGCTTCTTTCGAATCGTCAACCAGCACATCGTGAGGATTCTCGGGCTGATTTGACACGCTGAGTTGGCTCATGAATGAACGCTTGGTGTTGTGGAAGTGCCGTCGCCGTGAATGAATGACACTCCGGCTCTTGTCCGGGGCCTGCTTTTTCCACTCGGTCGCAACATAGAAATTCGCCGGGACCTCCAGAAGCCGTTTGAATATGAGCGGGAAACTCTGGGCCGAAGGCTCCTTCAGCGTCATGACCTTTACGAAGTAATCGTCAAGCCGCAAATAACCCCGGTGGCATTCAAGATGCGATTCGCACAGGGCGCAATCGAGGAACGCATCGCCGTTGACCCGTGCCCCGTTGGTCTTCTGGGGTGAGAAATTCAAAATGGATTTGAGAACGCTGGCCGCGCTCGGCTTGGGAAGGATTTCGACGTTTGTGAAGTCGCTGACCTGGCCAGCGAAGCTTCGGGCTTTGGCCAAGAGTGCGGCTTTTGCTTTCTCGATTTCCGCTTCAATCAGGACTACCTGTTTCTTTGAGGAAACGATCCCGCCAATTTCCCGGAACGCCTGGCCGGGTTCCGACGTGAATTTCCCGAATGTCGAAAGGAGGCGCTGCTGGTAGCGGAATCCCTCAAACAGGATGACGTAATAGATTTTGAGGGAATAAATTTGGTCGGCTTTGCCGCGTAGGTACTCGATGCGGTTGCGGATGGCAGCGTCCACCACTTGGTCGCCGTATGTCTCGAATGGAATCTCAGCCCGGTTGCGCTTGAAGAGGTACTGATAGACGCGGCATTTTTCATCGAAGATTTTGAGCGCGGATTCCAGGCGCTTTGTCAGGTTGTCGAGTGTGGCCGCGTCCAAGCATTCGTAATCCACGCCTTCCACAGTGAGGACAACGCCCACATCGCCGCTCTTGGTCAGGAAAACCTGATCGTCAATGAAGCCAAATAAGTTCACCTGTTCGTTGAACGAGCCGGCCTCGCGATCCGCTTTGTCAATGCGGTCAAGCCTGAACATTCTTGAGCCTCTTAACTTCGACCGGCGCGAACTTCATCGGGTCGTATTGAGTCCGCGCCTTGGTTGAGTTGAGAACGAATCGGAGAATCTGTGGATCGGTCTTCGTCGCCCATCGGGCCAGCATGTAGAGCGCGAAGAACATGAGAATCCCGCCGAAGAAGGTTTTGAGAAGATTGAACATTCCCGCGCCCATCATGGCGGCGAAGAAAAACAGCTTTCGTTCAGCGCCGAGGATGGTCAGCGGGCGGTTGAGCGTGCGGAACACCGGGTTGATTCGTTGTTGTGCCATGTTAGGAAGCTGGGAAGAGCCAAGCCATGAAGTTGACAGCGCCGATGGCCATGCCGACGCCGAAGATGATTCCGGCGATGGTTCGCTTCGCGCCGCCTTCGCCGAAGGCGAAAACGAGACCGCCGACCACAATGGCGACGAGCGAGAGGCCGGTAGCGATGGGCCCCGTGAAAGAAGTCTCTAGAACCTGAACGGCGTTCTCCCACGGTGAGAGCGTTGTGGATTGGGCAAGGGCGTTTTCTGCAATCGCCAGGCAAGCGGCAATCGTCAGCACGCCTCTCTGCCAGGGCCATTTCTTTCGTTTCTTCTCCGGTTTCGTTTCCATCCGTGTTGTTCTCCTTTCGGGCAAGGTCTGCGAAAGTTTCATTGGGGGGCGGCGGTCGTGGTGGAACCGACCGCAATTAAGACTTCAGTTGCCCCCAATGTATAAGAGCCAAAAAATCGGGAAAATCATGCCGAGTTTTTTCTGGCGCGGGCGGCGAGCGGAAATAATGGAGTTAGGCCCAATGAGGTTTAGAAAAATCGCAAAAAATAAGCATGATTTTGGGAGTTTTTCGGCTCTTTATATATAGAAGGGGATCGCCGGGCAGGGAGAGAGAATAAGCAGTAGGGGTCTTTGGACCGCGTGAGGTCGCATGAGTGGAGACGCAGAGGGCAATCCTGCTCTATGGATTAGCCCTCGAGACGAACTCGGCAGAGCGGTGGACGAAGAGATTTTGGCCGCTGCATACCGCGTTTGGAAGCGCGTGGTGACGTATGCGCAGGCGCAAGGGCAAGACACGGCGAGAGCAGCGGAAGCACTGGAAGTGGCGGCCCATTCGCTTGCGGCGCTCGCCGAGCGCCATCCCCAGGCGCGGGCCCGAATCAAGAGTTTGGACTATTACATCTTTTGGGCGGCAGCACGCCGGATTGACCGGGCTATTTCGAGGGAGCCCGAAATCGACTTTCTGGGTTCTACGGACGACCTCACTCCCTATGCCGGGGCACAAGATGCGGCTTGGGTGGCGCGGCTCGAACGGGACCTGCTTCTTGGCGAGATCATCGGGTACATGAACGCTCAAACGAGACGCTTGTTCGTCATGCGCCGGTCCGGCTATTCATGGGATGAAATCGGAAAGACTCTGGGCACATCGGCGGTTGATGTGCAAACGTATTTCTCGAAAGGCGTCGCGAACGCGCGGAGACGCATAGAGCGCCGATCAGAGAAAAGTTCGGGCGAGACTCCCTCACCGGGGAGGCGAGAATGACGAACCGCTTGAAGCCGACGCATTTGCTGTCGAAACGCGAGGAAGACGCGCTCATCAAGGCGGGGCAGCGACTCCTTCTCAACGGCGGATATCCGAATCCCGACCGGGTTGGATGCCCTGGCGATAAGGTGCTGAAGGCTATGGCGTTTCGGGAGATGCCCCTGAAAGATGCGCTCGATTACGTTGACCACATGGGTTGTTGCTCGCCCTGCTTCGTCGAGTACACGGCATTTCGGCAGAAGGCCGCGCGCCGGAAAAAGCTGGAGCTTGCACTTGCGGTCGCCGCAATGGTTGCCCTGATTGTAGTCGGCGGATGGGTGTGGCAAACCCATCGTTTCCCCGGAATCGGCGGAAAGCCGACCGTGGCCAGCGTCATTCCTTTCACGCTTAATTTGGAGAACCGGGGAGTCTTTCGCGGCCCGCAACCGCCGTTCGTGCCTAAAGGTCCGGTTTACCTTCCGCGCGGTCGGCTCGACCTGACAGTCTTGTTGCCTGTGGGAAGCGAAGCCGGGAATTACGGAGTCCTCATTGGAACGGAATCGGGGAGAGTGCTCCTTGAGGCAAAAGGCCCGGCAGTAATTAGGAAGGATGGAGTCACTGTTCTGAAGGTCAAACTCGACACTTCCAGTCTAAATGCTGGCGCTTATGTGCTGGGCATTGGTGAAATCGGATGGGAGCCATACAACTATCCCTTACAGATGAAATAGGTGGTCCCGTTGGCGGCCCGGCTTACTGAAACAGATCTGTGATGGCGCGACGTAGCTGCGATAGATTCGGACTTTTCGAGTCGAATTCACCCAGCGCCCTGTGGAATGTGGCGTACTCCCTTGAGATCATCTCCTCGCTCCGCACATTACACAATAAGCAGCGAGTCGCCACGCTTCTCAAAAGTCGGATAGCCGGTGTTGCCCTCGAAGGCCAAGTGGGCATAGGGCGACGCCAAAGTCCGCCAGCCCATTCAGGATGGCTTGGTTGGCAGCGGGGCGGCTCCGCTTGGGCGCTCCGGAAGGCGCGCTCTCACAGTCTCGGCAATGTCGGCCAGAATCAAAACGCCGAGCGTTAGCATTAGGGAAACGCACGAGAGTGCAAACAACACAGGAGGGCCGTCCATAATCCCAATCGCCATGACGAAGAGAGTAACGAAGAATATGATGTACGCGATGACCTTAGTGACTCGTACCACGGCTTGCCTCCGCGAGGGGATGAACTCACCCTATTTGGTGCGCTCGATTTTGGGGTCGCCCTGGGTTCCGAGGTTGTAGTGTTGTTCGAAGGACCTGTGCCTCCCATCCTCATCGCCGAAGTATTGAATCTCTAAAGAAGTGCACCCATAACTGCGCATCAGGCTCAGGCCCTTCGCGTCGCCCAGTATTCGCCTAACGAACAAATCGTCCGCAACGGCCGATGGGCTCTGCCAGAGGAGGTCGATGATGATGAGTTTTCTCTTGTCGCCCGCCACTTTCACGCCATCGGAACCGAGATTTTGGAACTCCCTATCCATCATTTCAGCATATTTATCACAATTTCCGGATAGTGCGGCAGCCACCGAACTTCGGATCATCGCATAAAGCTTGTCTGGCTGCATCACGCAAGGAAAGACAGCCTCAAAGTGCGCGCGGAATGCGTCACCGGTCATCCCTTTGTCCAAAAGTGACCATTTGGCCCCGGGGGTTGATACTTCAGCAGGGCCGACTGGGACGTCATTAGGCGCGTATGAGAACACGACCTGGGATCGGGAACCCGCCTGGAAATATGTAAGCGTCCTGAAGAGCTTTTCGCCAAGCACGCTTTCCGTGGAGTCTGTGGCGGGCTTGCCGCATAGAGTTATGAAGTGCTCTGGAGTCAAGCTGGCGAGTTCCAAATTGAACACCGCCTCGTCCACCTGCCTGTCCTGGACTCGCTTAGCATTGGATCGTAACGGTGGAGCGCTTGTATTGTTCGGTCGGCCAATGGCCTGCCTCTGCTGAACTCGCCTGGCATTCCATCGTAACCCCGCAAGCACCCCGATAACGGCTAGCAGCCCCAGGAACACTCCCGCCGCGACCGTTAGCGTTAGCTTCACTGAAGCACTCTCTCGCAGGCACTTTAGTTGAGCGGACGGCGTTTGTCAATCATCGCGAGACCGCGCCATGCGTGCATACGTGGGTGGCGCATCGTTGCTTGATGTCTGATTATCTCAGGCATGTAATCTCGGTTGCGATGCTAGCCCTGACGGTGAATCTGCGGCAAGGCCTTTGCTCCACAGGTCAACGGAGTCTGCTTGGTTTCGTATCGGGCATCGCTTTCCCGATTCATAAAGGGGCTTTTGATAGTTCCAGCTTTTCGTTAGGACGTGAGGCCTTAATCAGCAACGGCCTACTTGGGGGATTGGAGCGCCGGTTCGAGAACAACTCATGCAGTAATGTTGGCTGAGGATCAGTTAAGCGGTTCGGTCCGAATAGAAGCATAACCAACCAAGGTGAAGCCCGCCCAGTCAAGAGGCGTTGCTTTACCGCCGAAGCTTTTCACCAGGTATAGCTTGGCCAGACGCAAGGCTTCATTTTCATCTTCACCGGCGGCGAGGTTGCGATAAAACTGCTTCATCAGGTCAGTTGTAAACGTGTCGGACGCGAGCCAGAGGCTGGCGAGGACGGAGCGTGCTCCGGCGAACAGGAATGCTTGCTCGATGTTTTCGATTCCTTCTTCGCCTTCCAATCGGCCCGCGCCCGTATCGCACGCAGACAACGTAACTAGGTCGGCGTTCAGGTGGAGTTCTCTGATCTGCCGGACTTGCAGCAATCCATCGTCGTGGTCGGCAGGGTCTGGCGCGAGCACCAGCGCCGCGCGGTCAGGATATTTTGCGCTGGCGATTCCGTGGGCCGCGATATGGATAATTTTGAAGCGGCCGAGAGATTCAGCCTCAAACGCCGCATCTGTTGCGGCAGGCCCCAATAAAAGCACGCTGGAACTGCCGAAGATTTTACCGGCTGCGGTGACTTCGTTTCTGCTCTCGGGCAAGTCGGGAAGCGGGCTGGCCTTCGGGTCAAATGGATCCAAGATGCCGCGGCGGATGTCTTCGGAGTCGGTTTTAGAGTTTCCGGTCAGCTTTATCGCAGGTGGCTGGTACTCGATTCCGCCGATGCCGAGAAAAGTCACTTGGCGAGCTTGAGCGGGTCTTGCCGTTTCGATCAGATGGAGGACCGTCGCGGAAGGCGCGTAGCTGACCACGTGTGAATCGAGGGTATACTTCCCGGCGTCGTCAGTCAGGGCGTCGAAAGGAATCAGGTTGAGCGATCCATCGGGAACGATAATCAAAATCGGCTTAAGGACACGTGAGGGCAGCGGCGCGAGCAAAATGGAGTAGAGCGCGCGAGAAGCGGGAATGGAATCTGTCATGGTGAGAATCTGTTGCCGGAATTGAGCAACCAGCTTGTCCACTTCGGCTCGGCTGGCGCGGAGTGCGACAATCCCGGCGTGATGCCGCGTTATGTAAAGGCAAAACGAGTGTGGCCTATCGAGAACGTATTCCAGAATTGCTTCGTCAGGATTGAGGGAATGTTCGATTTCCTTGAGAGGCGTGACGGTGCTGCGTAGGGTCGCTTCCTGAAAGCCCGTACGCGGTTCTCCTTGTGGACCCAAAAGTTGTTCGGCTTCAAATAGGTTTTCCAGGAGGGTCTCTCTCTTGGGTGGCGAAGTTGCATGAAGCAATTCAAGCTGCAATCGCTCGACTTCTCTTTTTGAATCCTGCTGGAGTTTAGTTCGCGGTGGTTGAATTTGATCACCGCTGCGAAGCTGGTCGGCGATTGTTCGGCCACGCGCCGTTTCGAGAATCTTAAATGCCCCAGAAACATTTTTCAGCTTTGTGGCAGCCAGCCGAAAGTGGCCCACGTAAATGTTGCTGAGCGTCGCAATGAGGGAGCTCTCGACATCTCGGCTGGGCGCTGAAATCAGCAATCCTTGTGTGACATCTTCGGCGCGGCTATAGAGCCGGTCAGCTTCCTGGACGCGGCCTTGCTTTGCGGCCACGTCCGCCATCAGCGCCAGGTCCTCGGGCAGGTGATATTTATCGTCGAGCGATTCGGTCAATCGCTCGGCAGCGGTTGCGTCGCGTTCGGCGTCGGGCAGGTCCCCTTGATCCTTGTAAGCCGTCGCAAGCTCAAACGTGCTCCAAGCCTCGGCGTGTTGGAAGCCGTTCCGGTGGCAGAACGCCCTGGCTTGTTGCAGATCGCGGATGGCCTGGGCGCGATCCACCGCGATTTCTTCCTGTCCGCGGACAACCAATAGCTCGGACTCCGCTGCGAGGGCATGCTGAGCCTGGCCTTGGTGAACGGCTTCGTTCAACACTTCCCTCGCTTCATCCGGGTGGTGCATTGCCACGAGCGCCCGCGCCTTGCCTTCAAAGGCCATGAAGGGAAAGCCCATGTCCTTGATCCCGGCTGCCATCTTGATGGCGGTGTCGCAATATTTGATTCCCGATTGGGGGTTGCCGGTCTCGACCATGCCATTGCCGATGATCGAACCATAATAAATGGCGGCTCCGATGTCCCCTTGAAGGTACATGGAAATCATCGCGGTCTTGAGCATCGAGGTGGCCCGCTCAACATCGCCCTCCATGAACGCGATGAAGCCTAGCTCCGCCGTGGCGCGGGCCTGCCATCTCTTGTCCCCGGAGGTTTTGGCAAGCTCCAGAATCTTTTCCCAAATGTTCCGATAGAAAGCCTCGCTCCTGTCCTGTTCGATCAGGGCTTGCGCAACAAGACAACGGATCATCAACTTCGGGTTCGCCACGGCCAATGGATTGCGCGCGTCTGCCTCGACCTCTTGCTTGAATTTCGCCGCCGTGCCGTTTGTCGCTTGCGACCAAATCCAGCCGAGCCTTGCGTAGAGCGCGTCCTTCTTGTCGCCGGAGTTATTGAAGAGGGTTTCTGCTTGGGCGTACAGCGGCTCGGCCTTTGGCCAGTTGTAAAGGTAGGCGAGGCGATCGGCTTGGGCGAGTAATTGCCGGGCGTTTTGAGCTTCCGCTTTCGCGCTTGATTGGGTGGGAATGGAAGCGGATAGAAAGACGCCGATAAGCAACGGTACGATGCCAATTTTCATTTCCCAAACCTCGGAAACCCTGAAGCTAATGGCGGCTGGTGATCTGCGTGAGGAGCCGGAGTGGGAGAGAGGTCACTTGTGCTTGTCTAGGCCGCGGAACAAATCTACGAGTGGAGTCTTCAATGCTTTGGAGATGCGCCAGAGCGTCTCGACCGTGATCGGCCTTCCCGCTTCGATCTGCTGCCAATGGCGCGTTGCGAACTTATGAGACTGCATATCCTCCTGGGTTAGGTGGCGCTTCTTTCGGATTTCGCGGATTCGCCGGCCGAGCTCCTTTGCGAAGCGGGCATATTCACTCACGCCCTCCAATTAGCCACAAGGGGCGTGAAAGCACCACGAGCATATGCTCGTGTTCGGTTTTCGTCGGTTCTTAAGCGTGTGGAAGCGAGAAACAATCGGAGGGAAGGATAATTGCGAGGGCTTTGGTCAGGTGAGCCATGGCACGTTTGTTGCCTCGAAGCAAGCGCGCGGTCTGAATGGGAGACTCCAAAGCGATTCGGAGGGCTTTGCGACCATCGAGGGCCCCTGCCTGGTCCAGGGCGCGATTGAAATCGGGCATTCTTGTTTCGGGAGTATCCGATACGGCTCGAAGGACCGCCGCCGGAATTCGCGCCTGTTCCGCTACTGACAGAATTGAGTAGCTCTCCATATCAACTACATTCCCCCCTGCCTTTGCGAGGGCAAGCCTGTCGTCTTTCGTGACAGCGATGCGCGGGGACGTGATACCGACAACTTTCTGACAGCGGATGTTGCGTGAGACAAGCAGGTCCGCAATGGCGTTGGTGATGGCGGAGGAACATTGGATTGGCAGTTGAGCAGAATCCGTCGAAAGGCAGTCCGAATGCGCCACGATTCGGTTCTGTGTCAGGGAATTCGTTAGCGCACCGCACAAGCCGATGATGAGAATTGCGTCAGGCCTCCGGCCTAGCTGCGGATTTGCGGAGGTCTGAGGGGAAGCCAACCCGAGCGCCTCTTCCGCCTTCGCGCGTGCGCCCTTTGGCCCCATCCCGCCAAGAATCAGGACGAACTCGTTCTGGCCTGAGCGTAAGGATTGGGCTGGGCGGGCGGGAGTGTCACCGGCGCCGGTCCCAGCAATTTGCAGGACCGGCTGCCCTTCCATTTTGGACGCCGCGAAAACGTAAATTAGGCTCATTGCATGTAGTCTCGCTGCTTTGATGCCGAATAAAAAGGATAAGCGAGCGAGTCGAATCACACAACGGCTATTCGCTGATCGTATTGTTCCATGGTCGCGTCGTGGAAGCGCGATTGTCTGACCTCAAGCGGACCGGCATATAATCACAGTGCGGTGGCAAAGATGGCCCAGGCTGCGAAGGAGGGTGACAAGTGCCCGCTGTGCGGCGAGGGTGAGCTTGTCGTTTCTACGAGTGGTAAAAACTTGGTGTGTCCGAAGTGCGGGCGAATCGTGACTCTCATCGGAAAGCAAATGCCGTAGCAACTAGGCCGACAAAAATAAGAGCTCAGACTACCCGTCAAATAGCTGGGGCGTCCCCAAAAGCCCGATAGTGGTTCCGGCCTGTTTTGGTTTCCAGCGTGGTTTGTGTGTTATGGCTGGCGAACGTTGTGGGTTTAGCTCAGAAGCCCGGCGATGACGAGCGGCTTGGCCGGCCACATTTCGGGAATTGCTGACCGCTGGTTATCACCATTGCTGGCCATTTGACTCAGCGCCCGGATCTGGGTAATAGTAGCCCGGCGAACAATTGCAGAAAAGGTCTCGCTTGAAGAGTGGGAAGGAAGAGATGAACAAGATAGGACCGGTGGTGGCGTTAATGCTCGCGGCTGCAGGAGCAGCGCAGGCAAAAAATAAAGGACCGCAGATACCGTGCGAAAAGGTATTCGTGACAGGGACCCAAGTTCACGAAATCACGTGGGCACTCAGAGGAACTGGGCTACAGAACAACCTCTACAAATACACCTGTCAGGAGCCTGTGGCGAGGGTAGAGGACGCAGATGCCATCCTGGACCTGGAATGGGATCCGAAGTTCTCACCACAGTCGCTAGCGAGAGACAGGAGAGAGATGCTTGAGGAGCGAGAGAAGGAGATGGCGAACGGGACAGTTTATGTGAGTTGCTCATCAAACGCGAAAGGAAGCGTCTGCACGGATTCGCAGGGGAACATGCTGGAGTCATCTTGCAATTCGAGCGGGTGCAGTACTTACGCAGGCCCGAACTCACTGCTCGCAATCGTTGGCGCACTCGCGACAAGCTACACAGAGCACTTGGCGGCGACGGAGGCATTCGTTTACCTGTTTTCAGCCAGAGACCACAAACTGATTTGGAAAGATCAAAGCATAGGCACATGGTGGGATGATCTTGGTCACCGCGCGGCCTGCAACAAGCGAGGGGCATTTGAGATGTACCACGGATCATGCAAGGCCCCTACAAGAACCTTAGACTGAAGGCGGTGAGGAGCCTCTGTGGGAAAAAGAGGACAGGGGTACGGCAGTGAAGATAATCTACTTCGCTATCGGGAGCATCGACCGGATTTTCTCGACAATGCTCTGAGGCAGAGCCTGAAGGCGGCAGACGGGGTCTTCAAATGGGTCTACCCACCACGGCACCTTGGAACAGGGGAATACCGGGAGCCCGAAGGGTTTGACTTCGTGCAAGACGAGAGAGTCTTGGCGCTTTGGCGTGATTTCTGGCCTCAAAAGGGGAAGCAGCCTACTTGGGATGCTGTCGTAAGACTTACGGACCAATCCAAAACCGAGTGGATTCTGATTGAAGCCAAGGCGAACAGGCCGGAACTGTGCTCGTCGCCCTGCGGAGCAAACGGAGGGCGGAGGAAGATTTCGAAGGCGATGGGCCAAGTAAAAGAGTTCCTGAATGTTCATCACCGCTTTTCATGGCTCGGAACCTACTACCAATATGCCAATCGCCTAGCTTGCCTTTACTTCCTGACTCAAGTGGCTGGCGTTCGTGCAAGATTGGTGTTCCTGTTTTTTTATGGGGATTTGTTTGGGGACGGTACGCCTTGCCCTGGTTCTGAAGCCGAATGGAGAGCGCCAATTGACGCCTGTCATCTAACTCTGGGCCTACCGAAACGCCATTGTCTGTCCAACTCCGTTGCAGAAGTGTTCCTGCCTGCCCTTGCGAAACAGAGGTCGGGGTAGAGCGGCACACCCGCTCTACCCCGACGACGTTATTTTTGGTTTGCTTTTCCATTGGTCTTTGCAGCACTCTGCACTTTACCATCGGGGTTCGGCTTAGCGGGCTTCGGGGTGAATTTCTCTCTGGCCTCGCGGAGAGCACGTTCGCAGTTGACCTTGTAGTGCGCGGCTTCCCTGGTTAGCTTGGTGTCTTTCGCGGATGTGCTGCCGTAGTAGGTTGGGAAATACAGTTCACCAGCCAAGGCGCACACGACAAGAAATTTCCCGATTGCCGCCGTGGTCATCTTGTCGAGTCTTGCGGCGGCCAGCTTCGGGTAGTCTGTGTATCCGCCGTTGGCCGCTTTCGTTTTGGCCTCATCCCAGGCGAAGAATTTGAACAAGCGATGCTGGCTGTCGTGGCCCAATTGCTGGAAGTAGCTCTGAGCAATCAGGTCAAGCTCATGTCGGCCAAGCTCGCCCGGCACGCGCTTATGAACTTCGGCGAGCAATCGCTTTCTGTATTCCTGTTGAATGCGAAGCTCCTGAGCCTGCTTCTTTCGCGCGGCCTTCTCTTCCGGGCTGAGGCCGACAGACTGGGCAGAGTGGGTTTTGCATTTCGGGTTGGTGCAAACGTAGAGCTTCGTCCCAGCCCGTTTGCCTTCGACGACAACGGCGGGCGTGGTCGTGGGGCAATCGCCCGCCGTGGCCTCATTGTAGTCAGGCCGGTAGAGGACGCCGGGCGCGGGCTTCTCGCCGTAATAAACAAAGGAATCGGAAACCTTCACCGACTTTTCGCCTGCCGTTTCGATTTCCTTGATGCGAATCTGTACCAGTGCGTCCCGCTTCTGCTGAAAGCATTCCCTATCGGTGCAAATGTCGGCGCGCTTGATGGAGTCGGCAAAGAGCAACGGGTTCGACCCCGACCGCTTCGGGCAGGTCGCGCACGGCCCGGCGGCGGGCGAAAGGTTCGGGTCATTCACGTCGAACGGCGCGTTCGCAAGGCTCAAGTGGATTTCGCGTTGAATCCAATCGCGCAGTTCGCGGACGCTGATTGGGCGCGGGTCTTTGTCGCGGAGAACCGCTTTCGTCGTTCGATGCCCTGGGAAGCATTCCTCGAAGGCTCGCTCCTGGTCGCGCGGTTGCAGCCGCGCAATCTCGACAGCGTGCCCCGCTGTGAGCTTGCCCGCGTAGAATGCCGCCTGCACGTTGGGCGTGAGTTCGGCCAGTTTCAACCTCTGGTACACATAGGAAACGGTGCGGCCTACTTTCGCCGCAATGGTTTCCACGGTGTAGAGTTCGGGATTCTGTTTGATAAGCGCCGTGTAGCCCAAAGCCTCGTCAAGCTCGTGGACGTTTTCGCGCTGCAAATTCTCGATGACGGCAAGCTCCAGAGCTTCGCCGTCCGTGAGGTTCACAACGCGGGCGGGAATGGTTTCCTTGCCTGCGGCCTTCGACGCTCGCCAGCGGCGCTCGCCGCAAACAATCTCGAAACCGTCCGAGTCCACAGGGCGAATGAGAATGGGTTGCAAGACGCCGCGCGTCCTGACGCTTTCGGCCAATTCGTTCAACGCCGCTTCGTCAGTGCGCCGGCGCGGATTGGCCTTTGAGGGTTTGATTCTGTCGAGGCTGATTTCCTGAATCAGAGGATTTTCGACTTCCTTCGGTGTTGCGACTGCAATTGCGGTACTCATTCTAGTTCTCTCCTTTTTCATTTAGATTTTGTCTTGCTCGTAACACTTGCTCGTGCATAGACGGCAGGACGCGCCCATTAAGGCGCGTCCGTTGAGTTGGCGGTTGGGTGTCCTGCGCGAAGAATCAAGTCAGCGGCGCGGAAGATTCGCTGCGCGGAGCGTTCGTTAATGCTCCGGCCTTGGTTCCAGTGCTGGATGTAACCCCGGCTAAAGTCAGAGCCTGGCATTCCAAGCGATTCGCAGCAAAGCAGCGCCACGGCCTCGGCTTCGACCTCGCGGAGTTCGCGCGGCGTGTTCTCGGTGTCGGAAAGGTCTTCGTCGGCGCAATGGCCAAGAACAACGTGGGCGAGTTCGTGGAAAAGGGTTTTGTGCGGAAGCGCCGCAATCGGGCTGACGGCGATCTTGCGGCCTCGCCGGGCGTAACCCTGTGCGTTGCCGTCAAGGTTCGTAAACTCGATGCGCTCGATCTTGAGCGTCTCAAGCGCCTTCGGCTCGCTCCATCCGGGAATGGTGGCGGGTTTGAGTTCGGCCCCTTCCGTCTGCGCCAGCACAAACCAGTGAGCCTTGTAGGTGAAATGCGTGTAGGTGAATTCTTCGTCTTGCTCGCTGCCGTTCTGTTTGGTTACGGTGCGGGTGCGCCTGCAATTGACCGGCATGCAGAGCGTCAACGCTCGCTCGCCCTTCTTCACGTACCGGCCAAGCTCCTTCCACTTCGGCCATGTGGCGAGCGGCCCTGGCTGGACGCCTCGCTCGAGGCACTGGAACATAGCCAAAAGCTGGTTGCCCAGACTGTAGTTGTGGAAACGGCTGTAAGCCTCGTGAATGAAGCCGGGCTTCTTCACGGCCTCGTCAAGCAACGCCGCCCATGAAATCAGCGGCTTTCTCTCAGGCCGTCCATTGACGGACGCCCCGCCTGTGTTGACCGTCGTCCGTCGGCTGACGGACTCACGGCTTGCTTCTGATGTCTGACTGGTTTTGATTTCCTCGGTCATGTTCTTTCTCCTTTTCTGCCCCGTTTCTCGCGGGGCACCCAAGGGCAGGGGGCGCGTGCTCCTGCGGTGGCTTTTGCGGGGGAGCCAACAAAAATCTCGCTTGCTCCGTCTGATTTTTTTGGAGGTACCGCAACCCGAAGGGCGGGGTTAAACGGAAGCCAAGCCTGCGTCCGCAAGGCGCACGGGCATTCGCCCGCCTGCCGTGCCCGCGAGAATAAGGGGCGCAAGAAAAGAGTGACCGGGGAAATTAGAGCGCAAAGAAAATGACGCAGAGACGACCGATCCCCGACAGCAATCGGAGCATGAATTGACTTTAGATGTAGGTCTAGGGTGGAGGATAATGCTTTGCGGAGGTAGTCCCATGTCCAAAGGCTGGCAAATTGGCCGGGTCGCCAAGGAAACGGGGCTGAGCGTCCACGCGATTCGATTCTACGAACGGCAAGGATTGCTCAAGGCTCCGGCTCGCAGCGAAGGGAAATTTCGCGTTTTCGACGAAGAGGGCGTTAAACAATTAAAATTCATCTGCAAAGCTCAGGAACTGGGTTTTACACTGGCAGAAATTCGAGAGCTCACTGTGCTGCGAAATACGGATTCTCCGGCATGTTCGCACGTGCGCGACCTGCTCAGCAAAGCGCTTGGCCGCGTCAAAGAGAAAGCCAGGGAGTTGCTGAGGCTACAGAGCGATCTGAAGTTGGCCCTGCGCAAATGTAATCGCGACCTCAAGCGATCAGGGACGAAGCGCGAAAAGCGCTGTCCGGTAATCGAAGAGCTGGAGCATGCCAGCGGAAGTCGTGGTACCTGAGGTGCGCCCCCCCAAAAAAGTTCTTGACTCTAGAGCTGCATCTAGAGTGCATCCTATAGCTGGGGGCCGAGGAATTGGGAAAGTCCCCCAAATTCCGGTACCAGCGGGAAAGCGAGGGTCACATTTTTTATGCGAGTAGGCATGAAAGTTTTAATAGGGTCAGCGTTAATGCTGGCATTGAGCGGCCCTGTGTGGGGTGCAGAAAAGAAAGCCACCGTTAGGGTCTACGGCATGACCTGTCAGATGTGCGCCAACGGCGTTGCGGGTTCGCTCAAGAGCCTGAAGGGCGTCAAGAGTGCCGTCGTGAGTGTCAAGAAAGCGCAGGCGGTCGTGGTTTACAACGACCAGCAAGTCACGCTGGCGCAAATCAAAAAGCAAATTGACAAGAGCGGCTTTTCGACGGAGCCAAAAGGAAAGTAGGGGTTGCATGGTTAGAGACTCTGAGATCAAGGATGGCAGATATGGCAGCACAGAAAGATAACACCCGCTTTGCGCTGGCCGGAGCGGTTGTTGCGGCAGTGGTGGCATCGCTTTGTTGCATCCTGCCGGTCGTCGCCGTGGCGCTGGGATTGACCGGGTTTGCCGCTTCGCAGTTCTTTGAACGCTGGCGGCCTGAGTTGCTTGGCCTAACGTTCGCGTTGCTGGCCATAGGATTCTA
Source organism: Acidobacteriota bacterium (assembly GCA_021817045.1). GTDB lineage: Bacteria > Acidobacteriota > Terriglobia > UBA7540 > UBA7540 > RH2-MAG17b. The sequence continues at coordinate 37,922 of JAKAWG010000035.1, forward strand.
CTTTGGCTATCGGTCGCGACCGCAGACTTGCGAGCCTGGGAGCGCTTGCGAGCACACGCCCGTCGGGCGCTGGAACAAGCTCCTCCTTTGGCTTGCGACGGCAGTGGTCGTCGTTCTCGCCGCGTTCCCCTATTACTCTGGCTGGGTCGCACAGGCGGTCGCCAAGACCACACAGTCCTCGCAAGTCGCCGCGCAAGCTGGTGAAGCCCACGCGGTCTTGAAAATCGAGGGCATGGACTGCGGCGCTTGCGCCACGCTGATTCAAAACAACCTTGTGAAGATTCCCGGCGTCCGCCGCGCCCACGTAAGCTTCGAAAAGAAGCAGGCAAACATTGAATACGACCCGAAGGCTGTACAGCCATCGCGCTTCGTGAAGGCCGTGGAGGAAGCGGGTTACGAAGTCGCTGGTCAGCCCGAAGTCAGGAATTGAAGGAGGGTAGTCCGATGTCCGATTGTTGTGCAGTAAAGGACTCTAATTCGGCAAGTTGCGCCGTGGAGACGCCGCAAGAGGAGGCTCCAGCGGTCATGGCCTGTCCGGAGAGCGGGACTCGGTCAAAGAAGGTGGACTTGCTTACGGTGAAAAGTCTCCTTCGACAATTGCCGTTTGAGATGCCCCCATCTCAATACTACTTTTGCGAAGCCTCCGGCTGTGATGTCGTGTATTTCAGCTCGGATCCCGAAGCACCCCTTTTCCGGCGCAGTGATCTGCTGGTGCGAGTAGGGCAGAAAGAGGAGCACGACCCCATCCCCGTTTGCTATTGCTTTGGCGTGGCTCGGAGCGACGTTGCGGATGAAATCCGTCTAACAGGAAAATCAACCCTGGCAGAACGAATTAAGGCCGAGGTGAAAGCGGGCCGTTGCGCTTGCGAGGTCAAGAATCCTTCGGGGAAATGCTGCCTGGGCGATGTAATACGGGCAGTAAAGGAAGCTCAAACAGTCGAGAGTGAGGCTGGCACGAGTCAATGAATGTTTGTATGCGGCGTGCGCGAAAGATAATCATTCGCCAGGTTGAGTCATAGCGCGTACTCGCATTAGGATCGTCTGTGCAACTGCAAACTTAGTTCGTTCAGTAGGAGGGAACAATGAAAAAGATGAACTCATTCGCGATACTGCTGGCTGGCCTGGCGGCGGGCTCGACCGTTTTTGCCCAATCTCAACCTTCACAGAAATCAACTAGGCAAGTCGGGCCCTCTGTGATGATGTGTCCGATGATAAGTAAGAATACAGGGCAACCCATGATGGGAAACAAGAATGAAATGATGAAGGGAATGCCGCAGCGCATGGCAAGCATGTTTTCCCTCTCGGCGGGGGAAATCTCCGCCCGGCTCACTGCGAAGAAGGCTGAGCTTGGCTTGTCGGATGCCCAGGTGAAACAGGTCGCGGACCTGATCGCTTCTTCCGAGCAGGAAAAGATCAACAAGATGCAGGAGATGATGGGCCAGATGCAATCCGGGCAGATGAAGTGCCCGTGCATGGGAAGCGGGAGCAAGTAAGTTGGGCAGAAACGCATCAGGAGGCCGCTATGGGACCCGAATACTTCTGGTGGGGCGGGATGTGGATATTCCCTCTCATTATGATCGTCGTGATGCTTCTCGTCGTCTATCTGATCTTCGGACGTGGTGTATTCAGGCCCCCAGGCTGGCACTTCGACGAGCGCACCCGACACCGCGAGGATTCCGAGACACCGCTTGAAATACTCAAACGGCGATATGCCAAGGGAGAGGTCAGCAAAGAGGAGTTCGAACGAATCAAGAACGATATCTTGAGTTGATGAGCGAAGGAAACATTCTATGAATGACGGCACGTCACTTCCTCAGAAAGCAGTTCTGGACGGACAACGCACTCACTGGGACACGAATTTCTCTCAGAAGCCCGAGATGTTTGGGGGCGCACCCAGCGCCTCAGCCGTAAAGGCAGCGGAGCTGTTTAAGAAGGAGGGCAAGAATAATCTGCTCGAACTCGGCGGAGGACAAGGCCGCGATACCTTTTTCTTCGCCCGTGAGGGGTTTAAGGTGACGGTCCTGGATTATTCTCAGTCAGCGGTTGAGGCCCTGAGGTCAAAAACTGAAGCCTCGGGCCTCGCCGACCGGATTACCGCCCTCCGTCACGACGTGAGAGAGCCCCTTCCGTTCGACGCTGACATCTTCGACGCCTGCTACTCGCACATGCTCTTCTGCATGGCCTTAACCACGGCGGAGCTTGAGCGCCTTTCTGATGAAGTCCGGCGAGTCCTGAAACCTGGCGGCCTGAACGTTTATACGGTGCGGCATACTGGAGACGCCCACTATGGAACCGGAATCCATCGGGGAGAGGACATGTACGAAGTGGGCGGTTTCATCGTCCATTTCTTCAGCAAGGAGAAAGTGCGGCAGCTCGCCAGAGGATGCGAGGTCGTGAGCATCGAAGAATTCGAGGAGGGTGGACTGCCGCGCAAGTTGTTTCGTGTGACCATCCGAAAGAAAACGGGAGAACCTGTATAGACAAGATCATAGGAAAATGCTGTCAAGTACGATGGAGCCGGAAGGCTTTCCTCAGACCTCCTGCCTCAATTGGAAACAAAATGCCGCCAGGCCAACTTAGCCATATGAGAAAGGGACTGGGGCCAGCATCGTAATATTTCTTGGGACCACACACCAAGGAGGTGGGTACTGGAGCGGCGGCGACAATGCGCCGGTCTAGAGCGCACTCATTGAGCCGGCGCTCCAGCATTGATGGCAGGATACGAGGCGGGGTTAGGGGGCGGGTTCAGGTAATCATTGAGGATGGAAATTGATTCGTTACTGAGTTGACGGGCCGGCGGAGGTCCCCAGTTGCTCAAGCGCCGCCCGGAGCCTCTGGGCATCGGCGTCGGTCAAGCGACCGATGTCGCCGTACTTGAGGGAACTCCCGCTGGCCTGCTCGATCACGTCGCCAATGGGACGATTTGTGGCGGTGGCAATCCGGCGAGCGGTCATCAGGAATTCGTTCCGCAACTGATTTAGACCGTTGCTACCCGATGAGCCGTTGCCATTCTTCGGCGCAGCGGGCGATGCCGGCTGGCCAGTTGGAGGCTTATCCGCTCCGTTCGTCCCAGCCTTGCCGTTGGCCTGGTCCACGTCGGCGCGCGCGGGGGCAACGACCCTGCTCCCATTGCCGGGAGCACGTTCCGCCGCACTGGCCGCCGCTGAACCATTCCCGTTTCCATCGGTCGCCGAAGACCCATTCGCCGGCGGATAGAACTCGCCGTTGATTTCCGGCGCTTGCTCCTGTTCCTCCTCGACGACCTCGAACACCTTGCCGGCCGGGCCAAGCAGCTTCCGAGTCTCAGCAAAGAGGCGAGCGTTTTCCGTCAGGTTGGCGATGAGCTTCCGCATGTCGTCGCCTTCGACCTCAAGGCTCAGCACCCAGACCGAAGTGGTCTTCTTCCTCTTTTCCTTGCGGTCAAAGTAGGTGATCTCTTCCGGCCGTACCACCAGCTTGCCGGTGATCCCGGCCAGGCGGCCGCCCGTGAAGGTTTGGATCTCCTGCAAGGCTGAGTGAATCTGGCGAATTGAGCGGTAGGAGCTGGTGTGGATGCGGCACACGCTCCCCAGGCGCGGGAAGTCCGCCAGCACAAACCGCAGATCGCCGCTCGGTTTGCAGACGCCAGAAGCAAGCTCAGGACAACCGTTCCCGCAGGGCGTCCAAGGCGCGCCGCCCGGCTTCTCAGCCGTGCGCCGCGTGGCCGCGGTGCCGTCGCCCCAGCACTTCCGCTCGGTGGCCGTCCACCAGGCATAGGAACTGGGGAAGACGTTTTCAACGTCGTCGTCAATCAGCATGATGTGAAGCTCGCGGCACTCGGCCCCGTAGTGCTCGGTCAGTTCGGGGTCGGGTTCCCACTCGACGCCGCGCGAGGTCTTCTTCTTGCGCAGGAAGACGAAGTGGTCGAGCTTGGTGGGATGGTTGCGGTCACCGTTCGGCGGCAGGCCGATCGAGACCTTAGTGGATACGGACAGCCGCTGGACAACGCGGCCGTCTTGGTCGTGCGTAACGCCAATGATCATGTGAACCATCTCCTTGTTTGGAAATAGAATTCAGACAACTGCCCGTGCACTCGTTTGCCCGCGCGTCGGTGGATGTCCGTGGGCTTGGTGGTTTGAACAATGCTTTGTGACGAGCGTCACCGACAATTCTGGTGTTGGAGTCGTCCACTTAGGAAACGCTGGCCGCGACAAGGGCGAGAGGCCAGATTAAAATTGGATTGAAATATCGGGCGGCGAGGAAAGAAGATTCAGGGGTCAGCACCTCAGCATGGCGGTGAGAGCTCATAGTCTTAGCCGTGCAAGTTTCGACCGGCAGTCGGCCGACTAACTGACAGCTCTTGTGCGCGGATGCCGCTGCTCGCCAAGACGACCGCAGGAAAAACAATTGGAAAATTCACCTTGGATGACTACCGAATCGTACATCTTACTCATTCTCAGAACGATAGTATAAACATTCTGCAACCGGAATATTTGGCGCTTTCTCCCGGCTTGCAGCGGTTCTCCGGGAGACAATTGCATGAGGTTTGGAAGGAGCTTTTGTCTGCTAGGGAAAGGGAAAAATTCGTCTCTGGCCATTGGGACACCGCGATCAGTGTTCTCAAGAATGATAAGTTGAGAGCATACCTCTCCGAAAGGTATGTGTAATAGATCGCTTAAACGCCCGCGACGCGGCCTTACATGTAAGCCAAGCCTTTTAGGAGAACCAAATCCAAGAACCACACCTGGTCAACCTTGCCGAGATTTATTTCCTTTGGGTAGGATTTGATGAAATTGAGGATTTGCCTGTCGCTGAAACGGTGAATGTCGTTTCCGTTGCCGTTGTTTCGTCGCCCGCCTTGAAAGCCATCGCGCAACCATCCCCTCTCAACCCACTTCCGAATGTTGCGATGATCCTCGCCGAGGCAAAGTTCAAGGTCGCGGATTGTGTAGCCCTCAGTCACTCGCCGCGAATGGCCGAGCGACTTGATTTTCATCACCACGGATGTTTCCGTTCGCTTCAGGCGTTTTGCAATCGTGGCTGCCGAAACCTTGCCGAGCAATTTGTCGAGCGTCTCCATCTCCACCGGCGTCCACGGTCGGCGGTCGGGATGCATGGTCAATCCGAGGCGCTGCGCCTGCCGCTTGACGTACCAGCGCGGGAACCCGGTTTGCCGCATCAATTCCTTGATGGCCCGCCCGCGCCGATGAAGCCCGCCGTGATAGTGGGCGCGCAGGTAGGCGTCGTGCTGAGGCAGCCAATTGTATTTGAGCTTCGCCCGCCGTCGCCTCTCGGCCCGGCATTTGAGGCAGAATTTGGCTTCAATCGGCGCGCGGTCTCGCCTGCCCTCTTCGATTGTGCCGCCGCAATTAACGCAGGTCATGGCCGTCCTCCTGCGTGGCGGAATCGAAACTCGCAAGCTGTGCGCGAAGCCAATTGACCGTTTCCTGAGCGTTCCGCCATTCGCGCATCCGCTGGCAGTAACTCAGGCGCTCTTGCCGGATGTGTTCGGGAGTGCGCCAATCCTGACTGCCATAAGGCTTCGATTGGAAGGCCGCGCCGTACTCCGGACAGGCGGCGAGCGAGCCTCTGCCGACGTATTCGTACAGGTGCTTCAGATATTGGGCTTCGGTCGGCTTCTCGCTGCGGCTTGTGGTGCGAAGGTCGCCGTACTTGGTGACAAGCATGCCGGTGAGCGCGGCGAGCGATTCGTAGAGTTTGCGCGGCTGGCGAATGATCGCATCGGGGATGTATCCGTGAATCAGGCCGTGGGCCGTGGCAAGCCTGCCGATCTTGCGGCGCATCGGCTTTTGAGCAACCCACGCTGCCCATTGCTCGCGTTTGTAATCGCTTGCCGCGTCGCCGAATTCCAAAACAGGGTTGTAAGGTCGGCAGACCCACAGCGTTCGCGCCTTGCGTTCGGCAAGGGCGATTTTCCGTAACAGTTCCGCTTTCCGCCGTTCGTCGGGCGAAAGTTTTGGCGCTTCCTTTTTTGCTCGCTGCCGCGTGGCCCATGAGCGCAGCATCTTGAAAGCATCGGTGTGCCGCTGCATGTCCAGGCAGTAGAGGACGTAGTGTCGAAGGTGGGCCTGGATTTCGAGATGCGAGTTCAAACTGACCTCGCATCTCTCCAATCCCTCAATCAGTCCGGCAAGCCGCGCCCGCTCGACCGCGAAAGGCTTCTCGCCCTGTCGCGGAATGCCGATAACCGGAGCTTTCTTGCCCGCCAGCTTTTGGAGAGTCGTAAGTGTGATTTCCATTAGGCGGCGCTCCTTTCCGGCACGGGGTGCGCGATTTCGTAGCAGGAATCACAAAGGTCGGAATCGGCGGATGGAAGTTTCGGACGATTCTCAAGCTCGTCCCCGCAGCCGTTGCATTTCGTCCGCATGGCGCTTGCTACCAGGTCGTCAAACTCCGGCTTGAAGGCGTAAAGCAATCGAAGCGCGTACCCCAACCCTTCCGCCTTCTGCCACAGCGCGTGCGCCGCGTCGGGATTCGACTCGCGCACAGCCTTGCGATTCCACGTTTCGATTTGCCCCTCGACGTGGCAAAGAAGATTCTCGTAAATGAATCTGTTGAACCTCGGCCTTGAACTCTCAGTCCCGTCATTGCGGGACGCCCCGCCTGGTGTGCCGAGCATGTTCGACAGTTCGGAGGTGAAAGTCCTCTACCCAACCTGATGGAGGTGAAGGGTTAGCGAAGCGCAAGGGCGACGTCGCGAGGCGGGGTCCGAAGGAAGCGTGGAGCAAAAGTGCGGGCCGATGTACAAGAACCGGATTGGAGGCGTGAGCGCCGGGCGAGCGGGCCAGTAACCGCGAAGCCCATTTCCATCAAGGGCGCGGAGCGTAAATCCGGCGGCGATGCACGGAAGGCGGTCGAACTTACCTCGGGAGATCTGCTTCGTGTCACGAATCCGTGACTGAGGGTGGCGCAAGCCATCCTGACCGCGAAGCAGAAGTCAGCAGAGGGCATAGTACCCGTCGAAGGGATGGGGAAGGCCCGAACGGAAGGCAAGGGCAAGTAAGCGACGCAACTCATGAGCGACCCGTGGCCGAAAATCCAGATGGAACTGGCCTTCTCGCCGGAGCCGAAGGGTGAAGCCTCGAAGCCCGGAGGAGAAGGGACTGAATCGCTCGCGGCGAAGCATCCGGCTGAAAGCCCGGCGGCAACTGAGACGCTAATGGAGGAGGTGGTCGAGCAAGAAAACCTTAAGGAAGCGTTGCGACGGGTCAAGGCTAACAAAGGAAGTCCTGGCGTGGACGGTATGACCGTTCATCAGTTGCCGGGATACCTGAAAGAGCATTGGCCAATCATCCGGGAACAGTTGCTGAGCGGGACTTACAAACCGCAGCCGGTGAAGCGGGTGGAAATCCCGAAGCCGGACGGAGGGGTGCGAAAGCTTGGCATCCCGACGGTGCTGGACCGATTGGTCCAGCAGGCGGTGATGCAGGTTCTACAGAGGCGCTGGGACCGGGCGTTCTCCGAACAGAGCTACGGTTTCCGTCCCTATCGCTCGGCGCATCAGGCGGTGGCCCAGGCACAGCAGTATATCGCCGCAGGCTACGGCTGGTGCGTTGATCTCGACCTGGAGAAATTCTTCGATCGAGTCAACCACGACAAACTGATGGGTCAGGTGGCGAAGCGGGTAACGGACAAACGGCTACTGAAGCTCATCCGGGCATTTCTGAATGCTGGGGTGATGGAGAACGGATTGGTGAGTTCGGTGGATGAGGGTACGCCGCAAGGCGGGCCGTTGTCCCCTCTGCTGTCAAACCTCGTACTCGACGAACTGGACCGGGAGTTGGAGCGGCGCGGTCATCGCTTCGTGCGGTATGCGGACGACTGCAACATTTACGTGCGCAGCCAACGGGCGGGACAGCGGGTGATGGAGAGCGTCACGCGCTTCATCACGCGGAAGCTCAAGCTCAAGGTAAACCAGGAGAAGAGCGCGGTGGCACGACCGGCGGAGCGGAAGTTTCTGGGCTTCAGCTTTATCGGGGATTCAGAGCCACGGCGAAGAATTGCGCCGAAGGCGCTGACACGATTTAAGCAGCGAGTCCGGGAACTGACGCAGCGGACGCGGGGTGTCAGTCTGGAACAGATGCTTCAGCCCTTAAGCAATTATCTGATCGGATGGCGAGCCTACTTCGGGTTTTGCCAGACGCCCTCGCAGCTCGAAGGTCTGGACTCGTGGATCCGGCGCCGGCTGCGGTCGGTGCTGTGGACGCAGTGGAAGCGGCGCAGGAGGCGCGTGGCGGAGCTACGCCGGCGTGGTGTGGGTCTTGATTGGGCGGTGAAGACTGCCTGCAGCGCCCACGGCCCGTGGCGTCTCAGCCACAACCCAACCATCTGCCAAGCCCTGCCCAACGCCTACTTTGATGCGCTCGGTCTGCCCCGCTTGGCGACTTGGCTGCTGCTTAATCCACCGAACCGCCGTGTACGGACCCGTACGCACGGTGGTGTGGCAGGGGTGGGCGGGTGACCGCTCCCCCTATGCCGCTTGATGGCCGCATGGCCGCTCGTTGGTTCCTCTGACTGCCTCGATTTGATTTCCTCGGTCACGGTTTGTTCTCCTTTTCTGCCCCGGTTCTCGCGGGGCACCCGAGAGCGAGTGGGGCCTGCTCGCCAGGCCAAGGGCTGCTTTTTTGGAGGGGCCGGAAAATCGCGGTTTAATTTTTCGGAGGAACCAAAACCCGGAGGGTCACGCGCCAGCGTGAAAGCAGAAGCCCGCCGCGCCGCCAGCGCGCAGGCAGCTTTCCCATCTCGCCGTGCCCGCTAGAACAAGGGGCGCTAGAAAAGGCGCGTGATGGAGGAAATCAAGGCAGACGGACGTGGAGGGAAGAAGGAACGAGGCGCCATACTTCCTTTAACGTTGCGATAATGCGTCCTCATGGTTTGACAAGACGACAGTTTGTGCTTCAGGTATAAGTGGCTTTGTCAATCTGATTTGGCCCCACCTAACTGATTGATCTTTCGTGGTGCTTTTGTTTTCCCTTTCTTAAGTTCCTGGTCTTTCCGGATCTTTGGTGTTGCCTTGCTTCCGCTGGGGCTGGAGC
>JAKAWG010000126.1 GCA_021817045.1 Acidobacteriota bacterium
AGTGACGGGTGGAGAAATGTCAACCTATCGCTGCTTGGCGTACGTGGCCCAGACGATGGAATATCGTTGGAGTTTTCATCCCCTCTCTCAGTGGGCATCGGTTTACACACAAAATGCCGCTTGACCGCGAGAGAGGAGGGACCCTGATGAAATCGGGGTGGGTGAGGGCGTAAGCGGGGAGAGGGTAGGGGGTGAGGAGAGACGCTGGGTTTTCGGCGCGGCTGAAGCCGCGCCCTGATACAAGGCCTACTGACATAACCCTGTGTTGTTAGGAATCACACTGCTATGACGCAGTTGCCAGTGAACGGAGGCAACACTACACCTCCTTCGGTTCTATGGAGGTAAATTGCGGTTCTTGCTGCACACTTGCTGCTCGGTCTGCCAACCGATCCCATCGACGGGAATGTTTGGTCGGCAGGTTCAGCCCAGTCACGGACAAGATGGACGTGGCACCTCAAAATGAGGCACGACCCAACATTGAACTCAGTGGTAGCCAGGTCTACACTATCGGTGTGCTTGAAAGCAAAGCGGCGCGACAGCGGCCGTAGGGCGACTGAACTTTACAATGGAAGAGGAAACTGCCCTGGCTGATACCACACAGTCGGACGTTGGCTTTCGTACGGCGAAGGGTGAGTGGCGACCCCCGTATCCGGCGAAATTTGCCCCCGTGTTGTCCCGGCCGCTGCGGCCGGAAGCGGCGCTGAAATGGATTTTTGGCGGCGGCTACCTGTTTCCGTGGGACTTGTTCTTCATGCTGACGGCCGCGGTGACGTGGCTTTGGCTCGAGCCGCCGCTCGCGCGTTGTGTGAATTTCAAGCCTGGTTGGATAATCCAAATCTACTGCGTCAATCTCCTCCTGCTGTGGCTGGTCGCCGGCGGCTTGCACCTGCTGCTGTACACCTTCAAGCTGCAGGGCATGCGGCGCAAGTATTACCCGCATTGGCAGCAGGTGAACGATCGCAATTTTCTTTTCCACAATCAACTTTACGACAACATCTTTTGGAGCTCGGTGAGCGGCTGCGCCTTCTGGTCGGCCTACCAGGTGCTCTACTTCTGGGCGGCAGCCAACCATCATGTTCCGTACGTGAGTTGGAATCAGCATCCCGTTTACTGCACCGCCTGGCTACTCCTGATTCCGATCTGGCGGGAATTCCATTTCTACTGGATCCACCGCCTGATTCATTGGAAGCCGCTGTACAAACACGTCCACTATCTGCACCACAAGAACGTGTACCCGGCTCCCTGGTCCGGACTGTCGATGCACCCAGTGGAGCACCTGATTTACTTCAGCCGGTTGCTGATCCATTTCGTGGTGCCCTCCCACCCCATCCACTTTTTGTTTCAGGCCCAGGACGCGGGAGCGGGGCCGGCGAACAGCCACCTAGGCTTCGAGGGGCCGATTCTCGACGGAAAACTGAAGGCGGGCTCGTACTTCCATTACCTTCATCATCGCTACTTCGAGTGTAACTACGGCGACGTCACGCTGCCGTTCGATAGGCTCTTCGGGACGTGGCGCGACGGATTGTCGGACGTCGTGGACGCTGGAAAAGAGCCGGCGACAGATGCGCGTGACAATCAGTTGCACCCCGCCTGAACGATCAGACGGCTGGCGAAGCAAAACGCGGAGGATCTACCGAACTCGACGGTAGTACCCGTTGCGTCCCGGAACCGCCCGAATCAGCTACAATCTCTACGTGGTGGGTCAATTCGTCCAATTCCAACAAAGCAGGCGGCCATCCCTTCGGGCTAGTCGGCTGTTTTGTTGGAATTGGACCAGATATCAAGATAATCCGCGGCTTGAACTTCCTTACTCGCTATCCAACGATCATGGGGACGAACCGCTTCATCCCGGGGAGGACGCTCAACTTCTCGGGTGGCGAACCTCGATTGTGCCGGTAAGGTGGATGTCGGCTGAGGAGTCCCCCACGTACACAGTGTAAACGCCGTTGGCGATATCCCAATGGTCCACACTAAAATTCCAGAACGACAAAGGGTGGGCTACGGACTTGGGATCGATTGTTACCGTCACCCGCCGTGTTTTGCCAGGTGGAAGGTCGAGCTTTGCCCAACCCACCAAGCGTTTGGGGGGCTCGCCGACAACGGCAGGAAAGCCGAGATACACCTGAGCGACTTCGGCGCCATCCCGAGCCCCGTCGTTTTTCAGATCAAAACTCACCTGGATACTCTGACTTCCATCCGTCAGGGTCGGAGTGATTTGGAGACCGGAAAAAGAAAAGTTGGTGTAAGAAAGTCCGTACCCGAACGGAAATAACGGCTGGATTTTGTTCGCCTCATACCACTTGTAGCCAACCTTAAGACCTTCAAAGTAGTTGATATCGAAGTATCCGCCACCAGGCGGCGGCATTGGGAGACGAGGGCGTGGCAGTTGGGACTCGCTGCGTGGAAAGGTTATCGGCAGTTTGCCCGAGGGATCAACAACCCCGAACAGGATGTTGGCAATGGCTTCACCGCCCCGCTGGCCAGGATACCAGGATTCCAGCACCGCACTCACACGGTCAAGCCACGGCATAAGAACAGGGTCTCCTGTTTCAAGCACGACGATCGTGTGCGGATTGACAGCAGCAACCTGTTCGATGAGCTGGTTCTCGTCGCCAGACAGGTCTAGGTTCGGCAGGTCAGCTCCCTCGGTCGACCATTGGTTGGCAAATACAATAGCGATGTCAGATGCGGCAGCCAGTTTGGCGGCCGACGCGAAGTCTGTGCCGACATTGTACTTTACGACCGCATTCGGCGCCATAGCTTGAACGGCTTTAAGCGGTGAAGAAGGATCCCAAACCTTAGGAGCATATATATGCGGGGTAGAAGTGAGGGGTAACGAGACGGCATTTCCGCCGACAGGATCAACCTGGGAAGACCCTCCCCCCGAAAGCACTCCCACGTCCGCGTGCGACCCAACGACAGCGATTGAATGGACACTTGATGGATTTAACGGCAATTGGTTTCCGGTGTTCTTCAGCAGGACAATTCCCTGTTCCTCGACGTGCTGGGCGACCAGGGCGTCGGCACGAGCGTCAATCGGCTTGACGACCGGCGGGTGGTCGATGGCCCCGACGGCGAACAGCGTCCGCAGGATACGGTGGTCCATGTTATCAATCCGCGACATCGGCACCAGATTTTCATTCACCGCCTTCTTAAGCCTCCACGAGAAGTACCGGCTGGCATAGAATTCCTGGTCCAGTCCCGACAGCGCCGCCTTTACAGTACTGTGGGTAGCGCCCCAGTCCGACATGACCCAGCCCTTAAAGTCCCAATCTTTTTTCAGCACATCGTTCAGCAGATAACTGTTCTGGCAAGAGTAAACGCCGTTTACCCGGTTATAAGCGCACATTACCGCGCCGACGCCCGATTCCTTGATTCCGATTTCGAACGCCAGCAAATCGGTTTCCCGCATGGATCGCACATCAAGGTTTGCGCTCACCAGAAAGCGACCGGAAGGTTGGATCACGTGGAGTATGGAGCTCAGCCACTGAGTACGTCCCGCCTCCTGGTCGTTTAGCGCATAATGCTTGATGGTCGCTACTACATGCTGGGCTTGGATGGCTCGCAGTTCCGAGGCGATAATCGTTCCGGCCAGAATGGGGTCTTCGCCATGATATTCGAAGTTTCTCCCGCCACGGGGGTCGCGAGCAAGATCGATGCCGCCCCCCAAAGACACGTTGAAACCTTCGTCGCGCGTTTCCTTGCCGATGACCGTTCCGAACTCGGCAGCAACCTTCGGATCCCAGCTCGCCGTCTCCGCCAGCGAGGAAGGTAGCGCCGTGGACCGGCCTTTATACCCCCGCCCTGAGTTCGTTACTCCGAGCCCGGCACCGACCAGTTGAAGATCGGGGATGCCCAAAGGAGCGATGCCCGGAACATAACCGTCACCTCCCAGCGCTGCCGGAACATACTGCCAGCCTCCTCTCTTGTAGACCGCACTACTCTCATGAAGGAGTTGAATTTTCTGTTCCAGCGTCATCTGTTTGATCAACAAATCGGCTCGCACACCTGGCGACAGAGAAGTATTCATCCATGGGCGTTGAGGCTCCTGTGCGACTCCCGGAATATATGCCATCAACGTGAACGCCAGAAGCGTTAGCAGGCCAGATATCTTGAAAATATTGATGCTTTCGTTCATATTTGCCTCGCGAGGTTCCCGGGGAAGTAAGAATTACCAGCTTTCGATCCATGGTCTGTTGACGACAATATGCAGAATGGGCTCGAAGACGTCCTTTTCGAGCCTTGCTGATTGATTATTTGGGGTTTCCGTGCGATGGTCCGCTATGCCAAATTGGTCCCACAGCAATCATGCCGCTTTGAACAGGCACGATTATAGCATCGCGGCAAGCGTTTGATTGACGTTAAAGTCTTATGCCTCCAATAAGCCGGACGCAATCTAGCTGGGGTAGACTAAATCGCTGCCCTGAAAACCCAGTCGGCTCCTGCCTTGGACAGAGGGCTGACCCGTTTGGAAACTCTGGTGGAATCCCGTAAAGGGCTTGCTCTATGCGAACTGAGCCGGAAGCTGAGACTACCTAAGAGTTCGATCCAATGTTTGCTCCTGACGTTCGAGCGGCGCGGATATTTGCAGTGACACTAACCCACAAAACGTTGCTTGTTCGGGCGAAATTTCTCAGCATGGCGCATGCCTCGTCGGCCGGTCTCGACCTCCGTCAGAAAGCACGTCCTTTTCTTATTCGGCTTGGACAATTGACTCGCCTCACCGTTCACATGGCGGTCTTGGATCAGACCGGAGCTGTCCTCATCGAGAAAATTGAGCCACCAACCATCTACGACCTGGCGACATGGAAGGGCAAAAGAATGGATGTTCATTGCACAGGTGTGGGAAAAGGGCTTCTTACGTTCTTGCCAGAGGACGAACTTGCTCTTCTCCTCGCACGGCATCGCTTCCCCCGCCGTAACGAGTTCACGATCGTTTCGCCTCGGAAACTGAAGGAGCACTTGGCCAAAATCAGGAAGAATGGCTACGCGGTGGATGACCAGGAAGACGAATTGGGCTCTGTTGAGTAAGCGCGCCGTCTCGGTCGGCAACCCGAGAGAGGTTGCATGCGGAGAAAGAAGACCAGGAGATGAAGGAAGACTGCAATCGGTTGATCAAGAACTGGTTAAATTTGCGCATGGCGCAGGCGACGCTCGATGGGGCGCTTCGGTATCAGCTTCCTGTTGATCACCTCGAGGATCTGATTCGGCTGATGCTCCGAGTGGTCGCGCTTCAAGAAGACTACTTTATCGGGTGCGACGATTCTCCCTGCGTCTTTGAAATGTACTGGCGGCTACGCGGAATGGAGCGCGTTCCTCGATATCGCCGACGAGCGGGACTTCGCGTATGAACTGCTCAAGCGCTGTGCCGATTTTGCGGCGGAGCCGTCCAAGGCCGTCGTGGAGCGCTTCACGCTGGACTGGTTGTGGACGGATGACGACGTGAGTTCTCAAGTTTCCATGCTGGTGAGCCCGGCTAGTTGGCGCATGCTCATTAAGCCTCATCTGGCGCGCGTCGCCGCCGTGTGAAAGGTGAAAGGATTGTGGGTGGCCTATGACTGCTGTAGCGCCCTGCGGCCGATCATTCCGGACCTCGTCGAGATTGGCGTGGGCGCCCTCAATCTCGTGCAGGGCAATTGTCCTGGATTGGACTCGCTGGAGCTGACGGCCGAATTTGGGAAGCAACCGGCCTTTATAGGCGGCGCCGACACGCAAGGCGTGCTTCCTCATGGAACCGTGGAGGAGGTGCGGCAGGTCGCAGCGCGGCTGATCAAAGGCATGAAGCACGATGGCGGCGGATATATCCTGGTAGTTTCGCACACCGTTCCGCCCGAAGCCCCTGACCAGAATCTTTTTGCCATGTACGAAGAGGTAGGAATCAGCAGGCAAGGGAGCTTCAAGCGCGCTGCGAAGATTCGTCGAGCAGGGGAGGCACCGTTATGAGCGAAGATCCGGACCGACGAGAATTTATCCGGCTGGCAAGCCTGGGAACGGCAAGCATGGCGCTCGGCGAGCCATCTAAGAGGCTACTGAGTGCGGAGAAGGTTAAAAACGCTCCGGCGTCATCGGTGACACGGCCATCGGACGCTTGGCCGCCGGGAGCGGCCGAATACCGCTTCTGCATGGTTGCCTATGCCCACATCGACGCAGTCTGGCTCTGGCCTTGGCACGAAGCGATGGCCGTCGTCTTAAGCACCTTTCGATCCATGCTCGACCGCATGAAGGAAGACCCGAAATTTGCTTTCTCGGACACCTCGGCCCAGTTCTATAAGTGGGTAGCGGAAAACGATCCGGAAATGCTCCGCGAGATTCGCCAAAGAGTCGAGGAAGGCCGATGGAACCTGATTGGCGGGTGGTGGATTGAGCCCGACGTGAATATGCCCAATGGCGAATCGCTCGCCCGTCAGGGTCTTTACGGGCAGCGCGTATTTCGGGAGCTTTTCGGCCGTCAAACAAAAGTTGGGGCGAATCCCGATTCATTTGGGCACACGGGCACGCTTCCGCAAATCCTGAAATTGCAGGAGATAGAGGATTATATTTTCATGCGGCCGATGGAAAGCGCTAAGCACTTGCCAGGCGATCTCTTTTGGTGGGAAGGGCCTGACGGCACACGCACGCTCACCTACCGGATCCGATTCGGCTATGGCGACGCGGGCGCAGTCGGCGAGCGCCTTCGGCAAATGATGGATTTGCACGAGCCGGTCAAAGATCTGATGGTCTTTTATGGCGCGGGCGACCATGGCGGCGGCGCGACCACGGCCAACATCGCTTCAATTGATAAAATCATGACAACGCCCGGCGCTCCCAAACTGTCTTACAGCACACCGAACAAATATTTTGCAGAAATTCGCTCCATTCCGGATGTACATCTACCGGTGGTTCAAGGAGGCTTGCAGCATAGCGCTGTCGGATGTTACACGGCGGTAGCGCAAGTGAAGAAGGACAATCGCACCACCGAGATGGCGCTGACAACTGCCGAGAAGATTGCTACGTTAGGTTCCGTGGCATGGAATGCCGCTTACCCTCAGGCTGAATTTCACTCCGCGTGGGAAAAAGTTCTGTTCCAGCAATTCCACGACAGTCTGGCGGGAAGCGCCCGCCCCGAGCACTACGCCACTTCCCGCCACGCCTATAGCTATGCTCAGGAAGTAGCCAATCAGGCAATTTATCTGTCGCTTGAGAAACTGGCCTGGCAAGTTCCCACCGAGGATCCGCAGTCTGACTATCTGCTTGTGTTCAACCCGCACGTCTGGCCGGCGCAGTTGAATGTTGAATACGACCTTGACTGGCATCCTTCGATCCCCAGCGAGCTAATCGACGAGCAAAATACAATAATCGCTCACCAATGGGTGCAGGCTTCAGAAATCATTGGAGACCGGCACAAGTTGGCCTTTCAGGCGCCGCTGCCCGCGTTTGGCTACCGGCAGTTTCGGCTGCGGCGAGCCAGCTCTGAAAGAACGCTCTCTTCGCCTGTTCAGGTCAGTCGGCAAGCCCTCGAAAACGATCATCTGCGCGTGACCTTTTCCCCGAAAGGCGCCATCGGCATATTTGATAAAGATGCCGGGCAGGAGGTGTTTGAAGAACCCACTGCCGGCGGGCGTGCCGTCGTGCTGGACGATCCCAGCGACACTTGGAGCCATCAAGTCCACTCGTACACGGATGAGATCGGAACGTTCGGGAACGCCGAGCTTCAGGTTTTGGAAAAGGGGCCGATCCGCGGCCGGGTACGGATGCGGACCCGCTACGGCGGCTCGACTCTCCAGATCGACTGGATTCTCTATGCCGGAAGCCGGACGATCGAGGCTCGCTGCCAGCTCGACTGGCATGAGCATTTGAAGATGCTGAAACTTTCGTTTCCCGTTCGTGTGCAGGAGCCGCGCTCCACTTACGAACTCGCGTTCGGGCACATCGAGCGGAAGACAGACGGAGCGGAGAATCCTGGCCAGCGCTGGATCGATTTGACGGTGAAACGCGCCGGGCAGGATTACGGCTTGGCGGTCATCAACAATGCGAAATATGGTTACAGCGTCCTCAACAACGACATGCGAGTTTCGATTGCGCGTGGCTCGGTTTATGCTCACGACTTGGGGACTAAGTTGAAGCCCAACGGTGCCTACATCTGGCAGGACCAGGGCATCCAGACGTTTCGCCTTTGGCTAGTGCTGCACGCCGGGCCTTGGCAGGCGGCGGGGATTGTCCGTCTGGCCGAGGAACATACGGCGCCGGTTCCCGTGCAATACCAGGGCATCCACGGCGGCTCCAGGCCGCAGTCGAGCTCGTTTTTATCAGTGGATGCCCCGAACGTGGTGATGACCGCTCTTAAGAAGTCCGAGGAGGGGGATGATCTCATCCTTCGTTGTTACGAGACGCACGGCCGCCCGGCGTCTGCCACGCTGGACTTGGGGTTTGTCAATCGGCGGTGGACCGGCAACTTTCGCCCGTTTGAGATCAAGACGTTGAGAATCCCGTTAACTGCTGGAGCCATTCGCGAAGTCAACCTCCTTGAAAGATGAAACCAAGCCGAAGATTTGTGGACTTTCATTGCGGACAAGCGGCATTACGCAATCATCGCGCCAATTTCGGAGCGTTAATACGCAGTCGCGATACCCTTGCTAAGTAGCGATCGAGGGTTCGAACCGAGACTCCAAGCCGTTTCGCAGCCTTCGCCTTCGAGTCTCCCCGCCGGAGCATATTGCGCAACTCGGCCAGCGCCGCCCTGTCGAGCTTCCGAGGCCGTCCGCCCAGTTTCCCCCAAGCGCGAATCTGTGCTCGGCTGTAGCGCTTTGCTCTGGTGGTCCCACCGCGGTGGCCCATTTCCCTGGCGGTGATTCGCTTCTCGCCCATGCGCCGAAGCATAGCAGGATGGGGAAGTACTTGTCAAGCCGTAAGGTTACATCATGTTATGTCTGACAAGAAGGGTTATGTTACTAAGCCGCGCATAAGTAAGTAGAGCTAACAGGGGGCTATCGACTATACTTCCGGCATGCCCAAGCGAGACGCCCGGAAGTTGGATCACAAGACGCTGGAAGAGATTCGGACGCGGGTGGTGGAGCGCGTCCAGGCTGGTGAAAGTCCGAAGGTCGTGATCCAGACCCTGGGTTTCAGCCGCGCTTGCATATACAACTGGCTGGTCCGGTATCGAGCCGGTGGCTGGGGCGGGCTGAAGGCGCGGCCGTTGGCCGGGCGTCCGACCAAGATCAGCGG
>JAKAWG010000127.1 GCA_021817045.1 Acidobacteriota bacterium
CTCCTCTCAACTCCCTCGTTGCCTTCCATCGCTAACACCCCTTTCGGTTCCTTCCCGGAACCTAGGCTTTGGAGTGTCACCCATTTTCATCAGGAAATTTCGCTCATGATCTGGTCGTTAGCCCAAACCAATATGTCCGGCGCGGCAGGCCCGTACGAATCGTACGGGTACCACC
The DNA here is from genome assembly GCA_021817045.1 of Acidobacteriota bacterium. GTDB lineage: Bacteria > Acidobacteriota > Terriglobia > UBA7540 > UBA7540 > RH2-MAG17b. Next base: position 176 of record JAKAWG010000127.1, read on the forward strand.
GGGCGTTTCTTGTTGTCCCGGTCGATGTACTTTCCTTTTGTTAATGCTTTGCGGTGCACGAGCAGACGGGACCGCACTCCCTGCCTGCTTCCTGCCTCTAGGTCCTGGGTAATGAACCATTCCGGAAATTGGAAGCCGGTGATTCCTGTAGTTGGAGCTGCGGCATCATCGTCGACCGGAGGTGGTGATTTGAGTTCGACAGAGAGCACTCCAAGGACGCGCGCCAGCTTCTGGCTGAGCCGTGGCTCGGGAATGGATTCTCCTCCTGGCGACCAGAAGTTGAGACCGCCGATGAGAACCGAATACTTCAGCAGGTCAATCATGGAGCCTGGGTCGAATGTCGTTACGAGCTGGCTTTGGCGGATTTCGCCCGGCGCTTTTTTCGCGTCCTTCATACGGTCTCTCCCTCCAGGTCAGTGTTCTCGAGCGTCTTCACCCAGATGTTGACCTCCGGCTCGACATCACGAAGAGACCTATTTGCCCGGAACTTCATCTGCGGCTTCTCCGGCGGCAGATTCTTCACCTCAGGACTGAGAAAGTCGTAGAGCAACTGCTTGGCGCCGCCCGCCTCAGCGGGATTGTATTGAAGCCCGGTCCCGACTTTCTGGTAGTCCAGAGCGATCTTGGCCCATTCGTCGAGGAGGTCGTTTGCACGTGTGCGCACCCGATCGCGGAGCCGCCGTCTCTCCTCCACGGGCAAGTCGATGTGACCGTACGCCCGCTCCGCCAGCGATCTGACGACGAATTCGAGGCGTGTGCGTTCGTTGAGGATCTCCATTGCACCTCGCGCCGGAGTCATAGGCAAATGTCCCCGGCGTGCTAGTCCTACTAACGTCCCTGCCAAACCCTTATCGAGCGCGCGAGGCGAGAACGGCGTAACACTTGTGGCTTCAACGCTGCGATAAAAGGTCTCGTGGTAGGCGGCAAAGCGCTCGTAATGAGATCGGTCGCGCGGTTTGTGAACGTTGAAGATGGTCGCCACCAAGCCGGGCCGATCGGGGTCCCGGCCTACCCGGCTCGTGGCCTGAATATATTCAGCGCTGGTTTTGGGCTGGCCAAACACCACCATGAGGCCGAGTTGCGTAATGTCGATACCCACGGAAATCATGTTGGTGGCTATCGCCACATCAACCCGGTTTTTATCTGATGGTGAGAATAGCTGCGCCAGGCGGCGCTTCGATTCGGCAACGTCGGCGGTGTTCACCCGGCTCGTCAGTTCAACGGGCTCGTACAAAATCCACCGATCACCAAAGGGGCTGTCTGACTCGCCAACCCGCTTGCGCGCCGAATACTCTCCGAGCCGATTCCGCACTTCATCCTCAATAACTCGACGTGCGCCTCCGAGTTCTCGCAGGCTGTTAAAGTAGCCCACCAGCGTCATGTAGGGGTCGACCGGGTTTGGAGAGCCAGCTGCGTCTTCCAAGCGTTTGTACCAGTTTTGCGAAGCTCCGAGCAGAGCCAGATAGACGCGGAGCATTGCGACTTTTGGGCTTCGGCCCTGGGCGGCGACGCCGATGTAAAGCCGGGCGTTGCGCTCAGTGGAAGGCACGACGCGGGCGAAGAAGGAGTCTCGCCGGTCGGGGCCGGGTGGGGGAAAACCTCGATGAACGTCCGGTTGAAGAGGCTCCGAATCTGGGTTTCGGCGCGCCGGACGGTAGCCGTTGAAGCTACGATTTTCGGTCGAACTTGGTGCTCATCGCGCGCAATCGTGCACAGCTCGTCAAAAGCAGATTCGTAGAGTCCGACCAGCGTCCCAAGCGGCCCAGTCCACGGGAGGGCCGCAAATTTGTCCACGGTAGCAATCATGAAGCACGGCAGGCGGCGATAAATCGGCTCGTCCACGGCTACGATGGGGAGATTGACGCCAAGGCTGAACTGGCACTCGCGGTTCACGCATAAAACGCGGAGGTCTTCGGGCGCGTCCGCGCTGGGAAGCAACCGAAATGACATCGGCTTGAATTTCGTTCCGCACCAAGGGCACTCTTCGAGTGGAATGGGTGATGGGAGCTTGTCGTTACCCGCGAAACGTATCGTGCGTAATCTTGCGGTTTCGGCGTCGTTGTCTCCCTTCTTCCCCATCCGATTGGGTGTTGCGGCACGGCCCACCCAGAGGCCGATCTCAAAGGGCCAGTCTCCCAGCTTCGTCACGTCTTGCCGGCGTTCCAGCTCGAGCGCGCAGATGAGCGTCGCGGCGCGGCTGAGCTGGTCAAGCGTGAGGAGGCGCAAGGTGTAGCGCATCAGCACACTTACCCCGGCTGAACCGATTCCGGGATTGCGCAGGCGCCGCAGGATCAGCGTGAAGGCCGCGAGTCCCAGGTACGCTTCTGTTTTTCCGCCTCCCGTGGGAAAGAAAAGGAGATCCACCACTTCGCGATCCTTGCTCGTGGGCTCGGCTACACCGGGAAGATTCATCAGGAGGAACGCGAGCTGAAACGGCCTCCAGGCGGGTGCGGGCACACTCGATAAGGGCTTTCCCTGCACTGGACCTTGGCGCCGGCGCACAGATTGCGCCATGGCTTTGTTCGCGAGGCGGAAGGCTTCGAGGCAAATCGGGTCCGTCAGCAGTTGAATACCTTGCTCAATCCGATTGCCAGCGACGCGAGCCCTCTGCAAAAGCTCTTGCGCCGTGTCACGCCGTTTTACGTGGCTGTTGGGTATTTGCGCTGCCTGCCCGTCAATCCACTTGCAGTACTGCTCGACAATCGGCATGCGGTTGGCAGCGGCCTCATCTGAGTTCTGAAGCTGGCTTAGCGCATCCATGGACATCTCAGCGCCAGGGATGGCGTTCCAATCCACATACTCGACTTCGGCCTGGGGGATCCATTCGGTGCGGACCCGGCAGCATTCGCCGGACTCGACGGAGGCTTGCGTTGCCACGTTGTGCCCTACGGCGTATTCTCCGGCGTCGCGGTATTGAAGGTCGGCAACACGTTCGTCCCAGTCATCGCTCGCGAGGCTTCGCAGGTTCGGTCGGGACAGAAAACGAGTCTCGATACTCAGCTCAAGTTGCACCTGGAAAGCGAAAGCCTCATCTTTCTTGTCGTCGGGTTTGGGCACACGGCGGTTGACCACGAAGACGGAAACGGTACGGGCGTCGGAGGGCATCCCGGATTCTTCGGCCAGCTTTCCCACCGGCCTCGCCAGGTAGGCCACTTTCAACCCGCCGCTCTCCGGCACCTCAATCTCCGTAGCCGTATCCCTCGCCTTGGCAAGGTCAATTGTTACAGGAGCTGCGCGCGGCGTCCGTTCCCAAGTCTCACCGCTATTGATCCGCACATGATAGTCGCCCCACGTGATCTTGACGCCCAGGCGTTTCGTATCACCGGGAACAATCACGCTCAGGCCAATAGAAGACGGGAGATACCTTTGACAAGCAGCCGCACGTTCCGGCGTGGTGTCGTCGTCGAGGCCTCCGCCCTCACCTGGCTGATCCAACTCGTCACTACTTTGCTCGTCGGTATCTTGCTGGTCTGTTTTTTGCGCTGTCGCGGCTATGAGAGGAACGAGGAAGCCGGTCAAATACCAGCGCGAAGGCGCCTGCGGCAAGACCTCATTGATGTCGCCGAGTCCATCTGACGGACCTACCAGATCGAGCCGCATCGCGCCGACCAGTTTGCCCCTCACTTCGACGGATTTCATGCTTTCAGGCATCGAGAATCCCCTCACTCTCTCACCTTGAGCCGGTGGGCCTCGACCAAAAGCAGCTTGCCTCGATAGTCCTGCTGTCGCGGATGTGCGGCAAGGTAGAGCAGGAGCCGATTCGTTACAGCAGGCGTAATCTCAGGATGATCGTGAATTTGCAAAGCAACAATCCCTCCAAACTCTCCTGGCGGGTAAGCCACGATATCGGCAAAATCGCCGTCGAGCGACAGCAGAATCGCCCCGAGCTCCTGCGCCTTGGCGATTACCGCCAGATCGGGCGATTCGGCAGGCATCTGTTCTTTAAGCCGCAAAACTTCATGTCCAGGGGCGCGCAGGGCATTGATAACTTGGTTTGAGACGCAGTGGTCCGCGAAGAAGAGCAGCGCCACTACGCCTCCAAGGCGAATTCGGCCAGGTCGCGGGCGTAATCGAGACAGGCGGCGATCAGATCGGGAGTCAGATCAGGGAACTCGGCGATGATCTGCTCCGGGGACGAACCGGCGGCGAGATAGCCCAGCACGAGGCTCACAGGAATGCGCGTCCCCTTCAGGTGCGGCTTCCCGCGGAGAATCGCCGGGTCGCTCACGATATGATCTTTCCAATCGACAGGCATGGCTCGATTATACGCCGGAACTCGCAATTGCTCATCGCTCGGGATCGCTGCCGAGCAGCAGGGCGCCAGCGGGAGCCGGTGACGCCTTCTTGCTCGGCTTACGTTTGCTGCTAACACCGCCGCTGGATTCTGCGGAAACGATAACTTGGCCTTCTTCAATTGCGCGCTGCCGGTTGAGCTCAAGCAAGCGCTCGAGTACCTCATCGCGGATTTCGTCCGGCCAGCGGTAGCGCCAGGGCTTTCTGCGCCGGCGCGTGTGCTGTGCGCGGTTCCGGTTGATTTATACTGTTGCAAGCCCCCGCGGCGCATTGGGTCTAGACGGAGGCTACCGGTGATTCGTGGCGAAGATGAAAGGTCATTGGATATGACTCGCGCAGCGACGGTGCCCATCCCCGCTCCTAGCGGCACCATCTCGGTGAACTCATCCCAGGCATCGACTGGAATGCCCATCCCGCCAATACGGCGCCTTCAGATAATGAGTGAAGATGAATGGGAGGAGTTCATCCTCGAGTGGGTCGACTCATTACGTCCCAGGTACGCTGCTGTGCATCGCCCGATAAGTCCAGTAATCGAGAAACGGTCCGGCCCACGTCACGGACCGGTATTTCCAGAAATGCGAGAACGCCTCCTTCAACTCCCAGGCCCGCGCCGTCTGAAGTTTGCTGGCCAGCAGTGCATTGAGCTTCTGCCGGGCCCGCCCCCGGACCCGGCTGCCGCGCCGCAACAAAGTCCAGCGGGTGTGCTTGAGTTGCTGCGCGGCTGCCTTGCTCGCGGCTCGCAGACGCACGCTCTCGGCACGGCGGACTTGATCCACCGCCTGATTCAAGTGCATCGTGATGTGGAAGCGGTCCAGCACGTGCAACGCTTGCCCGGCCTGCGCCGCGAGGACCTCCAAGTAGGGCTTCCACATGTCACTACAAGCGAATCGCACGCCCTGCACGACTTCCGGCCCCAGCGCCTTCAGCCCCTGCCGCAGCGTCCGCCTCGACCGCCCTTTGCCGACGAACAGCAGCCGCCGACAATGCCGGTCAATCTGGTAGACAACGGTCAGGAAATTACTCGCCCGCATGCCGTGGCCCCTGTGAATCTCGTCCACCCCGATCGACTCGACCCCCTTCAGCTCGCGGTGTGCCAGGCCCCAGGCCACGAACCACTCTACCGAGCGATAGACCGCCTCCCAACTAACCTGGAAGACTTCCGCTGCCTCGTGCCAACTCAGCCGCCGCGCCCAGCGAGCCAGAAAGCCCATCATCGCCGTCGTCAGCGGTCGCTTGCCTTCGTTCCAGGGCAGATGCTCCACCACCACCCCATGCTCCGGACAGTTGACTCGCTGCGGCGTGTACCGAAACCATACTTCGATGCCCCACAGCGGGACGTGCCGCCACCGCCGCTCTTCCAGTTGGTCATAGCCCGGCGTCGGCCGCTGGCACCGCGAACAGCGCCGCGCCATGCCCGTGTGGGCTCGCACGCTGACTTCAATCCACTCCGGCCGGCCTTGCCGACTAAACCACCGAACATCATGGAAGACAAAGCCTACATGGGGTTGAATCCGGTTCAGAATCGTTTTAACGTTCAGTTGAATGGCTGGTCTCCTCGCTCCAGGTTTCTCTGCTGTTCCAATCACAGATTAACCCGAGCGATGGAGACCAGTTTTTTCTCAGCCGCGTCTTGTGCGGCGCCCGCCCTGTGCGGCCCTTTGGCCGTTCTCCTTTTAGCCGTTCACCACAGGTCGCGATTTACCCACAAATTCTGCTATAGAGCCCGATTTCCTATGCCTTCTCGGAAATCTTGGGACGGTCGATGGTGTGAGTCCAGGGCATTGCTATCTTAAAGGCGCGACTGGGCCGAAAGCAGGTGCAAAGCTGTTGGTTACGGGGCGGAAGAAGGTGAAGCTTACTTCGGATGTCCGAGAAACTATTGTCAGGCTGCGGGCGGCTCTCGATATTCCGGTTGAGGCGATGGAAGATGCCCTTTGCAATTGGCAAAAGCGTTACGGTTTCATCTCCCGAATGTGCGCGTAGGAACGCACTGGAAGGATGTTATCTATCTTGCATCCACATCAGTAGGTATATTCGTACAAATCTTAGCGCCTTGGCCTCGCATCGAATTTCTCGGGTCTGATGACGGTAGATTGACTCCGGAGCATGATAGCAAGCTTACGGTTGCGGGGAGCATTAAGCGCGTCCATTTCGAGGCAGTCAGTGAATTGGAAGAACCCTTCTGGAAGTTGTTTGGGAGGAATGGCTCGCGATAGTAATGCAAAACCCGTTGTCCTTCGGGGTGCATTTTGGGGTGCATATTCGCGCCCGAATTGGGGTAAATGGTCCGAATGGGGCCATCGTAAGCCGCTGAAAACACATGAATCCGAACAGGGGGAACGGGGCGGGGATGGTTTCCTACACCGTGGGTCGGGAGTTCGAATCTCCCCAGGCCTACCAGTCTTTTCAACATTTGCGCTGAGCGCATCAGATAATCCGGAATGCCCAGGACGCCATGAGTTTCCCTTGCCCAGTGCCGGTCGTAGAATTAGTCGCTTGAAGGACGTGGATGATTTCATGCTTCAGGCTACGAGTCTCGGGCAATTAAGCCAGGCGCCGGCTTCCTGCGGCTTTCCCCGCTTTGGAGCACATAGTCGCAGTAGAATACGGTTATGAGGGTTGAGTTTGCATTCGGGAAGTCGGGGTTGCCGCTGGCATTGCCGGAAGGCTTTCGCTACTGTCTGCTGGAAGCTCGGTCGGCCCTTCCGCTTGGCGACGCTCCGGCTGCAATCGAGCAGGCCCTCGACTCACCGATTGCGTCCGCGCCCCTCGGCCAGCTTGCTGCAGGTAAAGGGTCCGTTGCGATATCGGTGTGTGACATCACCCGCCCGGTGCCCAACAAAGACATCCTACCTGCCGTCTTGAGAAGACTCGAAGCCGCAGGCATTCCGCGAGAGAAGATTACCATCCTCATTGCCACCGGCCTTCATCGCCCAGCCACCGAAACGGAGATTGGCCAAATCTGCGGCGAGGCCATTGCACGTAGCTACCCTGTGTTGAATCATCGCGCGCGCGAGCTTTCCGAGCATCAGTACTTGGGCAAGACCGAGTCGGGAACTCCGGTTTACATTGACTCCCGTTTCGTTTCGGCTGATTTGCGCATTACGGTGGGATTCATCGAGCCGCATCTGATGCTCGGTTTTTCAGGAGGGCGAAAGCTGGTTGCGCCCGGCCTTGCCGCAGCCGAGACCATCAGCGTGCTTCACAGTCCAAGATTCATGCGAGATCCGAAGGTGACGGAGGGTTCCGTCGAGCGCAATCCGCTTCATCATGAGCTTCTCGAAATCGCCCGGATGGCACGTCACGACTTCATGATTGACGTATCGCTCGCACGGAGTCCGCAAGGAGGCCAGCGTTTCATTGCCGGCGTGTTTGCCGGTCACCCTGTGGAAGCCCACCGAAAGGGAGTTGAATTCGTTTCCCGCGCCATGCTTGAAACTCTTGAAGAGCCTGCCGACGCAGTGATTACCTCAGCGGCTGGATATCCGCTCGATCTCACGTTCTATCAGGCGCTCAAAGGGATTACCGCAGCCTCCCATGTGGTCAAGCCCGGCGGAGAAATCCTGCTTCTTGCCGCCTGTGATGAGGGAACAGGAGGCCGGGAATTCACCACAATGCTACGGGAGAACCCCTCGGGCGATGAGTTTCTCCGGAAGATCGCGGACGCGCCCGTTGTCCCCGATCAGTGGCAACTGGAAAAGGCCGCATTGGTAGCAGCGCGAAATCGCTTGTTGTTTTATGTACCGGGTGTGCCTCGCGAGTATTCAGCGTCGATCTGGGGAAGCGTGCACACGGACGTCACAGAAGCCGTCAGATCGATCACCCGCGCCTTGCCGAAGAACGCCCAAGTCGCCCTCATTCCCGAGGGTCCGTACGTCCTGGCCCGTGTCGGCAAGAATGGAAGCGCGGGCTCTTGACGAAACTGCCCATGAACATGGCCCGCCAGGAAAGCATACATCACTAGCCGCCGAACATAGGCCTGGCCGGGCGGCTCTGCCGATCTGAAGAGTCTGCGTGAGAGTTTTGGTTTTTGTGCTGTAGCGGCGCTCTATGAGCGCCGAACCTATCGAAAAGTAAAGGCCGGCGGTCATAGACCGCCGCTACAACTGTAGTCGTGACAGTCCCTGAAGCTCGACTCTACGCAGTGCGCCCTACGAAGGCGTGATTTTGCTGCCTTTTTAGAAAAACGAACTCGACTTTTTGCCTAAAATTTCGATTAAGTCTCCTATTTTGTGCGACTTAAATATTTAGGAACGAACTCGACTTGCCTTCCTTTAGATTCAATGACATAGCGCGGCCAAGAGAGTTCGTTCCCGCCAGAGCAAAATCTATATCGTGTGTTTTCATAGGCTTAGGCGGAGTTCGTTCCGCAATAAACAATCTTTTTCCACTTTTTCACGGCTCGGGCGGCGTTTCCGCCGTTCCTGGTTGCGTTTCCTTAGCCTCCGGCCTGGGTAAATCCTTCTCCATTCGAAGCAGCAGGTCCGTCTTACGCTCGATCTGCCGGTCCACAAGACTCATCTGGCGCATCAACCAGCGCTGCTCCTCGGTGGGTGCCAGGCATTCCTCGCGCATCAGCGGCGTCACCTCGACGTACTTGCGAATGTAAAGCTGATACTGCTGCGTGATGTTGCAGATCTCCGCCTCAATCTCGCGCCGCAGTGCGGCTACGCGCGCCGGCTGGTCCGGCTTGGATGCCAGCTCGCCGAACAGCGCCTTGATGGTGGCCC
>JAKAWG010000036.1 GCA_021817045.1 Acidobacteriota bacterium
CTTGACGACCCGCGAAATCCTACTTCTTGAACAGGTTAGAGTGAAATTGCACGTTTATGACCTGGAGAGGCTAAGTGAGTTGGCCAAGATCAACATAAACGGTAGGCCCTTCGCGCCAGTTAACCCGAGCCTGTCGTACATGGAGAAGACTTTGGCTGAACTATACGAGCTGTTCGGGCGATTACAAGTCGTAGTCTTCACAAACAGGTATGAAGACCGAGGCCTGTTGCTTGATAAAATACAGGCCCTATGTGAGCAGGGTAAATACAAGCGCTGTTTGCGCTCGATCCATACTGCTGAAACTAAGTTCCCATCCGATAAGGTTTGGTTGGAATTCTACAGGTTTCTATGTCAATACCGGGGCGGAAACAAGGCCGTTGCCTACCGTGCGTTAGACCGAATTCTCAATTCCAAGCCGCAGTTGGTGTCAAATCGCGGATTTATAGCGAACGTTATGACAGATAGCGCGATTCGCGAGGTCGTTGGCCGGCACTACACAGAAGCTGAGATCAGAGAGCTTGACTCAGTAATCAGGCATGAGGCCGCAGCACAAGCCGATTTCATTGCCCAAGCAACCAAACTCAAAGAGTATTACCGGGATAAGGAAAAATCTCAGTTGGCCAAGGGGATTGGCTAACGTCGATCAGAGCGGGAGTCCAGATTCCGCTGGACCTTATTTCACAGCGAGCGGGAGGTATCTCCAGCCCAAAGGCAGTTGTCGAATGCCCAGCGAATATTGGCCGGGCTGAAGCTGGCTCAAGTTCACTTTGGCGCGGAACACCGTATTCCCATTCTCAATTCGGGTGGTGCCGCTTATGTCCAGTTTCCTGCCTTCTCGGCTCACGATTCGAACTTCATATTTGCCCGCCTCGCTACCTGAAGGCAGGTAAATCACCAGCTCCGTGGGCCAGCGATGAAGTATTAACGGTTTGTGAGGCAAATTTCCCGTGCCTCCATCCGTTCGCTCACCCGACCAATTTCTGACGTCCAATACCTGCTGGCGGAACGATAGCACTCTCGCCACCACGACGTTAGCGCCGCCACTCTTACTCGTTTTCAGGTAATGGACCCAACCCCACACGCCGAACGCGGCAAGCAGCACAACCGACGATACGATTCCAGTGGTGCGGACGCTTTTCTTGCGAATGTACCTGCGCCGGATTTCATAAAACTCTTTCGAACAAGGCGAGCACATGACGAAGTGGTCGACCCATTTATCTTGTTCTTCCCGCTCCATCTTTCCCGCTATAATGGCGCGCATCACATCCGTTCCTGGACAGCCCTTGCGCTCCGGGTTCGGAAATGCCTCGAATAATCCCTCTCGCATCGCCTTCAACTGACGCTTCTCATCCATCTTCGTCAACACAGTTATACTGCCCTCCAAACTGCTCCGTTAAATGCCTGCGGCACCGTGCCTGTATTATCTTGAGCCGCCTACCGCTTTCGATTGCCGAGGCCTCTTTCGATCCTCGCTCGCACTTTCTCCCGTCCACGCGCATAGGCGATCTTCGCTGCATTTACAGTCATACCTTGCTGCTGCGCGATCTCTTTCCACTGGTATCCTTCATGAAGCCACCAAAAGGTTCGCCGCGTTTCGGGTTCCATCATCGAGATGATTTCATTCACCAAAACCCCGTGATCTATCCGCTCGGCCGCGGTCTCAATAGCCCCCAAACGATCCACTTCGGCAATTGGCACGCGTTCGTACCTTTCTTCCTTTTTCCGCAGCGCATTGATGGCCCGCACGAAGGCTGTGTAAATGTATCGGCGCGGATCCCGTATCCTCTTTGACGGTGAAACATCCTGCTGCTTTGAAGCGATCTCCTCAACTAGTGTTTCTGCCATGTCCTGCGCCTGCGCTGGGTCAATCGACTTACGGTCGGCGTACTCCAGCAGACGGGCGCAATCGTTCGTGGCAGCGTTAGCCAGTTCCTCTCTTATCGGATTCTTCTCCCCGTCTCTTCCAGGAAACCAGAGGCGCGGCAACCAACTGGCCTTTTCCTTCATCCGCTTACCAGAACCCCTGACGACGCTAATCGCGTCGTCAGGTTCCCAAGGTACATTGAGTTAGATTTTCCGACATCTTTTGCCGTTTCAAACCCCCTATATAGTAGAGGGCAAAATCAGGATCGCCTCGAGCCGGACAGGAATGCGTCCCAATAACGGGAACTAGACGGCCCTCGAAAGAAAGCTGTTGTCCAATGACCAGAATACCCTTATGTCTGTGCCGGCGTGAGATTGAGGCCATCCGGAGGGCTGCCTGCGCGGACGGCACGACGCCGGACCAAATTTATTGCCGTGGCCTCTTTCCAATACGCCAAGTCTATACTTCAACGAATCGAAGATGAGATCAAGCCTGTTTTCGTGGTTGTTTCGCACGAATGATCCGTCGGGCGTGTTGGCTGGACTAGGACCACCACTGCAGGGGGCATGGAAAGGAGAAGATAGTTCGCCGCGAAATGCGCCTAGATGTTTTGTCAACTCCGTCCTTGAATAATCCGATGGAGATTCAGCGACTTACCGCGCCTTTCTCAGCCCAGGACGGCGGAAAATCTTTCGCGTTTTGGAACCGCAGCCGTACGCTCGTCACGATTCTCAGAATAAAAGTGTAACGTTTGGCCGATTCGTGGAGCTATTACGTCAGCACCGAGTACGCCATGGAGGGGCAGATCGGATGGTGCAACAGGAGAAATCAGCATGGCAAAGAAGAAACATATCCGCCACCCCCTCAAGCATGACCCGGTTCCCATTCAAGAGCTTCAGAAGGTAGACGAGATCGATGAGAAATTGAAAGCCGTCGCCGATGGGGGGCGGGACGAAGCGCACGCCGCCATTGAGGACATCCTCAAGGCCTGGCCGGGGCGGAGGCGCCGCGAGATATGGGCGCGTTTCAGGTCAGTCCGCAACAGCCTCAGACCAAGTTCTCGCCAGCACGCGGTTTGGAGCGAGGAAGACATCAAGCGACTGCGTTCGGGATATGCCCTAGGGCGGACCGGAGTGAGGAAAGCCGTAAAAGAGCTTCTGGTCATTCACCCGGACTGGAAGCCACAGAGGATTTGGCGAATGGCTGCCAAACTTGGACTGTCAATTCGGTCCGGCGCGAAAAAACCATGGTCGCACGAGGAGGAGGCGAAGCTCTTATGGGACGCGGGAATGAAGCCCGCGCAAGTTATCGCGCGAAAGCTCAAGAGGACGATGAAGGCCATCTATAACAAGACGTGCGCCGACGGCGTGTCATCGAGAGTGCGTGAGCCAAAAGACTACACCCTTCATCGTATCTCAAGAATGCTGGGAGTCAGTGACACCATAGTTCGTGTTTGGTTCGAAGATGGTCTATTCGGCGAGTTGAACGGTCAAGGGCGACGCAACGGGCACGGCGAGGTCCGTCCTCGAATTCGATCGGAAGACTTCCTTGCGTTTTGTGTCAAGCATCCGGACAAGATTAATCCGAATAAGTGTAAGGCGGAGGTGCTTGATTATCTCGAAGACAAGCAGGTAAAGCCTGCACGCTGGAACGGGTCTCGCCAGCATTTAACTTGCCGGAAGGCGTGTCCGCGTTGTGGGCACGTCATTATTGGCAATGCATTTTCCTGGCATGTCACGAATTGCACTGGTAGCCAGCATTGATGCCAGCCTCAAGCCAACCGGGACGGGCACGTCGGTCAGGCTTCGCCTGGGCCGACGCTGTACGAATCGAGAGCAACTTTCCATCGTTCGAAAGATGAGTCCGAGATGCGTTGCTGGTTTGGGCGAAATGCGTTATGGCGCCAGTAGTCCACCGCACGTTGGTAGCGAGGATAAAGACGTGCCTGATAGAAAAGCACCGGCAGCCAGCCTTCTGCGCGCGGGCGCGCGAACTCGTGTTCCTCAACCCAGCAAAGGAGGAGGTCGAACAACTCTTCCGGTCCTTTCCCCTCACCGCTCGAGGACGAGGCCACAGTCTCCAAGAAACCAGGGCAGCGTTGCCGCAATTCACGCCTGACTGTGTTGGGCAGGTGGTTTTCCCGATCGAAAACGATCCGCACCCAGTGCGCAAAAACCTGCCACTCAACGTACTGATCTACGGTCCGGCTCAGCGTACGAGGGCTGACTCGGGGGCTCAACTTTATGAGTCCACGTAACTCATCAGTCGTTTCGAACGTATCGAATACTTCATCGGCGGCGCGCTGGGCCGCTTTGCGCCATTCCAGGAAAGATGGGTAAGAGGCGGGCTTTTTTTGCATCCAATGTCGCTCGCAGTAGTACCAATAGGCCTCGACACGGAGGGCGGCAAGGTCACGCACAGCGTAATAGCCGACGGCGTTCATCCAGCCCTCCCGCCTGGGCTTAGCGAAAATTCGCTCGTTCACCCATTGCTCAAGGCGACACCAGCGCGGCGAAGAACTTCTGGGAAAGTTCCCGCGTCGTTGTTGCTCAAATCGCTGAAAGCCAGGACAGCGTTTATTCACAGCTTGGAAGAGCCATTGTGGCAGATGGCCCTCAGCCTCCTCGATGGCACGCACCCAATAAACAAACGCCTGCCATTTGACATAGAGTTCGCGGGCTTTCAACAATTGGGGCCAAGGAATCCGCAGTGCTTCCTTTTCGGCTAGCCGGCGGGCAGCGTTGTCAACTCGCCTCTGTTGTTTGCCAGGCCGCCAGGCGCGGCCCCGCTTGACTGGAGTCACTGGAAGACCCTCCGAGATCCGCCGAAACCGCAAGACTTCAATGATTCGCACACGTCACTGTACAACAGATCGCCACTCCCGGCGAAGCCCCGAGGCCCTTTGCCGCCGTCCTGCTTTTAGAAAAAGGTTCGTCCTAGAGGAGATTAAAATTCTCGGAGCTGTTCCATAGCGCGTACGGAGGGCATTATAACCGTTCATTTCCAAGCTCAGAGCGGCCACCTGACCTCTGTCGGCGAAGGAATTCAAAGTCGGGAACAGTCTCGAACGGAATCGCAGGTGGGGTAACCGGCCCAGCAAGTTGCTGGATCTTTTCGGGCGACATATTGCCCAGGAATTTTCCGGTTTGTCTGATGTGTGGAATTCGTTCGGCTGCGAGGCCCATCAGCCGAGCACAGGTTGCATCCGCTGCCACCGGGTCATCCGCAAGGAGAATTCGATCCAAGCGTCGAGCCGTTCCGGCCAGCGGCCCGTTTCCCTCCATGCACACGATGGCGTCCGCGATGACAAAATGGATCGGGACCGTGGCGGCGAGGTCCACGATGCATTGCTGGATTCCTCGCCAATGCAGGATGTTCTTTGGCCAACCGTATTTAAGCCCGGGCACGACTCCGAACACGTTCTTCAAGCTTAGGGTCACTCCAGCCCAATGGTGGGTTTTCACCTTGGGCATTGACACGATGAAATCCGCGTCGAGCACTGTGCGTGGAAGGGAGAGATTCTTGAGGCGTGAATAATCGGCACGGAGGCGCACCTTCGCCACTTCATCTCGGTTCAAATCGACAATCGGAATTCTCCGCTCTTTGAGTTGCAACGCCAGGCCTGTTGCACGCAGGACTAAGTCCGTATCGCGTTGATGGCCGGGACCCTCGGCGACAATGACACGCTTGGCGCCCAAGCGCCGAAAACATTCGGCGGCAGCAACGATGAGGAGCGGATGCGTGTTGATCGGAACGCCGGGAATGTGATCAACCAGATTGGGCTTCAGGAGAACACACTTTCCGGTTACGTTCAGCTTGAACAGCTTCAGGCCGTCCCAAAGCAAATCCAGAAGTTTCTCCGAATACTCACTGGCAGGAAGGATGGCGATACGCGAACGAGCAGGCTGCCGGTGGCAAGGGTTGCGTGGCACGAGAAAAGGAATGGACTCCGCGACGCTGTGGCATGTGCGCACGGATTGTCGGAGCATCATGTGATGTGTCCTCGGAGCAACTTGAAGGGATTACCCGGCGCCGCGCAATCGAGCGCCAGGATTACGGCTGCTAATGTCGCAGTGTCACTAAAGGGATCAGATTCTGCCATTTGTGCGAGGCGGCGCTGGAGAGACTCGACGGGCCGGTCCCAAGAATGAAGCCCAAGGATGGACCACGCAAGGCTCCACGGAGCTTCGCAGAAGTGAGCTCCGTCTTCAAGCCAGTCGATGCTCCGACGAACGATCTCAGGCGATGAATCGCCTTGGAGCGCTAGGAGCGCGACGGCAGTAGCGTCGATGTGAGGTGACATGGGACATCCATAAACCACGCTGTTGCCAGCGTTCCAACCGCCGTCCGGGCACGTGCGATCGAGGAGCATTTCGACTCCGGTCCGGATACGGCTGACAACCGTTCGTGGGCGGTGATCGAGAAACGCTTGCCTGAGAGCGAGGATCGCAAATGCTGTGGGAACGACCCAACTGCACGTTTCTGGCTGCCATGGCCATCCGGATTTTTTGGGATCAAACCGGACGTGAGTATCCCGTCTACGGAAAATCCATCGCCATGGCACGTGGGCTTCCTTGCCCTCATGGTTTAGGAGCCAATTGATCGCGCCAACTCGAGCGCGACCGGAGATCTCGAAGATGTTCAGTGTGAGCAGTGCAAGTCCGGTGAGACCGGAGGATTGCTCATCGCCTGCAAACGATCCCCAACCCCCGTCGCGACGCTGCGTTTTGGTCAGGATGTGGGCACCGCGTGGTTCCGTCGCCCGGAGCGCGAGCAAGGCCAGGCATGTCGGCTCAAGCGCAGCTTGATTGGAGTCAGCCGAGAAGGACCACCCTCCCCGCAACAGTTGACGAGCAGTGAGCGAAGCGCGCAGTTGTGTGAGTAGTAAATTCACTCAGCGAGTTTCAACCGACATCTAAAAACTGTCAAAATTCGCGCTTGGCTCAGGGTTTTTAGATGTTGGCGGTTCACCTGCGGAACATCACGTGCTGGCTCGCCTCCACCGAATTGCACTTCGGACGGCTCAGGCAACCACGAACTCGCGGGATGGCGTTAGGCGCAGAGGATGCCTTCTCCAATAAATTCCGGAAACGCAATCGAGGTAAGAACATTTTCACACCCGGTTCACTTTCCTTAGGCTCATTTTCCAAAACACTGGGTCCTGCCAAGATGCTGAGTGATTATTAAGGGCGAATCCTCATCAGCATTTCTTCTCGTGTCAGCCGGTGGAGTGAGGACAGACCCGATCTTGAGCCAAATCCTCGCAAGATTTTCCTTGCCCTCCCTGGAGCACGTGGCGCACGAACGGAGCAAGGGGTCCGCCCAAGTTGGCAACGACCAATCGAGGTAAGAACATTTTCACACCCGGTTTTGGGGGGCTCAGTGTGCGACTAGACAGAGACGAATCGGAGTAAGAAGTTTTTCACACCTGGTTTTTCGGGTGTCACGATGCGATCAGCGGCCGAGACTCAGTAATGTCAGCCTTTACGTTGGGAGAATTTTTGGAACATCCAACCCGCAGTGGGTCCTGACTCGTGAGCCCGACACTATGAAGACTCCTCTCAAGAGCTGTGGAGTCATAAAGGCATGGAGAATTTGGCGAAGCTAGAAGTCCGATTGTACGCTCGAAATCGGGATGTTTCCGTCAATCGTAGCGCTCGCTGAAGGACTTTGGGCGGCCCATTACGTGATCGACCCTGTGACGCTCCAGGATGTCTATCTTGCGGCACGTCTCCAAAAGCCTTTACTCGTCGAGGGCCCTCCCGGTTGCGGCAAAACCGAGTTGGCTTATGCCGTTGCCGAGGCGGCGGGAACCGTTGTCGAGCGCTTGCAATGCTACGAAGGCATCACGGACGAGAAAGCGATCGGTCGCTTCGATGAGGGCCTGCAGAGACTGTTCCTTGAAACCCAAGGCGATCATGTTGAGAAGAATTGGGAAGCCATCCGCAAGCAGCTGCATTCGCTCGAATTCTTTGCGGAAGGGCCCATCGTACGGGCTGTGTTACGCAAGGACAAGCCCTGCGTGCTCTTGATCGACGAGCTTGACAAGGTCAGTCAGGAGTTTGAAGCCATGCTGCTCGAAATCCTCAGCGCCTGGCAAGTGACGATTCCGAAGCTCGGGACGATCAAAGCCGATCCGGCTGCAATTCCCTTCGTCGTGTTGTCTTCGAACGAGGAACGACGCCTGGGAGACCCCTTGAGGCGACGCTGCATCTACTTGCGGTTCGAATACCCGACCATCGAGCGAGAGGCGGAAATCCTGGGATTGCGAAGCCAAGGTCTGAACGAACCGCTGCAAGCTCAAATCGTCGGCCTGGCTCACGCCTTGCGCGGCTGGGTGATGGAAAAGCCCACGTCGATTGCGGAAATGCTTGACCTGGCACGAGCGCTCGAAATCCTGGGGGTTGATGAAATCAGGCCCGATCAGAGAGATATCTTGCTGCCGTTTCTTGCCAAGACCGAAGCTGACCGCAGGAAGTTGACGCTGAAGAATGGATTCGAGGGCCTGATTATCGACTCAAAGCGTTACCGGGACGAGTTGATGGCGCGAGATGTGAAAGAGGAGCCTATGGAAAAGGCGCTGAAAGCGGGGCCATGAAACGCAAGAGTGTTTTCGCAATGCTCCTGGTCTTCGCAGCGTATGCGCCGCGAGCGAGGGGAATGACGCTTGTGGAGTACGAGCTCGGCTGGGCGCGGTATTACGCCCGGCAGGATCGGGTGCCTTTTGGGCTCGTTGTGGCCGTCATTGCCGTTGAATCCGACGGAAATCCTTATGCAGTATCACCCAAGGGCGCGGCGGGGCTCATGCAACTGATGCCTGAAACGGCTGATGATTTTGGGGTGAAGAACCGGTTTCTCATTCAGGAAAACATCCGGGGCGGCGTCGCGTATCTCGTGTCCTTGATTCGGAGATTTAACGGCGACTTGAGGCTGGCGGTAGCCGCTTACTACGCGGGAGAGAAGCTGATCGAGAGAGAAGGGCTTGTCTGCTCATCACCCCAAATCTATAACTACGTCTCGCGCGTTGCGGGGGTCTATCGCCGGTTGCAGGCCGGCTGGAGGTAAAGCATGAAGTGGTATCTCACTCTTATCGTCGGCGTTCTGGCGACAGCATGCGGTTTAGCCCAGGCGCCGATCCATCCGGTAATTGTCTCGAAATCCGAATCAGGACGCCAGGTGACGGTGATCGATGTGCGGCCGCATTTTGTGACCGCGATTCGGATGCCTGGAGTTGTTGACTCGGTTGCTGTTGGCGACCCGAAGTTGTTTCAGGCGGAACATTCTCCGAACGAGCCCACGGTGGTTTTCGTGAAGGCCCTGACGATGCGGCCCGCGGAAACGAACCTGCTGATCTCAATGGTGGGTGGCCGCGAAACGAGCTTCCTGGTAGTCAACCACGGGCTGAAGGACAGAACTGTTGATTTCATCGTGAAGGATAAACGCCCCACAAGCTTCTTGATTCCCTCCGGCTACCCACGGGAACTGATTGGCGAGACGGTTCCTGCCACCGAAGCAGACACTTATGCAGCGACACGCTCATCCGTGACGGAGGGGGCTGTTTCTTTCACTTCAGGTTCCGATGCTGCGAGCGACACGACGACAAAGGGCCGTTCCGAGGCACTCGATGCTCTCCTTGCGCGTCAGGAACGCGCGCCTCTGCCCAAGCTTTATGGCGAGCACCCTGGAGTTCAGAACGTGCGCGGCGACCGTGTCAGGGCGGGAGTGAGCGAGGTGATGGACGCGGGCGAGCGGGTAATCGCTCTCTTCAGCGCCGTCAACGTGACGCATCATGCCATTTTGCTGGTGCCTCCGCAGGTAGAGTTGGGCGGCAAGGTGAGGCGTGGGAAGATCTTCCGCCACTGGCAGTGGACGGCGAGCGAGGAGTTGACGGTGGGTGCATTCAAGCTGAACCGGTGGCGGCTGGGACCGGGAGAGCGGGCTGACGGCGTGGTGATGTTCGAGCGGCCTCCCTATAAACAATCCAACGAGACATTGTTTCTGCAGGTGGCCGAGGCGGGAGCGATAGACAAACCTGCGCTCGTGCCGATTGGTTTTGGTGTGAACGAGATACGGAATAGCGAGGCAAGCGATGAGCGAAATGGAAAATAGCGGCGCTGAGCCCCAAAGAACTGAGGCTGAAGGTACAACGGGACACTCAACGTCGATTGACGAGATTGAGCTTGAGGGAAGCGAGCCTGAGGGTGAGATTCTAGGGCAGCCGGGGAAGCCCGGCATTTTCCAAGCAGTTCGCCGTGGCTTCGAGCGTGGCTGGCAGAAGCGCCCGGAATCGAACAAGCAGAACCGCAAAGAGAAGCAGAAAGACAAGACGCGGATGTTATTTGCCATGGCCGCGTTCACGGGCGTCTTGATCCTGATGTTTATTCTCGTATTTTCCTCGCCCCGGAAGTCCCTGCTGCTCAGCAACCACCCACCTGGGACACCCGATCTTGGCAAGCGGACGACGCCGGGCGAAGGCAAGCCACACGAGAACGTGATGCCGCTGATGAACGTGAAGCCAGCGAGCAACGAGTCAGGAACTCAAGGCCTTACAACGGCGCAGGACGTAGCCCAAACCGCCAGGCAGTATAGGGCTAATGCGTTTTCGGGAAACTCGTCAGGCCAGACCCAGGAGCCGGGCCGGCATACTCTCGCCGATATCCACTTCGAGAATCAAGCGTTGCAGGAACAATACGCAATGCACGGAACGAACCCGCCGGCACCAGGCGGGTCCACATCCATCGAAAAGCCCGATGACCTCAAAACACCGTCGCTCGTTTTCGTGCGCGCACAGAAGAAAGCCGGTGGTAACCCGCTAGCTCAACCGGTCGTCGAGCAGAGCACGGTGATGGACTCATTGCCGGTTGGCACACACCTGGTTGCGCGGCTTGAGACCCCGGTGAGTACGGCTCTACAGACGCCAGCGGTTGCCGTAATCGAATACAACTACGAGCAGGATGGCGAGATCATTCTCCCCGCAGGTACGCAAGTGATTGGAAAGCTTCGAAATGCGACCCGACAAGGATATGTCTCAATCGAATTTAACCGGCTTCAATTTCAGGACGGAACCACGGAGAAGATCGACGCCATCGCGATGGGGCTCGATTACAAGCCGCTGAAAGGCCGGGTAATGGGCCGAAATCGGGGTTTGAGGTTTCTGGTCCAGTCATTGACCGGCGTGGGCGAGGTCGCCGCCTACATGGTGGGCGGAAGTCCGGGCACGACGAGCGTCTTTTCGGAAGACGCCTTACTGCGGGAGCAGTTGGCATCGAATATGGCAACGGCGGGACAAGAGCAATTCAACGAACTGGCCACGCAGCAGCATATTGTGGTGACGGTGCCTGGGAACACGCGATTCTACCTGGTGCTGGAACAAGGAGCGACATCCGAACAAACTCAGTCAGGCATGCGTCCAGATCCAAGTCGTTCAAAGGCGGTGAGCGGCCAAGAGTTGGAGGGACTCGAGCGAGAGATTGCAACCGCCATCGCGCAGGAGGCGGCCCGAGCAACGGCTCAACCCGACGCAGCTTCACAACAGTAACAATCTCGCCCGCATCGTCGCCGGATATGGCAATCAAACATGGAATCAGTTAAATTAAGCCCGAAGGAGAAGGACGGTGCCTGCGGGCCATCATCGGCGCTTCAGCGTGATTCGTTGGGTTTCTTGGAACGTATATCTCGGCACACGCCGACTTGCCACGAGGCTGAGAAAATTGCTTTGCGGCGGATGTAGCGTCGTCAAAGATGACCGCGGCGCCCACTCCTCCTCTCCTCACAATGCCTCCCCATTGACCAGCCTTGTTGTTACCTGCCTGCCGGTAAGCGCGGCGGTGATTGTCTTCCCTCGCCAATGGTTTCTAAATGCTGCTGCGCTGGCTGCGGTTGAGATTTTTCTGTATTGGGTGCTTATTGTGACACTTCGAAGCACGAACTGGATTGTTAGGAGGGTAGTTGGAGCCATCGTGTTTAGCGGCATCATCGTCGATTCCATGCTGTTGGCAGACTACTTCCAAAAACACCAAATTGCCGGCCGGTCACTATCGGTCGACGGATTTGGCATGATTTTACTTGCGTTGACCGCTTTCTGGCTGGTCGGAACGCTCTGGATCTTTTTGTCTCGGACCAAGGGGAGGATTCGGCGTGTTAACTCTACAGTTTCAAACGCGACCAGAGAAATTGTGTCGTCGCCGGGGTCTATCCCGGAGCTGCGCGTACCACAGTTCCGCTTCGCCGATGTCGGAGGTATGCAGGAACCCAAGCAACGAATCCGCGAGGTGGTCGAAAGCCGGCTTAATCCCGATAAGTATGCGGCCTACGGTGTCGTCAGGAACGGCATTCTGCTCTACGGACCGCGCGGGAGCGGCAAAACCTTCCTCGCCGAAGCGACCGCGGGAGAGTTCGGGTTGAATTTTCATTACATCTCCCCGACCAGGTTCGTGACGATGGGGCTTGGCGTCTCTGAAGCAGGAATTCGGGAAGCATTTATGCGGGTGCTGGCGAACCGACCTGCGCTGCTGTTCATCGACGAGATCGATGCGCTGGGCTCGGCTCGGCAGAGCCTGGGCGGAAGCGGAGACCCTGGAGGAGCAGGCCGCTCCTACAACAACATGACCATCGAGTTGATGCAGTCGATCGATCGGGCACGAAACGAGCCGGGATTTGTAGTGATGGCGGCGACGAACGTCATCGACGGCCTGGATGAAGCGCTGGTGCGAGAGGGGCGGTTCGATGTCAAGATCCATGTTGACCTACCGGATGAAGCAACAAGAGAGAGAATCTTCGAAGCCCAGCTTGCAGGAAAACCCTGGGCGAGGTTTGACCTGAAGAGTTTTGCGCGAAGAACGCCAGGGGCGAGCGCGGCGAAAGTCCGGGCGCTTGTCGACCAGGCGGCTCTCTCCGCAGCCCGTGACAGGCGGAAGATCGAACCAGGCGATCTCGAGAAGGCACTCCAAGAATACGGCGGCAAGGACCGGCCGTTGTTTCAGCCGGCCGATTGGAACGATCTCGTCATAGACGGACGCATCGAGCAGGAGCTCCGCAGCCTGATCCGGCTGGTCGGAAATCCGTTTGCCGCTGAGCGGATAGGGCTCGAAGTTCCGATGGGCGTTCTCCTGTTAGGTCCCCCTGGAACGGGCAAGACGCTGATAGCACGACTGATTGCCACGCAATCGAAACGGAGCTTTTTCCCGATCACTTCCGCCGAGATTACCGAGCCGAAGGCCGTGTCGAGGGTATTTACGAGGGCAAAGGAAAACAGCCCGTCACTGATTTTTATCGACGAGATGGACAGCCTGCTGCCGGCGAACCGTGGCTATCTCAGTCAATACTACATCCAGATCGTCGAGCAGTTCCTGATTGAGATCAGCAACCTTCAGCCGGAAAACAACGTGTTCCTGGTAGGGACAACAAACCATCCGGAGAGCATCGATGCCCGCGTCTTAAGGGGCGGGCGGTTTTCGGAAAAGATTGAGATCGGGCTGCCAGGCCGCGAAGAGGTCGGACGCCTGCTTGCGAAGTATCTGAAAGGCGTCGAGTTAGAGCCTCCACTTGCTTCCGACTACCTCAGTGAATGGCTCGCCGGAACGACACCGGCAAACCTTGAAGCCATGGTAGCAACGGCGAAGCGGTACGCCTACGAACGCAGCAGTGACGACAAGCTTGCGCCGCTTCGTTTGGATGACTTCGAGCGCGCTGCGACGCGGGTGATGGGCCAGCCGCCGCCACCGCCTTCGGTTCGCTCGACGCCAGTCTAAGTCTTTGCCCACCCATCACCGAGAAATGCGATCAGCCCTGTTGGCCTTCCTTGTCCACGTGGAATTCGGATGCCGTTCAGTGTCCCACGATAAAGACACAGAAACCGCTGTGACATCTTTTTCACACCCGGTCCTGGACAACTCAGGCATCTGATTACTCGGAATTGGACCGCAGCAGCCTGTTATCGCCTGTCCGCCGCTCGCCGAACTAGGTGGATTCTGGCTTTAGCCGCGGTTGACCCTTTTTATTCCTTGACCCGCCTTTGTTGGCTCCCGTCTCCACCATCCCTCCATTTTGACGTTTTCGATGCTCAAAAATTTGACGGTATTGGGAAGTGGCTTTACGTTTGTGCTTAATCGGCTGCCAAAAAGAAACGCTTGACAAGGGCGGCCGGGTCAGAAAGGAGACGAACGCATATGCACATCATCCTCAGCCAAAGCTCGAAGCGGGCTCTGGCGCTCCTCGGGGTGGCGTTTCTGCTGATCGCGACCTGGGGTGTGGGCTGGGCGCTGGGCCAGAACCTCGGCACCTCCCCTCAGACCGGCATCGCGGTGCAAGGGGAGACGGCTGCCCAGCCCGAAGGAGCCTTCTTGAACGCTGTCAACTGGGTCGCGAACGTCATCTGCCCGATCGGGGCGGCCGGGGCCGTGGTCGGGGCCATCGTGGCCTGGCTCACGGGCCGCGGATTCGGACGATGGATATTTGCCGGCGCCGCTCTACTGGCGGTCTCAGGCATTACCCGTCTGCTCGAATTCTTCCTCACGGCCGGAACAGGAGGTGTTACTTAGGAAAACCATAAGGAACAGGAACTCCCGCTGGTGATGTTGCGGGAAGCGGCTGAAGGGGCCGCGCGGAGCCTCGGTGAAGAAATCGACCAGGCGCGCGGCCCACAGCCGGGGAAATGAATGGAATAAGCGGATAGAAACAATGACAACCCCCCATCTTCTGAACGACATCATTTCGGTACTGCTGGCGCTTTCGATTCCGGCATCGCTCGTGTCGCTGGTGCTCGCGGGAATCAGCCTGCGGCGGGAAGGCGGGGCCGTGGGCGGGGGCTTTACGAAATGGATTTTCTGGGCGGTTGTTTTTCTCACACTGCGGCCGCTGCTGAGTTGGTTCCCATCTTTGGGCGTCGCGGCGCCGCTCCCGGCGGGCGGGATCTCGACGCCGTGGCTTCAAAGCTTCTCCTCCGACATGAGCACCTTCGTGAACAGCTTCGTGATGGGAAAGCTCGTCACGGTGCTCGCGGCCTACATGGTGTTGCGGGCGATCATCGACGCCGCGCAGGGACAAAGCCCGCTTCTTGCGATCCTGGCAGCAATGTTCCTGCTTGGAGCGCAGGGCGTGATGAGCCTGTTTCAGGCTTGGGATACGGGAACCCGTTTTGCCACTGTGGACGTGCTGGCAGCGGCGTGGAACTATCTCGCAGGCACGCTGATGCCGATTGCGGCGGGCCTCGCGATTATCTGGGGCATCTTCAACTTCGCCACGCACAAGCCGTGGCTGCGGATGGTGGGCGTCGCGCTTGCGATGCTGTGTGTTTCCGGCATCTGGAAACTCGTTCTCGCCATGATGAGGTGATGACCTAAGGAGCGAATCGTGTCTGTCTATCACGGCCTGTTGAACCTGACGAACTGGACGGGGAACGTCATCATGCCGATCATGGCGGGACTGTTCCTTGTCGTAACCGTCCTCAATTTCTCGCGCGCGCGGGAGACGTCACGCCCGATGTATGCGGCACTCCTGTGCCTGTTGGTTTCGGGGCTGCTGCGGGCGATGGAGACGTTTGCAACCCAGCGGGCGTGGAACGACCCGGATATTTACGGCGTCGCTATCAAGACGTTCGTCGACTGGACGGCAAACGTGCTGCTTCCGGTCTATGCGGCCATGCAGGTTGCCGCCGGGGCGCTCGACATGATGGCGAACGTACGATTTCATTTCAGTGCGGGCTGGCTGAGGCATTTTGCGGCGGCAGGACTGTGCCTGGCCGTCTCGGGCCTCCTCCGGCTCAGCGAATTCTTCGTCATCCACGGCACGAGCGGAATCCCGTAGTTTCTTCGTCTCTGTGCGATTTCAGAAAGGAGCATTACTGTGGCGCTTGATGTCACGCGAATGCAGCGAAATTTGCGAATGAAGGTCCGCTTTTTTGGCCTCGAAGCCGAGGACATCTTCGTCCTGCTTGCGATTGCCATCATCGGGCAATTCATCGGAAGGTTCGTCAACCGCGACCTTGCGGGCCTGCCCATGTCGATTGTCCTCGAATGGGGAGTGCCGGTCCTGGCCATTCCCGCGCTCATGCTCTTCAAGTACGGCAAGCAGCGCAACTATTTCTCCGACTTCATCGCCTATCGGTCGAAGCCGCACCTCTATTCGGCCCATGAGCAGGATACAAGTTTCACACCTTATTTCGAAGAGGAGCCGCAATGCCAGTGACCCTGGAGCAATATCGCCAATCCCTGAAAGCCCCGGCCTTGTGCGAGCAATTGAAGATCCGCGATCTCCTCGACAACGTGGCTATCCAGACCGATGGGTCGTTTGTCGCCGGGTACGAGCTATCGGGCCTCCATTCCTATTATGCAAGCGACGACGAGCGGAACCGGACGAAAGGGCAGCTCGAAGCGCTGGTGCGGTCGCTCCCGGAGCGGTCGATGCGGATGCAAGTTCGATTCGAGATCTCGGAAGGGACGGGCGGGGTGATCGAGCGGTACAAAGCGGAGAACCGCAGTGAGAGTCCGATTCTTCAGGCGCTCGACCGGGAACGGATCGAGGCGTGGCGGGCGAAAGAGAAGGCCGGGTTTTACCTCCGGCATTTCCTCCATGCCTATTTCCTCTGGGACCCGAGAGTGCATCACGAACGGCGGGATTCAGACTGGACTCAGAGGATCGGATGGAGCCTCTCAGCCAGAAAGTGTATCGAGCGGAGCCGGCAGGAGCACGAGACATTGCTCGCGGAGTTCGAGAGCCTTCTTTCGGGAGTCGAGGCAACGCTTCATGCGACCGGAATGAAGGCCCGGCGCATGACTCACAACGATATCTTCCTCGAAGGCAAGCGGGCGTTGAATCCGATGGTCGTGGACACTCACCCCTACCGCGAGCCCCGCTTGTCGCTTTTCCCCGGAAGCGCCCGCAGCCAGATGGCGAACGTGAATATCGAAGATGAGACCGACGATTATCTCAAGATCGGCGGCCTGCTCTATTCGTGGATTACGTTGAAGGACCTTCCGGACGCGACGTTTCCGGGCATTTTGCGGGAGCTTGCCGTGATGGACTTCCCCATTGTCGCCAACGTTGAGGTCAGCCTTCCGGACCATGCGGAGGCGGTGAAGCGGTTCAAGAAGCAGTTGCGGAAGATGACGGCAGCGCAGCGGGACATTCACGGCGGTTTTCGCCTCGACATGGACGCTCAGGTCGCGCAAGCCGAGCTGATGCAAGTGCTGAACGATTTGATTTCGAGCTCGCTCAGGATCTGCTCGGTCAGCCTGATTGTGAGCGTGCGGACTTCGGAGCCTGTCCGAAACCGGCAGGAACTCGAAGAAGCCGAGCGGGTGCTGGCCGACCGGCGGCAGCGGGTTTTACATGCCATGGCGCGGATGAACGGCGGGCGCGGCATCTTCGAAGATGCCGCAAAGAAGCGCCTGTTCTTTTCAGGCTTGCCGGCAATGGCCGAGCACGAGAACTACCGCGAGCACGATGCGCTGACGTTGCACGCTGCCGATCTCGTTCCGGTCGAGATGCCCTGGCACGGCACACCCAACTCCCCGCTCATCCTTCTCGAAACTCCTTACCGGCAGTTGATTCCCTTCTCGCCTTACGATTCGGGTCTCATGGATGCCAACGGCCTCGTCATTGGCGGGAGCGGCAGTGGAAAGACCTTCAAGGCCCAGCAACTGCTACTCATGATGGCTCGCGCCAGGCCCCTGGTCTCGATTCTCGAGTGTGGGGATTCGTACCAGCCGATGGTCGAGCTGATGGGCGGACGAACCATCGCCGTAGACCTCGAAGGAAGGGAGACGTTGAACCCCTGGGACCTGCCTCCGGGCGAGACGGAGCCGACCCGTGAGAAAGTGGCGTTTCTCAAAAGGCTTGCCAGGCACATGATCGGAGAAACCCCCGGAACGGATACTTCGCTTCTCGACAGTGTGCTGACGGACGCTATCGCGAGGACGTACAAGCGGCGGGCGGTGCAGTTGTCGAATCCGATTCCTACTTTTGTCGATCTGCGCGACGAGCTTGCCGAGTGGCGTGATGAAGACCGCAACCAGCGGGCGATGGACGAGGCAAAGCTTGCCGCCCTGAAGCTGCGGCAGTGGACGGGAGAGAAAGGCGTCTATTCGAGGCTCTTCGATGCACCAACCACCATGCGGCTCGACAACAACTGGCTGTTCTTCAACGTGGAAAAGCTCGTCGCGGACCCGAGGCTCGAGACGGCGATGAGCATGGTGATCGCGCACGCGCTTGCCGAGCGTGCCGCCGGCAAGACCGGCCAGCCGTCGATCACGGTGCTCGATGAGTGTTGGTTTCTGCTCGACTCCCCGGCGCTTGCTCCGGAGGTGGTGCAACTGTTCCGCGCGGCTCGCAAGCGGAATGCGAGCGTGTGGGGGATCAGCCAGACCATTGAGGATTTTGTCGGGACGGAGACCGAGCCGCGGCCACACGGGCCAGGCATCCTCAAAAATGCAACCACGAAGATCATCGGCAAGCAGCAGGGATCGACGGCGGCGCTTGCCGAGCACCTTTATTTGAATCCCTCGGCCATTGCCGAGATCAAGCGGTTTGGAGCGCCCCGCAAAGGGCACGGGGCGGAAGCGTTATTGGTGCTCGGGGAAAAGGCCGAGAGCACGCAGACGATTCGCATTGTGCCGACGCCGATAGACTACTGGGTGTGCACGACGTTTCCGCGAGAGCGGCGATACCGGCACTGGTATCTCGCCGGGCAACCGGGGCGGCCCTTAATCGACCTTTACCGGGAGCTTGCCGCGAAATTTCCGCAGGGATTAGCAGAAGTGCCGCGATTACCCGAGGAGATTTCCGGAGCAGTCGATGAAGCGTGGGCAAAGAGAGGACGGTGAACAGCAATGGCAGAGGCAACGTTGTTCCTATTATTCCTGCTCGGAATGGTGAAGGCAAAGACCAGGCGTCAGGTGATGGCAGTGGTCCTTGCCGGAACGGTGGGGGCGGTGATGCTCACCCCACGGCCTGCGAGGGCGCAAGGGAGCGTGGTAGGGGCGATCCAAGGCGTCTTGAACGTTATCAACGGCGTCATTCACGGCGGACTCGCTTCGATTGAAAACGTACGCAATTCGATCAACGCGTTCTACGCACACACCCTGTGGCCGGTGACGCTGATTCATCAGGCTCAGGGGCTGGCAACCCAAATGGCCGCGGAATACCGAAGACCCATCGCGAATATCGTAAACCTGCCTCTCGCGAGCGCGACGTTGGCCGCACCCCAGGGACTCGAGCAAGTTATCCGCAATGGCCAGACCAGCGACTTTGCCGGCCTTACGACCGATTACACGCAGGTCTATGGCCCGCTGCCGGAAACCACTTCGACAAGTCCGTATGACCGCAACATGACGGACATGGATGATGCGCTTGCCGAGGACACGCTGAAAACACTGAAACAGTCGGACGAGGCAGACACGCTATCGCAGGGAGTTGCGGACCGGATCGAGAATGCCGCAGGTGAAGCGGCTCCGGGATCGGCACCTTTTCTAACGGCGACCGCAACGGTTGCGACCATTCAATCGCAGGCTGTCATGCAGGAGATGCTCGCCGCCGAACTGCGCCAGGAGGCAGCGCTTCTCGCGCATCGGATGGTGCTCGACAAGGAAGGGGCATCGAGCGCACAGAAACTCGCAGGCGCACTCATGAACATTCTGCGCTGACACAAGGGAGGTCGTATGAAGCAACGATTGCTCGATCTACTTAGAACCACGCTGTCCTGGGTGCGCCGCCACAAGCTGAGGGCCGCGAGCATGCTCCTGATCCTGATGATGCTCTGGCCACAGCCCGTCCGAGGCCAGTTCTTTTCTCCGTGTTGCGCGATCATGGCCGCCGGCCTCGGGACGATTTCGAGGACACTGACGCATATCGTGGGAGGCGGCCTCGCCAATATCCTGGGAATCGACCGGACGATGGCCAAATTCCAGACGACCGTGGTCTGGCCCGTGAATCTGATCGACCAGACACGGGGACTCGTGGCAAGTCTGGGCAGCACGTACGGTCAAATCCAGACGATCACGAGCCAGCCGGTTCAAAGCGCGACGCTTCCGGCGTCTCACCAGCTCGAGCAGAACCTGCTTTCAGCCGACAGCGCCAACATCGGAAACACCGCAGCGGACTACACGAACGTCTACGGCGCTGTTCCGCCGGCCACCCAAGCTTCGCCCGAGGTCCAGAACATGGTGGACATGGGCGATGCCGTTGCCCTGGACGCGATGAAGCGGGCGATTGAGATCGACAATCTCGCCCATCTCGAAATCCAGGCGGCCAATCAACTGAATGCTGCGATTCAGAAAGCTGCGCCCGGGAGCGCCCCGATTATCGAAGCGGAAGCGGACGCGTGGCTCGTGCGGGCAAATGCATACACTCAGACGGCCACTGCGGACTTGATGCGGGTCCGGGCGGTCGGGCTCGCCAACCAGGGCGTCACCATGAAATTGGGCGCTTCGGCATCGAGCGGCATGATGCAGAAGCTTCAAAACTTACTGAAATAGGGAGCCAGCGCAATGTACTACCAGACGTTATTTAACGGTGCGCTCAGCGGGCTGAACGGCTCGGGCCTGATGCCGGGAATCATCAAGATCGGGTCGGTCGTTCTGCTGCTGAGCCTATTGTATTCGGTCTACACGGCCTATGCGGCGGGAGGCGATGTGAGGGTTCTCGGGACGGCGGCGATCAAGTACCTGGTTCTGGGGCTGGTGCTCATCAACTATTCGACCGCTTTTCAGGACGTCAACAACATGTTCAATGGAGTCGCTAACCATATTGTGAGCACAGGACCGGGAATTAAGGGCGTGTTTCTCTCGTGGAGCCATCAAATTGCAACGTATTGGAATAACAATGCCCACGGAGTCTCAGGTGTCCTGTCGGTCATTTGGCATCTGGGTCAGAATGCTGCCGGCGCAATTCTCGGCTCGGTCCTGGTTCTACTGGCATTCCTGCTTTATCGCGTAACGTACCTTTTGTTCTGCCTGTTCTACACGGTCTACGGCGCAATCCTTTACGTCTGCGGCCCGTTCGTCCTGGCGCTGATGCCGGCGACGGGCATCGGCCAGATCAGCCGCACCTACCTCGTCAACCTCATGATCTTCAGCGCCTGGGGACTGATCTATGCGATCTTATCGGAATTGATTTACGTCCTCCACCTGAACGACGTCAACACGGTCTTGAACAACGCCTGGTACCTCAACCTCACAGTCACCAACCCGATGGTCATTCTGGGAATTGCTAGCCTTCTCTACGCCATCGTTATCGCCCTGATCCCCTACATCGCGAGCCGGATTGTGCGAGGCGACGTGGGCTCGACACTTCTGACGGTTGCAGGCGTCGCGCTGACGGCAGCGACAGCGGCATTGGCTGCGGGCGGGGCGGCAATGGTAGGAACCGGAGCCGGATGGTCCTATGGCGGTCAGGCGGCTGGCGGAGGCGTGGGAGGCGGAGGAGGGGCCGGAGGCGGAGCCAATCAAGCAGGCGGCCAGGGATCGGTGGGACAAGGAGTCAGCGCAGCGCAAGCGTCTTCTTCAACGCCACCGCGCCCGCCGGCAACGAGCTCCACGGGCGGCCGGCGCTCGGGGATGCCCATGCCGTGGACGCCGGGTCCCAACATGCCGGGACATCGTCCCGCATTCAGCTTGACGCATGCCGCCGGTTGGTATGGAGGCTATGCCGCCCGAGCCGTCTATGACCGGATGAAGGGTGGCGCGACCAATTCTAAAGGGAGCGAAAGCAATGAAGAATCATAAACCGCTAACCGCAAAACCCGAGATGCTGACCTATACGAAATACTACGAGCACGACGGTTTACTTCGCGCCTACGCGAACCGGGCCTGGCTCGCGGCCATTCTCTTTGGCGTCATTGCTCTGGGCTCGTTTGCCTTCGCCGTCTACGCCCGTCTTCAGCCGCCCACCGTCATTCGCGTGGATAAGAATGGCAACGCCACGGTAGTCGGCGGAGCCCGGATGCGGCCCGCACGCTTCCCGCTGGAGTTCTCTGCAAACACCGCAAAAGCGGTCGCGCCGACTGATCTTGAAGGCAAGGCGATGGTGCGGAGCTTTCTCAACTCTTATTTGATTTACACGCCGGATTCGGTGGATCAAAACTTCTCCGACGCCTTGAACATGATGACCCGGAATCTGCGTGCTTACACGCTCGACACGCTGCGAGCAAAAGACGTGGTGGGAAAGATCGAGGCGAAACACATGATTTCCGAATTCCGGATTCGCTCGATCGAACGCGTGAAAGCGGCGCCGTGGACGTACGTGGTTTTTGGCGTAAACGAAGTCCATCGGGTGAAGAAAGGTACGGAGACGACGGACCGGATTGTGGGCAAGTACACGGTCCGGCTGGTCGAGACGGCGCGAAGCGACCTGAACCCGAGCGGACTGCTGATTGCGGGATTTAACTCGCAGGAAATGATGGGGCAGCGAGATACCAGTCTAGACCAGCAAGGTGCGCTCGATGGGAGCGCAGGCCAATAAAGTTCTGTCGCAACAAAGCGGCGAAGCCCGCCAGGGGCAACCTGGCAACTTCTCAATTCAGCGGCTCGCCTGGCCCAGGAAGGTTCTGCGCCGAGGTGGGAATCCCCCAATTGCCGGGCGAGCCGCGGAAAGGAGTACGGATAAAGATGTCGCAAGAAGCAGCAGTTATGGAACCCAAAGCGACGCCAATTGCAACGGCGCGTCCTGCTCGAAAGAAACCGGCAGAGTCTCGTGGAGAGACCGAGTCGGCCGTACGTTACTTTCTCGCAAGTCGGAACTCTGAGGGTGGTCCCCCGTTGCTCGGAAAAGAGGTTTCGAGCGAGAACGAAGCCCTGATCGAGTCGCTCAAGACGGGAGTCGGGTTCTACGCGTTGATCGAATACCGCGCTGTGCCGGACCTGACGGGCAAGGCGCCTACGATACGAAAGGACCCAGTGAGAAGAACAGTGGTAAGTGCGAAGTGATCAGTGGCGGGGGAATCAGCTCTCAGTTATCAGCCGCCAGAGTGCGGTTTGCTGAAAGCTGATCGCTGACGGCTCTCTGTTTGCTAATCACCGACCACGAACCAGCGACCACTGTCTTTTTGGCTTCATACAAATGATGAAGCGTTCCGCAGGCTCTTAACTGTGGATGAGTTGTAACGCGCGGCTTCGGGAAGGTTTCCCCGAGCCGGAATCGATGTCTCCGGTCCGGGAACGAGAAGCCGCTCGTAATGGGCTTCCTCTTTGTCCGGACTATGGACGGAAAGGAGAAGCTGATGAATCGAGTGGCCGTGGTAGCCATCACGTCGATTTCGCTCTGGGTGGGATCGATGGTGGACCAGCAGAAACTCGAATACTTGATTGCGGGCGCGCTGTTTACGCTCGCGATGGAACTGGTGGCGAAGATTATCGGCGCTATCGCACGGCGGGTTTTGCGGCCCAAAGTGCATAGCGTCTGACAGACAACTCAACATGGCCCGGTCGCTCGCTTGACCCGGCCGAAAGATCACTTCTTTTTTCGGCACGGGATGAGCGAAGAGGCCCTTGGGTCTCTCCCCTGTCCTGTGCCTTAACACACCAGAACAGGAGAAGAGGCCATGAGAGAAGGAAACGAAACAAGAAGAAACGAAGCAAGAAAGAACATATTGCCCGTGGTTCAGTTGGAGATGGACCGGACGGGCAAAGTGAAGGAGAAAGTGATGGACTTGCGCCGCGAGGCGACCCTCTCGAACACGCTGCTTGAATCCCTTTATCCGGGCATTCGAGTGGCAACCGTGGATCTTCCCAGCGAGATGCTCAGTGA
Source organism: Acidobacteriota bacterium (assembly GCA_021817045.1). GTDB lineage: Bacteria > Acidobacteriota > Terriglobia > UBA7540 > UBA7540 > RH2-MAG17b. The sequence goes on from JAKAWG010000036.1 coordinate 23,603, forward strand.
CTACCAGAAAGCTCAGATCGTCCAGTCACTGGCACGTCTTGAATGGAACGGACTGCGGTATGCGCTGGCGGGAGCGTCGAGCTCGGCCAAGGAAGGAAAGTTCTACGCGGTGGAGCAGCGGTACGAAAGAGCCATCGCAGAACGTTTCCAGAACACGGCCGAGGCCGCCATCGTCTACTTCGGCATCCTCGTCGGGCCGTGCAAGTCCCTAATTGAAGTCCCCGAGCGCCGGGTACTGGTCGTCGAAGACCTGGAGCTTGGGACCAATGACTGCCGTGGATGGATCAAAAGGTCGCTGTTTGACCGGCTGAATCTTCCGAGCGGCCGTTTCTACCAATATCGCTTGGCTTTCGGCAAGACCCAGGCGAAAGGAAGCTTCAAAGTCATGGAAGATGATGCGGCGGAGCTTCTTGAAGCCGACATCATTCTTCCCGCCTCATCCGTCAAGCCAGAGTACAAAGGCCCGTCGCGCCTGGTGCGTTGGTTACGCCACGACGCGCGGGTGTTTACTGGCTCCATCGTGCTTGGAATTCGGGAGGTCTCGCGCGAGCTCGAGTTCGGGTCGAGCTATACCCTGCTCGAACACGCGCCTTTCGATTCTCTCGACCACGAAATCAAGCCCTATGCACTCTCTGAGGTCCGGAAACTGAAAGCAGCCGTCGAGTCCGATGACTTCGAAGGGCTGCTCAACGTTCTCGGATCAACGGAGGCGCAGCGGGACGTCAACGATGGTGTGGCCCACCTCGACGGCTATACCTCGGTTGAGAACACGACGCTCGAAGCCGTGCTCAAAGCCGATGGCAGCGGGAGCATGATCTTTTTCCCGTGGGTCAGAGATCAGCTCCAGCGGCGGCTGGCCGAGTGGGCTTTCAAAGCCTGTACGGCGGGAGGCCTGTCGTTTCCGGCGTTCGCGCTGGCAGATGACGGGTTCCTGGTCGCGCATGACGGCGAAATCTACTGCTCGGCGGACTGGATGCCGAAACATTGGGCGTACAGCCGGCTGAGCTCCGAAAAGGTCCTGATGGTCCGCTATCCCATTCGGACGAAGGAGGATCTGCTTCCGATGCAGAACCGGGTGACAGGCCACATGGCGGAACTTCTGATCACCCGGCTGCGCCGAACAGGTTGCCCCATGGCGGAGAGCAACATCATGGAAAAAATCGTGATGAAGCAACTGCGTCTTGAGGGAACCCTCTCACTCCATTCCGAAACAGCTAAACGCAACGGAGGCGACTACGATTTCGACACGATCTGCGTGGTCGAGTCGGACCGCTTCCCGCGCTTTGTCGAAGACCGCTTCAACTATCACGAGCGGTTTACGAACACCAAACAGAAGCTGCCTAAGAAGAAGAGCCCATGGTTCTCGTTGCCGGCCGTGGCACTCGAAGCGATGGGCAATTCGATTGGGTCGATCACGGCGCTCAAGACCCGATGTCTTGCCGCAGGCAAGCTGGATGAGGCCGAGCAATTGGCGGTCCAGCTTCAGGCGGCGCTCGATCAGTTGAAGCACGGCACGCAGCCGGACTTCAAGCTGATCAAACAGATCCGCGAGCAAGTTTCCGGGGCCGACTGGCTTCAGACGCGCCTCGCGGAACGTGTCGCGGAGCTTCCGATAAGCGTCGGGGCTCCCGCGACGGACGTCATCGGGCAGTTGTATAACGCGGTCCGACCGGAGATTGAAGAACTCTTCGGCCAGGCCAAAAGAATCCGTGAGTTCCGGGGACTGGTTGCCTGTGGGACCTACCCCGAGCGGATGTTCACGGAAGCACACAAACTGTGCCGCATGTATGCCCAGCGGCTCGGTGAAATCAGCCAAAAGCGCCAGAAGCTCGAAGCAGCCGTGAAGGAAGCTGAAGCTGCGCTTGGGAACGTAAACGAAGCAGATGGCCCTCAAGCCAAGCGGGAGGCGACCTTCCGGCTGAATCAGGCGAAGAGCGCTTTGCACAAATGGGAGAAAGGCCGCAAGGAATTGAAAGCGGTGATTTCTCACATTCAGAAATGGGGCCGCGGCCGGAGAGGTGACCGTCGGCTGTGGCTTCAGGCGCTGTTCGATGCGGCAGCGTCGGGGGATGGCAACGGCTCGATTGTCTTCTATGCGTTTCCGCAGGAGATGGTCGATGCCATCGCCGAGCGGACAGGCGGCAGGCCCATCCAGGTCGCGCTTCCCGAATTGTGCGACGGTGAGATCGAGGTTGACGACGAAGCACGCGTCTATCTCGTCTCGCCGAGCACGGACGGGATGCCGTACAAGCGCTTGTTGTTTCAGGTTCAGATTACCGAAGACGGCAAGGTGCTTGGGCATGCGAACGGCAAAGGGCAGCCCGAAGTCGTCCGCCAGGTGCATCCATTTCCCATCACGCCTGGGCGAGGCGAAGCACGGAACGGGAAAGTCATTTTTCCCGACTCCATGCAGCGTCCCCAGGTAAACGTTCACTCCTCCCGGCCAGCGGCACGTGGCGCTTAGGCCGGATCAACCTCCAGGGAGTCCCGCCCGGCGGGCTCCCTGGAGCCTCCTCAGTTTCGCCGGACGGAGGCTCGAATGAAGAAACTCTTTACGACTCTCGCGGCCTTGATTCTTACCATTCCTCTTTATGGCCAGAAGATCGAGACGCGGGATCCCAACGAGCACCAGATCGTGCAAGTGAAGACGGCTCTCAATCATCTAACCGTGATTCAGCTCGCCGAGCCCGTCTTGTCCGTCGCGGCAGGAAGCGACGCCTTCAAGGTCGAGTGGCGGGCGGATCAGGTCTTTATCGAGCCGACCGAGGCTGGCGTTTCGACAAACCTTTTTATCTGGACGAAATCAGGTCGGGAAAATTACGAGCTCGATCCGGCGGGACCACTATCAGCGATGGATTTCGCTATCGATACACGGACGGCCGATCCCGCTCCGGCACCCAGACCCAAACCGGCTCGCAAGGCGTCCACCGATCCCGTGATGGTTGCTGCGGTAGGAATGCTTCGAGGCACGCCGGTCCGGCAGGAAATGTGGAAGACGCAGAAGCACCGCGTCCAGGTCATGGTGCGGGACCTCTTTGAAGAGAGCGGCAAACTCTTTATCCGGTACTCGATCGAGAACGGAACCAGGACGCCTTATGCGCCGGGAACGCCGCATATGACCGTCTTGAAGGGAAGTCTTTCGCACGGCGAACTCACCGCGCACGTCTACACACAGTTGACCAGGAGAGAAGACGAAAATCTCATCGGCCGATCCGAAGCCCGGCTTCCGGTGATCGCGCACGAGGTATCCAATACAACGGTGCTGCCGGGGCAAGAGACCATCGGCGTTGTCGGCGTGAAGCTTCAGAGTTCAACCACCGTCGTACTGCGGCTTCGATTCCGTGATGACCATGGACGCGCGGTAACGGCGGCCGTGGTGAATTAACGTGCACAACCGGGGTGTGCTGTGAAGGGATTGAACACAATAACGGCGGAAGCGAACGGGGGGATCGAGCCTGGCGGGAAACAATTCGCGAACGCGACGAGATCTGCTGCTGAAACGCTTTTGACTCATCTCGAGTCCGCCATTCGATCTTTTGCGCGCCGTATGGATATCGTTTGCCATTGCGCGGCGTGGGGCGGTCCGATTCTTTTAATTGCCGAACTGCCAATTGCGAGTCCTGCGAGCCGTCTGATGGTTTGGATCGTCTGCGACATGCTCTCCGCAATTCTCGCGTGTACACGGAAACCTAAAGATGGGGAGCTTCCTTACGTCGTCTATCTCTCCGCCGCGTGTGGCCTCATCGCCATGCTCGTGATCGCGGGAAAAGGATTTTGAAAACATGGAGGTCATTGTGGAACCCCAAAAGCTTGAAGATGTCGAACCTGAATCCGACAACGGGGCTGGGACCACGGAGGACATGACTCTCCGCAGTTATCTCAACTCAAGGCCTGAAATTGGCTTGGGCAAGGTGCTTGCCAACCTTGCTCTCGAGCCGCGCGAGCCGTTCAAACAGGAGGGGCGGCGCTCCTTCAGAAAGGGTTTTGTCATAACGCTTGTCTTCTCAGCGATGTTTCTGGCCTGGTTCCTCTGGTTCAACTTCATTCGGTAAGGGCGATCAGAAAGGCTTCTTTCATGAAAGAACACGATACTCGTAACGATCCTGGGGTTTATGATGCCGTCTTTATCATTGCGGCCGTCGGCATCGGCATCTTCCTCGCCGTGTGGTTTGTCGCCACCCATCGTTATCATCTTTCGAACAGCCAGTTCATCGAGGGACTGGGATACCTGGGAATTCCGGCTGCGGGCCTGGGCTGCTGGCTCTGGCTCTTGTTGACTGGCCGGTCTCGCCGGGAGAATACCTGGCCGCATCCTTATCAGGTCATCTCTCCCAAGAAGGACGAACGGTTCACGCAGCAATGCTGGAAAAAGAACTCGGTCGTGCTCGGCTACGACGTCCACGGCCAGCCTTGGCAGTGGCCGGATCGCATCCGGGTGATGCAGGGCCTGGTCCTTGGCCTCACCGGCATGGGGAAAACCACGCTACTCACGAACATCATCACGCAGGACCTGATGCGGGTCATTGATACGCCCAGCGGCCCCAAACGGATGCCGATCCTGATTCTTGACGGCAAAGGCGAGTGGAAGCTCTTTAAGGCGCTCCTGCCTTACATCCATCGGGCGGGACGGATGGACGACCTTCGGGTGATCAGCCCCTCCCACCCCGACATCTCCTGCCGCTACAACCCATTCCGTTGCACCCAGGACGATTACATGTCAGTGGTCAATATGGTCTTCGGGTCGTTCAACCGGTCGTTCAAGGTGCGCGACGAGTTCTTTTCGAAACATCAACTGGTGTACTTAGGCGACATCGTCCGGGTGCTGGTCTATACGGGTTGCAAGTTCAATTTCTATGACGTGCTGGTGATGGCCATCGATCCGGAGGTGTTGCAGGAGCAGGTACAAAAGGCCATGCACGAGATCGAGCGGATGCCTGACATCACCTTGCAGCGGCGGCTGAACTTCGAGATGAGCGTCAAGAACCTCTATCAGAGTTTTCAGGACAGAGATCGGGTCGAGAAGATCCAGGGCCTGCTGAACGAGTGCATGGCGTTTCTGGACGATGAGCTGTCGATCATAACCGGGCCCTACGATGACCTCTTGTCGTTCGACGAGGTCATCGAGAAAGGGCTCATCCTGGTGCTCAGCCTGAACGTGAACAGGAATGCGGAACCGGTGCGGGCGCTCGGCAAGATGCTGCTGCAAAACCTGCAACTGGTGATTGGCAAGCGCTACGACCTCGAGGACGCGGAGGCCGCCAGCCGGCCGATGTGCAGCGTCATCCTCGACGAGTTTGGTCCTTACGCTTATGAGAACTTTGCCTACATCCTGCAAACCGCTCGTGGGTCGAACACCGCGTTCGTTTTCTCGATGCAGAGTGTCCCGCAATTGCTGCGGGTGGGCCATGCCTTTGGAGAGGACGTGACGTCCGCGGCGAACACCGTTATCACCTTCAAGACGCACGACGAGACGACGGCGGATTTCTTCCTTCAGGCTTCAGCCCTGCATCCGGTGACCAAACGGACGCGCTCGATGCGGCGGCTGAAGTTCTTTGGCTATGAGAAGTATCAGGCAACGGGAGCCGCAACCGAGCGGGAGGACCTGGAGACGCGCGCTGGACTACCACATCAAGAACCTGCCCAAGGGCCAGGTGGAACTGCTGATGACGGACGAGACGCAAGGCACGTTGCATACGACATTGAGCGTGCGACCGCCAGAGGACATTCACGTGCCGGGATTTGAGCCGGAAGTTTTCCCGAGGCTGATACCGTCACGTGCGGACTCGCAAGGTGGCGCGCACTTGCGATTCAAGAATTTGGAGTTTGCGAACCGGCGCAAGAAGCGCGCAAGCGGAGGATATGGAGGAATGGTGCAATGAGAAAAATATTTTGTGTAACGTGCTGCATTGTTAGTCTGGCAGTCCCGCTTTTCAGCCAAGCACAAAGAGGCGAGCCCGTGGTACAACCGTCTGCCGGTCCCCTTTACCAACATCCGATGGTCGTCACGCGGCCCTACCAGCAGACGTGGTACGACGCGCTGCTCCGGCAGTTCAATCCCGACAACCTCGATTGGGGACAGTGGATCGAGCAACGGCGAGAAGCTTTCCTTGAGCAGAGTGCATACAACCCGTACTTCAAATACAGTCTCATGACAACCATGCTCGTCATCCTATTGGCCATTGGCCTTACCAAGGTGTCGATCGACAAGAGCCGGATCCTATGGCTCGCGCAAGAACGGCACGAAGCATTGCTCGCCCAGGACAAGCGTACGCGGCGCTTTGCGCACGAGGCGATCCGGAGACACAACGCGCACATGGAAAAGTGTAACCGCGTTGTCGAGCGCGAGGTGGCTGCGCAACGCGCTGTGAATGTTGCTGGAGCAGCGGCTGAAACCGAGGGGCGTTCCGAAGAGGCCCTCACCCAAGCAGCCAACCTTCGACGTGAACGGGACGTGCTCGCCGGCAAAGTTGAGGAGCACAGTGCAATGGTTGGTCAGCTCGCGGCTCGGCTGAACAGTGTCGGGGTTGCAGTTCCAGAGCCAACGGACGGCGTATCATCTCAAACCAGCCCCAGCCAAGGGGATCTTGTAAAACAGAACAATGACTTGCGGGAGCAGCTCTACCGCGAGCGCGAGCGCAACAAACGGCTGAAAGGAATGTGACAGTCAATGCTGGTGGGCATTACAAGTTTCGGCAGTGTGTGGCGGCGGAGATTCGCCCGAGACCCCGATGATCCGGAACGCTTCCGACGTGCCGCCTACTTCAATACAACGGGCGTCCACGTCAACGGTCGTGTTGTTCGTCACCGGAAGATTGCCGGCCACGTCCGCTTCAACGGTGTCGGCGGCTTCCATCCTTATTATATAGAGCGCATGATCGGTTCGGTTTTTGAATGCGAGGCGCCGTGCATATGGAATGGACAAAACAAATGCTTCGCCGGGCGGCGGCATGAGCATCCCGAGCCGCCGGATTACTTCCTGGTTGCTGTGCGGTCGACCGAGTTTGGAAACCTGTGCGTCGGTGAGGATGGCTGGAAGTCGGAAGGCTGCTGGTTGATCTCCTTCAGCAAGTGGCAGGACCAGGACGAGGCGCTGCTGCTTATTCCGCCCGACGGTTGGGTGCGGACGAGCATTGGCCGGGTGGTGCTGGAAGCTCACCCGGTCCGTCCATGGGTTCGGAGACCAACGGTAAAGGAGTGAGGCAGTCTTGCGATACATGAAAGGTTCCATCAAACTCAGTGTGGAGCACGATCATCCGCTGCTCAAACAGACTTTGCACAGCAGCTTCGTCACCCAGGATCAGCTTTCGGAGTTTATGGTGCGTGGAGGGCACGAGTCGGGGCGACGCAGCTTCAACTGGCGGGTGAAGCGCCTGGCCGACCACGGGTTCCTGAAGCGGCACATCCTCTCGAACGCCGCCCGCTCGTTCGTATATTCGCTGACGGAAGAAGGAGCGCGCGAGTTAATCAACCTGGGCGACTGCAATACCGGCATTCTGGGTTTCTACCACCGTGAGGGGGACGCCGACCGGATGAGACACGCGATCGATCTGAATGACCTTCGCCTGGCGCTTGCAAGGCAAGGCTTGCTCGCGGACTGGAAGTCGGATCTGGAGATCAGGTCGCAAAATACATTCACGAATTACGGATACGCCAAGGACTACGACGCGGTAGTGACTTTGCGGGTTCAGGGGCATGAGGTGCAGCTTGCGCTTGAGTACGAGCGCCAGGCCAAGGCCGGGAACCGTTATTTGGAGATTGCCGGCCTGATGCAGGCCGAGCAGCGCGTGAGCAGGTTCTTGTACCTGTTTCCGGATTACCACTTGCTTTGGTTCGTGCAGCATTGTTTCCAGGGGGCGAGGCTGAAAATCTACTTTGGAGTATCGTGTGACTTCAGGCGCGAACTGCTCTCGACCCACGTCGTCGACCCCATGCTTCATCAATTGACGCTGGCGGAGGCTCTCCATACCTAGCCTTTGACTTGCCCCTCCTTCTCCATGCCTTCCCCATTACTTCCTCACGACTTCCTGAGGCCTCTTGTATCTCATTGATTGTGGGCGTCTTGCGTCGTGACTACCCCCTATTTTCCCCTTCGGGAAGTCAATAAACGACAGACGTTTGCGTACGGCCTTTTGCGGTGGAGTGTGCAGGTTGTCCGCATACTTTGCGAGATCGATTTGCAGGAGACGTGAGTCGTGCACGGTTCTGTGGACGATGCCCGTGCGTCGATGTTGAGTTGTTGTCGCAGGCTTGAGTGATGAGGCTTGCGAGACTGGGACGCTCGCGTTTACGGTCGCGTCTTTGCAGTGTACAGTTTCTTCCGACATTGGTAGCGCGCTTCGACGGGATCTTGTTGTGCCTGCCGCTGTCAGGTTGTGTTGCGTCACGTGCGAGCTGCCGGTTAACTTGGCGGAGTCCAGGTAACAGATCGGACAAGCTCGATGGGAGAGAGACTCCGAACGCTTGCCGACGTGTTTACGGAAGTGCCGTTACGGATAGCATCGAGCGTGTGCGAGTCTTGCGGCATGTTGAATGTGAAGCGTGAGTGGATGCGTCGTCCGCTGTTGCAGAGCGGTGCCGCTTTTGTACGGTGTCCGTTTGGCAGACGCAACAGAGATGCAAATCATGCAGCGGGCTTGACGTGCATTGCGGAGCCAGGCGCTTGCGGTAGGCGTGCTGTGTCTTGACGCGCTCGTACCCGAGTCGCTCGTAAAACGTGTGAGCTCCATCGCGAACGATGTTGCTGCGCAATGAGACTGACTTCAAGCCGCGATGAGCCGCCCAAGCTTCGGCGTGCTGCATCAAGGCACGGCCTATTCCATTCCGTCGAGAGTTTTCATCGACGACCAGACCGGCGATCTGACATGTCAGCCCGTCAACTAGCGACCGGCTGACTGTGGCATGCAGCCGGCCAACAATCTGCTTCCCGTCGCTTTCGGGCACGATGGGGACATGATCTTCGTCGCACAGAACGGTTTTCAGTCGGGCTCGAACTACGTCGGGAGATACGGGATAACCGATTTGGAGAGAGAGTTCGGCGATGCGTGGCGTCCAATCGACGCGTGCAGGCCGGATGTAGAAGTGCGGAGTGTTCCTCGGTTCCTGAGTCACTGTCTGCTTTCGGATCGTCGGTAGCGCACCCTTGAGCACCTGGGCGATGTCAGGCGGCTCAGGAGCATCCATCGTTGGTCGTGTCTCCGTCGTAGCCGACTTATTCATAACGGAGGGCAACGATTGGATCGACCTTCGCCGCGCGGCGGGCGGGAATCCAGCACGCAACCAACGCAACGCCGGTAAGGAGCATAGATACTGTCACGAACGTCAGCGGGTCAGTGGGCTTCACTCCGTAGAGGAGGCTTGACAGGAATCGTGTGAGCGCCAATGCTGCAGTCACTCCGACGGCCACGCCAACGAGCGTCATCGTCAGCCCTTGCCGCAGGATCATCCTGAGAACATCTCCTTTTTGCGCGCCCAGCGCCAGGCGAATGCCCAACTCGTTCGTTCGCCGCGCCACATTGTAGGCCATCACTCCATAGAGACCCACACACGCGAGCGCAAGACCCAGCAGTCCGAAAATCGCCGTCAGCTCTGAAATTAGCCGCGGCTGGCGCAGGGATCCATTTACCTGATCCGAAAGCGTTGTCATGGTTGTGACGGGCAGGTTTGAATCGATTCCATGAATGGTTCTTCTCACCTCCTCAGTTACGCCTGCCGGGTTCCCCACAGCACGAATCTCAATCTCATTCACGTAAGCCGAGTCCGCCTCCAGTTGGTCAACGGGAACGAAGTATGCGGGTCCCGCTTTCTCGCTGTGACCGCCGAACCTTGCGTCCTCGACCACGCCCACGATCTCAAGGCCGGGCGATTTAAACTTCGACCCAGAACTGAACCGATGCCCAAGCGGATTCTGGTTTGGCAGAAAGCGGCCAGCAAAGGCTTGATTGACGACCGCAACACCACTTGAGGCGAGCGTGTCCTGCCAGTCGAACACACGGCCCGCAACGACGGGGATCCCTAGGGTCTCGAAGTATCGCGGCCCAACTCTCACCAAGCTAACGTTGCCCTCGCCAGCCCGCCGAGGCTGGCCTTCGATAGAAACGTTGCTAAACTGACGGGCGCCACTCATCGGACTGGTGCTCCCAACGCTTGCTGAGCGCACGCCGGGAAGGGCGCCGAGGCGCTCCACCAGCTCATGGTAGAAAAGTGGCAACCGTTTAGGCTTGTATCCGGCAAGCCCTGGTTCCATGTTCACAAGCAAGACGTGCCGAAGGTTAAAGCCGAGGCTCTGACTCTCAAGATTTGCGAGACTACGAAGCAGCAGGCCTGCGCCCAGCAGCAGGACCAGGCATACGGCGACCTGAAATATCACCAGTGCCTTCCCCCTTGCCAACCGGCTGCGACCTGAAGTGGCGGACGCGGGTCCCGCCTTGAATGCACACACAAGCTCAACACGAGTTGCTCTGAGAGCCGGCATAAGGCCGGAAACTATCACGGTAAAGAATGAGACACCTAGGGTGAAAAGGACGAGAGCAGGGTCCGGCTTCAAATTCAGAGGAGCGTTCGCCGCAACGAGAGAAACCAGGATGTGAACACCCCACGCGGCAAGCAGCGCGCCTACCGCGCCTCCCAAGACCGCCAGGAGCACGCATTCAACAAGCATCTGCCGGATCAGGCGACCGGAAGTGGCGCCCAGTGCCATCCGGGTAGCGATTTCCTTTTGCCGGCCCGTCGCGCGCGAGAGCAGCAGGTTGGCGACATTAGCGCACGCGACGAGCAGCACCAACACCACAACTCCCAGGAGGATTACGAGTGGCTCGAAATACTCGTGGCGCAGCGTCGAGAGGCCTCGGCCTCCTGGCACCATCTTCACGTATTGACGACTGAGAAGCAGCCGCTCGTGCCGAGTAATTTTTGATCCGAGTAGCCCCGAGATGTATTGCCGAAGCTCGCCGTTGATTTCCGCGTTTGCTTCCGTAAGGCTCGCGCCCCTCTTGAGGCGGCCCATCAGGTTCAGCCACTCCGTGTAAGGATCAGTCAGGAATTGTTTCGCCCACGGCACTTCGCCCAGGAGTATTTCGGGCCGCAGGGAGATCGGCAGCCAGAAATCCGCCGACCCCGATTCCACGCGTTGTCCAAAGAACCGGCGCGGCATTACACCTACCAGCGTCATTGGTATGCCATTGATATCGAGGCTGCGGCCTACCACGGCCGGATCGCCCCCCAGCTTGCCCTGCCAATAATTGAAGCTCACCACCGCAGCCGGCGACGCGCCCGGCTCGTTGTCAGCGGGCCTCAGCGCTCGCCCAATAAAAGCTTGAACGCCTAGCACGGAAAAGTAGTTCCCTGAAACTGCGGTTCCTTGCGCGACCTCTGTGCTACTACCGTGCCGCCGCCCTTCAAAGCGAACCGCCAACTCGTCTTCTCCACTTTGAAACGCGCAAATGCCTTCATAGAGCGGACTTCGCCGAGCAAAATCTTTGTAGAGCGGATAAGAGAATTCAGTCCATCGCCCGTTGCCCTCGAGGTCTGTTCCGATGCTCATTCCTTGGCCGGAATTGTCAGAGAACAGGACCAGTTGGCCCGGCCTTCTTACCGGAAGGTCGCGCAGCATTACCGCATCAATGAGGCTGAAGATCGCGGTGTTCGCTCCAATGCCGAGAGCGAGTGTGATGACGGCGACGGCGGTGAAGCCAGGGTTGCGGCGCAACTGCCGCAGGCCAAACCGGAGATCTTGGATCAAGTTCTCGAGCCAGCGCAGGCGGTCGGCATCGCGACACTGTACTTTCTTCTGCTCGACCCCGCCGAACGCTTGCAGCGCGGCGTACCGAGCCTCGTCGGGAGACATCCCGGCCTCGATATTCTCCTGCGTCTTCAGCTGGATGTGATGTTCCAGTTCCTCTTTCAACTCGCGCTCCAGCCGCGCTCGCTTGAACAAGCCAGTAAGACGATTCAGCAGTCCCATAAAGCCTCACGCATACCGCAGCACTTTGGCCACACCCGCAGTAACGCGTGCCCAGTTTTCCTGCTCCTCGGCCAGGCGCTTCCTGCCCTTTCCCGTCAGGTGGTAGTATTTCGCGCGCCGGTTCTTTTCCGATGGCTTCCACTCTGGCTTGATCCACCCGGCCTGTTCCATCCGATGGAGTGCTGGGTAGAGCGAACCTTCCTCAACGCACAGCGCGTCTTTCGAAACCTGCTTCACTCGCAGCGTGATGCCGTACCCGTGCTCCGGTCCGCGCGCAAGCACCTTCAGGACCAGCAGATCGAGCGTGCCTTGCAGCTTCTCATAACCACCCATCATTCCTCCTAGTTGTCTAGGACATAATGCACCAGCACGAATGCAATGTCAAGCCGTCAAGACTGTTTGCAGTTTGAGGAAGTGATCTTTTACCGGTTGTAGGGTGCCGGAGCCCCAAATCTCTAATCCACACACAGAAAGGAGGTTGCCGTGATTCCATTTGAGGTCTTGAAATCCATCGAACTGGGCGGCCTGATGAAGCTGGCTCTTTATTCAGATCAGCCGATTGAGATGTTGGTAGCGGATGCTCTAATCCGCCTGACTCTGTGCAGGTCTGAGAACTGGAAAAAGGCGATGCAGTTGAAAGAAGAAGAGGCGGTGGGTATCGAAATCACGCTCGAAGAGTTGGCTATGATCGTCGAGCGCGTCGCTTTTCATTCCGGAGCCCTTGAGGACATTCAAGCGATCAATTTCTGGCCTCATCTTCTGGCGGCGATGGAGTTCCTGGAGACCGTCGGTTACAAGTGGGAAACCAACGCATACGGCTTCGACTGCCATGAGTCTTATGCAATCCGGTGGTTTGTGCCGGAAGGCTTGGTGGGCTACTTGGTCTGGTTGCTTCGAGAAGGCAGGCCAGTCGCCGATGTTCCGGCTGAATTTCGATATCACGATTTCGCCAGCAAACGAGCAGGGTTGATCGAAAGGCTGAACACTGCTTTGGCTCGCCGTGTGGATTCTGTGGCGGCGCCGAAGAACGCGCGGCACCATGCGAGATTCACACGCACGATGCGCTAGTGCCAACGAACTCTCTAATGAGGTGAACGATGACCAAAGTAACAATTATCACAGACGGAAGTTGTATCGGGAACCCTGGTCCGGGAGCTTGGGCTTGTATTCTCCGCTATGGCGAGCAGACCAAGGAACTTGTCGGAGGGCATCCGGCAACGACCTCGAATCGAATGGAATTAAGCGCCACCATCGAGGGCCTGCGAGCATTGAAGACACGATGTCACGTTGCATTAGTGACGGACAGTCAATATGTCCGCAACGGCATTACAGATTGGCTGCCGCGGTGGCAGGCGCGTGGGTGGGTCTCCAGTTCCGGCAAGCCAGTTCTGAACCAAGATCTCTGGTGTCAGCTTGCAGAATTGGCTCAGCAGCACGAAGTGCACTGGAGTTGGACTCCCGGACACACGGGCACCAATGCGGATCAGGAGCGGGCGCATAACCTCGCGTACCGGGCGGCCCGGGAGCAAGCAGCAGCGTTCGCCGCTCGGTGAGCGTCAACAGCTTTGCCCTGATGCGAAGGTTCCGGTAAACGAGGTGACACATTCTTCACACTTGCTCGCCCCCTTGTTGACCTCAGAGAGGGAAAGCAAGTCATTTTTTTCTACTGTCGCTTTGGTGACAGAAATTCAACCCTGGAGGAATCCATGTTTGGTAGATTGACAGCGACCTCCTTGTTCGGCGGATGTAAGGACGACGTGCCGGATTCGGCGGTTGGAAAACTGTTGGCGATTACAGACGGAGCGGAAATAGCCCGCTGGGTGCAATTCCCAAGGGCATTGTTGCTCTTTGTGGTTGTCCCAGGTGATCCAGAATCGGGAGCGTTCTATGTTCTTGATCGGAAATCAGGCACCTGGTACTGGGTCGACTTCGAAGATGATAAGTACGGCGGCTATTCTCTGGCAGATTTTGACTGCCTGATGCATGGCTGCCATTTTGCGCGGTTGATGGAGCAACCCCGTTTGCTCGATACGTGCCGGTGGCACGTTACGCCTGGAGTTGGCCCCGAGTTGTTGGGGCCAGTGCCCCGCGAGCGGAGGCGTGACCGCCATGGAAGATTTAACTTGACAACAGCGGCGCTTCCAGCTTAGATGAAGTGAGGAAGCTCCTGTTCCTTCCGCTTCAAGCGCCCGTTGAGTGGGGGCGGCAAGCGTTTGTATTCTCCTTTCCCAGTCTATCCCCAACATCACGCGTGAACGAATTTCTCCCTGGAGGTACGTCATGAGAGTCCAGGCGAGCGCGGCGGTTGTGTCCAACTACGGCAAGCTGTTTGTGAATCGGGGCGCTTATACAGTTCAGTCCGCGAAGCCGCACACGGAAAGTGGCCGGTATTACTATTACCGCCCAAGAGTTAAGGCAACCGGGCAACCGCTGCAGTTGACCACCGAGACGCTTCGCCAACATCTGGAGGGCGAGATCACCATCGCCCTGTACGCCATCAACCCGGCGACGCAATGCTCGAAGTGGGTCGCTATCGACGCCGACTACAAGCAGGCTATGGATGACCTGTTAAAGCTTCAAGACGACCTGGAGCGCCAGAGGATCTACGCGGCGCTCGAAAAGAGCCGGCGAGGCGGGCACCTGTGGATCTTCTTCGAGTCGGCGCAGCCGGCACGCGCTTGCCGGGTGCTGATTTACGGCGTGGCGTCGCGGCTGAGCGTTCCGGTAAAGGGTAGCGGGACAGTGGACGGAATCGAAGTCTTTCCGAAGCAAGACTCTGTGAAGGCTGGCGAGTTCGGAAATGCCATTCGCGGCCCGCTCGGTGTCCACCGCGGTGCTAGTGAGCGGTTCTGGTTCTACGGAGCCAACTATGACCTCGAAAGCCAGATGTCGTATCTCAGGCGACTGCCGAAGGTTTCGGGAGGACAGCTTAAGAGGCTCGTGGCTGCGCGACTCGAGGAGATGGAAGCGAGCAAAGGCAAGCAGGAACCAAGAGGTGCGCGGGTCAGGATAAGCCGTGGTAATGGGCGGGAGTTTCGAATACTGGAACATCTCGGTGGTAGGTTGCGGAAAGTGGGCCGTAACTATGTGACGCAATGCCCGTCATGCGCCGCGGCGGGCCACGACCGAGGCGCGGACAACCTTGCCGTCCGGATCGACGACCCAAGGTATTACTGCTGTTGGGCTGGATGCACTAAAGGGATGATCCGTGAGGCCTTGGGGTGTCCGATCCGGTATCGGCAGCCTGCGTAAGAGGATTCGAAGATGGCGAAGAAGCACGGCGAGATCCATTTCGGCCTGGCGTTGCCTGAAGCAGCGCGCGACAAGCTGCGGAAGGCCGGAATCTTCGTGCAAACGACCGTGACGGTTGAGCACCAGCAGCTTGGCCATCGCTACGTGGTGCGCGGTGTCGAGTCAGGCGGAGCAGTCGAAGGTTTTGGGCATTATGTGACTTTTGCGGGCGAGGATGGGAGTCGGCTTCCTTGGCTTTGCCGGGTGGAGTCGCTGGCGGTCAACGGGCCGCATGCCGTGGTTGTGGCGCCAGTGCTACTTCGAGCGGAAATGTTGCGCGCAGGCGGCACATATGAACTGCTGATCACAGGGCACCGTCCTGGCCCGGCCGCTAACGGGAAGAGGCCGGCTCTGGCGGGCGAGTTGCTGTTTCGCGGCCGACACGGGCATTTAGCTCGGGGTAAGTCCGGGCTGCCAACATTCTTCACGCGCGGCGGAGAACCGCTGGAGGTAGCGGAGCGATTCTCGCGTGTTGTAGCGAGCCTGGTAACAGCAACGACGTGCTCGCCATGTGACCACTCGCATTATGTGGCACCTCCGGAGGAGATCGTGCCGGAGGGCAGGGACAGCGCGCCCGAAGGCCACTGCCGAAGCCCCGCGGCTCAACATGTTGAGGAAAAACCGCTGATGGAGGAAACCGACGAATGCGCGCAATGAATTTCGATAACCCGAACTGGGAGCCCCTGGAGCATCTGATTGGCGCCAAGTGCTCGGAATTCATGTGGATGCGGCGTGAAGGAAAGGTGGAATTTTATAAACACATCAACACGCGCCGGTATCTTCGCCTCGATGCCGAGGGACACTGCTACCGGGAAGGATCAGGAGGGCTTGAAGCAGCAAACCTTGAGCAGGAATTGAAACGAGTTTTTGAGTGAGAGCGATACAACGCAGAATGGGTACGAAGCCATGAAAGTGGAGGATCAGTTTCCAGGCCGGTGAAGGTCAATCCCAACTCGATGGGAACACGGCAAGCGGCGACTGGAGGAGTGTTGGTTCTCCTCGTGCTTGCCGGGTGCTATTTCCTCGTCTTGGGACTTCGTCACAACGGATGGGGGCTAGTCGTTGGAGGTCTTCTGATCGAGACGGGATCTGAGGGCTTCCGGTGGTTTACCGGCAAGGGTACTCACATCGGCAAATGTATGAGGACCGTGACGGGCTGGCTTGTAGGGCTTCGCGAGCGGTGCGCAGAGAAGAAGTACCGGCAAAGGCAGGCCTCAGAGACGGAAGCCCTGCGATCGGCCTATATCGAGGAGCGCGTCAACGAACTGATGAACCTGCGAATCGAACGCCGGTTGGCGGAGCTTGAGAGGGCCAATGAGTTGAGAACCCGCCAGGAGTGGACGGAGCTGCGAGATGTGTGGCGCGTCCTAATCCTCGACCCGAATACGCCAGAGGAAGTTCGGGCATCGTGTCGGGAATGGCTGGCGAAATATCCGGAGACGCTCAATTTTCTGGCTCGGCGGCTGATGAATCTCGGTCTTTTGCGGGAGAAAGAACTGGTCCTCGACGAAGACTGGGAACAACGGGAGCAGCACAACTGGCGCATTCAGTAATTTTCCCGGACTTCCGTAGGCCGTTTGAGAAAGGATACTGGCCATGCGAGTTGGCACGAAAAGCGTACTTTATGGAGCGCACGCGTTATATTTGCACCCAATTGCAGTTCTGGTCGCCTACTCCCGTTTGTACGCGATTCCGGGGGATCCCCGCTTGCTGCTCGGGATTCTGACTCACGATGTAGGCTACTGGGGAATGGATCGCGTTGAGGGCGAAGGCAGCGAAAATCACGTCGAGCTCGGTGGGCGGATCATGGACCGTCTCTGTGGGCAGCCATGGGGAGACCACGTTCGTCGTCACTCCCGCTCCTGGTGCGACCTGCATGGCCAGCGGTATTCCCGGCTTTGCGTGGCCGATAAGCTCGCTTTTGTGTTGACTCCCGCTTGGCTGTATCTGCCCATGGCCAGAGCAAGCGGCGAACTGGCTCAGTATATGGCGGCCACTGACGGCCAGACGCGCGACGGGAAGTTCACGGAAACAGAACGGAGCCTACTTCAGTCGGGCGACGCAAAGCTCTGGCTTAAAGGGCTCAAGAGTTACACCCGGCGCTGGGTTGAACAGCATCGGAACGACTGCGACCAGGCGCGGGATATGAAGCCGGATTGCGTGAAAAAACTTGCGGTCAGAGCGGCCACGTCCTAAATCAAGAACGCGGCCGCTTCTGATGTTTCCGGTTCGAGAAAAGGTGACGACTCATGGAAAAATCCATCGCCAATACTCAAGCCGCCGTTTCTCCGGCAGCCGCGGCGACTGTTCAATCTTTGCCATCGACGGAAGCGGTCACGCAGCCGTCGCGGCGGCGTTTGCCGGATGAGCGCAAAGCAGTCGTGCATCACTTTTCGGTTGGCGGGCACGAAGGCTACTTGATCGTGGGCCTCTATGATAACGGTCAACCAGGCGAGATCTTTATCCGCATGGCGAAGGCAGGATCGACGATTGCGGGGTTGATGGACTCGTTTGGAATCGCTGTGTCCATGGCGATTCAGTACGGTGTCCCGCTCCGTGCTTTGACGGATAAGTTCAGCCACACACGTTTTGAACCGAGCGGCTGGACGCCGGTGAAGGAGATCGGCTACGCGAAGTCTCTGGCCGACTATATTTTCCGTTGGCTCGCCTTGAAGTTTCTCTCTGCCTCTCCTCCTCAGACGGGCGCTGATGGCAATCCTACGATTGTCCCAGCGCCCGCCTCTCTTGCCAGGGATGGGATCGGCCAGAGCGAGGCAAACACTCCGGCCTGCAAAGAGTGCGGAACGATCATGTCCTCCAACGGGTCGTGCGACAAGTGCGGAAATTGCGGATCAACGAGCGGACGATTCGTAGAATCTCCTCCACAGTGCGCCTGATGAGAATCTCACATACAGTCCGATGGCGAGTCCTCCTCGCGGCCACCCTGATGCTTGGAGCCGCCTATCTTGTAAAGGCCTTGTTAGAGACTCGCACCGTCGCCGTCAAGGTAGGAAACAGATTATATGAGCAAACCGCACTTGCACTGTTCGACATTACGCTGATTCCACGAGGAAGCACAGTTACCCTCGATGGAATGGTTGCTTCCAATCGAAAGCGATTGGCGATATGCGCGGTTGCCAAAGGAACCCCGGGAGTAGAAAAGATCATCGATCGCTTAAGCGTTGCGTCGCCGATCCCGCCCTTGCGGGTATGCTTTTTGAGCTTCCTCGAGCTGCAGTGCGAGAAAACTTCAGAAGAGTTTTCAATAGACTTTCGGCGGCCTTATTGCGTCCACATTGCTCGAGGGCAGACAGATCTGTTCAAGCTACCAGAACGTGTAGAGGAGCCTGGACCTGGCTGGCGAAGCAGGTCAGAAGAGACCTGAAAAGTGAATGAGTAAGTGACCCGTGAGTGGCCCAACAACCACCGGAATTAGCGAGGCAAGCGAAAGATGCATAGGCAGCGGTACCCAGCGAGCGCGTTTGTCCTCGCTTACTGCGCTTGTCTTCCTGCTGCCCGTGCTGCTGCTGTACTGGCAAGTAGGCGGTCCGTCGGGGTTGCTGGCTGATCCGAGCACAGGCGTGCATGTTCGTGCGGGGCAGTGGATTCTTGCACATCACGGCGTCCCGAGGCGGGACCTCTTCTCCTTCACGATGCCCGAAAAGCGATGGTGCGACTGGGAGTGGGGGAGCGATGCCATTTTCGCGCTCGTTTACCGAATGCACGGATTATCGGCTGTGGCGGCGTTGGCCCTGCTGCTCTTGTGCTTGGTTTCTCTGGTTGTCTACCGCACGGCGCGGTTATATGCAGGTCCAGTCGCAGCCGCGACAACGTGTGCGCTGGTCATGGCGGCGACAACCATTCATTGGCTCGCGCGGCCCCACATGTTCACCTGGCTGGCGCTTGCAATCTTCTGCGAGCTTTTGGAGCGGGACGTCGGCAAGATCGAACTGTTCGTGTTGGCCGCAGTGATGGCGGTGTGGGTGAATCTCCATCCGGGCTTTGTCGCGGGCCTTCTGGTTTTGGCCGCCTGCTTCGCCGACGCAGTTCTGGAGAACTGGCTGGGCACAACACGAGGACATGGGAGTCAATCCGGCTGGCGTGCTTGCTGGTATGCCTTGGCGATCGCTGTGGCGGCTGCAACAACGCTCGTAAATCCCTACGGGTTCGGGCTCGACCGCCACATTATTTCCTACCTGTTTAGCCGTTCGACGGTCACGGCGCACGTCAGCGAGTGGCTGTCGCCGAGTTTTCATAATCCGCGTCTCGCGTGGTTTGAGCTGTTACTACCGCTCGCGGCGGCTGCCGGCGTGTGGCATGGATTGAAACACCGGTTCTACTGGTGCTTGCTGATTTTCGGGTTCATGCACTTGGCTCTCCTTTCGGTTCGAAACGTTCCGTTGTTTGCCATTGTCTGCGCGGCGCCAGTTGCCGCTGCGGGCGAGGAGGCTTTACGGAAGCTGGATTTCTGGCGTTACGTGCGGGAGGCAGAGGGAGTCGCGAGAGGCAGCAGGAGAGCGCGAATCACGCTAGCGCTATGGGGGATTGGCTTCGCTGCAATCGTCGCCGTGGGCATCTCGCCGGTGCCGCTCGGTGCGGGATCATGCATCCCCGTCGCTGCCATCCGGCGACTTCCGCCCGGACGAGTGTTTACGACGGACCAGTGGGCCGATTACCTGATCTACGCTCAGCCCGACCGCCGAGTTTTCTTCGACGGACGGAATGACTTCTATGGTCCGGCATTCGTTCAAACTTACCTCACGCTTCTGAAGGCTAAGCCAGGCTGGCAGGAGGCTTTGGCTCGCTACCGCGTCTCGGTGATTCTGGTCCCAGTACGAAGCTCGATCAGCGCGGCGCTCAGTGGTGCGCCGGGTTGGCGGATATTGTATCGCGATGCAGGCGCGATAGTATTTGGTCGGACTGAGCCAATGGCTCGTGGGCGTGAAGAAGGTGGGTAGACAGCTTGAGAGGTACGTTGAGGGCTTCCCGGTAGCCTACCTCTCGGTATGGATCGTGTCCCCGCCAGGAGTTGACCGCCAGCCATGGTCATCCGCATATACTCACGATCCATCGTTGGAGCCATCTTTGACAATGTGTGCTCACAATGAGACCATTGATCCCAGTAACATCCTGAGGAGAGCCAAATGCCTGGAAACCTGCATGTGCGTAACCTGGAGGACGACCTGATCGCTCGGCTGAAGCGTCGCGCCGTGCGCCATGGTCGTTCAGCCGAGGCTGAACACCGGGAGATTCTTCGTCAAGTTCTTGGCCGTGAGGAGGAACCTTCCTTCGAGAAGCTGGCCGCGGACTTGCGCAAGCTGACGAAACGACGGAAGCAGACGCCCTCGGAAGTGTTGCTCCGCGAGGGACGCGAGGAGCGGTGATCACACTCGTCATTGACGCCAGTGTTGCGGTGAAATGGGTGGTGGAAGAGGACGGCACCCCCGAGGCATTGGTCCTTCGTCGGCGTTCCAAGCTGATCGCGCCGGAACTACTAGCGGCGGAATGCGCGAATATTCTTTGGAAGAAGGTCCAGCGAGGCGAACTTTCTAGGGACGAAGGTTTGCTCGCGGCCCGGCTTCTTGAAGCCGCGGACATCGACTTCCTGCCAACTCACCACTTACTGGAGGAGGCGACCCGGATCGCGGTCGAACTGGATCATCCGGCGTATGATTGCGTCTACCTCGCGCTGGCGGCTGAGCAGGACTGCCGATTTGTGACCGCCGACGACCAGTTCCTGCGCAAACTGGGCGAAGGGCACAGGCGGCGGTTTCGTGGCAGAGTGGTCGGCCTATCGCAAGCGGCGGGAGGGCCAGACAAACCAATGGCGCGGTGACTGCCGAAGTCGCTCATTCGTGTGCAGGTTGACTCCTTTCGAAAATCCCGGGCGTCTACAGAAAGCCCTGTCGCCACGCCTGTTACCTCTCCGACAGAACACGCGAGTTTAACGATAGTCCTTTGCGTGATGCCTTCAAAAACTATCGCGGTGGCTGGGGACGGCTCCCTGGCTGCCGTCCATCTTGCATGGGTCAAGGTTGCAGTTACTGCCAACTTTTGCTTCAAATCCCGACGAGACGAGAAGCGATTCAGCAGGCCTTGATGGCAGCAGTCAGGGAGGAGCCACCGCCGACCGTGGCGGATTTAATGCGCCGGCTACATTACTACGAAGGTTCAACCAAGCGCCTTTTCCCAGTCCTTGTCACTGCCGTCGCCGAGGCGCGGCGAGCCTGGCAAGTCAAGGAACTGGAGAAAACTCGCGACAAGCTGGAAAAGCTCGCAGCAGAGTCGCAAGGAGACAGCGTTCCCAACATCTGCAAGGCGGCTGGCGTCGGCATCGCGTTTTTGATGCATCGATTTCCTGAACTCTATCGGAGAATCATTTCCAAATATATCCACCAACGTGATACCACGAGATTGCTTCGAAGGAAAAATCTGCGTGAAGAGGTCGATAGAATTGTCGCCGAACTTTCGCGCAAGAGCATCACCCCGTCTGTGGGGAGAGTGATTGATTTGCTCAGCAATCAGGTAAACCGAGATTGGAAGCTCATACGGCAGGCCATCAATGACGCGACACGGAAGATGGCAACCTAGCCCAGTCAGCCCGCGCCACATCCGGCCGGAAAATTCCCAACAGCCACTGAGCTGAAACCATATCGTGTCCGCTTCGGACGAATTATGGTTTCAATTACACATATCTTGTCATTGATCATTCGGAGGATGGAAATGTCCAAGTACGCGATTTCGCTAACGGAATTCAAAGAAGAGAAGCACCTCGTTGAGGCTCTGCGGGACATGGGTTACCACCCCCAGGTAGAATCCGAGGGCGCGAGACTGAACCGGTACTACTCCGAGCAGGAAGCGAAGACCGCCCATGTCATCATCCGCCGGCATGAGTTGCCGGGCGCTTTCGGCGACATCGGTTTCGTCAGAGATGCTGGCGGCCGCTTTCGCATGATCGCCGACGAGATCGACGAATACGGTGGATACGGGACGAAGTGGCTGGGGCGTGTGCGGCAACTCTACAAGGAGAAGCAGACGCTCGCTGCGGCCCGCGCCAAAGGGT
>JAKAWG010000128.1 GCA_021817045.1 Acidobacteriota bacterium
TCAGCCCTCCGAACGGCGTCACCGCCCGCGCCGTTTCTCGCAAAACCACTTTCTTCCCACCCCAAAGTAAGCTAACTTTGCGTTGCACTGTCCTGTCCCTCCGCTGATTTTGTCTAACCAACTTCAATCTAACGGATTGGATCGGAACAGTGCCCCTCAATTTCCCAATTCGAGTTCAAAAATGATACACCGCTGAAGACAAGGCGCAATGAGATTTCATCTTTAAGTACAGCGGGACATCCGATTACCATGATTCGACCGAAACGGAAACAAGTCGGATCGCGGCGGTACACCCAGAGGAGAAAGTGAGCGAGTGTGCCTGCCGATTTTCGTTGAGATCTAATGCCATTGTAACGATTCCCGCGGTGTTCTCCATGGCGGTAGGAGCGAATGCGACTCTAGTTGGGTCCTGATCGTCGACTTCAAGGTCAATTATGACAGGCTCGTTGCCGCCATTAACGTAAGCAACATGTATGTAGGAGAATCTACCGGTTGGGATTATATCTTTGAAAATTACAGGTCTCCTGCGGTCAATGGCCAGGCTTCCGTTGGTAGTGGTGGCGGGTTTGTAACGGGTCGTCCTTCGCGGGACACCGTTGATCGTCAACATTACGACATCGTGGCCGGAAACATTTGCGGCGTAAGAATGTGCATAGGATCCCAAATCCTTATGAGCCCAAAGGTCTCGAACCGCAGCATCCGCGGACGGTTGCAAGCCCAGTTCACTCCAACGCACAGAAATAGGAGCGGAACGGGTTGTCCTGTTAAGCAGCACGACAGCTCTCCGGCCTGATCCAATTAATGGTTTGGCCCATACCTGAAGTCCGGGTGACTCTTCGGAAACCTTAACGCACTGAAGACCGAGAGGGTCTTGATCAACTGCAATGACTTCCGGATTCGTTATGATGGACATATCGCTTTTAGTAAGTTTGGTGATATCAGCACCCAAAATCAATGGAGCCCCGGAGACTGCCCAAAGGCTCATCTGCACTCGATTTGAGGCATCTGACATCCCTTGCATCCCAATCACCATCATGTCGAGATCGTTGTAGTAGCCCGTATGTTGTGCCTCGGGGTGTATGCCCTCGTCAAAATTGCGGAGGACGTTTGTCAATCCTACGGTTCTGTTCGCATGGATTGACCCGGCAACAATCGGAGCTGCGATATCGCTGCCTGTTCTCCACATATCGGCGCTTACACCGCCGAGGCCCGGCGCCCAAGTCCAAGGACTTTGTCCGCTACAGATTGAAAGATAAAGGCGATGCCCTGTTGCCGCTTCTGCCTTGTGTATCGCACGTGCTATCTGTCTGTATTGAACGGCGGCATCCAGGCTCTCGTGGCTGCCTCCGCACCAATCGACCTTAACAAAGTCAAAGCCCCATTTAGCGAACTGAAGGAAGTCTTGACCATAATGTCCTTCACTCCCTGTGCCAGGTCTCCTTGGCCCGAGGTCAGGACCCCAGAAGCTGCATCCATTTTTACCTGCATCCGTGTAGATGCCAGCCTTGAAGCCCAAACGATGAAGAAACCTAGCGATATTGGCCATATCGCCAGCTCTTTCGCCAGGTTCTAATGCAGGCCACTGCTTCGGGTCAACCACGATATTGCCATTCCGGTCCCGATCTCCCAGCCACCACCCCTCGTCGATATTTACATATCGATATCCAGCCGTTCGCAGCCCAGACGCAACAATCGCCTTGCCCTGCTGCACAACGATTTTCGAGTCGACAGTGTTGGAGAAGCTGTTCCAGGAGTTCCACCCCATAGGCGCGCGCGGCATGAAAATTTGCTTTGCCACGAATGGGTTCTCGTGCCGACGGCGAGGGTCCAAAACTGCCGCTGGTATAGCTGAGCCTGAACTTGTAACAAACCCGGCTGCGGCAACAGCGGTCGCTAGAAATTTCCGTCTATCCACAGGGTCCTCCTACGTCCTCTTTCAGAATCGGAGAAATTTGACCTTACTATCACGTAGTAGTTAACCGGGAGAATCACATAGGGAAGGCTTACAAAATGGAACATAACCATGAGAATTGAGCGCTAGTTGGCATCTTACCAGGAGAATGTCACTGGCACTTTACCCGGTTCTTCCTCACTTTTGTTGCAGGCAGTCATTTGATCTCGATCAGTGGCAGCGGTAACATGCGAGCGCGGAGTAATTCCATGCCAGTGGTGGAACGCCGCACCTGGGGGCAGAAGGGCGAAAAACCGATTCCGGGTTTTGCCGCTCTGGGGGTGATTGCGGACGCTTCGGCGGCCAGCCTGAAATGCTTTGTGAGAGAGCGTATTCGCACCGGCAGCCACATCCTGACCGGCGGTTGGCGCGGCTACCGGTGTCTGGAGGCGGAAGGATTTCCGCAGGCCGCGTTCCGCCAGGGACCCAACGCCGCAGCCGCTCACGTCCTGTTTCCCTGGGTGCATATTGCCCTGTCCAATCTCAAACGTTTCCTGTTGGGAACCCATCACCAAGCCGAGCCCAAACACCTGAAACGTTTCGTCGCCGAGTTCGCCTATCGTCACAACCGCCGTCGTCTGAGCGCCAACCTGTTCCAGCGCCTAGCCTGCGCGTGTTTGGCTACGAACATTAACATCTACAAAGACTTTGGTTGCGCCGGATCAAACTTGATATTCATTTCCTTTTTTTAAACCGCGTAGCTTTTCGCATGGAAACGATGTCCTCTCGTCTTTGTTTCGACCGAGCTTGATTTTCGGGAAGCATTCGCCGCGCTGCTTCGAAGTGCTGGATTCACGGATGACGCTCGCATCCCCCAGTCGCTAGAGGGAACGGGCGACGCTATCCCGGCTCTGAGCGCGGTCGGATTCTTTCCGCACCGTGAGTTTTTCGACCAGCTTTTTCCGAAACAGTTAGCCCAATCCGGGTGCTTGCGGTGCGGGGATGGTTCCCCGGCGAGTCACTTCGATTTCCGGCTCGATGATGTCCTCGTCCCCGTCACGCTGGCTGGCGGAGGCGTCGCCGGGACGGACAAGGCCGGGCAGGAAAGCCATGGCGATATTGTGCGCCCGCCCCACGCCGGATTCGAGTATTCCCCTTAAAGATGTTGTTCCTGCCAGGATTAAAGAGCCACTCGGCAAAGAACTTGTCCTTTTCATTCTGGTGATGGTCAACCTTGATGGAAATGTTCCAGGAATCCTGGCTGGTGCCGATCGGGCCCAGGCAGTTGTCACAAGTGAGAAGTTCGTTCTTGCCCATCGGAAAGCTGCTGAGCGGATCATTATACTTGAGGTTCGGAAAGGTGTTGATGAAATACATCGCCACCGGATTCATCAGGGTTAAATTCCAACAAAGCAGTCGTCCATTGCTTCGGCCTGGTTGCGTGAGCCAGAAACTCCGCCTCGAGCATCCGTAGTCCAGCTGTTTCCTTCGTATTAGAATCCGACCACAACGGGGCTCGGCAGCTAAGGCCGATAGTACCCTGAAACGGTTCTGCCCGACACAAAGCATGGCTCCCGGCGTGGCGATTGCGAAGATGGTGGCGGCCTAGACCTTGAGAAAGGAAAGGGCCTGAACGGTTGCTCCTGTTCGAGGCCTAGATGAGCCGACAGCAGAACTGAGCGACGAGGTCGGCGAAGGTCTGCTGTCGGCTCAAGTAAATTGTGGACCATGCACACTTAGAATTTGGGTCAGCTTTGAAGTATAATATATCAGGCATTCGGGGGCCATTCCACCTTTAGCCTGTCTTCTGAGTGCCCTTAACACCCGCAAGCAAAGAGGGTTGCGGTGAAGCTGGCCTAACCGAAGCAAGCGTATCGCTGAACGGTCGGAAGCACTTGAGCGAGTATCATAAGATCAGTCACCCCAAGAGCCACACTGATACCCGCCCCGCGTTCTCTGTGCCCTCAGTGGTGATCCCAGCGTTGCGACGGATTTGAAGGGAGGATGACGGATGAAGATCACGCGGAAGAATTTTCTTGCCCTGGGAGCGGCAGGTGCCGCGGCAGCCTGGGCGGGCCAGGCTCGCGGAGAATTAGTTCAGACCGTGCACGAATGGACTCAGACGGATTTCTTGAAAGCCGTCTCGCGGCCTTGCCGCTACCGGCAGGTGTATGACATCACGGCCATTCATGACGGAATCTTCCTGAACAACATCAAAAATTCGCTCAACGGATTCCAGTTCGGTTTCGGGATCGCCTCGAGGGAATTTAACGTGGTTGCCGCGCTGCATGGCCTGGCCAATTTACTCAATTTTGACGATGCGATGTGGGAGAAATACAAACTCGGGGAATTTGCGGCCCTGAAGGATCCCAAAACTCAAAAGCCTGCGACCCGAAACATTTTCTATTCCAGCAAGGCGAACCCCTCCGATAGGAATCCGGATAGCGAGCAATCCGTCTATCAGGACCACACGATTCAGGGACTGATGAGACGAGGCGTGACGTTTCTTCTATGCCACACGGCAACGGAAGAGCAATCCCGCAAACTCAAAGCGCGCCTCGGCCTCGCTGCTCCCTCAGAAACGATTGTCAAGGACTTGCTCGGGCACACCATCCCGCGGTCAATAGTAGTTCCGTCGATGGTGGCCACCGTCGCGATCCTTCAGCTTGAGCATCATTTCAGCTATATCACGCTTGCCTGATAGATTATTTCGCGAGGAGCTACCGCATGAACGTTCGATTGACTGGTTCCCCTTCCTTCTGTGCTGTTTCCTGCCGCTGTGTATTCATAGCCTCGTTATCGCTGCTTCTGCTCCGAGCGTCGGCCTCTGCGCAAACGGCCTTACCCTGGAGCCAGGGTAAGAACAACCCCGCTACGCAGAAGGGCTACGTCTTTCAGGTGCCTGGAGTTGACAACGTTCCAGACTTACACGGAAACCCGCAAGGCGCCAAGCTGGTGCTTTTCATTGCTGGAAACCAGTTTATGGTGCTTCCCAAGCTTGTCAGCGCCTTCGTGGCCCTTCATCCCGAGTTAGCGGGAAAGATTTTTTACGAAACTTTGCCACCGGGCATCCTGTTGAAGCAAATGCAGCATAAGGACACGCTGACCCTGGGCAATCTCACCCTTACGGTTCACCCCGATGTGTTCGAGGCCGGCGTGGTTAAACTCCGAACGCTTGCCTCGCAGCACGTCGTTCGAAGTTATGTGACTTATGCCACGAATGTGCTGGGGATTATGGTCTACAAGGGTAATCCCAAACACATTCGGTCACTTAATGATCTTGGCCGTGGAGACGTGCGGCTCTCCATGCCCAACCCGGATTGGGAAGGAGTGGCGCGGCTAATCGAGAACTCGCTGCGCAAGGCCGGCGGCGAAGCTTTGGTACAGAAGGTCATGGTTGCCAAGCGGCAAGATGGGGCGACGTTCCTGACCCATGTACATCATCGCGAGACCGCAATGCGAATCATGCAGCATCTCTCAGACGCCGGGGTGACGTGGCAGTCGGAAATTCGTTTTCAGGAAATGGTAGGTAATCCGATTGGAGATGTTCCTATTCCTGCGCGGTACAACACGACCGGGGTCTATGCGGCTACGGTGCTGCCGAGCGCACCCCATCCGGCCGCGGGCCGGCTTTGGGTGAATTTTCTGAGGTCCGAAACCGTGCAATCGATCTATAAAGAATTTGGCTTCGGGGGTTTTCAGACAGCGCCGCCGAAGTAAGGACCGTTCGCGACCGAGCCGCCTGGAGATGTCAATAGAAACAAACCAAACTGTCGAGAAACGCTGTGCCGAACGTTAAAGCATCTCTCGTCTCAGGCCTGCTCCTAATGCTCGCGGCGCTGAGTTCCATCGCATTGTCGCGCAAAGGTATTCAAGCTTCTCCTTCCGCCGGCCAGCAGAGCGCGAAAGTCCGTGCGGTTCCTCTCCGGATTCCCCCTGCTTCCTCAATTCCTTCTGGGCCTGTGGGGGAACTCGTACGTCTCGGCAAAAACATCATCACGGACACGCCCAAGTACGCCGCGGCCTACACGGGTAATTCTATGAAGTGCAGCGACTGTCACATTGGCGGTGGCACGATGGCATTTGCTTCGCCGCTGGCCGGCGTGACCACGCTTTTCCCCTGGTATAGCCCGCGCGCGAAGCGAGTGATTACTATCCAAGAACGGCTCAACGAATGCTTCGTCAGGAGCGAGAACGGTAAGCCTCTGCCTGACAGTAGCCGCGACATGATCGCGATGATCGCTTATATGAATTGGCTTTCCCGAGGCATCCCGATGGGATCGACTGTCGTAGGCCGTGGCCTGTTGCATTTGCGGGCGCCCTCTCATGTCGATCCCAAGGCTGGCAAACGAATCTACGCGAAGAAGTGCAGTATGTGTCATCAGCCGAATGGCCAAGGCATCTCCGGCGTGTCGCCGCCGTTGTGGGGACCGCACTCGGTGAATGACGGCGCCGGAATGGCCAAGGTCCCCAAAATGGCGGCATTCGTCAAGGCGAATATGCCTCCCACCAATCCCGGCAGCCTGACCGTCCAGGAGGCGTTTGACGTGGCGGCCTACGTGGATTCGCAGCCTCGTCCGCACTACAACAAGGTTTACGACAACTATTAGGTCACATTCTGACTCCGAACGAGACGTGCTTGGTCTCGAGGAACGCATCCAACCCCTCAATCCCAAGCTCCCTTCCCCAGCCGCTCTGTTTGACGCCGCCGAAAGGACACTGGCTTGTCGTCGGGACCCCGTCATTGATGCCGATCGTACCTGCCTCCAACGATTCCATCAGGCGCCACGCCCGGCTTATATCCCGCGTAAACGCGTAGGCGCTTAGGCCGAAGGGCGACGCATTCGCCATTTCAATTGCTTCGGAATCGGTATCGAACGGAGATACAGGTGCGACCGGAGCGAACGTCTCCTCCGACATGCAGAGCGAGGCCGGAGGCACGTCGGCGAGAACGGTCGGCTCAAGAAACCAGCCTTTCCGATCAGCGCGCTTGCCACCGCACAAAAGGCGTGCGCCACGCCGCAATGCATCCTGAATGTGCTCAACGCCCTTCGCGACTGCGTCTTCGTTGATGAGCGGACCGATCTCGACACCGTCCTCCAGCCCGTCACCGACTTTCATCGCGCACGTTCGCTGGGTGAGGAGTTTGAGGAATCTTTCGTAGGTCGAGCGCTGCACGTAGATGCGGTTGGCTGCAACGCAAGATTGGCCGGTGTTGCGAAACTTAGCGATCATTGCACCCTCAACGGCCGCGTCCAGATCGGCGTCGTCAAAGACGAGCACGGGCGCATGGCCGCCGAGTTCCAGGGATAGCGGCTTAATTACCGGTGCCGCTCCCTGGATGAGCGTTCGCCCAACCTCGGTGGAGCCGGTGAATGTGATCTTGCGGCAAAGCGGATTTAACAGAAACTCCTGTGCAATCTCTGCAGATCGGCCGAGTACAAGTTGAAAGACTCCGCCAGGCAACTTTGCCGCTTCGGCACATTCGGCGAGTGCAACCGCGCTCAGAGGCGTTGCGCTGGCGGGCTTGAGAATCACTGTGCAACCTGCAGCGAGCGCCGGCGCTACTTTACGTACCGCCAAAACCAGAGGAAAGTTCCATGGACTGATTGCACCGACTACGCCCATTGGGGTCTTGATAACTAAGTGACGCTTGGAGTCAACCTGGTGCGGGACGGCGCGGCCGTAAGCTCGGCGCGCTTCCCCAGCGAACCAGCACAGGTGGTCCACCGACATGGCTACTTCGGCTTTACTTTGGGCGAGAGGCTTGCCGTTCTCCTTCGTGATCGTGCGGGCAATTTCTTCGCCGCGGCGCTCGAGTTCGTCCGCCACCCGCCTCAGGTATTCCCCCCTCGCTTTGCCTGTGAGCTGACGCCAGGCTTGAAAGGCCACATGGGCGTCGCGCACCGCTTCAGCCACGCGCACTCGAGCCACGGTGCAGACCTCGGCGAACGTTTCGGCAGTAGCGGGATTGACGACAGCAAGCGTCGTTTGCGTACGTACCCAGCGGCCGTTGAGGTAAAGCGGATAGGGCTTCATCTGGTTGGCTCCCGCTCCAACGGTTGAAGGAACCTGAGTGGAAGAGCTTGCTTCGAATTTAGCCATTTCAACCTCATTTCCCTCTATAAGTGGGCATCCCGGCAGGAAGAAAGCTATACGACGGAATCGTTTTGTTTTCTCCTGCGCGGCTTGCTGCGAAATGATGTAGGAAGTGCGGGCCGGCTGTTAGGCTGCATAACAGCTTCAAAGCTGCTGGTGCGTCCAGAGGACGCGGACCGTCTCCGCGCGATACGCAGGTAACCGTTGAGGAAGGAAGACCCGACCTGGTCGTGTCCGCCCCATCGCTCTTGCTGGTCTTGGAGACGAAGGTCGGGTCAAATGTAAATCAGGATATACATCCTGTGCTAACGATGTATTCGGCCCGCAAGCAACGCCGCGGGGTATTTCGAAATCGGAATAACTGCGTTCGCTACTTAACCTGATACGACGATTGAGTGGATGCGTGGGATGCTTTCCGCTTCGCCGCGCAGGCTGACTTATTGTTCATTCGGGTAGCCCATCCCAACTAACGATTACTTATGGAGTGTCGGATGTCAAGATAAATTTTTAATCTCTTTTCCAACTCCACCGCCCAGAAGATAGCTGAGCTGAGAGCAATGGTAAGGGCCAAGGCCGGCCCCGGCAGCGCCTGCGTTCCGAATATCCCCTGGAGAAAGGGGACGTACACGAGCGCAACCTGCAGGACCACCTTCAGCATGACGGCGCCGAGCAAAGGCCTGTTTGACATCAGCCCCAATTAAAACAGCGACTGGCGTTCCGACCGGATCGCCAGGACGTGCGCCAGCTGCGAGAGCGTCAGCGTGGTGAAGACCATGGTCTGCCACCGCGGGTCGTGAATCCTCCAATAGCCGTAACCCACTCCCAGTGAGATGAGTCCCATCAAAAGCCCGACCCAAAGAATGTGGCGGCCCATGCCGCTCGAACAGTTGCTCGAGATGCAGGGCCACCGTTTCTCCCAGGACTTGTTCTCCCCCTAAGGGCGTGAACTTATAACGGGAGGCCAGGTCCTGGACTTGATGCAGGGGGAGTG
>JAKAWG010000037.1 GCA_021817045.1 Acidobacteriota bacterium
ATCGTTTTGTGATGTCTGCGGTCAAGCGGGCGGCGGGTCCATGGTAATCGGGTAGCGTAGAGTTTGCGCGGTTTAAACTCTGCGGTTCGTCGGAGAATTCGACACCAAAAGCCCCGGACTTTCTGAGGTGCGAAAGTCTGATGCGCTACCTGCTATTTGCAGGCCGGGAATCCACGAATCCGCAGCATAGAAAACATGGCTACCCGCCTTTCGGCGAATTGACAAGCCGGCGAAATGGCATTACTACTGATAATTGGCGCCAGGGCGCTCAATAAATCTTGGTCGAAGGAGTTCCACCGTGTCGGTGAGCACCGTGCAGTTTCAGCTTGATCAGCATCAAATGCAATTCTTTAAGGACGAGGGTTACCTTGTCGTCGAAAATCTCTTCACCGATGAGGAGTTGCAGCCCGTTATTGACGAGATCAGCCGTGCGCTGGACGAGAGTTGCCGCGCGGCGGTGGCCGCCGGCCAGCTTTCCCGCACCTACGAAGAATACGACTTCGAGCACCGCCTCGCCTATATCAACGATGAGAACGTTGACGTCGCGAAGTCGCTCTGGGATATCCGCCTCGTGCTGCCGAGCTTCTTTGGCCTCATAACCAATCCCAAGCTCTTGGACGTCGCCGAGCAAATCTGCGGCCCTGAACTCATCGCGTCCAGCGTCTATCGCGTGCGCCCCAAGGTGCGAAATCACAAGTGGAGCGCCGTACCCTGGCACCAGGATTCGGGTTACTTTGAGCCCTATTGCGATCTGGGACTGATTCTCACCGTCTGGCTTCCGTTGGTGGACGCGACCGTCGAGCGTGGTTGTCTCTGGGTGATGCCCCGAATGCACAAGGGCGGGATCTTCTTCCACAAGCCCGACGACATGATTCATTACCTGGTCATTCCCGATGAGGAGTTCGGCGGAAACAAGGCAGTGGCCGCGCCCGTTCCCAAGGGTGGCGTCCTGCTGCTGACCAATCGTACTCCTCACGCCAGCTTCGAGAACTGCACGGACGTGGTGCGCTGGAGCATGGACCTGCGCTATCAGAGCGCCACGCTGCCGACCAATGCCAACATCACCCGCCTTCCGGGGGAAACTCGGAGCGCTGATTCCGTGGGCGTCCCGGTTGCCTGCAATCCCCCTGAGCCGGATTTCCTGGTGCGCAGCCAACTCCGGCCGAACGAGATCATGAAGACCGCGGAGGAGTTTGTCGCTCTTCGCAACAATCACGTCTATGAGAAGGCCACCGACCGCTGGGGCTGGGCCCCTGAAAAGCGCAAGGACCCCATGGGCAATCCCTATAAAATGAACAAGGCGGCCAGCGATTAAGCCAGAGCCGTTAGTGCGGTTCCTCAGGCGTAATCCCCTGGCGCGGTGCAGCAGCCTGCCTTCCGGAGCCTGCAGAAGCATCGATGTACGGGAATGGTTTAACCTGCGCAAAGCGCAAGCCTGCCGTCCGGGGTTTGCGGCGTTTATACAGAGCGACATAAATAGTTGCGCATCAGTGGTTGGCGGCGTATCAGGGCACGGCTTCAGCCGTGCCGCTGGGCCACGAGGAGGTATCAGGCTTTAGGGTCTGTGTGACAACTTCGGTTTTTCTGCTGTAGCGGCGCTCTATGAGCGCCGAATGTATTGAAGAATAAAGACCGGCGGTCAGAGACCGCCGCTACAATTGCACTTGTCACACAGTCGCTTTAGCCCAGAGGGCCTCAGCGGCTAAAGCCGGAGCTATAAATTCCCTACGAACGGCCCGGCTGAAGCCGTGCCCTGATACGCTACGCGCAGTAACTTTAGTCGCTCTGTATAATGAGGATTACCTATTACAGTGACTTCCAATGCTGTAGCGGCGGCGTCTCGCCGCAGGTTGTCCGGCGCTCCCTCCCTGTGTCAGCGCAGGCTTCGAGCGCCGATACAGAGGACGTTGTCTCTGTGATATGAAAACTCCGGTAGAGGAAAAATTGTGACAACTGTCTCAACGCAGTCTGATAGAATCTTGATTGTGGCGCGGAAGATGGAAAGGAAGAGGGAAAGAGGCGGCACGACGCAAAAAATTTCGGAACGAAGCCTAGCAAGCCTTTATAATCAATAACATTACAATTCTCTTATTAATCACAGGCTGGGCAGACTGGTCTGCGAAAGAAGGACTACGAGTCCGAACGATTTAACTAAAGACCGCTCGCTGGCCTGGAAGCTTGCCGGTTGTTTTGTGCCCGCTGCCTTCTGCTGTCCGCCTTATGCCTACTGGCCTTTGCCCGACCCGCCAATGATGCGGCGGAGGCGTGCATGGTTTTCCCGAGGTCAACGATGAGCAAGGTCATTTTGGTCAATCCGGCGATGTCGACTATGGGGTACAGCGTTATCACCCCTCGATGGCTGTATGTGATCGCCCAAGCCACACCTAGGGAAATGGTCGGAGATCCCGTACTCTTTGACGAAGCTCTTCAACAATTCGATCCGGAAAAGGTTAATCCAGGCGATATCGTGGGGATCGGTATCAGCACGGGCAACTGCCTGGCCGGGTACAGAATCCTGCGGGATGCAAAATCGAGAGGCGCCACGGTCATAATGGGCGGCATTCACCCGACCATCTTTCCCGAAGAACCGCTAGAGATGGGGGCCGACGCAGTGGTCACAGGCAACGGGGATATTGTCTGGAAGCGTGCTGTGGAAGACGCCTTGAGTGGCAAGTTGCAGCGGCAATACCAGGGCGGACGGGTAGCTGGAGACGCCTTACTGAAGGCGCGATGGGACCTTCTCGACCCCGGGCAATACATGTTTCCTACGGTCCAGACGGTTGCCGGATGCCCGGAGAACTGTAGCTTCTGTTCCGTCTGGGTGACCGAAGGCCGCCAACCCCGCCAGCGGTTGGCCGAGAAAATCATCGAAGAGGTCAACGAGTTGTACGATCTTGGCGTCCGATACATCATTTTTGCCGACGACAATTTTAATCCTGCCACGCTCGGCCGCATTGCGCGTGAGCCAAGCCCTGCCAAGCGAAAAGAGCTCGAGCAGATTCGGGAGGAGAGGCTGAAATTCTTTGATGAATACGACCGGTCAGTCCCGCGCAATCTATACGCCTTCACGCAAATGACCACCGAGGCGACGAGCGACCCCGAGTACCTCTCCGCGATGTATCACAAGATGCGGATCAGGGCAGCGCTGGTTGGGATCGAGTCGTTTTCTGAGGAAGGATTAAGAACCGCCAATAAACAGTGGAATCCTGTCGGCCGCAACATGGTCGAGACGATCCAGAAGATTCAAGACGCTGGGATCGTGGTACTCAGCTCAATCATTTGCGGGCTTGAAACTGACACCGTACAGACAATTCGGATGATGAGGAAGTTTGCCCTGGAGTCTTGCTCTGTGTTGGCTCAGTTCCCCTTCTACCACCCCTATCCCGGAACAAAAGATTTCTACGAAATGGTCCGGGACAAGCAAAACGGCGCGAGACCGGATTTTGTGCCGAAACACAAGGTCAAACTCCGTGACGACAGATTCTGGCTGAAGCTGCAGAACGAGGTGGACCTAATCGATCACCCGAACATCAAGCGGGAAGAACTCCTTGCGGAAAGCCGCAAGTGCTGGGACGCGTTCTATTCAGTGAGGGAAGTGGTTCGACGTATTGCGCGCCCGCCGGTGAGAAACTGGGCGTTGCCTGGTAGGTTTATCTATCTGCTCTTCTGCCTGGCTTTCAGGCGGATTTATGGCGGGCAGGGTATGGCCGCAGACGGTGTGCGAACCAGGCGCCTCGGTGCCGGTACGCGAGTAATGATCAGAATCGGCGTCAGAGCTTACAACCGTTTCTTTCGACGGCGGCTGGGAATTCGCGTAGGTCATCCGTTGGGGCAGGACGCTGCGGGCGTCGGCGTCAAGGCCGACGCCCAGGCCGCGGGGCCGATTGCCGCGCGACGCAGTCACGAACGAGTCTAAACAAGCGATCCTATTTGTTTGTGTTCGAATCAGCGGGATCGCCATACTCATCGGGCGTTGTGTGAACGAGGAAAAGTTTCCTGTTGGGTAAGGGACCGACGCGGTATCGGCGCCGTAGCAGCTAGCGCACACCTCCGCTTTTTGAGGTTTGCCGACTCTTAATGAGGGTCACATATTATAGTGACCTCCAATGCTGTAGCCGCGGCGTCTCGCCGCCGGTAGTTCGGCGCTCCCATCCTGCGTCAGGGCAGGCTCCGAGCGCCGCTACAGAAGACGTTGGCACTATGATGTGAAAACCCCGGTAGAGGGAAAAACTGTCTCATCGGTCTCCCCTGTCTCACCGCAGTGTGATAGGATCTTGATTGTGATGCAGACGACGCAGACGTGAAGAGAAGGAGAGTCAGCACGACAAAAAAAATTTCGGAACGAAGCCTACCAACCTTTTAGAATCAACAATATTAGACTTTTCTAATCAATCACAGGCTGAATAGACCGGTCGGCGAGAGACGGACTACGGGTCCGAACGATGTAA
The DNA here is from genome assembly GCA_021817045.1 of Acidobacteriota bacterium. Taxonomy (GTDB): domain Bacteria; phylum Acidobacteriota; class Terriglobia; order UBA7540; family UBA7540; genus RH2-MAG17b. Next base: position 4,449 of record JAKAWG010000037.1, read on the forward strand.
CCGAAGATCGCTCGTTGGCCTGGAACCCTGCCGGCTGCTTTGCGCCCGCTGCCTTCTGCTGTCCGCCTTCTGCGTGCTGGCCTTCGCCCGACCCGCCGATCTTCGAGTTGGGACGAAGCGGAGCAAGTTGCCGCTCTTCGCAATAATGAGCGGGTACAGGCCGAGTTGGCCGGCGCGGGGTTGAGGTACAACCATTTCATCCTGAGCGTGTATCATAGTAGAGCCGCGTTCGCGGTACACAGGACAACCAACATTGCCCTTTACCCCCCCGTCCTCGTCGCAAGCCGCTCGGTCGAGGCGTGCAGGCTCGCTCCTGAATTACGTTGCTTTTCCTATGTTTGCGGCACTCGCGGCAACCCTCGCAGCTTCAGCACAGAATCAGGCCCGCGGAACACTTCGAGGTGTGGTGACCGTGATCGGTGCCGGGGGGCAGGTGGTCGCGGCGCGGCGCGTGGCCATTCGTCTCGCGGGAACGCCCGACGGAACTCCCAGATTCACTACCGTCACCTCCAGGACCGGGGTCTACGAAATCGACAATATTCCGGCGGGGAAATACATCCTCAGAGCATCGGCCCCAGGCTTCAAAGCCACGACGCTTAAGATTACCATTCAGGCGAGTCGTGCCACGACTCAAAACATCCGGCTTCAGATTGCGGAGCTGCAGCAGGAAGTGGAAGTCCACGCAACCGCTCCGGTCATAAGCGCCGGACGTGTATCTCCGCCCGCTACGCTTACGTCTAAGCAAGTCGAGTCCGTGCCAGTTCCAGAAGAGAAGACGCAAGAGGAGTTAAGACTACTTCCCGGAGTGATTCGCAGGCCCGAGGGCACCACCTACATCAGAGGGTTGAACGAAAGCTCAGGAATGTTCGAGATTGATCAAGCCGAGGCGGTGGATCCGGTAACCGGCAACTTCATTATCGACCTCCCCATCGACGCAATCCAAAACCTGCAAGTTAATGAAGCCCCATTTCTCGCGGATGAAGGCGGCTTCATTGGTAGCCTGACCAGCGTCAGCACAAAATCGCCGCAGGACGCGTGGCATTTCCACCTTGGCAACATCTTTCCTCACGTCCTTGCCGAGCAAGGCCGCCTCATCGGCGCCAAGATGTTTGAGCCGCGAGTCTACGTAACCGGGCCGCTGCTGGCGGGGAAATTGAACTTCTCAGAGGCGATCACCTACGAGCTCAACCGAGATAACGTACGCGGCCTTCCTTGGCCCAACAACGTGACTACGACGACGGGAATGAATTCCTATACCACCCTCCAAGCCCTGCTCTCTGACCGCAACATTTTGACCGGACACCTTCAGTTCTTTCCTGAGCGGCAGGCAAACGCCAATATTGACGCGCTTATCCCCAAACCCGCTTCAGAAAATTACGGCCAGCGTGGATTTTCGGCAAGCGGGACGGACCGCCGGAGCGTGTCTTCCGGAACCACTTTCACGACGATGTTCCATTTTTTGGGCGTCCGTAACTACACCCACGCGCAGGGGCAGTTCGACATGCTCGTGACGCCGGTCGGATTTGGCGGCAATTACTTCAACGATTGGAACCGGTCGAGCACCCTGGAAGAAGCCGAGGAAACTGTCGACTTGCCGCAGGCGCACTGGCTTGGCAGGCAGAATTTTACCTTCGGCGCATACGCCAACCACCGCTCCTACAGTGGTGCGAACGTCTCGCGGCCGATCCAAATTCTCGATGCAAATAGTTCCATGGTTGAAAGCATTGGATTCACAGGCGGCAGTCCGCTCAGTGCCAGCGTTACCCAATTCTCCGGGTATGCCAGCGACCAGTGGGCGATTAGCTCTCGTCTGGCACTGAACCTTGGGTTCCGCGGGACGGCCCAAACCGTTGGAACATTCTTCGCGCCAATGCCGCGTATCGGCCTCGTGTTTACGCCCGACCGGCGGGGTAAGACCGTCGTTCGTGCCACGGCAGGTGTCTTCTACGATCAGTTTCCGCTGCTTGCCGCCGACTTCGGCGCCAACCCGGACCGGATCGTCACGCTCTTCGGCGCGAACGGTCTTCCCAGTCTTTCCCCTGCAACCTTTGTCAACCAGTGCGCAGAAACGGTCGGTACCAGTTTGCGGGTGCTGCCGAGTTGCTCGGCTTTCGATACCACGCCCTACAGCACGACCTGGCGCGTCGAAGTGGCAAGGCAAATCAGCAGAACCTTGCGCGCGCGGATCGGATACCTATGGAGCTCGACAGACAACAACTTTGTGGTCAGGCCGACAACTCTCGCAGGCTCAGGCCCTGCGATGCTCCTCCAGAATAACGGCTCCTCGCGCTATCGCGCATTCGAAGCAGCGCTGGATTTTGTCCCAAATGATCGACTTCGCCTCTATGCTACTTACGTCCACAGCAAAAGCCTGGGCGATCTGAACTCGCTCTCGCAGCTTTTCGGAACCTATTTACAGCCGGTGATTCAGCCAAACGTGTTTGCTAACCTTCCCTCCGATGTGCCTGACCGTTTCACGGCTCTTGGAACTATCGGGCTTCCCTGGAAGATAACCTTCAGTCCCGTGATCGATGTGCAAAGCGGCTTCCCATACTCGAATTTTGATGTCTTCCAGAACTACGTCGGCGTCCCGAACAGTTTTCGCTTCCCAACCTATTTCAGCTTCGACTTCAGTGTTTATCGCGAGTTTCGTCTGCCGTTTTTCAAGAGGCACAAATTCCGTATTGGGCTCTTTTCCCTCAACACCACGAACCGGGGAAACCCCACTGCAGTTTACAGCGATACAGCGTCCCCTTACTTCGGCCACTTCACTGGACCCGAAAAACGCGTCGATGGGGTAATTTTCGATGTTGTTCACTGAGCGCGGTATGGCAGAGTGCCGGCCAGGCGACTGCGGCAGCCTCAGCGACGCCGCGGCGCCTGGCGGGGTCAAGGAATGCGGCGGACCTCGACCAAGTGAATGGTGCTGGGAGCGTTCTCCATGAACCGGGTGTGAATCAAGGCTTCAAACCAGACCGGGGTCTTCGGGACCTGTTTGAGGCCAAGGGCTTTCATCAGCGCCAGACGGCTTTGGGAATCCGAGAGGAATTGGCCAGTTGCTTCCGTTCCGGCCTGTTCCAGTCCCTGCAGAATTAAGACGCTCCCCTTCGCTCTTTCACCTGGAAGAATGGAAATGGTTGCGTAGTCCTCACCCTCGGTTCCCTGCATCGTTCCCGTATAGGCGGTTTTTTCGCCAAGGCGCGGGTGTCTGTTGAGGAAAGACTTTTTACCGTTGCCGATCACCCTTTCCGACTCGACAAAGTTGAGGCGAGGCTCAAAAAGAGACACCCAGGGGTTTGAACTGGTGCTGCCCAGAAAAACATAATTGGCCGTCTGCAAATCCCGCAGCCTCAGGTCCCGCGCCGACCTCGCGTAAAGGTTACCCTGCAGCGGACCAGCCAGCTTTAGGAGCGTCGTAGTCACGGATACGTCGGCGTACGAGGTCAACAGCGAGTTGGCGATGTAGTCGAATGCCAAGGTTTCGGCATGTGGGATTCGACGGGGAAGAAGATTCTGAGGGTAGCTCGGTTGCAAATACGCGTCCAACGATCCGGGCGTGTGAGCCATGATGCGAAGCATGCCGTAGTTGGCATCTGCCGCTACAATATAGGTTCGCTGGCGCGAAGTGAAAACTTCTGACAAGGGCCAGGGAACCTGCGACCGGACCATTGCTGTGGCAGGCGAGGCTTTCGACTGGCGGGCGTGCAACCACAACAAGGCGCTCAAGACGGCGAATGCCGCCACGGCAATCCAGGGAACAATCACTGCGAGACCGTCCAACCGGTGGCGCCGCGCTGGGATTTCGCCGATAGCCACCCCCTCTGCATGTCTGTTTCGAAAAGAGGGCACGTAATTGCCTCGCGGAATTTCCACAACGAGAGGCTCATTCTCTCCCCAAACATCGAAATATTCGTGAAGCCGGAAGCGGAGTTGCCGGACATAGACTCGAACTGAGCTATCCTCGGTCGGACTATAATCCGCCGGCTTTCCGAAAACCGCCCGCCCAATGTTCTGTTCAGAAAGCTCGTGCTCTTTACCCTGAAGAGTGGCCTCGGTCAGGTAGAGGAGGAGGTCTCGCAAACGGCTTGACTTTTGAAACGGTGGGCTTGAAACGATGCGTTCCACGAGTTGCCATCGTGGATCTGAGTCAAACGGACGTGGATTAGCGCCGACTGGCACCACCGTGCTCATATTCCCAACCTCGAGAACCGGTGCAACAGACTTGGCGGCGTGCTTGTGTATCATATCACGCCAGTCAACAGACCGTGAATTGTCCATAATCTTTGGAGCTTGAGAGCCGGATTGAAGCTCGTAACGGTTACATCGGAGGTTCAGTGGAGGCGAGAGGAAAGCAGGCATGAGAGGAGCTCTGCATCCCCGGTACACAAATACAGATAACATATCCAGTTGATTATCAAATGGTTACAGTAAAATGTGTCGACTCGCTTGAAACTACTACCCGGAAGCCGCTTGTTGTTAACAATGATATCACCATGTAATACCTTTACGTGTTCCCCGAGCCAAACTAAGGATATTAACCGTAGCCTCTGCCCAAGTCATAGAGCGGACACATACAGATTTAGATGCTTCCATTTTTCGGTCTAATCGGGCTTGGTTTTGGCGTGTGGTCTTTGCGTCGGAGACCGCGATCAATCACTTGAGGTTTCGGAGGAGGAGGACAAACGCGATGCGTAGGCGGGCTTTGATCTCAACACTCGTTCTTCTGTGTACGGGAGCCCTATTGTACGGGCAAGTCAGCACGGGAGCCCTCAACGGTCGTATAACTGACCCCTCAGGTGGTGTGGTGGCTGGGGCAACGGTTACGGCGAAAAATCTCCAAACCAGTTTTGGGGTGACCACGAAAACGACGGCGGCCGGACTTTTTGTAATCCCTAATCTTCCTCCTGGCCCATATTCTGTCACTGCCAGCGCGCATGGCTTCAAGACTTTCCAGCAGACCGGGGTCTCTATCGAAATTGCAAGTACCACCACCCTGGATATTCGTCTGACCCTGGGTGCCGTCTCGCAGAAGGTTACCGTCAGCGGGGCGGCGCCGCTCCTGCAAACGAGCTCGAGCGAAGTGGGCACAGTCGTCCCGAACTCGCTGATCAGCTCATTGCCTCTCGAAGTTTCCGGGACGGTCCGCAATCCCTTGCAGTTCATAACCTTAGTGCCGGGCTTTGTGGGTACGGTGTCCAACAACCCAACATCTAACAATACGGATGACTACAAGCTGAGTGGAGGACAAATTGCGGGAGCGGACATCCTTGTGGATGGGCTGTCGATCTCCCTCGTATCCCCAAACACACAGACGAATAAGGGAGTGTCTCCGGAGGCGGTTGATGAATTCAAGACGTTGCAATTTAACTTTCCGCCTCAATACGGCTTTACAGGTGACGCGATTATTGCTCTCACCCTAAAATCCGGAACCAATCAGTTGCACGGTTCCGCCTATGATTTTCTTCAGAACGCGGCTCTCGACGCCAACAGTTGGGTGAATAACACCTCAGGCGTCCCGAGACCCATAAACACTCAGAACGATTTCGGCGCTTCCATTGGTGGTCCTGTGGTGTTGCCGAAAATTTACAATGGCCGCAATAAGACATTCTTTTTTGGCGACTACGAAGGTTTCCGCTTCCACGTCGGCAGCACGTCGGTTACGAGTTTCCCTCCGGAGGCTTTCCGCAACGGCGACTTCTCTGCTGACTTGGCGGAGGGGATTCAGCTCTACGACCCGACGACGCACCAGCCGATTCCAGGCGACCTACTGAGCGCCGATCCCAACTTCCACATGAGCCCCGTCGTGGCCAAGCTGTATAGTTACATGCCGCCAACTACCGGCGCGCTGACCAACAATGCGATCGTCAACTCGACTAATTTTACAACCGCGAATCTGTGGGACCTGAAGATCGACCACACGGTTTCGGACAAACAGCGCATCATGTTCGGGTTCGATTTCGATAACACGAACGATGGCGTGAGCACAAACTTGGGGCCGCTGTTCGGTGGCGTGACTCCGCAAAACACCCGTTACACACGGCTTGAACACTATTACGTCTTTTCTCCCAACGTCTTCAACCAGTTTATGATCGGGTTCAGCCGGCGCTGGCGAGGTGAGCTTTCAACCAGCATCGGCGGAAATTACCCGCAGAAGCTTGGCCTGATCGGAGTTCAGAACACCACTTTTCCTTGCTTGAACTTTCTCAGCAGCCCTTACGGAGCGGCGGGAACAAATTGTGGGGATTCTCAATTTGCCGATAACGTCTACCAAATAGACGATTCAGTGAGCTGGATACATGGCCGGCATAGCATGATGTTCGGCGGCGAAATGCGTGACCTGCAGTTCAATGTGCGCCGCCTGACGTACTCTGCCGGAAGCTTCTCGTTTGCCCCGACCGAGACGGGGCTTCCGGGCGTGCCCAACACAGGCGATGCCGTCGCCAGTGCGGATTTTGGACTGGTTGACCAAGCCCTGCTCTTTTACGGCGGCTTCAGCGGAGTGCGCTACAAAGATAACGCCCTTTATGCTCAGGATTCGTTCCGCATGCGGCCAAACCTGACGCTCAACTACGGTCTCCGCTATGACCTAGATATTCCCGCTAGCGAAGCTTTCAACCGCTTTTCGGACGTTAACCCGGCTTTGCCCAATCCCGGCGCCGGTAACATTTCCGGAGCGTATACCTACTTTGGCTCCGGCCCTGGGCGCAACGGCCAAAAGCGCCCGCAGAACATCTATACCAAGGACTTCGCGCCGCGAGTGGGCTTCGCGTATCGCATCAAATCCAACACCGTCCTACGCGCCGGGTACGGAATCTACTATGAGCCTTTGAAGGAAGGTTCTTTCGCCGACCAAGACGGTCTAGGATTCTTTAACACCGAGACGTTAACTGCTGGGAACGGCGCTCCGTTCCTGATCGACAATGGCATGCCCCATCTCGTGCCGCCCAGCGGCCCGTTCACGCCACAGGGACAGAACGGTCTCAGTGGTGTGCTAATGGTGCCGCCGAATGTCATTCCAGGCATGATTCAAAACTGGAATTTCGATGTGGAGCGGCAGTTCACGAAGAACTTGATGCTCACCGTGGCTTACGTTGGCTCTCGGGGAACGTTTCTTCCTGCGCTAAACATTATTCCCAACCAGGTAAATCCCTCTTATCTCTCTCTCGGCTCGGAGCTGACGATGGACTCGAGTTGCTTGACGAATGGCAGTTGCCCGCTGGCAATCGCACAGGGCATCCACATTCCCTATGCCGGCTTTACTGGCTCCCTGGCCCAGGCGTTGCGTCCGTTTCCTCAGTACGGCGACTTCAACCAGGAAGACAATTCCTTTACCCCGGACCGCACGGGCAGTTCTATCTACCATGCCATGCAACTCAGCCTGACGAAGCGCTTTTCGAGCGGACTGAGCTTCCTGGTTTCCTACACGATTTCGAAAGACATCACTGACGCGGAAGCCATGGGACCCGGGGTTGGTGGTTTTATCGGAGCGAACTCCTACATCGGGCAGAATTCTTATAACCGGAAGGCAGAAAGGTCGGTGAGCGAGCTTGACACTCCCCAGGCTCTCACGCCGAGCTTCGTTTACCAACTCCCGCTGGGGAGCGGACGGCATTTCTTGAGCACGCAAGGGCCGCTCGCCAACCGTCTGGTTTCCGGGTGGTACGTGTCCGGTATTGGAACGTATGCATCCGGGATTCCTACGGCTGTCTGGTCGCAGTGCGCCGGGACCGCCGAGCAGATCCTCTTTGCCGGGTGTGAGTTTACTGGGATGGCTCGGGTGAACCTTCTGTCAGGAGTGGCTGAGACCAACAGAAGCTCGAACTTCCAGCCGGCGACAACGCCATTTTTCAATCCTAATGCTTTTGCGCTCCCAGCGGCCTTCACTTTGGGGAACGAGGGAAGAACGCTGCCTCACGCACGCGCGTTCCCCAGCGTGAATGAAGACCTGACGCTTGGCAAAATGACCTACATTTATGATGAGCGTATCGGCCTCGATTTTCGAGCGGAATTCTTCAACGCGTTTAACCGTCACATCTACGGCGTGCCGGGCGCGTCGTTGAGTGGCACCTCTCCGTTTGGCACACCTTTCCTGCCGGTTGGGGCCCCCGGTTGTCCAGGCCCGTTTGCGTGCGGGTTCGGTGCTGTAAATAGCGCCAGTGGACCGCGCATTATCCAATTCGGGTTGAGAGTTACATTCTAAGTAGGCTGGACAAGCGCTAAAGGGCCGGCTGGTGGCCGGTTTGTGCGCAACGGAGACGACTCGATGAAAAGCTCTTGGCGGCGATCACTGCTGGGCGAACAGCCCGGTGCGATGCCGCTTGCGTCGTGGCTTGGCCTCCCTTCATCTTCCTTCAATCCGCCCTTTGGAAGCTGGCGCCGCCTCTCGAACAAACCGATTCTTTCTCCGCGAGCCAGCGGATTTGAGTCGGCGGGCACCTTTAATCCGGCCGTAGTGGATAAGGGCGGCGAATTTGTGATGCTCTATCGTGCCCAGGATCACCACGGCACCTCGACGCTCGGTTACGCCACGAGCAAGGACGGAATCCGTTTCCTTTGCAGGCCCAGACCCGTGCTTGAACCCCAAGCACCCTATGAAAAGGGCGGCGGCTGTGAGGATCCGAGGCTCATTCGGTTCGGAAAGACGTGGTACCTGACTTACACGGGCTATAACAACGCGGATGGCAAAGGCCCGGACCACAAAGATGCCCAACTCTGTTTGGCTACCTCAAAAGATCTCATCCACTGGCAACGCCACGGTATCATCCTGCCCGCATATCGCGGCACATGGAACGTCGGTTGGACCAAGTCGGGCGCAATTGTCCCGGTGGAAATCGGCGGAAGGTATTGGATGTACTACCTTGGAGACGCCCGAGGCCACGGTAGTCAGATGGGGCTTGCATCATCGTATGATTTACTTCATTGGAGAGATGCGACGAATCAGCCTGTCATTCGCAGCCGCCCCGGCTTTTTTGATTCTCAGGTTACCGAGCCTGGCCCGCCGCCGGTGTTGCTTCCCGAGGGTATTCTGCTGATTTACAATGGCGCAGATGATCGTCTCGTCTACTCGACCGGCTGGGTGCTTTTCGACAGAAAGGAACCTGCTAAGGTCCTGGCGCGCGCGAAGAGTCCGATCTTTCATCCCGTCGAGACCTGGGAGAAAATCGGACAAACTCCGAACGTCGTGTTCGTCGAAGGGCTGGTCCGACGCGGTAATCGCTGGTTTTTCTATTATGGCGGAGCAGACAAGTACGTCGGCGTGGCGGGTGCTGCCAATCGCTAGCGTCTTATCCGCGAACGGTTGTGCCGCGAAATTGGTGTATATAGCGGGCATGCACTCGACGCGACGAAATTCGCCACATGTCTGACCGAAAGATCTCGCGGCGCGAATTTGTCCAAAGCTCGATTGCAGGCGGCGTCGCGGCCGGCCGGGCGTGGGCGAAGCCTTCGCCGGATACCAGCGCTTCTCTTTCCCCCCCTGACCCAACTGGAATCTCTCTGCTCGTTGTGGGAAATCCGCAAGAAGGCTACAGCGTAAAGATACTCTTCAACGCCCATCCTCTGGCCTATTTCGAGAGCCAAGGCGAGTTTTCCGCCATCTTTCAGAACGGCGAGCGCAGTCTCGAGGATCGTGTGGCGCATTGGAAGGGGGCAAGCTGGACGGGTACGCCCAGTCACGTTACGCTCCACGGGACGTGCAAGCTCCCCCGGCTAAATACCACCGTGTTCGCCGAGGTGGAGTATGAAGTCATCAGCCCACAGATCATCCGCAAGCGGATTCGCTTCCATCAGGTCGACATGTATATGCTGTACTACCAGGTAAGCCATCGCCTGATGCCGGAGGAGTCGCCCTCAAAATTCTGGAGCTTCGATCAAGCTGACTGTCGCGGCGGCGCGCTGCACGAATATTTTCCTGCGGCTGGGTTCCGCACGGTTGCGGGCGAGACGGTTGGCTTGCTCACCGATGCCGGTTTTCGCAATCACTGGAGCCGGCTCATTCGTCGCGATGGTAAGCCGGTGAAGCCGGCTCCAGAGAGAATTCCCGATACCAATCTCAACTACGTTCCTAGGGCCAACGACCGTGCAGCCGGAAGTCGATATGTGCAGCAAACCTTCGGCGAGGTGCTGGCATGGTCGGCTAATGGCCCGGGCGAGACGTTGGCCTTGCCGCCGCCTTCAGCTTGGCAAAGGCGGGGAAAGGCAACTGTGGAGGAGCGGGACGGCGTTACCGTCTTAACGGCTCAGAGGGACGAGGACAAGCTGGTCATTCCGTTCTCGGCTCGGGCCAGTTCCGTCTATTCGATCCGTCTCCGGTACAGAGCCATCCAACCCTTTGCCGTCGATATTTGGGACGCAGATGCCCAACTGCGGAAGATCGAAAACATTACGCTTTACAACGACCTCGTTCCGGCGTCTTCGTCGAGCTGGGCGGATTTCCAAACAACTGTCTTCTTTTACTCATCCCTAGAAAATGCCGGCGCGCTGGTCATATCCCCACCGCAGTCTGAGCAGGCCCTCACTCTCGAAGGAGCGGCACGACGGGGCGAAATCGAACTCCAAGAACTTCAGCTTTGCCGAATGAAGACGCACTACGAGCCTTATCACCGGCTCGCGATGGACCACCCGGATGAAAAAACATCGTTCATCTTCGTAGACGAACACGCCCCCGACACGCTGCGCGGCTATCGTCTGGCAAGTCAGCTTCATCTTGCGGCGGCTTTGGGCTTTCAAGGTGGCGAAACGGAGAAGGTGCTTTATGCCGACCTCGCGATGCTGTCCTGGATAGCCGGGCCGCAATATTTCTCACCCATGATCGCGCCAAGCATCTGGTATTCCGCTGCGGGTGAGATGTACCTGCGCGACAGTTTCTTCGCTTGTAACGGCGTTCACAATCGCGCCTTGAACGAAGGCGTGTTCAATCTTTGGGCGGCGAATCAGGGTCTTAACGGAGCCATTAACACTTTGGTCGAGCCGAGCATGGCGAACCTGGAGCACAAATCGAATGACTCCACCCCGCTCTGGCTGATGTGGGCGCTGCAGAACCGTCGCCGATTTGGAACAGAAATCCCGACGGACAAAGTGCGGCGAGCGGCGGAGTATTGCCTCAGAACTTATGACCGGAATCACGACGGTACTTGCTGGGCTCAGTTTGTTATGGGACAGCTTGATGTGATTGATTTTCCTCAAGGTGTCACGGACATTTGTGAGAACCAAGGCATGCTGGCGTTAACACTGCGCGTGATTAAAGAGCTCGACGTTCCCGGGGTGAGTGACCGAGTGTCAGAGAGCTACATCCGGCAAGTGGAAGAAGGCTATCGCAGTTACTACGATCCGGCACGGAAGCACCTTCGCCCGGCCCGGCACATCGCTGACGCGGTTGGGTTTGACGAAATCTTCCCTGAGTTCCTTTCACTTTGGTTGTTCAATCGGAAGATTCTTACCGACGAGATGATGCGCAATCATCTCGATTGCATTCCCGTCCTCCTGCCGCGCCCGAACGCACCCTACCCGGAGGCCGGCGGGACGGCGCGACCGATTTTCATTGGCCTGACCGAGGGTGGTAAAGGGTGGAGTTATTTCACGGACACCTGGCATCCTATGATTAGCCAAGAGCACGGTGCCGGCTACGCGAATCATCAAATGGACGGCATCTATTACAATGGCGGCAGTTGGATGCGAATCGAAATCTGCGGCTACGTGGCCGGAAAGCTTCACGGATGGAAGAAAGCCGAGCAAGCGATCGCGAATCGGCTGTGGGCGGAACTTAACATCTCTCCTGAGTTTCCCACGAGTCAGGAGTATCTGGCCACAGATCCAACGCACCCGTTTTTCGGTTACCATAGGGTCTTTGCCTGGAATGCCTTTGTTCTGCAAGTCCTGGAGTTGGCCGGACTTCGTCAATCCTCGATGGACCCCAACTTCACTCCGCGATGAATCGGCTCATGCAAGCCACCTTCCGCCGGTCGCGCCGAAAGTTCCTTGAAGATCTAACTGCCGCTTGCGGTAGCGCCTTTTTCACGGGTGCGTCGGCTCTGCGAGACAGCCGGGCTCAAGCACGTACCCCGAAACCGGAAAGCCCTCGCAAGGAACGGCAACAATCTATCCGCGTTGTCGGCTTGATGCCCAACTTGCCCGCGCCTTACCAGATGCGCGATTGGAAGAAAGTGGCACAGGGTTATGACGCCTTTGCGTTCGACTTCAACGCCCGGGGGAAATTCCTGCCGGTCATCGCCTGGGACGACCACCCCGTGAATTATCACGGGAGAGCGTTTTCCATTGTGTCTTATGTAGGATTCGATCCCCGAAAAACCGGAGGAGAAGCAATTAATGCTTTGGCTGCCGTGGTTGGAGCCACGCTCTCCGGAATCAACAAGAGCGATCAGCACGGCCACAACTTTGTGGCGATGTGCCAGAAATGGTTTGCGTCAGCAGGCGGCACAGACCTCTACTTGAACACCGAGTCATGGGTCACAGGCCGCACATTCTGGTACGAACTGCTGCCCAACATTCTCTTTTACCAACTCAATCATTTGTACCCGCGCACCGGAGAGATGCCGCAGCAGATGCTCACCGTAGCGGATCGTTATTATCAGGCATGCGTTGCGATGGGAGGAAGGGACGACCCCTGGCAGGTTCCTGATTTCAATCATCTATCCTTCAGTTTCAGCACCATGACGCCCACGGATAACGGACGGTGGAGGGAGCCTGATGCGGCCGCTGGAATCGCCTGGCTTGAATACATGGCCTGGAATGTAACCAGAAAGGCTAAGTATCTCAGGGGCGCGAAATGGGGAATGGATTTTCTCAACAAAATCAATTACAACCCGTTCTATGAGGTTTTGCTCCCGTACGGTGCGTATCTGGCCGCGCGAATGAACGCAGAACAGGGGACCGATTACGATACGGGCAGGCTGGTGAGTTGGTGCTTTGACGGCACCAGCCGATACCGCCGCGGGTGGGGCGTGCTTGCCGGCAACGCTAACGGAGCGGGCCTCACTGGCTTGGTGGGCAGCAAGACCGACGGCGATGGCTACGGTTTTGCCATGAACACGTTTGAAACGGCGGGCACGCTCGTGCCCATGGTCCGTTATGACACGCGCTTCGCCCACGACGTTGGCAAATGGGTGCTGAATCTGGCGAACGCCGCTCGCCTTTTCTATTCCTCATCGCTCGATGGAGAACATCAATCGAACCCGGAGTGGACGGGAACCTACGACCGGAAAGGGGTGATCCCCTACGAAGGGATCCGACATTGGAAGCGCGGTGCCGCCACGGCGTTGTCGGATTACGCCACCCCGCATGGCCGCATTGTTTTGGGCAATTTTGCCTCTACCCACTACAGAGAAGAAGCTCCGCAACAGAACGAGGTCTTGGAGGAAGCGCGTCAGGCCAACACCTTCCGCCTCGAGCATATCTGGGAATTTGACCTGCCGGATGTAAATCGCAAGTGGCTGGTAGTTTCGGCACACGGCGTGGCGCACGGAGGCGAAGATGGCGTGTTCCGCTTCTCCTATGCCGGCCAGCCAGAGGGGCCATATTCCGAGGCGTTTGCTGTTCCGGTTTCCGCTTCTGACACCGTTCACTTCAAAGAGCTGCCGGCCGATCTTAAGGGAAGAGCCTTCGTCAAGGCGGAAAGCCGCCACCCGGCCTTACGTGCGAGTGCACCCGGACGGCTCAGCGTGGATACCATTCAGGTATCTTACCAGTCAAGAATCGAGCCATTCGCTCAAGGCGACACGATTGTCTCGTTTGTCGCGTTGATCAATCGTTACACGGTGCCGATTGTCCTCTATCGCCCCCAGTCAGCGATCACCAGTCTCGCGCTTTATGGGGGCTCGCACGTGGGAATTCTTGGCGGTATAGTGGCAACGACCAATGTTGAAAAGATATTGAAATTAGACCTGCTGAAAACCGACTACTACCGCGCCCAGGCGTTTCCAACCTATCTCGTCTATAATCCTTATCCGGCTGAAACGAAGATTCAGATGGATGTCGGCCCGCAAGCGCGCGATCTTTATGACGCCGTGCGGCACCGGTTCGTCATGAAATCGGTGCAGGGAAGGGTCGTAATTCCGATTCCGGCCGATAGCGCCGTAGTGGTCGTGCTGGCGCCGGCGGGAGGATCGGTCAGCCGCGACCAACGCAAGTTGCTGGTCAACGGCGTAGTGGTTGATTACGCCGCTCAACGGTCGAGGAGCTATTAGCCGTGCGGCACCAAGAGACCCGGTTCCGGAAGACAAGTGCAAGGCAGGTGAGCCTCTTTTGCGAATCGCTGGCTTTGATGTGGCTCGTCCTGTCTTTTCAAACCTCGATTTTTGCGCGTACTTCCACGCCAGTTTCGCAACTCTCTCCTTCAACCATCGCTCAATTTGAGGCGGCGGAGGCAGCGCAGGATCGCAAGGACTTTTCCCAAGCCGAGCGCGATTATCGCGCTGTTATTTTCGCGGCACCCGCTTTTGCTCCCGCGTATCTGAACCTCGGGTTGATCTATCAGGCCCAGGGACAGCGCGCCAAGGCGATGAAGCTGCTCAGCACCGCCGCATCGCTCGATCCGCGCTTGTTCGGGGCTCAGTTCTTCCTGGGTGTGGACGAGTGCCAACAGGGCCGGCCGCAGGCTGCCACCACCTACCTCAACGAAGCGCTCCGCCTCCGGCCTGACTATTCTGCCGTGTACGCGTGGCTCGCGACCGCGCAAAGAATGCAAGGAAACCTGGATGGCGCCGCGGATTCGCTCGAGCGGGGACTCCGCATCAGGCCCGGCAACCTGGACATGCTTTATCTTTTCGGGCGGACCTACGAAGCGCTAGGCCGGCGGGCTATCGACCAGTTAGAAAAATTGTATCCACGCTCTGCCTACGTAGAGCAGTGGCTGGCGGAAGACTACGCTCAAAGCGGTTACTCTGCAGCCGCCTTAATCCACTTTCAGCACGCAATGGCGATTTCGCCCGATCATCGAGGTCTTCATCTTGAAGTAGGCGAGCTATATCTTGCGGCCGGCAATTTAGGAGGCGCGCTGGACGAATTCAATGCGGAGTTGCGGATCGATCCCTTCAGCGTCGCCGCACGGGTCCGGCGAGAGGAAGCCGAGCTGCTTGCGGGAGAAATCGAAAATGCCTTGGATGATTGGAAGCGCGCCATCGCACAGGATTCATCACGAGTGGCGCAGCTCCTGGCTCCTCAGCGCGGAAGTTTGAGCGTGGGCGCGGAAAATAAACTCCCGTCTTCGCTCATGCCCCGGCTCGAAGCAGCCAGCGCACGGCTTGCAGCGTTCCGTGGCACGGCTGCGGACGCAGCCCGTGCTTTTATCGCGATCCAGGAAGGCCACAAAACTGTTTTCCCCGCATTCCAAGTGGGACCGAGTCCTGCTCCCTGCTCCACCTCGATCTTGGCGGAGTGGCTGAGAAAAGACCAGCTACGTTTGGTGGTTCATTGCTGGAAAATCGCGGTTGGGAGCAGGCTTCCTCCACACAACCGGGAGGGTGTGGCGCGAGCCCTGTTTATCGAAGGGCATCCGGATCGAGCTCTTGAGGTGCTCCGTACGTCGCGGGTGCAGCCGCAGCCTTCTGCGGCTTGCTTTTATTGGCGCGCCCGCTGCTACAAACTTCTCGCAGTCACGGCCTACGCACGTCTGCTGAACATTTCGCCTGATTCTTCTCGCGCGCACGAAGTGCTTGGGCACCTTGCGTTGGCGCATCATCAGGATGCAAAGGCCATTCAGGAGTTCAGGCGAGCGCTCGAACTGGACCCGTCGCTTCCCGACCTTCATTATGAGATCGGCCACCTGTTGTGGAAGAATTTCAAAGTCTCGGAAGCGCGGGAACAGTTTGAAAGCGAGCTGAAGCTCAATCCCCGCCACGCCGGCGCGCTCCTGGATATGGGCGCAACGTACCTTTACGAACATCAGCCCGCCAAGGCATTGCCATTCCTGAGGCGCGCGGAAAAGCTTGATCCCTCGAATCCCAACACTCACGAATTTCTCGGGACTGCCTACGAGCAGACGGGACAATATGCCATCGCTCGCGACGAACTCGAAAAGGCCGCGGCCTCGGATAAAGACGGCCGCGTGCACTACCAGTTAGGGAAAGTCGACCAGGCGTTAGGTGATAAAAAGGCAGCGAAAGAAGAATTCGCGGTAGCCAGTCGCATCGATCTTGCTTCGCACCGAACCAACGAAGAGCGCGTCAGCCTGCTGAACGCTGCACATGAATCGCTGACGAAGGTGCCGACAGCCCCGGGTCCTCGCGATGCCGACTCGCTCTTGCAGCGTGCCGCCGGTAAGTTGAAGCTTGGCCAGACGGAGGAAGCGGCGAAAGCCGCCAGGTTGCTCGAAGGCATGAGCTTGACGGCCGGCCAGTTTGTGCGTTTCGGAGCCCTTCTGATCTCCATGCACCGGAATTCAGAGGCCCTCTCGCTGTTCGAGAAACTCAGGCGGCAAAATTCCGGCCATGGCTGGGCCGAGTTTGATTTGGCGCGAGCTGACGAAGCCACCGGAAACGCCGGCGCGGCGGCGCGGCGCGCCTTGGCGCTGGCGTCTCATGGCGGCGGCTGGCCGGCATGGTCGCTTGCGGGCATCGCAGAGGCAAGCCTGGGCGACTCGCAGCGTTCGCTCCAGGCGTTTCGGCGCGCAGCGGCGCTCGATCCCCACAGCGAAGAGCGCTGGCTCGACCTTACGCGCGAACTGATGGGCGCCGAGCGCTATGAAGACGCTGCCGCCGCCGCCCAAGAAGGCATTCTTGCCAATCCCCGATCCTATGTGCTGCGCTTGCGGCTGGGCGCGGCCTGGATGAGCGCCGGGCACTACCGTAAGGCGGAGGACGTATTCCGCGATCTTGAGGCTCATAATGACCCGCTGCCGGACGGGGCTATCGGGCTGGCCCAGGTTCTGCTCCGTACCTCGCGTCCCAACGAAGCGGCGCAGGCCTTGATTAGAGCTCAAAGGCGGCTTGGTGATAGCTTTCTGCTGGCGTATTTTCTTGGGATCGCCTATGAACGCGCCGGAGATCCGGCTAAAGCGACCGCCGCATTCCGCGACGCAGTCCGCTTCAACCCGCGTAATCCAGACGTACACCGCTGGTTGGGTGACACAGAGCTTCAGGTTCATGATTTCCCGCAAGCGATAACGCAGTTCACGGAGTGCCTTAAATTGAATCCGTCAGATGCAGAGGCGCGCCGTCTACTGGGCCGAGCGTACTGGCTGGAGCACAATCCAAAAGCTGCTGAGCAGCTCGCGAGCGAAGTGAAATGGAACAGCCTTCCCAAACCAGAAGGCAGCAAGACCGGCGACTTCTTCTGGCCCGCCTGGCAAATGCCCGTTGTAACGCGCCGTTGAATTTAAGGAAAGAAGAGACGCTTGAACAATTCGCAGAAACGTAGTATCACTCTCCTAACAGGGGGAGAACAACGTGCGATATCGTATCCTTCTAGCAGTAGCACTTGTAAGTGTCGCGGTGATGGCTGTGCCGGGCCAGCAAGAGCCGGCGCCCGCTAAAACGACCCCGCAGGCGCCAGCTTCCGCAACGTCAACTAACCCTTTCGGGCTTACTCCTGCGGACAAAGAGCGCAAGAATCCCGTGGAGTTCACCGCGGATTCGGTGAAAAAAGGAAAAGCGCTGTTTGCTTCTCAGTGTGCCATGTGCCACGGAGTTACGGGCGACGGCAAGGGCGACCTGGCTGTTGCGATGCACCTGAAGCTGACTGACTTTACCCAAGCGTCCGCCCTCAAAGGTTATACCGACGGGGAGTTGTTCAAAATCATCAGCCACGGCAACGGCGTAATGCCCGGGCAGGCAAATCGCTTGGCGGACAACCACATTTGGGAGATCGTGAGCTTCCTCCGGGCTGCGGGCGGAGCTGTTCCGTCAAAATCGGCGGCACACGGTGGCGAACGGAAGTCCCGCAAATAGAGGATAGTCTGGCAGGTTGCTGAAGAACTCTCTTGAGCTTGTCGTTCCGAGCCCATTCGCCCTTCCATTGCGGCCGGTTCTGCGCCCTTCGGTGTCATTCCGATTCTAGTGACTCCCAATGCTGTAGCGGCGGCGTCTCGCCGCCGGTAGGCCGTCGCTCAGAGAGCGCCGCCCCACAAAACGTCGTCCAGCGATCGCGGGCCCGGTCGAAATAAGAAAACTGGCTTGAGGTCATGGTCCACAGCCCAGTTCGCAGGTCCACCTGCGGCCGGTGCAAGATCCGCCCGCGCCGCCATTCAAGGCAATCACCTGAAACTCAGTGCTCCATTCGCCGGTGCGTCCACTTTTCCCCACCCGTTGGTTCCATAGTCGACATGATCCTGTGATATTCTGTGCGGCCGTCGATGGTGAGCTTCAAGGTGTTGCCCGTTTCAAAGCCGCCGGGAATGTCGTGAGTATCGGGAGGGTTTGCAAGCGACGAGTCGTTGAAGGTAATGTTTTTGCCGGGCTCGGATGGTCGGCTCACAAACAATGAGTTGGAGAGATACGATGAAGCGTCGGACCTTCTTGAAAAGCTTCGCAGCCGCTGGCGCCCTCACGCTGATGAGCGAACGGCCGAGGGTCGAGTGGGCACTTGATGGGGGAACTCTCAAAGACGGGTTCCTTAACCCGCCTCTGGCGTCCCACGCAAAAGCGTGGTGGCACTGGATGAACGGAAACGTCAGCGCCGAAGGCATCACACTCGATCTCGGCTTTATGAAGAAGATGGGCCTCGGCGGGTTTCATCTCTTCCAGGTGGGCGCAGGCATTCCTCAAGGCCCAGTCAAGTATGGAAGCGCCGAACACTTCCAGCTTCTCGAAAAATCGGCAGCGGAGGCTGACCGGCTGGGGCTGGAATTCGCCATGATGAATTGTCCAGGTTGGTCGAACACTGGCGGCCCGTGGATCACGCCCGAACATTCCATGAAGCAATTGACATGGAGCGAGACGACGATCCACGGCGGCCAGGCTGAGAGTGTGGTGCTGCCTCAACCCTACACGAAGCTCGGATACTACCGTGACGCCTTTGTGCTCGCATTTCCGTCGCTGCCGGGGGAGACGAAGCCACTACGCGAATTGCTCCGCGGCGTCACATCCAGCAGCGGGCCTGTCGACCTAAGTCTCTTGACCGGGAGCGATCTCTCGAAGGGAGTTGAGGTGCAACCGGCGCGAGCTGGCGAGCCCGCATACCTGCGGCTCGAATTTGCCGAGCTGTACGAAGCGCGCTCCATTGCCGTTTACCTGTTCCGAATCATCGCTCCGGGTGCTCCATTTGCGGCCGGGCCGGCCACGGTGGCGCTGGAAGCGTCAGACGATGGCACGCAGTTTCGGAAAGTATGCGATCTGAATGCTACGTTCAACTTCATGTCCCTCGTGTTCGGCGGGCAAAGCTTGGAGGTGCCTGTCTCAAAGACTTTCCCCGTGGTGCGGGCCAGGTATTACCGCCTCGCGATCTCGGTGCCAACCCGCATTAGCGCACTGCGCCTTTCCGGGGCAACCTACATTACAGACTGGCCTCAGAAGGGAAACTTCGTTCATCGGCTCGAGCGCGAGTCTGGCGTTCCGCAGCCTTTGCCGGACACCGGCGCCGTACCTCCGAAGTCGGCTATTGATCCCGCTGCGGTCGTTGATCTGACGCAGCACATGGACAGCAAAGGACGGCTGCACTGGCAAGCGCCTGCGGGAGACTGGACTATCCTCCGCTTCGGACAAACCACCACCGGCATGGTGAACCATCCTGCGCCTGAGGGCGGGTTGGGGCTGGAGTGCGATAAATACAGCAAGGCAGCCTACGATTTTCACTTCCAGCACTTTTTCGGCAAGCTGCTTCCTGCTATTCGGCCGCTAGCCGCTAAGGGCAAGGCGGGAGCAGTCATCGACAGCTACGAAGTCGGCATGCAGACCTGGACAGCCGAATTTCCGCAGGGATTTCAGGCGCGGCGCGGCTACGACCTGCGCAAATACCTTCCGGCTATGACGGGCCGCGTAGTGGGCAGTGGTGATGTTTCCGACCGCTTCCTGTGGGACTTTCGCCGCACCTGCGCCGACCTTATGGCCGACAACTATTACGGCCAGTTTACCGAGCAATGTCACCAGCATGGCATGAAAGCTTACGCGGAGCCTTATAGTGACGGGCCTTTCGAGGAGATTCAGGCAGCATCGCGATTGGACATCCCAATGGGTGAGTTCTGGGCGGCGCAGGACGATCTGGACATAGCCTATAGCGTCAAGATGGCAAGCTCGGCCGGGCATATTTTTGGCAAGCCAGTTGTCGCTGCCGAGTCTTTTACCAGCGACGCACAGCTTGGAAAATGGCAGGGATACCCCTACGCGCTGAAGGCGGAAGCGGATTTTATGTACACCCAAGGTCTCAACGAGATTTTTCTGGTTGAGGATTACATGCAGCCGCATCCCACCGCCAAGCCAGGCATGAACTGCTCGTGGGGATCCATGTTCAGTCGAACCACCACATGGCTCGGCCACGGCGGCGACTGGCTTGGTTACTTGGCGCGCTGCCAATATTTGCTCCAGCAGGGCTTGCTCGTGGCGGACGTGGTTTATTTCACTGGAGTGGAAGTACCGATGCGTACGCCAGCCCGCCCGGATCAGTTGAGTCCGCGGCCGCCCGCAGGCTTGTACTACGACGTGACGAACGCGGAGGGCATACTGAACCGCATGCAGGCCGGGAACGGCCGAATGGTTCTGCCGGACGGCGCGAGCTACCGGATTCTGGTCCTCCCCGACGAGCGAAGGATCACCCTGGAGCTGTTACGCAAGATTCGTGACCTCGTGAAACAGGGCGCCGCGCTGGTCGGTCCCAAGCCCGAGAATCCTCCGGGCCTCACCGGCTTCCCGGGAAGCGATGCGGAACTACGGCGCCTTAGCAACGAGCTGTGGGGCGACCTGAACGGAACCACGCTGACCGAAAGGCCCTTCGGCAGCGGGCGAGTCTTCTGGGGCCTAAGTATGCCGGCCGTGGCCGGTAAGCTTGGCATCCAGCCGGATTTCGAGTCCACATCGCGCTCGGGCGACGCGCCGATCAATTTCATTCACCGCCGTGTCGGAGACGCCGAGATCTACTTCATTGCGAATCGCCGCAGACAGCCGGAAGACCTGGTTTGTACCTTCCGAGTAGCAGGCAAGCAGCCGGAGTTCTGGAACCCTGAAAGCGGCGAGATCGCCCCCGCTCCTGTGTTCGAATTCATGGGCGGGCGCACTCGCTTACCCGTTCAACTCGGGCCGGCTGGCTCGCTCTTCGTCGTGTTCCGCTCGCCGGCGAAGACGTCCGGCTTGCACGCCATCGCAAGAAATAACGCCAAAATCGTGGGAATCAAGCCCTACCCGGAACCGGGTTCTGGCCGCTATCGTGATGTGACGAACAATTTCACCCTCAGCGTTTGGGTGATGCCGGACGTGGATGATTTGGGCTTGCCCGCCGCCGACGAGCCCCGGGCCCAAACTTCCCAATTCGCGAACTCAAGCAACTACGTGATTTATCCGGCGGCAGGAGAGGCAGATTATGGTCGCGGCCACGCGGCCTGCGGCCTCAGCGTAGGGCGCAACGGCATTATCGTGCTTGAGAGGTCGGAAGGCTTGGCGAAACCTGTTCTCGCTGCCCGCACGCCAATCGCGGGTTGGACGCACCTTGCGCTTGTCTACCGGGGCGGGGCACCGTCTCTCTACGTGAACGGCGACTTGCTGGATCAAGCGAAGCCCTCCGGCAAGATCATCCACCCCGGTCTTGGCGCCTCCATGCAGGAGTACGGGGCGACTTATTTTCACGGCGACATGAGCGAGCCGAAGCTGATCCGGGAGACCCTGAGTCAGAGCCGGATTAGGAAATTGGCCGAAGGGGGTGTGCCGGAGCCGGAGAGCCCTCCCACTCTTGAGCTCGTAAGCAACCCCGGTCATTCCCGCGCAAGCGGGAATCCAGCTCTGCTCATTTGGCGGAACGGCCGCTATACCCTGCACGACCATGCGGGCGCCGCCCATTCTTTCCAGGTTTCCGGGATTGAGCCGCCAGTGGAAATTGGCGGGCCGTGGCGAGTGAGCTTCCCGCCGGATCTCGGAGCACCGCCGGAAGTGACGTTGCCGAGGCTTATCTCCCTCCATAAGCACTCGGAAGCGGGGGTGCGATATTTCTCAGGCACGGCGACTTACTCCCATACCTTCCATTTCGCGCCTGGCGGCGATTCAACATCGTCGGCGGTGCGTGAGGGCGGCAGAGCCCTTTACGAGCAAGGGGCTGCCAAACGTTACTTCCTCGACCTGGGGCGCATATACGTGATTGCTGAAGTCCATGTGAACGGCAGAAACCTCGGTTCTCTCTGGAAGCCGCCGTTTCGCCTGGATATTACCGACGCGCTTCGCGACGGCAATAATCACCTGGAAGTTTTGGTCACGAATCTTTGGCCAAACCGCATGATTGGCGACGAGCATCTGCCTCCCGAGAACGAATACACGACAGCAAGCGGATTCTTCAGTGGGGGAATCAAAAAGCTGCCCGATTGGTACATCGAAGGAAGGCCAAAGCCGCCTGGCGGGCGGATCACTTTCAGCACCTGGAAGCACTTCGACAAAAACTCCGCGCTCTTGGAGTCGGGTCTGGTTGGCCCCGTCCGGCTGTGGACGGCCGTGCAGGCGGCCTTGGGCGGGCCGTAGTATGCCCTCCTTCGTAAGCTTCTTACGGCAGGCCGAGGTCATAGCCGAAACCGCCGCACTCCATGCGTAAAGAAATAGCTAGCGCGGACCTCCCTTTTGGGGTCCGCGGCTTTTGAATTCATCGGCGAGAAGGGCCGCAAACCCCAACCGCGGCGCTACTTGCTTGCTCCTGTCGTGCTGCCCTCCCTTCAACGCCGGACACCCAATTTCCCTGTGTTATGCTTGACGTAACGCGTAATTCACGCTACGCTTACCAATGTGATTGTCAGCTATCGGGGCAGGCGCACCAGAGATTTCGCCGCTGGCGAACGGGTGAAGGCCTTTTCGGGATTCGACCGTTCTGCACGCCTTAAGCTCGACCGGCTGGAGGCGGCGACATCGGTACAGGACCTTGCTGCACTGCCGGGCAACCGTTTCGAAGCGCTGGCAGGGGATCGCAAGGCCCAATACAGCATCCGTATTAACGACCGATGGCGGATTTGTTTCGAGTGGCCGGACGGGTCGCCGGGACCAGCCAACGTGGAGATCGTTGATTATCATTAGGAGGATCGTTATGGGACTCACTGCCATCCATCCGGGTGAACACTTGGCCGAAGAGTTGGAAACGCTCGGTATGAGCGCTGCTGAGCTGGCGCGGAAGATCGGTGTGCCGACCAATCGTGTCACGCAGATTTTGAATGGGGCGCGCGCCGTTACGGGCGACACCGCACTGCGCCTTGGACATTTCTTCGGCACGAGCGCGCAGTTTTGGCTCAATTTGCAGAGTCTCTATGATCTGCGCCTTGCCAAAGAGAAGGCCGGGAAATCCATCAGCGCGCTTCCCACGCTGAAACGGCATGAGCAGGTCCATGTTTAACAGCCCGCCGAAAAGCCCTTCCAGCCTCTCATTCCGAGGAGCCGAGGGCTACCAGAGCCCATCCCAGGGGAGTGGCGGTGGTCGAATTATAATAATTTTGCCCTGGATAAGGCCACCGTTGCCGGTTTGTCCGATTCAAAGTGGTCACGTGCGGCTGCCGGAAGGACATCGGGGATGAAAAGCTCACGGCACAAACCCGGTGCCGTGGCTACCCACTCATCAGCGGGGAAATTCGAGTGAAGGATACGGAAAGCGTCTTAGGCTCGATGGCATGAGTGACACCTTCAACATCTATTGCGACGAAAGCTGCCACTTGGAGGGCGACGCGCAAGCGGTGATGGTGCTAGGCGCGGTGTGGTGCCCAGCGGAAACAACGCGGGAGGCTGCCCAGCGCATTCGCGAGATCAAGAAGGAACACGGCCTGTCCCCTGCGTTTGAGACAAAGTGGTCAAAAGTCTCGCCAGGGAAAGAGGATTTTTATCGGGCACTGCTCGACTATTTCTTCGATGACGGCGACCTCCACTTCAGAGCCCTGATTGTGCCGGACAAATCCAAACTTCAACACGAGGTCTTCGATCAAACTCACGACTCTTGGTACTACAAAATGTACTTCGACATGCTCAAGGTCTTGCTAAGTCCACATGCGGAGTACCGCATCTACCTTGATATTAAGGACACGCGAAGCGCAGACAAAATTCGGAAGCTTCATGATGTTCTCTGCAACAACATGTATGACTTCGACCACAAGATCATTACGAGGGTCCAGACGGTCAGGTCGCACGAAGTTGAACAGATCCAGCTCGCCGATCTCCTGATTGGAGCTGTCGGCTACGCAAACCGAAGGCTGACCAGCAGTTCTGCCAAATGCAGTCTGGTGGAGCGGATGCAGAAAAGGTCAGGGTATAGCTTACAGAAGACAACCCTGCTTAAAGAGGAGAAGGTCAATCTATTTCGGTGGCAGGCGCAGGAGGCCCAGGCTTGATGCCGCCGCCTGACTGGCTGCCCGCCATGGCCCGTATTAGTCCTTGGACCGTCGAGACATTCGAGTACCTGTATGCCATCTTTGCACGAGACTTCAAGGACACCAGGCCACTTTACGAGGGCCGCCCCGTTTGGTTCTTCCCAGAGGTGGAGGATGGAAAAGAGACTATTTTCTGGCACATGACAACCCGTAACGACAGACAAACAGCAACGAGGCTTCCCGACCTCAGACGGTCGGAAAGGTTGCCATGGGTGCGTCCAATGATCGAGCACGCAGGTTGCGACGAGGGCAAGGCATGGGATTATCAGGAGGCCGACGGCTCCCTCAAAACCTATGTCTGGCTCGAAGACCAACAGTTTGTCGTAATAATGAAAAAATATCCGGACGGTGGCCGCAGACTGCTGACATCGTTTTACGTCGACTACCCTCACTACCGCAGGAAACTGCTCAAGAAGTATGAAAGGCGGGCTTAATAAGAAGGCTGACGCTTAACGTCAGCCCAACTCCTTCCACGCATGGTGGATGAGCTATACGTAGCGTATACCACTCAGCGGCAATTGTCAACCAAAGTCGACCCGGGTTTGTGCCGTGGGCTTTTGGGCGTATTAAGATTGACCCGTGTCACACGTCCACCGTTTGCTCACCACGGATCGAATCTTTTTTGCAATCTTCGTCGCGCGCTTGCTCCCCTGGCGGCGGACGAATTTCGGCTTGTGATGGGCGCCAGGGACGAGTCGCGGCGGAGGCTGGGCTTCCTGCTTTGCGGCCATGTACTGATGCCGGACCATTGGCACGCCCTCCTCGGGACGGTTTATCCCCTGACAATTTCGCGCGTAGTCCAGAAGATCAAATGGATTTCGGCGCGCTGGTTGAACGGCGCAAGAGGCGTTTCGGGACCGGTTTGGCAACATCAACTCTGGGATCGGTTCGTGCGTCATGAGAAAGAATTCTGCGACCGGCTGCGGTCCATGCACCTGAACCCCGTGCGGAAGAGGCTGGTAGACCAGCCAGGGGAGCGGCGGTGGTCGAGTTATAAAAATTTTGCCCTGGATAAGCCCTCCGTTGCCGGTTGTCCGACTCAAATTGATTACGTGCGGCTGCCGGAAGGACATTGGGGATGAAAAGCCCACGGCACAAACCCGGTGCCGTGGCTACCCGCTATGAGGTAATTTAGCCTGAGGTACTTGCCGGGTCCGCCGTACAGGTACATACTGTGGGCACGTTGGGCCGGGGTGGCCCACGAGCCATCGCCGGTCGAAACGAGTAGTCACATCTCCCAAGCGAGGAGGGGAGCCATGAAGGCAAAAGCACCGTTGTGTCTAATCGTCATGCTCGCGGTGTGCGCGGCCATTTCATCCAGAAAAGCTGCTGCTGATCCGTGCGGCACCGTGAATTCAACATCAGTCGCATCCGGCGGTTGGGGAGACGCGGCAAACTGGAATCCGGCAGTCGTTCCTGACAACATCGGCTGCACAACCTACAACGTAGGTGTGAACAACAGCCTGGCTATTCAATTCGCCTACAATGCTCCGTTCGATTACAGCGGCATCACCGTGGATAGTGTCTCTGTCAGCGGCGTTGCCAGCCTCGAGCTCACGCCAGGGTTTACTTCTCTCACAGCCGGGCAACTCAACAACGCCGGAAAGCTTGTTAATAACGACGGACAGGTAAACCTAGGACGCCTTACGAACGGGCTGGGCGCGTATCTTTGGACCGGCGGGTTCGACAGCCGGATTTTTGCAACTTCTGTGAACAACTACGGCGAAATCGTTACCTCCGACATCAACGGAGGGGGCGTGGGCGCGTTATCTTCGTTTAACAACGGGCCGACCGGCACTATCATCGACGGCGGGGGCATCTACGCATTTCCCAGCGGTACGTTCACCAACGCGGGAACGGTCGAGCTCGTCGCGCAGACGACGGTGTGCTGCGACGCTGGCCTGTTCTACGGAGGAACCTATATCCAGACTGCTGGCACAACCATTGACGACGACTACATGTCTACCACCGCCTTGGATCTCGAGGGCGGCGTTTTTACCTTTGGCAGCTCGGGGCTGGTGCACACGGGGTCGCTCACGTTAGGACCCGAAAGCGTGCTCGGGACGACGGGGACGTACTCTCCTGGGAGCATGCTGACGGTAGCTGAGTATACTTCCCTGGCGGGGACGTTCGGCAGCATCGAGGGAGCGCCTTTCCCTGGCGGCAGATGGAAAGCGGCTTACGGCGCAGACAGCCTAACGCTCACGGCTGTGCCCGAGCCGTCCGGACTACTCCTTGTCGCGCTGGCGCTTTTGGCGGCGGCTGTTTGCAGGTTTTGCAGAGGGTCTCGCACTGCGTCCGCTTGTGAAAGATAGCTGCGCTACCCGCCATCCAAGACCAGGTAGCGGGTAGCCACGGCACCGGCTTTGTGCCGTGGGGTTTTGGGCGTATTAAGATTGACCCGTGTCACACGTCCGCCGTTTGCTCACTGCGGATCGAATCTTTTTTGCAATCTTCGTCGCGCGCTTGCTCCCCTGGCGGCGGACGAATTTCAACTTGTGATGGCCGCCATGGACGAGTCGCGGCGGAGGCGCGCTTCGTGCTTTGCGGCCATGTACTGATGCCGGACCATTGGCACGCCCTCCTCGGGACGGTTTATCCCCTGACGATTTCGCGCGTAGTCCAGAAGATCAAATGGATTTCGGCACGCTGTTGAACGGCGCAAGAGGCGTTTCGGGATCGGTTTGGCAACATCCATTCCGGGATCGGTTCGTGCGTCATGAGAAAGAATTCTGCGACCGGCTGCAGTCCATGCATCTGAACCCAGTGCGGAAGAGGCTGGCAGACCAGCCAGGGGAGCGGCGGTGGTCGAGTTATAATAATTTTGCCCTGGATAAGCCCTCCGTTGCCGGTTGTCCGATTCAAATTGATTACGTGCGGCTGCCGGAAGGACATCGGGGATGAAAAGCCCACGGCACAAACCCGGTACCGTGGTTACCCGCTTTGCGGGTTCGAATCCCACCGCCGCCTTCCCCTTTAATAGCACGTATTCCACAGAATTATAAAAGGCCGAGGGTTGGCAATTTGTGGTAAAGTTCTCACCCTATGGGCATAGACATCCTCGGCGACTGGGGAATAACGGCAAATGAGCTTGCGGAGATCGTGGCCGAAAACCCAAGTATGCGCGGCCTGATGTTTGGCTTCGTGGCAGAGTACAAACTTAAAAAGGAATGGCTACTCAGGCCAGGGATTGCAAACATCGTTCGTCCCCGATCTCATGACCGAAAAAAGAAGTGCGATTTCACATTTGACTATCGCGGCATCAATGTAAGGCTTGAAGTGAAGTGCCTCGACACCCCGAAAGTAAAGTTCAATGAGGGGGTTTATACAGGAACGTTCCAGTGCAACGCCAGCGACACGACCGAAGTCACGCTCCCAAATGGCCGGAAAGTGACAACGAATTGTTTGGTAGCGGACGGCTTTGACGTGCTCGCGGTGTGCCTGTTTGCTTTCGGAAAGAAATGGCGGTTCGCGTTCGCCAAGAACAAGGAGCTGCCGCGCACCACTTGGCGGGGATATACACCAGCCCAACAGAAATACTTGCTCAAGAGCGCAATGAATATTTCATGGCCGCTTCATCCGCCTTACGTGACCGACCTGTTCACCGTTCTCGACCGTTTGGTATCGGAAGGGGTGGGGCGGTGAGCCTTTAACAAAAACCAAGAAGTAGGAATGGTTCTTTCGGGCATGAACTTGCTTTTTTAGGCGGGTGATACAAGGCGCGTTGGTGCGCACCACAACAAACAAATCTTTTGCGTAGAACCCGAACTGTTCGTACTTGACGATGATTTCGACGTGCGTAAGTCGCTGTGTGTTCGCAGACACCTCGTCTTGGCACTTCACGATCAGGACGCCTCCCGGCTTGAGAACTCGGTAGGCTTCGCGACCGGCTTTGAAGTACATATCCAAGACAGCGGCGTGCCACTTTGGCCCGACTTCCGTGGGTTGGCCGTTTGAGTAATGCTCCCGGAATGCGCTGTGGGAGCCTGAGCCAGCCAAATGCCCGTTCGACTTTCGGTATAGGCCTTCCATGTATGGCGGGTCTAAAACGACACAATCAAGAGAGTGTTTCCAATACGGCAAATCCCGGCAGTCAACGCCGTCTCTGATGTCGCTCTCGAAGACCTTGTATTCTTTTCGATTGAGCTTTCTCCAGAATGCGCCCTTCCCGTAGGTGACGTCTGCAACGCTGGAACCCTTCGGTACGTGGAGGTCCAGGATTTTGGCGAACACATCTGCATTGTCTCCCACGCAGGCCGACATGGTGACCTGTGTCGTGCAGATTCCGCCTTGGACGCGCCGTTTCGCTTGCTCGGCAATTGGTTCTTTAGCTCCCATTGGGAAGAGGTCGCTTTGCATCAACCCAATATTACCAGACGGCGCCGCCGCCGCAAGCGAG
Organism: Acidobacteriota bacterium; assembly: GCA_021817045.1. Classification (GTDB taxonomy): domain Bacteria; phylum Acidobacteriota; class Terriglobia; order UBA7540; family UBA7540; genus RH2-MAG17b. The sequence goes on from JAKAWG010000037.1 coordinate 33,326, forward strand.
GACTTCAAGTGATTTTAGGACACTACCGTGACGAGGGCTCTATTGACCGATGAGTTAATCCCTGGTATTATTCAGTGAGAGTCGTACCGGCCCCTCGCTTACTCCGGCAGATTGAGGTTCCCCCTCGCCCCAAAGCGGAGATAATATGGAAGCTCAAAACGTGACTCCGTCGCAAGCGCCTCTTATTCTTCTCCTTGCTGATGAGCGGAGCCGCGAAGCGGTGGAGCGGCTGAACCTTGGCAAGACGAGCAACAGACAATTCACCCGTTTTCCCGCTCATGTCCGGTCACCGGCGGAACGTCGGTACCACAGGAATGAATGAAAGAAAAAGAATGTTTAGGGGGTCATTGTTACAACTCATTGAAAACAAATGGCAATTTCAACAGGCAACGACCAACAATCTCCCAAATTCAATGTATCCGATTGATTCTAAATGATTAATCTGAATGAACTGTTGGTAAAACTATAAGATCAAGAAAACAAGCCAGTTAGTGAAAAAATAGGTGGAAAAGAACGAAATTGTTTGTGCAAAATGCAAGTGTTTAGTGGAGGAGATTTATGGGCGACCATCTGCATCGAATGGACTTCATCAAACTGGCAGGCATCGGCGCAGCAGCCTTGGTTCCCTCGCCAAGGCCGCCATATCTCTCCTCCTCCGAGAACTGAGACACTTTAACCCCACATGGGGATACGATGTGAATACGCTGTACCATGTCTTCAGTGTGTTTGACACGTCAAAGAGACGCGTGCTAGTCTAGCAATTCTGTGCCAGATCCGGAATTCACCAAGGAAGGGCAGGGGAAGTGTCCGAGCTGAATCACGATTATCTCTTTACTTCAGAATCAGTTACCGAAGGCCATCCCGACAAGATCTGCGACCAAATTTCAGACGCCGTGCTGGACGCCGTGATCAAAGAAGACCCCGCCAGCCGAGTGGCCTGCGAGGCCATGGTGAAGGATAAGTCCGTCTACGTGATGGGCGAGATCACCACGACTGCCAAGCCGGACATCGTCTCGATCGTCCGAGACACGGTGTGCGGCATCGGCTATACGGATCCGAAGTGTGGCTTTACGGCTGACGAGTGCCAGATCACCGTCAATCTCTCGGTGCAGAGCTCTGACATCGGGATGGGGGTTGACACCGGAGGTGCCGGCGACCAGGGATTGATGTTCGGCTATGCTTGCGATGAAACACAAGAGCTGATGCCTTTCCCGATCATGGCGGCGCACAAGCTCTGCCAGCGGCTTGCCGAGGTGCGGCACAAGAAGACGGTCGATTTCATCTGTCCGGACGGGAAGTCGCAAGTGACGGTGCAGTACGAGAAGGGCGTGCCGACGCGTGTGGACGCGGTCGTAGTATCCACACAGCACACGGAGGATGTCAGCCGCGAGACACTCACCGAAGCTGTCATGGAGTGCGTGATCAAACCGGTGATCCCGAGCCGCATGATGGACAAGGCAACAAAGTTTCACATCAATCCGACCGGCCGGTTCGTCACGGGTGGCCCGGTCGGGGACTCAGGGCTGACGGGGCGTAAGATTATTGTGGATACTTACGGTGGCACAGCGCACCACGGCGGCGGCTCATTTTCGGGAAAGGATCCAACTAAAGTAGACCGTTCCGCTACATACATGGCCCGATATATTGCCAAGAATTTGGTGGCGGCCGAACTGGCGAAGCGCGTAGAAGTTCAGCTCGCCTATGCCATTGGCGTGGCCGCGCCGGTTTCGGTGATGGTAGATACGTTCGGCACGGGTAAGCTCGAAGAGAAGAAACTTGAGGAGCTGATTCGGAAGCATTTTCTGCTGACGCCGCGAGGAATCATCGAGTCGCTCGACCTGCGCCGGCCCATTTATAAGAAGACCGCGGCATACGGCCATTTTGGGCGGTCGGAGCCCGAATTTACCTGGGAAAAGACGGATAAGGCGGAAGCGTTACGCAAGGAGGCAAGGCTCTGAATGGTGACTATGGCAATGGCGGCATACGATGTGAAAGACGCGGGACTGGCTGAAAAGGGCAGGCTGCGCATTGAGTGGGCCGAGCAGTGGATGCCCGTCCTGCGGCTGATCCGCGCCCGGTTCAGCAAAGAAAGACCGCTCAAAGGCGTGCGAATTTCGGCTTGCCTGCACGTGACGACGGAAACCGCCAACCTGGCGATCACGCTCAAAGAGGGCGGTGCGGACGTGGTCCTCTGTGCGTCGAATCCGTTGAGCACCCAGGATGACGTGGCCGCGAGCCTCGTGAAGGACAGTGGCATTCCTGTTTTCGCGATCAAGGGCGAGAACAACGAGACCTATTACAATCACATCCTGGCCGCGCTCGCGCACAAGCCGCAAGTGACCATGGACGACGGCGCGGACCTGGTGACCACGATCCTTACCAAGCGCCACGAGTTGATTTCTGACATTCTCGGCGGCACGGAGGAAACGACCACCGGGGTGATCCGGCTGCGCAGCATGGCCCGGCAGGGCGTGCTGAAATTTCCCATCATCGCCGTGAACGACGCCGATACGAAACACCTCTTCGACAACCGCTACGGCACGGGACAATCCACGGTGGATGGCATCATCCGTGCCACCAACGTTTTGCTTGCCGGGACGAACGTCGTGGTGGCAGGCTACGGTTGGTGCGGGCGCGGCTTGGCCATGCGGGCTGACGGGCTGGGCGCCAACGTCATCGTCACGGAAGTGAACCCGACGCGTGCCATCGAAGCGGTGATGGACGGTTACCGCGTGATGCCGATGGCCGAGGCGGCAAAGATCGGCGACCTCTTTGTGACGCTTACCGGAGATAAGAACGTGATTCGCGCCGAGCACTTCCAAATGATGAAGAGCGGCGCCATCGTCTGCAATTCCGGCCACTTTAACGTGGAGATTGATATTCCAGCGCTGGAGGCCATGTCCAAGAACAAGCGCCAGACTCGCGACTTCGTGGACGAATACACCCTCGATGACGGCCGGAAGATTTATCTGCTTGGCGAAGGCCGCCTCATCAATCTGGCTTCGGCGGAAGGTCATCCGGCTGTCGTGATGGACATGAGCTTCGCGAACCAGGCGCTCTCTGTGGAATACATGGTGAAGAGCGGCAACAAGCTGGAGCAGAAGGTGTATGCCGTCCCGACAGAAATCGATCAGGAAATTGCCCGGCTGAAACTCAGCTCCATGGGCGTTTCTATTGACACTCTCACTCCCGAGCAGGTAGAGTACTTGGCCTCCTGGTCGGAGGGGACGTAGATTCTGATCGTGGTGGCAGCCGGCGGGTCAATGTCCCACTGACCGGTCGCGGCAAGAGACACAGGGCCAGCCAAACGGCAATTGCCCCACTCTGCGCTCGTTTACACCTTTCTCAACCCATGAAAGACTGGGCTCAAAACGCGCTGGATACGGCCTTGGCGCGCGGCGCGACGTACGCGGATGTGCGCGTCATGGACATCCGGCAGCGGTATCTGTCGACCAAGAACGGACATCCGGGCCAAGTGAGGGACTCGCGGTCGCTCGGCCTGGGCGTGCGTGTGATCGCGGACGGCGGCTGGGGATTCGCTTCGACGCAAGACATGTCCCGCGCTTCGCTCGACTCCGCCGCGGCGCAGGCCGTCGAGATTGCTCGCGCCAGCGCCTTGTGCAAGATACGTGACGCGCGCCTTGTACCCGAAAACAAGGCGGTGGCTCACTGGGAAAGCGTCTGCCGGATTGATCCGTTCACCGTGCCGGTCTCGGCTTGCCTTGACTTGCTGCTGCGAACTGACTCCGAAATCCGCAAAGTCGAAGGCATCACGCTGGCGGAGGCCGCCTTGGACTTCCGGCACATCGATCAGCTTTTTCTTTCCAGCGAAGGCTCGGAGATCCGTCAGACTAAAACGCAAACGGGAGCCGGCTGCGTCGCCACCTCATTTGCCGGCAGCGAAATCCACCGGCGCTCCTATCCGAACTCTTTTGGCGGCCAGTATCAGAACAAAGGATACGAATTGGTCGAAGAGCTGGACTTGCCGGGCCATGCAGGCCAGATCGCGGAGGAAGCCGCGATGCTTCATCGCTGCGACCAGTGCCCGACGGGTGTGAAAGAGGTCATCCTTGGCAGCTCGCAGCTTGGGCTGCAAATTCATGAGTCAATCGGCCATCCGATTGAGCTCGATCGTGTGCTCGGCGACGAAGCAAATTTCGCCGGCATGAGCTTCTTGACGCTAGAGAAGCTCCGCGCGCTTCGCTACGCTTCGAGCATCGTCAACGTCGTCGCCGATGCGACCGTCAGTCACGGTCCCGGCCTTGGGACATTTGCTTACGACGACGAGGGAGTGGAGGCGCAGTGCGTACCGGTGATTCAGCAAGGCTTGTTCGTGGGTTATCTCACTTCCCGCGAATCGGCCGCAGCCGTGGGACAGGTGCGGTCGGGAGGAGCGATGCGGGCCGAGGCGTGGAATCGGATTCCCATCATCCGCATGACCAACGTCAGCCTGTTGCCGGGCAAGGGAAGGCTGGACGATCTGATCGCGGATACGGACGACGGCATTTACATGGAAACCAACCGCAGCTGGTCCATTGACGACCGCCGGTACAATTTTCAGTTCGGAACGGAGATCGGCTGGGAAATTAAGCACGGGCGCAAGGCGCGGATGCTGAAGAATCCGAGTTACGGTGGCATCACAACCGAGTTTTGGAATTCTTGCGATGCAATCTGCGGGCCGGATGAGTGGGTGCTGTGGGGCACACCGAACTGCGGCAAAGGCCAACCGATGCAAACAATGGGCACCGGCCACGGGGCGTCACCGGCGCGCTTCCGGAAGATTCAAGTCGGCATAGCCTACCAGTGAAACTAAGAGATTTGTCCATTGAGCCATTTAGAGCAATGACTCAATCGACCAACGATTCAATGATTTTATCCCGTAAACTTGCGGACGAACTTTTCGCCAAGGTCCTCCGCTACTCGCGTGCTGACGAGACGGAAGCGGCCATCTCCGGCTCCTCCTACGCGCTTACGCGCTTCGCCAATAATACGATCCACCAAAACGTCGCCGAGGAGGACCTCAACCTCTCGGTGCGAGTTGCCCACGGCCAACGCACGGCGCGCGCAAGCACGAACCGTCTGGATGACGATTCCATACGCGCAGCCTGCGAGGCAGCGTTCGAGTTGGCTTCGCTCCAACCATCCGACCCGGAACTCCTGCCGATGGCCGGTCCGCAGACCTATGGCGCGGTGAGCCGGTACGATTCAGAAACGGTGGCCCTCAGCCCCAAAACGCGCGCGGAAATGGTAGGCAAGGTTATCGAGCGATCCCGCAAGGATCACCTGACGGCTGCGGGCATTTTTTCCTCCGGCGCTACCGCTTCGGCGATTTACAATTCGCGCGGGTTGGGCGCCTACCACGAGGAATCGGTTTCTGAATTCTCCGTGACCATGCTCGGCGAGTCAAGCTCGGGCTGGGCCAAGAAAACCGGCCCGTGCTGGCAGGCCCTCGAGATCGAAGCCCTTGCTGACCGCGCTGCTCGTAAGGCGCTTGAAAGCCGCGAACCGCGTGAGGTTCCGCCCGGAAAATACACCGTGATCCTCGAACCGTCGGCCGTGATGGACCTGCTCGGCTTTCTCCTTCTCGATTTTGGCGGCCTCTCGGTCCACGAAAAGCGGAGCTGCCTTACCGGGCGCGTCAAACAAAAAGTGTTCGGCGACAACGTTCGAATTTATGACGACGTCCACCATCCCTCGCAAAGCGGGCCGCCTTTTGACGGCGAAGGAGTGCCGCGCCAGCGCGTGACGCTAGTGGAAAACGGCGTGGTCGCGAACCTGGTCTATTCCCGCCAGACAGCCCGCAAAATGGACGCTTCTCCCACCGGCCATGGCTTTCCGCTTCCGAACGAATACGGGGAGGCGCCCCTCAACCTGGTGATGGAAGGCGGCCCGCACAGCCGGGAAGACCTCATCCGGTCCACCCCGCAAGGCCTCCTGGTAACGCGCCTGTGGTATATCCGCGAAGTTGACCCTTACCGGAAGATTCTAACCGGCATGACGCGCGACGGCACGTTCTGGATCGAAAACGGCGAAGTCAAATACGGCGTCAAGAACTTCCGCTTCAACCAAAGCATCATTGACATGCTCGGCCAACTCGACATGCTCGGTCAGCCGGAGCGCGCCGCGGGCGAAGAGTCCATCGAAATGGTTGTCCCGCCGCTCAAGGTTCGCGATTTTAATTTTTCGTCGCTGACCAAGTTTTAGCCGCTGCTCGCGCGTTGTCAATTATTGGCAGCTCACGTTATCATTCAGTTGCCCGCTGTCCAAGCCAAGGTAAAACCTATTAACTGCCTGGCGCTATCGTCTAGGGGTTAGGACGTGAGATTCTCAATCTCAAAACCCGGGTTCGATTCCCGGTAGCGCTACCACTTCCAGCTTTTTTGAAAGTAATGCTACACTCCCGAACATGAAGGTCTCGGTTTTCTGTTTCACGGGGCTGATATTTGTCTGTGCGATCGCAAGCGGTCGACGCGCCATCTGCCTAGCCGCCGGCGCGCAAGAAGGGGCACAGTCGGCCCGCGAGCACGAAGAGCGAGGAGACCGTGACCTCAAGGCCAAAAACTTCACGGAAGCCGTCAAAGAATTCCGCAGCGCGTTAAGTCTTAACCCTGGTTCCGTCGCCGCCCATGTTGGCTTAGGACTTGCTTTGCAGGAAACGGGTGACGCTGTGGGTGAAGTCACCCAATTCCAAAAGGCTATCCAATTGGACCCGCGCGACGCCGCGGCGCATTACCACCTAGCCGTTGCCTTCGGACGGGAGGGCGACCTGAAAGAGGCGAAGGCGGAACTCCTCCAGACACTCAAACTTAAACCCGATTCTGCGGTAGCTCACTACACCCTCGGGCTGTTGCTTGTCGACTGGCCGTATCCGAAAGATTTTGCTGGCGCGGTGAGGCAGTTTCAAGAGGCGTTGAAATACCAAGCAAACTTTCCGGAAGCTCATGAAGAATTGGGCGAAGTCTTCCTCACTTTAGGGAATTACGACGCTGCCCTCGCGCAATTCAGGGCAGCCATCAAGCTAAGACCTGCCTTTCCGGAAGCCTACGGCGGAATCGGACTTGCCCTCAGGCGCAAGGGTGACCTCCAGGGCGCCTTCGAAGCGTATCGTGCCGCCTTGCGGTTACGTCCCGAGGATGGCGAAGCCCACTACGGGTTGGGGCTTGTGTTGATGCGGGAGAAGAAACTCGATGAGGCAATTGCTCAATTCCGCGAGGCCATTAAACTCAAACCCGGCTACGAAAAAGCCTATTATGATCTCGGCCGTGCCCTCTCGCTACAGGGACAGACGCAGGCTGCCAAGGTTGAGTATCAAAAGGCATGGGACTTGCGCCATCAGCAGATTGAAGAAACCGGTCAGGCCATCCAACTCAATAACGCTGGCGTGGCTTTGATGCAGAGGCGAAAGTTTGCCCAAGCCGAAGCGAAGCTGCGGAAGGCCCTTGACATAAACCCCACCTACGGAGACGCCCTATTTAACCTGGGCCTTGCTCTGGCTTCGCAAGACAAATTCAAGCCGGCCATAACCGAGTTTCGCAAGGCGCTCGTGCAGGAGCCCATCAATCCTAAAATTCATTTCGATCTCGCCCGCGCATTGGAGCTGGATGGACACTTACCAGGTGCCATTCGTGAGTTCCAGCTCACCCTACAGTTGCGCCCCAAGTATCCGGAAGCTCAGGAAGCGCTGGACCAGGCATTGCACACCCAACAAACAGCTCAGCAGAATTCTAGTTCCTCCCTCGCCCCTTCGGGGAGTGAGTCAAAGCGCCGGAGCCCAAGCGCCCTCTTGTCCAGGATTCCCTCGCCCCCGTTGGGGACTTCAGAGGATCACGGGGCGTCTTTCCCCTCGCCCTCGCTGGGGGAGAGGGTGGCGAGCGGAGCGAGCCGGGCGAGGGGGTCACCCTACCCCACCCTGGGACAGTGCGAAAAAACAGTAAACGTGGACCCGCACGCGCTTTTATCTCCCACCTCCCTTCGGCTTGCTGCCGTTTGCGCCTTCAGGCTGAATGATTTCCCCAGAGCCATTCCAGTGCTTGTGGAGGCGGCAAAACTCAATCCGCGAGATGAGGACATGCGGATCCTTCTGGCGAGAGCCTACTCCGGAGCGGGACGCAATCAGGCCGCAATTGAAACCCTGAAAGCGTGGACAAAGGCGCACGGCGAAGATGTTGAGGCGCTCTATTGGACCGGGCACTTCTATGATGAGCTCGCCAACCAGGAGTTCCAGCAGATGGCGGAAAAATATCCCCACAACTACCTGGTTTATGTAACCGAAGGAAATCAGTTTACCATCAAGAAGCAGTTTCCACAGGCGCTCGCTTCATACAAGAAAGCCCTGGCGCTTGCGCCCAAGGACGCTCCCGGCGTGCACTTTCATCTCGGCGACGTTTATTGGAAGACGTTGCGCTACCCCAAAGCCGAGAACGAACTCCAGCAGGAGCTCAGGATTAATCCCTATCACGCGAGGGCCAATTACGAGCTTGGCGATATTTACGCCAAGGAAGGCGATCCTCAGAAGGCCATTCCTTGTCTCGAAAAAGCCATCGCCCTCGATCCCAGCCTTATCTCGGCTCACCGCTCGCTTGGCCGGGCTTATTTGGATGAGCGGCGGTATAACCTGGCTCTAGCCCAATTCCAGATAGTCGCTAAAGCCAAGCCTTCGGACTACACAATCCGTGGCATGCTTGCAACCACTTATCGATTAATGGGCCGCCTTGCCGACGCCCGGCGCGAAGCTGCGGAATCGCAAAAACTCTACGCGCAGTACATCCACACCTTCCAAGCGATCCAATCGGGAGAACAAAAATTGCCAAAATGAGTCGCGCCGTCCCTCACCCCACAGGAGGCGAGGGGTGAAAGAAAATAATGATGTCACCCTCTCCCGCAAGCTGGAGGGGAACCCCGATGAAGTCGGAGTGGGTGAGGGGCGGCCGGACTTTCCCTAGCCGACGTACAAAACCATTTCCTCGCTCCCGTGGAGGAGAGTCAAAGCGCCGGAGCCGAAACCCACCCCGTCCACGGTTCCCTCGCTCCCTTTGGGGGAGAGGGTGGAGGGCGTAGCGAGCCGGGTGAGGGTTAGGGGCGAGAGGTGAAAAGAGCCGTAACGATTTGTCTTTCCCAACGGAGGGCGAGAGGAGCAAAAACTATGACAGTCTGGAGCGGCGGGTACGGTATGAATCCTGCCCTCGCCCTCAACCCTTGCTGCCTTCCCATCTCCCCCGTGGGGGAGATGGTGGCGAGTAAAGCGAGCCGGGTGACGGGGTCGCGGCCGCGCCCTGGTATTCCTTACCAGAAGAACTTCAGCGCAAACTGGATGATTCGCGCTGACTGATCGGTACATCCAGTTTCGCTGAAACTCGGCGTGGTCACAGTGGTGCCGAAGCAACCGAAAGTATGGTTGTTCAGCAGATTAAAATACTCCGAGCGAAATTGCAGCCTGTACTTTTCGCTATCGAAGGTGAAATTCTTAAAGAGGCCTGTATCGAGATTGACAAAGGCGGGTTGGAAGGCCGTATCCCAGCCAAGATTCCCGAACGTGTATAGCGGCTGTATGGCGAAGGCAGTGGGATTGAGGAAGCCGGTTAATGTTCCAGGCAACGGCGTCGTCGAATACTGCGTGCCTCCTAGGTAATTCGGCCTTTCGCTGTTGGAGCGTGGGCCGACATTGGCAATATCGGACGGAATCCCTATGCTCATCGGGGGGCCCGAGTTAGCATGGAAGATTCCAGAAAGCTCCCAGCCGCCCAGCAGGGTATTGGTGACTCTGTTGGCGCTTGGAAGGAAGTGCATTCCGTGCCCAAAGGGCAGGTCGTAAACGCCAGACAACGTGAGAATTTGAGGCTCGTCGTAAGGTGTGTTCCCATAGGAACCCATAATGTCATTCGGATTCTGAGGCGAGCAACTATTGTTATAGCCGGTAGCGCCGCAAATACCGAGAGCATGGGCGTAGGCGTAGCTTCCAAGGAACGTGAACCCGTGTGAGAAATTGCGCGTCACCTTCACTTGCAGCGCGTTGTAATGAGAGACCAGGTTGTTTAAGTTAAGGCTGACGGCCCCCAGCGTTGGGGCAATCGCCTGTTCGGGCCGCGGATGCTGGGCGGAGCCCACTACACCCGGTCCGGGCGCGGGATCGTTGTAGTTCTCGAAGGACGGTAGATCTTCCCCGTTGTTGCCCACGTAATCCACTTCCACCATCAGGTTCTGAGTCAGTTGGCGCTGAAGGCCAAAGTTCCATTGCATGGTCCAGGGGATTACATTATTGCGGGCGACAATGTGCTCCTCGGTGGGCGGTACTCCGTACGTCACCGTCTCGTACGACGGGAAGCAAGTCATGACCGGGCAATCGGGAACAGCAAAGTCTATACCGCTGAACGTCTGCGAAATTGCGTAGGGCCACTGGCCGCGTGCGCCTTGGCCCTGCCATGCGTAATTGGACTCATAGAACATCCCAAAGCCCGCGCGGATGGTGGTCTTTTCATTCGGTGCATAAGCTACGCCAATTCGCGGCGCCCACTCGTGGTAATCGGGGTTCATCAGGGAACGCGACGGGGCGTTTGCCGGCTGATCCGTGGCGAAGTTGTAGCCCGTCCAATCGTAGCACTGGCAAACCGGGTCAAAGTTGCCCAGCCGGTTGTCCTTTTCAAAAGGCCACTGATCGTACTCCCAGCGAATGCCCAGATTGGCGGTCAGTTTGCGCGTCACCCGAATGTCATCCTGAAAATAAGCGGAGGGAAAATTCCAGTGCTCGTAGGCCTGCGTATTGCCGATGTTGCGCAAGGCGCCCGAAGGTAGCCCGAGCAGCTCGGAGGCAATAGCATTTCCTGTGGTCGCTGCGTCTTGCGGAGACGCGTCAGTGGGAATGTTGTCGTAGTTGAAGTGAGACGTGAAGGTTCCATTGAATTCGGCATTCGCGTGGTCGAACTCCGCTCCGGTGATGATCGTGTGCTTACCATGCACGATGTTGATGTCGCCAAGCTCTTGCCACTGGTTGTCGATGCTGGGGTTCCCGCTTTGGGAGGGACTAGCATAGCCGCTTGGAATCATGATCGGATACATCGGCTCGTTAATGTCCTGGATGGGAGTTCCGGAAATGGGGAACTCCTGTAAATATGCGGCCACACCAGGCGCGGGATTGGTGTCGTACGTCAGAAGGTTGGAGCGAAGGAAGCCGGATTTCATGTCCACGACGGTTGTGGGGCTTGCCAGCCAGGTAAAACTCGCTTCGCCCTGGGTATAAGTATTGAATGTCAGGCCGTTCTCGGCCGGCAAGCCGCTGGGAGCCGGGCTGGTCTGGGTAGCGGCCTGGTCTGAGACGCGGAAAAAGCTGCGAAGTTTTGGGGAAAAGTCGTAATCAACGCGGACGTCGAATTGGTTCTGGGCCCAATGAAAAGGACCGGTTGTGGTAAAGTTATTCCCCCCCGCGGTAGTGATGCCCGGCGGGTAAAAAATGCTGTTCCACTTGGCGACGGCGGGGCTGATCATGCTGGTAGGAATTGTGTTGTTCGCAAATGGCTGCCGCGAATAACCCGTGCCTACCGGGATGGTAGTATACGGATTATAAATGGGTTGCAGACCGGTGAAGTCGCCGTTGAGCATCGCCGCAGTCGGGACGGTAGTAATATGTGTGCTGATAGAGTTGAATCGGATGCCTTCATAGTCACCAAACCACCAGGCTTTGTTCTTTCCGTTATAAATATGAGGCAGATAAATCGGGCCGCCCAGGGTAAATCCGAATTGGTTCTGGCGATAGGTCGGCCTCCGAATCCCTCTGTTATTGTTAAACCAAGCGTTGGCGTCCAAAGAATCATTGCGCAGGAATTCCCAAGCATCGCCATGCAACTGGTTGGTGCCGGACTTGGTGGCGACCGCGATGTTGGCGCCGGCCGCCGCGCCAAACTCGGCGGAAGTGATATTGGTTTGAACCTTGAATTCCTGGATTGAATCGATCACCGGCTGCAAGGCGAACTGGGCGAACATCGACTCATTATCGTTAATGCCATCCACCATAAAGTTGTTCTGCATCCGCTGGTTGCCGCTGATGCTAAAATTACTGCCGCCGGCGATACTATCGTTGGCGCCCGCCGAG
>JAKAWG010000038.1 GCA_021817045.1 Acidobacteriota bacterium
TCAGGCTCGTTATTGGCGTTGCGAATCACGCGAATCAATGTCTGATTAGCTTTTGGCGTATCGAACTCGCTCAGCGCTCCATAGTAGAACCGCCTCAGATCGAGATCGCGCGGGTCATTGACCAGCCCGGCAAGCGCCTGGAGCGCGGCCTTGCCGCCGATAAACGCCAGCGACTGGGCGGCGAATTCCGCCGTGCGGTCATCTTTGAGCGCAGCCACAAGCTGCGGGACAATCGGAGGTCCGGCTGCGAAGGCGGCGTCGTAAAGCAGGTCGTTGGCGGCGGCGTTCTGGGTGATCTTATAGAGCAGGGCCGGGGCCCACGCGTAGTTGGGTTCCGGCTCTTCGATGGGTGGCAGCACCCCTTCTTCTTGCGGGGACGGAGCGGGCGAGGCGCGAACGCAGGGTGCGAGGATGGCAACGGTCAGTGTTAGTACCAGAAGGCAGAATTTCACGCTTCGTCGTGCAGGGTCACGACCGACCGGACCTCGAATTCCCGCGCGCCATTCGGCGTCTTCACCGTTACGCTGTCGCCGCTCTTCCGGCCCATCAAGCCGCGCCCGATCGGCGAGGTCGTGGAGATGAGCCCCTTGCTGACGTCGGCTTCTTCGCTGGTCACCAGCCTGTATTCCACCTCGGCGTCGCGATCCACGTCATAAAGGACAACGCGCGCGCCGAAGGCAATGCAGTCTTTGGGGATGTTGTTGAAATTAATGAGTGAGAGATCGGCCAGGCGCTTCTTAAGCTGCGCTAGCCGGGCAGCTACGTATTGCTGGCGCTGCTTGGCCATGATGAACTCGGCGTTTTCGCTGAGATCACCGAGCGCCCGGGCGCGCTTTAGCTCGGCGGGAAGCTCGTAGCTGAGTTCGCGCTCAAGCGATTGAATCTCTTCTTCAAGTTTCTTTTTCGCCGCTATGGACATGTCGATCCTCGCAACGCCTCCATTATACAGGGGTTTTCACAGCTCGGCACCATCGCAGCTTCTTCGCTTCGCTCCGCTCACAGGACGACGTCTTCCGAGCCCGGTCGCCGTTCTGCTGCGAAGGACCCCTTCGCTATGCTCAGGGCAGGCTCTGAGCCGTTCGCTGCGTCATTCCGAGACAGGAATGCGCTGAAAATCTCAGTCGATATCCCTCACCCGGCTCGCCCCGCTTGCCACCCTCTCCCTTGGGAAAGGGTGCCGGCATGGAAGAGCGGGTGAGGAAGCATTTTCATGTTTCACGTGTCGCGAAGCGACATGAGCGATTGCTTTGCTTTATCGGACGCATCGACGTTTCGGACTGGTACTACAGCGAGAGGGACCTGCCGCCGTGGGGCGAATACTTATCGAGCGTGCGGTCCAATTCCCTTGAAGCAGGCCCGATATGGACATTCTGACGGATTAAAATGTCCGCAGGAGTTGCGTTAGGACCGTAGACCGCGTGGTCATCAACTAGATCCTGCTTAACGAGCGAACCGGACAGCGAGATTCCCGCAAATACGCCTCGCGAACGGGAATACGTCAGGATTTCCGTGTTCATATATTGCGTAGTAGCGGCTCCGGCGTAACGACCGACCGGTCCGGCGGCGACGCTGGCATCCGCGCCCAACTTGACGTTCGAGCTCGTGATCGCTCTAGCACCAGCAGGGTTCATCACCAAGAGGACAACGCTTGTATCGGAACCGCCGATCTGCAAACCGAAGCTGCCTCCACCCAAGGTAAAGAACGCCGACGCGCCCCAGTCTCCGGTTCCGCCCTTCCTACAAACCAGCAGGCCGCGCCCATAAGTCCCACCAAACATAAACGCAAACTTCACTTGGGACGGGATAATGCCCACGCATAGCGCATCACTCAACAGGCTTTGCGGAATCGCTTTGTCGGGCGTGGCCATAATTGAGTTGACATCGACACTGGCCCGGTGAATTTGCGCAACGATCCCCTTCACCCGCTTGCTCTCCTTCGCTTTCGCCATCGCGACGGTTGGAATCATCACGGTCATAACAATCAAAAGAAAACGCTTCATCGCTTTCCTCCGTATAAGAAATATCTCTCTTTGATATTAACCCGAATTCGTAAGTTGAAAACAAACGGCTTGCTGTAATCGCATGGAAATTAGGGTATAATCCACGGATTCCCAATGAGATAGATAGAAAAATTTCAACTTGCGCGAAGTTGGATTTTCACAGCTTAATCTATTGAAACTACAACAGTTAGTTCTCAACAAGGGCTCTCAACTTACGAATTCGGGATTAATCCACTTATTTGTGCTGATGCCTTATAACACCATATCGTTGTCCGGGCATCCTGCCAAAGGCCACGGACCACTTTTTCCGATTCTCTAATTGTCCTACTTTCGCAGGGGACTTCAGTTGACGAACCAGCAACGAGCGCGGCAAACTGAAATGACGGTAAAGGGAAAGGCGTTAAGCTGATATGAGCGTACCGGTCTCACAGATGTGGACGGTCGCAACATACGTCGCGACCCAGCGGCTTGCCGGCCGTAAGCGCTATCCGCTTGTCCTCATGCTTGAGCCCCTGTTTCGGTGCAACCTGACGTGCGCCGGATGCGGCAAGATTCAGTATCCTGCGCACATCCTCAAGCGGCAGCTCACACCTGATGAGTGTTTTCGGGCGGTCGAACAGTGCGGCGCCCCGATGGTCTCGATTCCGGGCGGGGAGCCGCTGATGCACCCCGAGATCGAGGCTATCGTTAGCGGGTTGGTCGCCCGTAAGAAATACGTCTACCTTTGCACGAATGCGCTGTTGCTCAAGGAGAAGCTTCCGCTGTTTGAGCCGAGCAAGTATCTCACTTTCAGCGTTCACCTGGACGGCCAGCGCGAGGATCACGATTTTTCCGTCTGCCGGGAAGGCGGCTATGACGTAGCCGTCGACGCGATCCGCGCAGCCGTCGCCCGCGGCTTCCGGGTGACAACGAATACGACTCTGTTCGACGGAGCGGATCCCAACCACGCTCGCGCATTTTTTGACGAGATGATGGAGTTGGGGGTCGAAGGCCTGATGCTTTCTCCCGGCTATTCCTACGACAAGGCGCCCGACCAGCAGCATTTCCTAGGCAGGAAGCGCACCCGCCGCCTTTTTCGCGCTATCCTTTCCAATCGGAAGACGACCTGGAGGTTTAATCAGTCGGCACTGTTCTTAGAATTTCTCATGGGGAAGCGCGAGTACGCATGCACACCCTGGGGAATGCCGACCTATAACATTTTCGGATGGCAGAAGCCTTGTTATCTGCTCCAGGACGGCTACGCCGAGAGCTTCGACGAGCTGATGACGGAGACGGAATGGAACAGGTACGGCACAGAATCCGGGCATCCGAGGTGCTCTAACTGCATGGTGCACAGCGGCTACGAAGCATCTGCTGTGAACGAGACCTTCAGCTCCCTATCGGGACTCTTGGCCTATTTGAAAGCGGCGTTTTCACGCTATCCAGATCAGGACGCGTTGCGTTTGCTGGACGAGCCGCGTGAATTCCAAGCGCCCCTCGTCCAGATCGAGAACAGCAGCGCTCCTATCCAGAGGGCGCAGGCGTGAGCGAACCTGACAACCACAGCCCTGCGCCTTCCGGTGCCGACTCCTTGGAACATTCGCCTGGGCCTGAGCAGCAGAACCTAGAAGGGTGGATTTCAGAGCTTGCGAGCGAAAAGGAGATCCGGCAGGCTCTCGAGATGGCATTTGATTATCGCGGCGATGTTACAATCACACGAAAGAGCGGTGACAGGTTAGAAGGCTACGTATTTGATCGGCGATCCGGCTCTACACTCGCCGACTCCTTCGTGCGGATTCTTCCTGCTGGATCTGGCGAGACGGTTTCGATATCTTACGCCGACGTTGCTGGCCTTGCTTTTACCGGTCGCGATACCGCTGCGGGAAAAAGCTGGGAAGCCTGGGTGAAAAAGTACAAGGAGAAGCGCCACCCTTCAAGCAGCACGTCAGAGTGAGACGTGAAGCACCTTGCTGAAGCCCGCCGCCACGAGGGCGCGCTGATGTGGAATCTCTCCAACCCGAAATTGCCTCGCCTGATCATCGAACCGTGATCACACTCGTTACCGGAGCCACCGGCTTCGTGGGAAGCCACGTCGCGCGCCGGCTTGCGTCGCGTGGCGCAACTCTCCGCATCCTCACCCGACCTTCGAGCAACCTGCGCGCCCTCGAAGACTTGCCTTGCGAACGGGCTGAAGGCGATGTCCGCGATCCCGCTTCCCTCCACCGCGCGCTTGAGGGTGTGCGCTGCGTCTTTCACGTGGCCGCGGACTACCGGCTTGCGGCCCGCGATCCGCAGGAAATTTACCGCAACAATGTGGAAGGAACACTCAACCTGCTTCGCGCGGCGCGCGAGGCCAGAATCGAGCGATTCGTCTATACAAGCACGGTCGGGACCGTCGCCGTCCCGCAGGCTAGCGGCCTTCCCGACGAAAGCACCGCGGCACGCCTCAATCAGATGATCGGGCATTACAAGCGGTCGAAGTTTCTCGCCGAGGAGGAAGCGCTGCGCGCCGCGCGCGACGGCCTGCCGGTGGTGATCGTCAACCCAACCACGCCCGTCGGCCCTGGAGACTGGAAGCCAACGCCCACCGGCCGCATGATCGTCGATTTTCTGAATGGCTGCGCACCGGGCTTCGTGGATACGGGATTGAACATCGTGGATGTGGAAGACGTGGCGGAGGGCCACTTGCTCGCTGCCGAACGGGGGACAATTGGCGAGCGGTACTTGCTGGGCGGGCGCAACATGACGCTCAAGGAGATCTTTCACGCGCTCGCCGCAGCAAGCGGTCGTCCGGCGCCCCGATGGCGCATTCCTTACTTCGTGGCCTTTGCTGCCGCGATTGGCGAGAATGGCTGGGCGCGCCTCGCTGGCCGCGAGCCGCGAATTCCACTCGAAGGCGTTCGCATGGCGCGTCACAAGATGTTCGTGGATTGCTCGAAAGCCGTCCGCGAGTTAGGATTCCGCCCGCGTCCAGCCGAAGAAGCGCTCCGCCGCGCCGCCGAGTGGTATATCAGCCATGGCTACGCCGCACCACAGAGCCGGCGGTATTCCGCCTCAGAGTCAGCGGGCAATAGAACCCACAGCGTGTAGATCCCGAGCGCCGTGCCAAACGGGAAGCGCAGGAGCGAAAGCACTCCTAGGATGATCGCCAGGAGGCGCGCCCAAGTCTTATAACTTAGCAATCCCCAGCCGGCGGCCACACCCAGGATCCCGGCCGAAAGGAACACCAGGCCGAACATCGCGCCGAGTGGCCCTATAAGCAGATGGACGGGCCACGGCATCATACCCACGTGCATGAATGGGAAAATAAACGATCCAAAAAACAGGAGCGCGATGCCAGGAAGGATTGCGAAGACCGAAATCAGAATCCACAAAACGCCGAGGAATTTGACGTGCCCCTCAATCTTCTTCCCCGTACCCACGACCTGCACACCGGGCTGCGTATAAGTTCCCTGCGACTCGACGCGTGCCTCGAATCTTGCGGCTTCTTGCGGCAGCGCGCTGCCGCACTTGCTGCAATACTTCTGTCCTCCTGTTACGACCGCGCCGCACTTCGAGCAAAACATTTCGCACCTCTCAGTCCCTTCCTGCTGGATTATACGTTCAGGCGCGAGGGCTAGTTCCCGGTGGCGTCCCTTGGCATTCCGAGGACCCGCAGGCGACGAGGAATCTGACAGTTCCCCAATGTCCAAACGAGATTCCTCCTGCTACCCCCTTACGGGACAACCGTTTTGAATATAGTCTGCCCGGCGGTCCAATATTCTCCTCTCCGGTTACCTGGCCAAAATTTCGGCCTTCGCTAGGTTAGGGGCTAAAGATTCGGAAGGAAGTGTATCTCCCGGCCGCGCCAATGAAACGTACAATGTAGGTAAGAGAAACAAGCTGATCAACAGCGCCAGCATGAGCCCCCCAACAATTGCGATAGCGAACGGTCTTTGAGCATCAGACCCGATCGCATGCGACAATGCCGCGGGCAGCAAACCCAGGATATCCACCAGCATGGTCATCAGGATGGGACGAAGGCGCACGCGTGCGGCCTCCGTTGCCGCATCCTCAATCGAGGATCCGCGCGCCCGCATCTGGTTGATATACTGAACCATGACAAGCCCGATCTGAGTAGAAATACCGATAAGAGCCAGCATTCCGACCCCACTCGACACGCTGAAATATGTGTGGGTGGCTAGCAATGCCAACAATCCCCCCAACGGAGCGAGCGATACATCCAGCAGAATTATCAACACCCACTTGAATGAATTGAAGGCGAAATATAGAATCAGGGTGATGACAAGAGCCGTAATTGGAACAATCTCCTCGAGCCTTCGGTCAGCCTGCTGTTCGTTCCTATATTCGCCTGCCCATCTGAGATTGTAGCCGGGCGGCAGCGTCACCTTCGTAGGGACGACCTGTATCGCCTGCTTTACCGTAGCTCCTAGAGAGCGGCCGCGGATCATGAACTTGATCGCAATAAACCGTTCGTCGTGTTCCCGGTAAATCGCGGCTGCACCCGATTGAACGCCAATAGGGCAGAGCTGCCCCAGCGAAACACGCGCCCCTGTGGGTGACAAGATGCGAATTGCAGCAATGCTCTGCACCGACGTTCGGAACCGGCGTTCGTAACGTACCGCCAGCGGGAAGCGCATTACGCCGCGCAGAATATGGGTCACAACATGCCCGCCCACGGCGCCCGCCACCGCTTGCTTGATCTCGTTAACGCTGATTCCGTAACGGCTTGCCTCGGTTCGGCTGACTCGTATGTTGACGTCAGGCTGACCCGTTACCGGGAAGATCCCTGTATTGACCACGCCAGGAACCGTCCTCAAGGCTGCCTGGACTTCTTCGGCCTTCTTCTGCAACACACTCAGCTTTGGTCCGAAGACCTTCACGGCATTCTGTCCTCGGACTCCGCTGACAGCTTCGTCCAGATTGTCTTCTATGGGTTGGGAGAAGTTCCATATCGCATACGGTACCGCTTCCTGGAGCTCGCGATTCATGGCCTCAATCAACAATGTCTTACTTGAACGATATGGCTCGGGCCATTGCGATTTCGGTTTCAACCCAACGTAGTATTGCGTGCTAAAGAAACCCGAAGGAGCCGTGCCGTCGTCCGGACGCCCGTCCTGGCTAACTACAGTGGTGACTTCGGGATAAGAGGCAAAGATCAGGCGGACTTTATGCGCAACCTCGGCGCCCATGGTTGGCCCAGTGCTCATAGGCAGCATGCCGCGCGCCCATATTGCGCCTTCGTTGAGCTGCGGCAGAAATTCTGACCCGAGAATACCACTCGCCCCGAGCACCAGCATCACCACGAACAGGCCGGCCGAACTCCACAATACCGTGCGGCGATTACCCATGCACCAGCGCAAGCCCCGCGCGTATTGCTTCTGCAAAAACTTCATCATGGGGTTATGCCGCTCACGGATGCTGGAACCCAAAAAGTAACTGGCGAGTACCGGCGCAAGGATCAGACCGAACAGAAGTCCTCCCAGTAAGGCGAACGAGGTCGTCCAGGCCATCGGCGTAAATAACTTTCCTGAAACTCCAGGCAGAGTGAAGATCGGAAGATAGGTAACGATAATAAGGATGATCGCGAAGAATACAGGGCGCTGAATCTCGTGGGCTGCGAAGCTTATCAGTTCGAACTTTGAAAGCTTTTCGCTGTTTTCACCTGTCAGTTTGCGAAAGATGTTTTCCATCATCACAACAGTGCCGTCCACGATCATCCCAAAGTCCAGCGCGCCCAGCGACAACAGGTTGGCCGGGATATGCCGCAAATCCAGGCAAGTAAACGCGAACAGGAGTGAAAACGGAATTGTGCCCGCAACGATTAACGCAGTGCGCACATTGCCGAGAAATATGAAGAGAAGGACCGTGACCAACAAAAATCCAATGGCCAAATTCCGCAACACCGTGTGCGTGGTGTACTGAATCAGTGTGCTGCGATCGAGGTAAGGTTTGATCTTGACTCCCTTGGGCAACAGGTGAGCATTGAGATATCTGACCTCCTTCTCGATTCCTTTTAACGTAGCTTCGGTTTGAGCCCCCTTGAGCAGTAAGACGATTCCTTCGACAACATCATCGTTGTCGATAATCGTGCCATCGGGTTCGCGAACGGTCTTACCAATCTGCCCCAACCTCACTAAATGCCCCACTACGACTCGACCCACATCGCGCACGTACACCGGTGTGCCGTTGACTTCCTTCAACACCGTGTCCCCGATATCCGTGGTGTTGCGCATCATTCCGATCGCGCGAACATCGAACAGCTGTTGCCCATGCTGGATAAAGCCTCCGCCTGTATTGTAGTTATTGGCCTTCAATGCCTGCTCAACCTGGCCGATGCTCAGACCGTATTCGATGAGTTTATTCGGGTTCAGCCTGACTTGGTATTCCAGCGTCAGTCCGCCAAAGCTGGAATCCCCTACGACACCGGAAACCGACTTCAGGTACCGATTGATCACCCAGTCCTGCAACGCCTTCAACTGCATAAGTCCGTAACGCGGATTCGTGCTATGAAGCGTGTACCAATAGATCTGGCCCACAGGACTGTAATCCGGACCGAGCTGCGGCGTTACCCGGTCCGGCAGCGTTACTCCAGAGAGCCGCTCCAAAACCTGCTCGCGATTCCACAGGTCGTTGGAGTGGTCGCTGAAGGTCATGGTTACCACTGAAAGACCGAAGATCGAATGCGAGCGCATGTTCGTCATCTGCCGGATCCCATACATCTGGGTTTCGATTGGCAACGTGATTTGCTCTGCAACCTCTTCGGCTGCGTGCCCCGGCCATTGCGTGATCACCTGCACCCACTGCGGCGCCACATCCGGATAGGCTTCAATGGGCAATCTGTGGAAGGAGATTATGCCCCAAAGCAGCAGCAACAGTCCGATGATAAGGATTAGAAGGCGCTGACGCAGGGCGGCATCGACTACTTTTTGAATCATAAATGGTTCCCTGACATGCTTTTGATGCTCATCACTTCACATTTGTGCGGACGCGGCGGCTGCAAACTCCAATGAGTTAGCCACTACTCTCTGGCCCGCCTGCAAGCCCCCAGTCACAACCTGCCAGCCCGGCAAAGCAACAGTACCGACGCTTACCGGAACGCGAAGATACAGTCCCGGTTTGACGGGCCGAAACACCCAATATTGATCTTGCAGGTGAAATAAAGAGGTAACAGGCACCACAACATGCAGAGATGGGCGCGTGGAGGTGAAACGGGCGGTCGCGAACATCCCGGGCAATAACAAGCCATGCGGATTGCTTAGCACGACTCGCACCTGCGCGGTGCGGGTAGCAGAGTTAAGAACCCGTGAGATATTGCTGATTCGCCCCTGCAGTTTCAGGTCGGGATAGGCCGCAATCTTCACGCGTGCTAAATCACCCACGCGCACCCGTGACAGATCATTCTCATATATACTGCACAACACCCAGACGCGCGACAGGTCGGCAATCCTGAAGAGGTAGGAATTTTCAACCGCCTCGCCGCGCGATATCTGTTGTTTGATAATTGTTCCCCCAATTGGAGCCCTCACATCCACCAGGGGTGATGGCGAGTTTGGATTCCCCCCTAGCAACTGGACCTGACGCGCTGCGGCCTGCGCTTCGATTTGGGCATGCTGTTCCTTATATTGAGCTGTTTCGAGTGCGACCTGCGGTGTAGCACCATGTGCGTAAAGGCTTTCTTGTCGTTTCAATTCCTTCTTGTCAAGCGTTTTCTCCGCTTGCGCCGTCTGATAGTTGCTGATCGCCTCAGTTAAATCTGGACTGTTGACAACTGTCAGCAACTGTCCTGGTCGTACCTTCTCGCCGAGTTCTACGGGTACCTGTACAGCAAAGCCATTGGCCAGAGAAAAGACGGTGACGGTTCGACCGACATCCGCTGCAACCACACCCGGAGCGGAAAAGTGGTGTGGCATCTCGATAGTCCCTGCGCGCACTAACGCAAAATGTTGTGCGGTGGATGACTTCATCTGGATGAGTGCGCCGTTCGATGGCTCCTCTACAATTCGCGGCTTTTTTGCCACCGGGGGACTGTCTTTATGACCGCAGCCTGTAATCGAGACTAATGCGTAGCAGAGCGTCAACCCCATCAGGAATTTCCGGCGCCAGCCGCGTCTCACACGGAAGCATTGATCGGCTAAAAGCGAAGTTGCCAGCCGATTTTTCTGGTTCATGGTTTTGATGGACCCTCCCTTGCTACCATTGCGCACCAACGACCCGCTTTACTCGCTGATCTGAAAGCGTGGCCTGAGCCAGCGCCTGCCGGCAGTTCAACTCCACTTTGCGATAGCTACGTTCGGCAGCAAGAAAGGTAAGAAGAGTCGTATCACCACGCAAATAGCCCTATAGACTCATTTTGAGTGATTGATTCACATCTTGCAAGTATCCGAACAGTCCTCAAAATTGGACCTCAAAATGGCCGCATTTTGCACAAACAATTTCGAGTTTTCGGCCCATTTTTCCTTATAACCGCCTTGTTTTCTATCGATTTGATCTCTGACCAACAATTCCTTTCGATTACCCATTTAGAATCAATCGGATACGTTGCCTCCGGGGGATTGTTGGTAATTGTTCGTCATAATTGCTCTTTGTTTTCAATCGATTACGCCGGTATCCCCCTAAGGATTCTTTTCTCTTGCGGTCTCCGGGACCTCAAACGCTTCAACACGGACGCCGCAGAGGTCCTCTGCGCTCTCCGTGTTCGAGCTTGGAACGACGGAGAGAACACGAAGCAGCTCACGGTAATAGGTGTGGCTATTCGGCCTCAATCGCAACTCCTCAAGCGCAATTCATGATGATTTATGATGGCACAGCCGGATGAGACAGTGGAGACAGATGAGATAATTGAGACAGTTTGTTCTCGTCCTTTGTCTGTGGTCTTTTGTTGTCATTTGGTCGTGTCGTAATCTGAGGGTCGCGCCGGCCTTCAGGCCGGCACCTGCCGAGCTGAAGCTCGGCGCTACACCTGAAATTAGGAAACTATCCCGCGGTTCGCTTCGTTGAGTTGACCCTTGCAGTTTCCTATAATGGCCGTATGGGCAAAGCAAGAACAATTGGTGAACTTCGGGCTTCAGGGTGGGAAGGAACGAACGTGAAGGATGAGATGCGGGCGAATCTCATCCGCAAGCTGAAGATAGGCGAGACGATCTTTCCGGGAATAATAGGGTTTGATGATAGTGTGATACCGCAACTTGAAAACGCCATTCTTTCCCGCCACAACTTCATTCTGCTCGGGCTGCGCGGGCAAGCGAAGAGCCGCATCCTTCGGTCGCTCGCGCTGCTGCTGGATGACGAGATTCCGTATATTGCGGGCTGCGAAATTCACGACCACCCCTTCAAGCCAATCTGCCGGGCTTGCCGGGAGCTCGTCCGCGAAAAGGGCGACGACACGCCGGTTGCGACCTTATCGCGCTCGGAGCGGTACGTCGAGAAGCTGGCCACTCCCGACGTCACCATCGCGGACGTCATTGGGGACCTCGACCCCATCAAAGCGGCGCGCGGGGGACACGCGCTCTCAAGCGAGTTGACGGTTCATTATGGCTTGCTGCCGCGCGCCAACCGCGGCATCTTCGCCATCAATGAACTGCCGGACCTGGCGGGAAAAATTCAGGTCGGCTTGTTTAACATCATGCAGGAAGGCGACGTCCAGATTAAGGGTTACCCGGTCCGGTTGCCGCTTGACGTTGCCCTGGTCTTTACGGCCAACCCGGAGGACTATACGGCGCGCGGCAAGATCATTACGCCGCTCAAGGACCGCATTGGCTCGGAAATCCGCACTCACTATCCGCAGACGATCGAGCACGGCATGGCCATCACCGCGCAGGAAGCCTGGACGTCGCGCGGCGGGCAAACGCGCACGGTAATTCCGCCTTTTATTGCCGAGGTCGTTGAGACGATTGCCTTCGAAGCGCGGCAGGAAAAGAAGATTGACAAGCGCAGCGGCGTGAGCCAGCGCATGCCCATCACGTGCCTGGAAAACGTTGTCTCCAACGCCGAGCGCCGGGCCTTCATGAACCGCGAAGGCGTCGCCGTTCCGCGCCTATCGGATATTTACGCCTCGCTATCCTCGCTCACCGGCAAGTTCGAACTGGAATATGAGGGGGAGTTGCGCGGCGCCGAGCCGGTCGCCCGCGACATCATCCGCCAGGCCACGGCCCGCATTTTCCGCAAGCACTTCGATGGCGTGTCGATGCAAGGCGTCGTCAAGTGGTTTGATCTGGGCGGCAACCTCAAGGTGCCGGACGGCGCTCCTTCCGACAAGCTCTACGCGGAATTCAAGAAAATTCAGGGGCTGCTCGAAGGCGCCGAGCGGCTCGGCATCAAACCCAAGGACGACCAGGCGATTCAGGTGTCGGGAGCAGAGTTCGTGCTCGAGGGCCTTTACGCACTCAAGAAGATCAGCCGCAACGAGGAACTCGGTTATTACGCGGAAACGCAGCGCGCTGAGCCGGTGGTGGAGGAGCCGACGCCAGGCAGCGCGCGGCGGCGATCGCTGAATTAATGTCCCGAATCATAATGTTCGCTGCGTATTTCCGACGGTCATTCCGAGCGCAGCGAGGAATCTGCTTGTGATCGGAGGATTGCAGACAAAGCAGATTCCTCTGGCCGATCAAAAGCACCGGCCCTCGGAATGACGATGGTCCCGGATATGAATTTTTCAACGAACTTACGATTCGGGACACCAACGAGGCAACCAGCGGTCAGCCTTCAGTTTGCTGACTGCTACGCGCTGCAGGCTCAATCATGAAATACGTCAAGTACAGCCAATTCGTCGCCGACCCGTTTGAGGGATTGACCGCCGAAGACCTCATGCAGATGCTGGAAGATTTCTTCCTCGACAGCGGTTTCAGCCGCCAATTCTCCGAATACTACGAAATGAACTCCGAGCAAACCATGGACCAGCTTCACCAGGCGCTGCTCGATGCGCTCCAGGAACGCGGCATGATTCCGCAGGATCTCATGCAGCAGTACCTTGACAGCCCCGAGGCTTACGAAAAGTCGCGCTTGCACGACCTCATCGAGAAGCTTTTGAACCGGTTGTCCGAGGAAGGCTACGTCAGCATTGATCCACCGCCTTCGCCGCAGAGCGAAGCGCAGCCGCGTCCCGGCATGGGCACTAATGGCCCTGAAGGCCGTGTACGGTTCGAAGTGGCGGACAAGGCGCTCGATTTTCTTGGCTTTAAGACGCTCAAAGAGTTGCTTGCCTCGCTCGGCAAATCCAGCTTCGGGCGGCACGATACGCGGGAACTCGCGACCGGCATCGAATCCCACGGCTCGACGCGCCGCTACGAGTTTGGCGACACGATGAATCTGGACGCCAATGCAACGCTCCTCTCCGCGATTCGGCGCGGCGGCCTCACCCTTCCGCTCGATCTGGATTACGAGGACCTTCAGGTGCGGCAGTGCGAATACCAAAGCTCTTGTGCCACGGTGCTGATGCTCGATTGCAGTCACAGCATGATCCTTTACGGCGAGGACCGCTTTACGCCCGCCAAGAGAGTGGCGCTGGCGCTCACCCACCTCATCCGCACCCAGTACCCCGGCGACAGCCTGCAGTTGGTGCTGTTTCACGATTCAGCGGAAGAGATTCCTCTTGGCCAGCTTGCCCGAGCGCAGGTCGGCCCGTATTACACGAACACGCGCGAGGGCCTTCGCCTGGCGCAACGCGTCCTGGCCCGGCAGAAAAAGGACATGCGCCAGATCGTCATGATTACGGATGGCAAACCCTCCGCCCTGACTCTTGAGGACGGCCGCATTTACAAAAACGCGTTTGGGCTCGATCCCCTGGTTGTTTCGGAAACCCTCCACGAGGTCGCGCGCTGCCGCCGCAACGGCATTCTCATCAATACCTTCATGCTGGCTTCCGATTACGGCCTGGTCCACTTTGTGCAGAAAGTCACGGAAATCTGTCGCGGCAAAGCCTACTTCACGACTCCTTACACGCTTGGCCAGTACCTGCTGATGGATTACATGCAGAAGAAAGTCAAGCGCGTGCATTGAGCACGGTCTAATCCCCGAAAATTCGTTCGTATTGCGTCTGGAGGTAATTGTCTGTCATTCCCGCGATGTAGTCGCAGGCGATGCGTTCCGCCGGTTGCGTTTGCGTCTGAGCGAAGTAGAAGGGCGGAAGCTCGCGCGGATGATCGAGATAATGCCGGAAGATGCGTTCGAGGCGGCGCACAATCCCTCTGCGCTCCGTACGCAGCTTGGGATGAGCGTAGAAATGCGTCTGCAGGAATTCCTTGAGTAGCCTATTTTCCCGAACCATGCGAGGACTGAGACCTGTAAGGCGCGAAGCGGCCGAGCGCACTTGCGTGACCGACCGGATTCCGCGCTTGTTCAGGCGAGCACGAGTGGCCTGGATGAGGTCGGTGACGAGCGCGTCCACCAGCCGGCGTAATGTCTCGTTGAACCTCAATTTCTCAGGTGATGAAGCGCATCGTTTTTCGACGGAACGATAGAGCCGGTCGAAGAGCGGCACGTGATCCCGGATCAAATTCAGCGGCAGCAGACGGGCTTCGTATGCGTCGTCAAGGTCCGCGCAGTTGTAAGCAATCTCGTCGGCCGGGTCGATGAGCTGTGCTTCAAGCGGCGGCCGCATCTCAAGCAGATATTCTCTGAGTTCGGGGAAAGTTTCCGGGTCATAATCCCGCGAGTGCTTCACCACTCCCTCCCGCACCTCAAAGGTGAGGTTCAATCCGGGGAACGCAGAATATTTCTGTTCGAAACATTCGACGATGCGTAGCGCGTGGAGATTGTGGTCAAAGCGGCTGCCGTGCTGGCGCATAAGCCGGTCGAGAGCTTCCTCGCCCGCATGACCGAAAGGGGGATGACCGACGTCGTGGACCAGCGCCAGCGCCTCTACAAGATCCTCGTTCAGGTCTAGGGCCCGCGCC
Source organism: Acidobacteriota bacterium (assembly GCA_021817045.1). GTDB lineage: Bacteria > Acidobacteriota > Terriglobia > UBA7540 > UBA7540 > RH2-MAG17b. The sequence goes on from JAKAWG010000038.1 coordinate 14,873, forward strand.
ACAGTGCGGCTGATCTGCGCCACCTCCAGCGTGTGCGTAAGCCGGGTACGGAAATGGTCAGAATAGCGGGTGGTAAAGACCTGAGTCTTGTTTTCAAGGCGCCGAAACGCCCGCGAATGCACGATGCGGTCCCGGTCGCGCTCGTAGTCGTCGCGATAAGGATGGTGAGGCTCAGGATGTCGCCTCCCGAACGACTCGGCAGTCCGCATGGCGTAGCCGGCGAGTTCAGGTTGCCTGACGTGGTGCATGGAACCTCGGCAGACTATAACTTAGCGCGGTCGGAGCGTGCAACCAAGCCTTCCAGCCCGGTCGTATCCTAATTTTAGGTGTAGCGCCGAGCTTTATCTCGGCAGGTGCCGACCTGAAAACCAGCGCTGCCCTGAGAGTAGGACACGACCTCCAGGCCCGTGACGGAACGGTTCAGGATTCGCTGCGGATTCTCCCTGCCATGCCTGGCGTTTCCAGGCCGCCTCTATGCCAAATACAGCCACAACCAGTGCGCCCACTCGCTGCGCCGCGCACCATTCGGAGATGTAAGTTGTTCGGGATAAAGTCGTAAACTCTGGTGCGGTGTTCCGACTTTTTCCTCACCGTATTGCCGGTCTTTGCCGATAGTCCCCATGAGACCTGCCATTCGGTGAGAAGCGTACAGTTTTCCCGATGCGAGTGGCCGGCGCCGAGAGGGAGAAAGAGTGCAGACTTTGCCAGAAACCGTAACTCCAAACTATGCGGGCGAGCGTGCGAAATTTGCCGCCGGCGATCCCGAAGTGAAACCGCTAAAGATTCTGATCGCCGAAGACGATCCAGTTTCTCGCCGGGTGCTCGAGTTGGCGTGCGCTTCATGGGGTTTTGACGTCATTTCGGTGGCGGGTGGCGCGGCAGCGAGCGAAGCTCTCGAACGAGAAGATGCTCCACCGTTGGCTCTGATCGACTGGACGATGCCGGAAATGGACGGCCTGGAGGTGATCCGACGCGCCCGGCTGAGAGATCCTGCAAGGCCTTTGTACATCATTATGGTGACTGCTCGCGCAAGCCAAGAGGATGTGGTTCGCGGCCTGCTGGCGGAAGCCGATGATTACGTTACCAAACCCTTCGATCATCGGGAACTGCGCGCCCGCGTACTTGCAGGCGCACGAGTCGTGCGGCTGCAAACCTCACTCGCGGAGAGAGTTATGGAGCTTGAACGGGCTGCCCGGCGCGTGAAAAGATTACAAGGACTCTTGCCTATCTGTTCCTATTGCAAACGGATCCGTAACGACCGGAATTACTGGCAGCAGGTAGAGTCATATTTCGCGGAACATGCGGAAGCCGAGTTCACGCACGGCGTCTGTCCGGAGTGTTACGAGAATATCGTGAAGCCCGAATTGAGTCAGCTTCGCACGACGTAGCACGGATTCGTGAGCTCGACGGGCAAGACGAAAGATCCCCCCTCATCCTCGGCCGTATCGCCCGGGAGTTGGAGATGAGGAACTTGTCACGCGGCGGATGGGTGACCGCGTGGCTAAAGACCTCGCGCCTACATGGGTGACAAACCGTTTACGAATGATCGAGGTTGTCGGACATGCACATGACGGCGATTCACCAAACGCTTACGGCGCTTGCTGGCGGGGCGGCGAACCTTCGGCTTCCGGCCACGCTGCTTCAGACAGTGGTGCAACCGGAAGCCCTGCTCGTTCTGCTTGCGGCGGCTTTGATTACAGTAGCCTTAATGCTATGGCAGTTGAAGGTCCGGAAGCACGAGTATGCGGAATTCGTCCGGCGTTCGGCCAAGCGCGACGCCCTGCACGAGCGACGCTACCGAGAACTGCTGGACAATTCAAGCGATATCGTCTATACGCACGACCTTGAAGGACGGGTCATTACGTGGAGCCGAGCGGGCGAGCTGACGACCGGCTACACGCAGCGCGACCTATTTGGGAAGCCTCTTGCCGATCTGGTTCCTCCCAGCAGGCGGGAAAGCGCGGGAAGGTGGGTCGCCGAAACGCTTGCGGGTAAGGCCGCGCCCGTGTACGAGCTGCTGATCCTGGCCCGCGACGGCCGGCCGGTGACGCTTGAAGTTACTACGCGCACCATCACTCAGGAAGGCCGCCTAGTGGGCATTCTGGGGTTCGCGCGCGACATCACGGCGCGTAAGCAAACTGAGGAGGCGGCTCAGCGAGCCGCAGAAGCGGCCGAGGCAGCGTCGCGGGCTAAAAGCGAGTTTCTGGCCAACATGAGCCACGAAATCCGTACTCCCTTGAACGGCATCCTGGGCATGACGGAGCTCACTTTGGAAACCCACCTCACCGCTGAGCAGCGCGAATATCTGGAATTGGTGAAGCTTTCTGCCGACTCGCTGCTGATCATCATTAACGACATCCTCGATTTCTCTAAGATTGAAGCGGGTAAGCTCGAGCTTGATGCGGAGATTTTCGACATACGTCGCTTGCTCGCCACCACTCTGAAACCGCTTGAGTTGCGTGCACGAGAAAAAGGCGTCGCGCTGACCTGGGTAGTCGACTCGCGGGTCCCTGATCGCCTGGAAGGAGATTCCGTCCGCTTGCGGCAGGTGATGACCAATCTTGCCGGGAATGCCGTCAAATTTACCGAGCAAGGGTCGGTTTCCGTCGGCGCTGAACTCATCTCCTCCGACTCGCGCACTGCGCTTTTGAGGCTTAGCGTGAGAGATACCGGCATCGGCATTCCACGCAACAAGCAGGAGATCATTTTCTATGCTTTCGCGCAGGCAGATGGCTCGACGACCCGCAAGTACGGTGGCACAGGCCTTGGACTCGCAGTTACGCGCAAAATCGTCGAGATGATGGGCGGGGAAACCTCTCTCGAAAGCGAGCCCGGACGTGGCAGCACATTCTGCGTCACGCTCCCATTCGCGATTCCAGCGGCGGCCCCGGCGTCTCGGAGCGAAATCGCGGCCGGTTCGCGAGCTTCGGCTGAGGTAGCTTCTGCCGGTGCTGTTTCGGCTGGCGCGACCCGAGTTTTGCTGGCGGAAGACAACCCGACCAACCAAAAGCTCGTGTTGTACCTTCTGCAAAGACTTGGCTATCATGACATCGAAGTGGTAAACGACGGAAAACAAGCGCTGGCAGCAGTGGAAAAGAGCGGGCTCGACCAGTTCAGCTTGGCCTTAATGGACCTGCAAATGCCGGAGATGAACGGCTTCGAAGCGACGGCCGCCATTCGCGAAATGGAACGGGAGTCCAAACACCACCTGCCAATCATCGCCCTCACCGCCCACGCCATGAAAGGAGACATGGAGCGATGTCTACAAGCAGGCATGGACGGTTACATTTCGAAGCCGATCCGCCGCGAGGAATTTCTTGAAACCATCGGCCGCTTCTTGCCCTCACCCCCTAAAGTCCATCCGGCGACGGCGCGTAAGTCCGGAATATTGGACATTCCGGATGTTTTAGCTCAACTCGAAGACGATGGCGTGGTGCTCGGCGAGCTCGCGGAGATCTTTCTCCAGAACACGCCTTGTTTGCTTGAGCAGATCAGTGGAGCCATAAGCGAGCACGATCAGGCTGCGCTGGATCGAGCGGTCCACGCACTTAAGGGCTCTCTCGCCAGCTTCGGAAGCGTAGCGGCATTTAATGCCGTGAGTCTCCTGGAAGAATGCACCCGCGCGAAGGATAAAACGGAGACTTGGCAAGCCTACGACGCACTGGCGTTTGAAATTGAGCGGCTTAAGCCCGTGCTGGCAGCCTATGTCAAGCCAGAGAGTTCAGGCGCGTACTCTTCGTGACAGCTTTCGTCTCCGATGTAGCCTATGCGAATTCTGATCGCAGAAGACGAACCGGTTTCAAGACGTGTCCTCGAGATGCACCTAACCAAATGGGGACACGAGGTGGTTGCGACTCAGAACGGATTGCAGGCCTGGATGCGTCTCCAGCAGCCGGATGCACCTAAGCTCGCCATTCTGGACTGGATGATGCCGGAAATGGACGGCATCGAAGTTATTCGCCGGCTGCGTGCTTCCGAGAATCCGTCTTATGCTTATGTGCTGATGCTGACGGCCAAGGGGCAGAAAGAAGATCTGGTTGCCGGACTCGGCTCAGGGGCCGACGATTATGTCACCAAGCCATTCGACGCCCTCGAGCTGCGAGCGCGTATCAATACCGGAATCCGTATTCTGGGCTTACATGACCAACTCATCGCCGCGCGCGAGGCTTTGCGCGAAGAAGCCACGCACGACCATCTGACGAAGGTGTGGAACCGTGCCGGAATCCTGGACATTCTACGGCGTGAGTGTTCTCGCGCGCAGCGCGCACACGGCTCGGTGGGACTGGTGATGGTGGATCTTGATCACTTTAAGCTTGTCAACGACACTTACGGTCATCTCGTGGGCGACAAAGTGCTCAGTGAAGTGGCCCGCCGGATGCAGGCCTCAATCCGGGTGTATGACTCGATCGGTCGTTTTGGGGGAGAGGAATTTGTGATCGTCTTGCCGGAATGCGAAGCCTTGGACGCCTTGCGCCGCGCAGGCCGCCTGCAATCCACGGTCAGCGAGAGCCCGGTAAGCGCCGGGGACGCCTCTGTCCCGGTGACTCTCAGCCTAGGCGTGGCCGCGAGCCGAGAGATCGGATGTTGGAATTACGAAGCTCTGCTGCGAGCGGCGGACGCGGCACTCTACCGCGCGAAGACACAGGGGCGCAACCGTGCCATCTTGGCGGAGTGCGGAGAAGCCGTCGTGCCCGCTCCCCGCTCATCCTAACCCTCCCTCGTCATTCCACAACAATATGAGTTTCTGTCCGCTCGACGCCATCGAGCTTTTGAATGTGGTCCATAACCAGGCCGTGCAGGCTGCGTTCATCGGGAGTGCTGACGTACGCGAAAACGTCGGGCAGTCCCCAGCAGGCGTCGGCGTGCTGGACGCCGTTTAGCCTGCTCACCGCCACTACAACGTCGCGGACTTTACCAGATCTGACATTAATGAGAATGTATGCTCTCACACACCCTCCATCTTCTCATGAGCAGTCCGGCAGGAAGCGGAAGAGCACAGTTTCTTCCGTGCCGTTACGAGCCCCTCAGCCTGGGATGGCTTCGCTCGTATTTTAACACCAGTGGCCCATCAGCTTATCTTTTGCATAAAGCCATTTGATTAGCTTCCTCGTACCGACGCCCGCTATAATTGACCAGTAGCGGGTATGCAGTCCAGCCGGAGCCTCGATCGTAATACCCGCTTCCGGCTGCACCCGACACCCAACTGGAGCGAGCGCATACAGATATGAAAAAGATCGAAGCGATCATTCAAACCTCACGCTTAAATCCCGTGAAGGAGGCCCTGCAGGAAATTGGGGTAGATGGCATGACGGTGTCGGAAGTGCGCGGACACGGAAGGCAAAAAGGACACACGGAAGTCTACCGCGGCAATGAATATGTCGTGGATTTGCTGCCAAAGATCAAGATTGAAGTGATTTTGCCGGATAGGCTTCTCGAGCAGGCCGAGCAGGCAATCTTGAAGGCGGCAAAGACAGGGAAGATCGGCGACGGAAAGATTTTCGTTTATAACATCGAAGAAGCCATCCGGATCCGCAACGACGAGCGAGGCGACGCGGCTCTGTGAACGCGGAACAGCGAGTGAGCAAGTGCCGAATCCTGCAGCAAGCTCCGCGTGTGATTTGATTTCCCTTCCGACTGTGGAGAAATTCAAAGCGGCCGAGTCCGCGCAGCTCAGGAGGACGTTTGAGGCCAATGGCGATGGCAGGGCGTATCTGCGCGGGCGGTCAGACCTTATCGACTCGATTGTCGCGCGGCTCTACCACGTTCTATTCTCTCCTGATCTGCGAGGGCCTTCCGGCTTCTGCCTGGCAGCGGTGGGAGGGTACGGGCGGAAGGAGCTCTTCCCTTTCTCCGACGTCGATCTGCTATTCCTCGGAGTAAACGCGGACGTCCTCGGCCGTATGCGCGAGTCTGTCGCCACTCTGGCGCGCCATTTGTGGGATCTGCGCATGCGCGTCGGCCACTCCGCGCGAACCATTGCCGAGTGCGGCCAGCTTTACCGCGATAACCTGCCGTTCACCATCTCCCTTCTCGACGCTCGCTTGCTAGCCGGCGATCCGGAGCTTTTCAACGCTCTGCGCTCTCAGAGTCTCCGGCACTTGTTGGCCCGCGACCAGCAGGAACTCGTCCGCAACCTCTTAAGCGTCACAAGGGACCGGCACGCGAAATACGGCGGCACGATCTTCCACCTGGAGCCCAACGTGAAGGAAGCGCCCGGCGGCTTGCGCGACTACCACGTCGCACGCTGGATGACGATGATCCAAGAAGTAGCGGAACGTGGCCGCTGGGTCCAGCCGCAGGACCTTTGGCCGCGTGATCTACGGGCGAAAATCGACCCCTCGTTCCGTTTCCTGGCGACGTTGCGTTGTTTCCTCCATTTGGAGCGCGACCGTGACGACAATTTGCTGTCTTACGAACTCCAGGAAAAGGTCGCCGCGACGGGTCTCGGGATTCGCTACGGCAGCGCCGTCGACCCGGCGGCATGGATGCGATCCTATTTCCTTCACGTTCGTGCCGTGCACCGGCTCATCACTCGTCTTATCGAAGAGTCCAATCCTGCGCGCTCGCCGCTCTACGGACTCTTTCAGGACTGGCGATCGCGGCTGGCCAACGCCGATTTTTCCATCATACGCGGCAAGATTTTCCCGCGCTCTCCTGCTGTGCGCGATACGGCCGCATTGCTGCGCCTTTTCGAAATGGTAGCTCGCCATAACCTGGCGCTCAGCGGGGAAGCAGAACGCTGGGTGGAAGAATCTCTGCAGCCGGCCGGATCGGGTCCTGGCGCCAGCCCGCACGTCGAGACGCTCCCCCTGGCGGACTTGTGGCCGACGTTCAGGCGAATCCTCAAGTTGCCATACACCGCCAACGCCCTGAGAGCTATGCACCGGCTCGGTTTACTTACGGTTCTCTTTCCCGAGTTTCGCGTCATTGACGCGCTTGTCATTCGTGACTTTTACCACCGCTACACGGTGGACGAACACTCGTTTACGGCCATTCAAAAGATCAGCGAACTGAAGCGGTCCCAGGACCATTCAGACTCAGGGAGCAAGGAATCCTGGAGGGCGCAATTCAAGGGACTGTATGAGGAAGTTGAACAGCCGGAATTTCTAGCGCTGGCCCTGCTTTTCCACGATGTAGGCAAGGGGATGCCTGTCTCGGAGCATATCTCCGGCAGCTTTGCGGCGGCGGAGAGCGTTTGCCGCCGCCTAGCGCTCGACGCCGCGGAGGCTGCCAGCGTATTGTTCCTTATCAAGGAACACCTGCAGATGTCTGCAGCTTTCCGCAAGGATATCTTCGATCCGGAAGCGATACGTCCCTTTGCCGAAAAGATCGGGACGCCGGAACGACTTAAAATGCTCTGCCTCTTCACGTATGCCGATATAAGCGCTGTCAACCCTGAAGCGATGACGCCGTGGAAGGCCGAGATGCTTTGGCGTCTGTATATGATGACTTTCAATTTGTTCTCGCACAACCTAGATGAGGAGCGCTTCCACCCGGAAGGCAAGGAAGCCGGTTCATTGCGCTCGGCCGAAGAGTTCCTCGCGCCGGAAGGTCAGAGCGACTCATTGAAGGATTTCCTGGACGGCTTTCCCAGGCGTTATCTCGCCGCCCACACCCCGGAAGAAGTGGGTGAGCACTTCCAAGCGGCGACTCGACTGGAAGAACAGCCGGTGTATGTTCGTGTTCGCCGGCGCGAGAACTTTCACGACCTCACGGTCATTACCCGCGATCGTCCCCGCCTCTTCGCGTCCGTCACCGGCACGCTCGCCGGCTGGGGAATGAATATTCTGAAGGCGGATGCGTTCTCGAACCGTGCTGGAATCGTTCTCGATGTTTTCCGGTTCCACGATCTCTTTCGTACGTTGGAGTTGAACCCAACGGAAGCGCCCCGCCTCGAAAACCAAGTGGCAGACGTCTTGAGCGGAAGAATCCCTCTGCACGCCGTCATGGCAGGTCGCACCGCAGCGTCGCTGGCGCAGCGCCACAAAGTCTCCATACCGACGCAAATCAGCTTCGATGATAAGAGTTCCTCCCGTTGCACCCTCCTCGAATTGGTTACCCATGACCGGCCGGGTCTACTGTACCAAGTCGGCTCGGTGCTCGGAGATCTCGGCTGCAACATCGAGGTCGCGCTTATCGACACAGAAGCTCAGCGCGCGATCGACGTCTTTTACCTCACGGTGGAAGGCGCCAAGTTGCATCTCGACCGGCAGGAGTCGGTCCGGGCAGCGCTTGTTGAGAAGCTTTCCGCGTCACGCCCGTGAGGAAGAGCCAAGTCAATTGGGAGGGCCTGAGGGATGAGCGAAAGCCATCTCGCGCGATGAAGGGCCGCTCGAAAGAGGGGCAGGCTCGGTTTCAAGGGATGTATCGAGCACTTCCCGGATGGTTTTGACATAAGTCAGCCTGAGGTCTCCCAACAAATCGGGAGGGAGATCCTCTTTGACGTTCGGCTCGTTTTCCGCCGGCAGCAGAACTTCTGCGATGCCCGCGCGCTTGGCAGCAAGCACCTTCTCCTTGATGCCGCCGACAGGAAGCACTTGCCCGCTCAGAGTAATTTCGCCGGTCATTGCTAGGCGCTGGTGCAAGGGTCGCCGCGTGAGCGCCGAAACCAGCGCCGTCACCATGGTGACGCCCGCCGAGGGACCATCCTTGGGAATAGCTCCGGCCGGCACGTGGACGTGGACGTCGGAGGACTGGAAAAAATCGGCATCGATGCCGTAATCCGCCGCATGGCTGCGCACCCAGGCGAGCGCCGCCTGCATGGACTCCTGCATCACCTGGCCCACGTGCCCGGTCATGGTAAAGTTCTTTCCGCCTTTCATGACGCTCACCTCAACAAACAAAACGTCTCCGCCTGTTGGCGTCCATGCCAGACCGACTGCAACACCAGGCTTGCGAGTACGCTCCACAATTTCCGTTTCCAGCCGGTAGCGCGGCACGCCCAGATAGTCCGGAATGTTCTCCGGGCCCACTTCCAATTTCTCCGTGTTTCCCTCGGCGAGGCGCCGCGCCTGTTTGCGGCAAAGCGTGGCGATCTCTCGCTCAAGGTTGCGCACTCCCGCCTCGCGGGTGTAATGGCGAATTAGATAGGCCAGAGCCTCCTTCGTGAACTCAATCTGATCACCCGCCCGCACGCCGTGTTCTTCCGTCTGCTTGGGGATGAGATGCCGGAAAGCGATCTCGATCTTTTCCTGCTCGGTGTAACCCTGAAGTTCGATGGTCTCCATGCGGTCGAGTAGCGCGGGCGGAACTGTATCAAGCACGTTGGCCGTGCAGATAAAAAGCACTCTCGAAAGATCAAACTGCACGTCCAAATAATTGTCCCGAAAAGTCGAATTCTGCTCCGGGTCGAGAACTTCGAGCAGGGCCGAAGAAGGATCGCCGCGAAAGTCGCGCCCGATCTTATCCACCTCGTCGAGAACGAAGACCGGATCACGCGTCTCGGCCCGCCGGATACCCTGGATGATCTGGCCGGGTAGCGCCCCGATATACGTTCGGCGGTGACCGCGGATTTCAGCCTCGTCATGGATTCCGCCAAGCGACATCCGAACGAATTTGCGGTCCAGCGACCTGGCAACGGATTTCGCGAGTGAGGTCTTGCCCACGCCGGGAGGTCCCACCAGGCATAGAATTGGGCCCTTCAGTTGGGGCTTGAGCTGCAAAACCGCAAGGTAATCGAGAATACGCTCCTTCACCTTATCCAGATCGTAGTGGTCTTGGTCGAGCACTTGGCGCGCTCGATGAATGTCCACCTTTAGCTCGCTTACCTTGTTCCAGGGCAGCACGACGAGCCAATCCAGGTAAGTACGGGTGACGTGATAGTCCGCCGCCGCCGGAGACATTTTCGCCAGCCTGCCCAGCTCCCGCATCGCTTCCTTCTTGGCCTCTTCGGTCATGCCCGCCGCTTCGATCTTCTGCCGAAGCTCTTCGATCTCGTGCTGTTCGTCCTGCTCACCCAGCTCTTTCTGAATGGCCTTCATCTGCTCGCGCAAATAGTATTCGCGCTGGCTCGCCGTGACTTGGTCCTGGACGTCGGATTGGATCTTGGAGCGCAGTTGCTGCACCTCCATTTCCCGCGCCAGATGGCGATTCAAGCGGTCAAGCCGCGCCGCCAGGTCCAGGCTTTCAAGCAGTTCTTGTTTCTCCATATTGGAGATCGAAGGCAGGTTGGCGGCGATGAAATCCGCCAGTCGGGACGGCTCCTCGATATTCATCACCACGGTCTGAAGATCGTCCGAGAGGCTGGGAGAAAGCTGCACAACCTGCTGGAAGAGCGATGTCACACTGCGCACGAGCGCATCGAACCCCGGAGTATCCTCGGCAGGCAGAATGTCTTCCAGAGGCTTCACCCGCGCGACAAGGTACGGCTCGATTCGGATCACTTCTTCAACGGCAATTCTCTGGAGCCCTTCGACAAAGACAAAAAGGTTCTGGGTGGGTAGCTTGATGATCTTGTGAATGTAGGCGGCCGTTCCGATTTGAAAAAGATCGACAGGCTGAGGGTTATCCACACGCGGGTCCCGCTGCGCGACCACGCCAATAAATTTCTCCTCATCCTTCAGTTCGTTGATAAGTTTGAGGGAACTCTCCCGCCCGACCGTGAGTGGCAAGATGGCGTTTGGAAACAGCACCGTCTCCCGCACAGGCAAGATGGGAAGTTCGTTGAAGTCACTGCGCTTCTTGTTTTTGGTTGGCATAAGTACCTGGTTCCGTTACTGTGACGTCCAGAGCTACATCGACGGCCCTAGTCGCGGTCCGCTCACCGGCGGATCAAAAGCGGTACGTAAGACCCTTCCTGGGGTGGGAAGCGCGCGACGGATCGCTCCGCACCTCGTCCTCAGCTCAGGAGGAATCGTCGCCCGAGGCGTTTGCGTCTTGCGGACCGCTTCCGCGATGACGACGTTACGGATATGCACGTCTCTTACGGGCTATCGAGGCGGGCCATACACGGCCAGTATTCTCCGCTGCCCCTTTTTAGATGCTTCTTTTGCGATTCCGGTTCAAACCTTTCGACTCGCGGGATCAAAGGGAAAATTGGGAAGTGCGGGGCTGAGGCCCCGCCCTTCCTTCCCTGGGATTCGGGGACCACGAATCACTTTCCGGAGGTAAAGCGCGTTTCCGCTTCCGCCCAGTTCACCACATTCCACCAAGCGGCGATGTACTCTGGGCGGCGGTTTTGATACTTCAAGTAATAGGCATGTTCCCAGACGTCTAGCCCGATCACCGGGAACTTGCCCTCCATCAAGGGGCTGTCCTGGTTCGCGGTGGAGATGATGTCGAGCTTACTCGTGCCTTCCTTCACGAGCCAGGCCCAACCGGATCCGAAGCGCCCGGCCGCGGCCGCGTTGAACTTTTCTTTGAAGGAATCAAAACTTCCGAAAGTTCCTTTGATGGCATCCGCGAGCTTGCCGCTGGGTTGGCCGCCCGCCTTCGGAGCCATAATTTTCCAGAACATGGTGTGGTTCACGTGGCCGCCGCCGTTGTTACGGACCGCAGTACGGATGCTCTCCGGAACGATCGCGCAGTTGTCGGCAAGCAGTTCCTCCACACTCTTGCCAGCCAGTTGCGGAGCCTGCTCGATCGCCTTGTTCAGGTTCTTGACGTAAGCGCCGTGGTGACCGTCGTGATGGATTTCCATCGTCCGCTTGTCGATGTAAGGCTCAAGCGCATCCGCGGCATACGGGAGCGGTGGAAGAGTAAAGGGCATGAGACCTCCTTGGGGAGTCGGTGCAGTTGACATGATGCCATTCTCCTTTCGCGTAAATACATTTCCTCCGCCGATTATAACGCGCCGTGTGCGGCAGACCAATCGCGCCGGTAAAGGTGCGCAACGCCCAGCGGATCCTACCGTGTTTCCTCTATGGCGCCGGAGGCGCGAGCGGCGGGATCAGATCGTACGCGGGGCGGGTCTCGTATTCGCGCAAATAGCGTTGATAAGAGAGACTGGCGGGCGGATGCTGGCCGCGCGACGGAGGATAGCCAGGCATGCCCAGGAAGGGCAGAGGTCTGACGCTGCGTGCGAACGCGGTGTTCGGCTCGCCGTCTTTTGCGTAGCCCGTAACGTCGAGGAAGAAATCGCGCTTCCATCCCGCTGGAAGCGGTGGCAGTCGGCGAGCGCTGAATCTCACCGTGATATCGTCTCCGCTGGACATCGCCACCAATTCATTATCAGCACGCAGAAGCAGGCTTCGGACCGGGCCGTAGCGCGTGTAAGGCCCTCGCGCGGGATTCCAGGGCGCGGCCTTCATCAGCCGAACGTAGTCGAACGTGTCCGGGTGTGTGTGGCTGCGGTCGCTGGTCTCCTCCGAGAATCCGCGATAGTGCAGGTCCGCGGCATCGAGCGGCAGCACAAAAGACGGCCGTGCGGCCGATTCGTCCGTGGTGAAGAAGATCTGATCCCAGTAAACGCAGAGGTTCGTGACGATGCGAATGTGATGGTCCGAAGTGGGGAATTTACCGGTCAGGTCGACTCGCATGGTGCGGTTGGTTCCGCTCGGAAGCCCAGCGTCCGGGACCACGGTCACCCACTTTCCCGCCATGTTGCGAACCTGGATATAAGGATCGCTCATCTTGAGGCGGCGATTAGTCATCAGCGCGCGCGAAGCGTTTGAATCCGTCCAGAACACCCAGCCGCGCATCCACAGCGCGACGCGGGCCGCTTGCGGAAACGCCCCCAGATTGAGTGTCAGCGAATGCACGCTCGCAAGGCCGAGAATGCGACTACGCTGGAAATTCGCTGGATACCGGCCATCCGAGTAGCGGATGAGTGGCAAAACGTTCGTGCCGTGATCGTCTGTGGCCGAGACCGGAAATCGCTTGTGACGGACGAAATAGAGAGAGGGCGGCGCGGGCTGAGGGCTATAAATCTCATTTGAATACACGCTTTCGTCCGCAGGATGATCGACGGCGAGCAACTGCAGGCGGTCAATGTAATCCACTTCTCGCATTTCGTCCGTAATGTGAAATACGTAGTTGCCGTTGAGCAGCTTTAGGCCACTGCCGAGCCGCACATATTCTTCGGGATCGGGCCGGAGGTACGTGCCATCCGGAGCCAGCTCGCCGAGCGGCGAAGCTCCCAGGATGTCTGTGAAAAAGACGAACCGCCGGCCGTTCCAGACATAGAGGAATGGGCAAGAGCTCGCCAGTTTTTCCGACTCACGAACTTCAACCGAAGTATCAGTTGCAACATGGATGGAATTCTGCACCACTTGGTTGGGCCAGGTCACGCGCACGACGTCAAGCTTCGGCAAGTTTCCAGTGAAGATGCGGATCGAGCCTCCATCTTTCGCCTGGACCTTGTCGTAAAAGTTTCCCGCCTTCAGCTCTACGACGTCGCCGACTCCCTGCTTGTTGCTCTTAAAGCCGCTGAACCGGACTTCGATCCAGCGGGCGGGCGGGCCCTGGCGCTCAAACGCCGCGAGGCGTCCATCTGGCAGAAGGCTGAGCAAATCCAAGTCACCGGGGCTGCTCAACCACAACGGCTGCAGCGTCGAAGCCACGCCCAGCAACGTCGAGGCTGCAGAGGCGTGGGGACCGCCCGCGGCAAACCCCAATCTTCCCGCCGTGAAGCGCCCGGCGTGATTAATGACCGCGCACCAGCCGCCCTCGGCGTCCTTAATCAACAGGTCGTCGAAGCTGTCTCCATTCAAATCGGCCAAAGCGCCTCGGCGCGCGAACAGGCTGCGCGGAGGTGGAATTCTGGGAAGACCGCGGACGGCCTTAAACCTGCCGCCGCCCCGGTTGAGCAGCACTTCGTAGCCGGAACGAGTCCACAACGCCAAGTCGAACCACCCATCGTGGTTGAAGTCGCTGACGGCCCCGCCGAGCGCCCGCGACTCCCCGAGCGCGACCCCCGCCTGCGCCGTCGCATCCGTGAATTTATCCATACCGTGATTCAGAAACAACAGCGGCGGCCCATCGTCACGGAAGAAGAGCAGGTCGGCGTAGCCGTCATTGTTGAAGTCGGCGAACACCGCTCCCCGCAGATGTCCTCGCGCGATTCCGAGACCAGATCGCGCGGCGATGTCGCTGAAAGTCCCGTCTCCATTGTTACGATAGAGGTGTACGACGCCGGGCGGGAAATCTCTCGGAAAGGACAGGCTGCGGCCCGCCGCCACCTTGGGAAAATCGGTGTAGGCGGTGGCGACGAGGTCCACGAAGCCATCGTTATCGGTATCGAAGGCTATAACGTCCGTATCCAGCTCGTCCTGATTGACTTTGAGTCCGGCTTTCGCCGTGACGTTGGAAAATGTGCCGTTTCCGTTGTTCTTGTAAAGGGTCAGTCCGCCCAGGCCAGCCACGACCAAGCTCTCGCGCCCGCTATTGTTATAATCCACAAACGCCGCGGACAAACTTCCGCCGCCGCCTGCAACGCCGGCTTGGGCCGTGACGTCGGTGAACGTACCATTGCCGTTATTGTGCAGCAGGTGATTTTTGCCGCCCGGCACGACGACATAAAGGTCCGGCCGGCCGTCACCGTCGTAGTCGCCTACAGCCACGGAGCCGCCAAAGAGCGATGCCAGCTTTCGCCGCTCGGCAGGGAGAGATAGATTGCCGGCAGGAATATCGTCTCGCCAGCTCGGAGAAGGCGGAGTCACCTTCGGCAGGTCAATCCCAAGCCGGCCTGTGATGTTCCTGAACTCCACCTCACGCCAGCCCGGTTCGAGCGGTGGCCAGGTGAGTGGCGCGGACGCAATCTCCACTTTCCCGTATTTTCCCGCTTCAAGCGCTGAATTCTGTAAGGAAACGCCGGGAACTCGATTGCGAGTCGCCATGTTTAGTTTCAAGTATTTCCTGGCCGCCTCGGGTTGCTTCAATCGGCTGAGGATAATAAAGCACCGGAACGTGGCCGCGACATAAAAATTCTGAGCTCGCGCGTAGCCCATCCTGACGACGCGCTCAAATGCGCCGAGGGCCTTCTGAAATTGGTGCTCATTAAAAAGCACCGTGCCAATGTTGAACCACGTAGCCGGGTCGCCAGGATCGGCAGCCGCTACACGGCGCAGCGCCGCTTCCGCTTGAGGGTAGCGGAGCTCGTGCTTGTAAAGAAGGCCGAAATTGTACTGGACGGCGAGCAGGTGAGGCGCCATTTCCTCGGCAGTGGTCAACTCCTCGAGCGCTTCGTTCAGATTGTTGGTCTGAATAAGCGCTTGCGCGAGGTCGAGGTGATCCAGCGCCACGGCGCGGCCGGAGGCGACAACACGCCTGAATTCGGCTGCCGCGTGCTTGTACTTGCCCTGCTCGTAATACGCCTTTCCAAGGTTGCGATCAGTCTGCATGGTCGCTTCGATCGGTACGGACGCCGAGGACTGCGCTGCGCGCTCCCGAGCCCCCAAAACGGCTAGCGCGATGAAGGCTAGCGCCGCGAGCCCGCCGCGCAGGACAGCTTTGCAATCTGGAATGTTAAGGTAGCGATGTGGCCGAGAATTCATGTCAGACGTGCAAGAAATTATACAACGTCACGGGGGAAAGAAGGGTGGCCTTTAGGCGTCGGCGGCACGGAGACGTAACAGTTGGATGCTGCATATCAATCTCCTCGCCAAATTTCGCCTCGCGGCAACTCGGACCTTAGTGCGGGAGAAAGCCGTTATGAAACTGAAAACGGCGAAGGACGGCTCCCGCGGGATTCCATAGTGTCGCAGTTCCGAAGCAAGTATCGTGTCGCCAATGGGACTCCTGCCTCTTCCTCCCGTTCGGCCAAAAGTGTACCCACACGCTCACACCATCGGCCTGATGGTCCCATTGCCAGATCCTATGACCGTCCGCGGCCCAATAGGTTTCAAGTCCCGTCTCCACCCCGTCGCGGTAATTCACTTGGTATTCTTTCGCCCCGCTCGAGTAATACCACGTCGCGGTTCCGTCGAGCTCGTAGCGACCGTCCGGCTCGATCTTCCCGGTCCAGCGAGCCTTGACTCGTCCGTTGGGATAGACTTCACGACCCGGAATCCGTTTCCCTCTTCCAGTGAGCATGGGCGTGCGCCCGGTTTCTTTGGAGAGAATCCACGCCTCGTTCATCTCAAATTCCTGAGCCGGATGATTCATGGTAGAGATGAGATAGATGATACCGTCCGGAGCCTGGGCCGCGACGGCGTAACCGAGGGTTGCGTCCCCGGTGTAATCGATAACGTGCCAGCCCGGCCGTTCCGGCAGCACGTGCATCTCGTGCGGTAAGGCCGTCGCGAGCTTCTTAATCGCCCACGTTTTCCCCTCGTCGCTCGAAAGAGCGACGAATGCACCACGCTGTTTTTCTCCGGGCGGAGTACCGCCAAAGTGGTTCTGAAAGTCAGAAGCGAAAAAGATCTTGCTATCGGCAAGCCGAATGACCGTGGGCCGCTGATTGCTCCCGAGAGCCGGAAACGGGCTCCTCTTCACGTTCCACGTTCTGCCTCCGTCGCACGAAACGGATTCGGGCATGTAGCCTCCGATGTTCGTGTTTTTCCCGCCCAAGCCCAGAATGCAGCCGTCCCTGAGCGGGACGAACGCAGTATGGCGCCCGTCCGTGCGACCACCCGTGTCGAACCATGTCTTGCCGCTATCGCGGCTTCCCCACAGCAGCGAGTGCCCTCCCACTCCGTCCGTGGCGACGTAAAGCGTGCCGTGCGGGCCGCGAAAAGCGCTGGTAATCGGCTGCTCGCTGTAGCCGCCAATTGGTCCAATCAGGGTTGGAAGGTGAACCACGTTCCACGTGGCGCCACTATCTTTCGACCACGTCCACCGGAATGGTACGCGAGCCAAGCCCGATCCGCCGCCAAAGAAATTGATTGTACCCCGGTCGTTCCACAGCATCGCAGATTGATTGTTCACGTCGGCGAATTTCATGAATACGCCCGGTGGGTCCCACTGGTTACTCCCAAAACGAAGCCGGCTGCTTACGAAGGCCGTGTTGGGCAATGACTCCGAAATGGGAGACGAAGAGAAAAAGATGGCCAGGACGTCGCCGTTCGGACAGACCGCCAGGCCCGGCGAGTGATTGTGACCCTGGATCAATGGATGAAAGCCGGCGGCCATGATCGCCTGGGGTGACGAATCCTCTGGGGGAATCGGCAAGAGGTCGCGCTGCTCGAACCACGGCCGGCGGGGATCAGGGCCGGCCTTCACGGGAACTGAGCCGGTCGCTTTCACGAATCGGCGGAAGAATGGCAAGTGTACCGGCGCAGGCTTTGTCTTCGGCATGGAAGCCTGCACGATGCGAAAACCGATCGGGGTCATGCCGTGATAACTCGGAGCCACGCTGGCGCGGTTGGCACAGCGGCGGTAAAAGGGAGCGAACTCATTGATTCTGGGATGTTGCCGCGGCGCCATCAGCCCGCCGCCGCGCACGACCTTTGCAAACCCGCGCACAGGTCCGACCGGATCTGTCTGGGTTGCCGCGCGGTACGGCCCATACCAGTCCAGAACCCATTCTGGCGGCCCGGCTTCCATGTTCTCGATTCCCCAGGCGTTCGGGCGGTTCAGTTCGCGCGGTTGGTCGCCGGATGGGAATGGAGTTGTCGCTCCCGCGCGGCAAGCGTATTCCCACTCCGCCTCCGTAGGCAGCCGGTAAGGGCGGTGCTCGCGCTTGCTGAGCCAGCGCGTGAACGCAACCGCATCGTACCAGCTTACCCCGGTTACGTAAGGTGTGAACCGGCTGTCGTCTTCGTAATAACGCTGGAACCGATGGTATTGCTGCGCAGTGACCTCCGTGGCGGAAATGTAGAACGGATAACTGATCGCCACCTCGTGCCCGGGCCGCTCGTCCTGATCATCGGGTAGCAGGAACGCGTCAGACGTAAGCTGCTCGGGCGGATTGGGATCGCCCATCAGGAACTTGCCGGCCGGAACTCGCACCATCTCGATCCCGACGGAGTTGATAAATTCGTTCTCCCGTGGCTTCTGTCCTCCGGACAGGTAAACGAGCGCCTCAACTAGGGCGATTGCAACCGCAATACAGCAGAGAACCGTCCGTTTCATCTTTAACTGTCGCTCATGCCGTGTATGCAGCGCCTCCGCCCAACCTCGTTTTTGCGTGGGTTCGCTTTTAAGACCGAAGCCAAACGTTTTATTGATAACAAAGGACTTGTGGGTTCGTTTTGGCAAAAAACATCTCTTTTTTTCTGTCTCATTTGTCTCACTTCGTACTGTCTCCCGAAGCTTCTATGCTATTCGTTTTCCTGCCAGCGAACGACCTCAGACCTCCTCGCCACGTCGCCCATCATGACACAGGCCAGTGAGTCAGTGGAGACAAATGAGACGCGTGAGACAGTCTTTCTTTGATCCTTTACCCTTTCTCCCCGGACCTGTTATGCCGCATGCGACGCCCGCAAGGCATGAAAAGTTGAGTACGGTCATTCCCGCGGAAGCGCGAATCCGGCTCGCTGCCCCCAGTTGCGCGGGGTGATCGCAGTCGTGGCGTTCACCCGTAATGAGTGGACCGAAGGCCCGTGGACACCGAAATGAAATGGTTCGGCATCATTGTCACATAACCGTTAATGACGCAACTTTGGTCGCTTAGCGCCTTGTCGATCTTCTTCCGCTCGTTTCAATCTTGATTCTTGGGTGGAGCGTCGGGTGACACTGATCCGGAGCTTTGGGCTGGTGTAACGCAAAGTTGACTAGCCCAGCACTTTCGCTTTCTACTGAAGTTTGCTGACCAGAGGGCGCAATAAGGCCTTGCGATTTCGTGGCGGCCGTGTCGGAGCCCGGCACAGAACCTCGGGCCAGCCAAGGATAGACGAGTTTTGACAAAGCCTTCCTCTCCATTGAACGACGGCTCCCCTTCCGTTCAACGCTGGCTCGTGACGATTGCCGTGATGGCAAGCGTCATCATGGAGCTCGTGGACACGTCCGCCGTGAACGTGAGCATTCCCTACATCGCCGGCAACCTTTCTGCCACGATTGATGAAGCCACATGGGTACTCACTTCCTACTTGGTTTCAAATGCGGTGGTGCTGCCGCTAACGGGTTGGCTCGCCAGCCGCGTAGGGCGGAAGCGGCTTCTGACGACGGCCGTGGCCGGGTTTGCAGTGTCTAGCATGCTTTGCGGTGTGGCGCCAACCTTGACCTTGCTGATCCTCTGCCGGGTGTTGCAAGGCGCGTTCGGAGGCGCGCTTCAGCCGACCACGCGCGCCATCCTGCTCGAAACCTTTCCCCGGGAGGAGCGTGGCAAGGCCATGGCGGTGTGGGGTGTCGGGATCGTTGTCGCTCCCATCCTCGCGCCCGTTCTCGGAGGATGGCTGACCACGGATCACTCGTGGCGCTGGGTGTTTTTTATCAACTTTCCGATCGGTATTACCGGGTTTACCCTGGTCAATCTGTACGTCTTTGATCCGCCCTATCTGCGTCGCACAACGCGACGAATTGATTACTGGGGCGTCGGGATGCTGATGGTGGGTATCGGTTCTCTGCAAATCGTACTTGATAAAGGACAGGAAGCGGACTGGTTCGGTTCCCGCTACATCGTGGTCTTGACGGTGGTCGCGGCCGTCTGTATCTCGGCCTTCATCGTTTGGGAGCTTCTTGCCAGTGAGCCGATGGTACACCTCCGCCTTTTGAAGTATCGCACTTTCGGAGCGGGCATCGTCTTGTCTCTGGTTCTCTTCTTTGTGCTTTATGGGAGCATTCTGCTTCTCCCGCTATTCATGCAGGAATTGCTGAATTTCCCGGCCATCACCGCGGGGATCTGGAACAGCCCTCGGGGGCTTGCCACCATGGCGCTCATGCCGGTAGCAGGCATTCTGATCGGGCGGCGCTGGGACATGCGCGCGCTTTTGTTCGCGGGCATCCTGGTCTCAGCCGCTGGTGTGCTGACGCTCTCGTTTCTCAGCCTCAACGCCGGGCCGTGGAACTTCTTGTGGCCGCAAATCATCATGGGAGCCGGCCTCGCCTTTGTCTTCGTGCCTTTCTCGACCATCACCGTGGACCCAATTCCCAACGAGGAGATGGGGTTCGCCACCAGCATCACCGGGCTTACACGTAACCTCGGCGCGAGTTTCGGCATCGCGATTGCCGCCACCCTTCTCCAGCGCCGCGACCAGGTCCATCAGTCACGGCTGGTCGCTCACTTGAATCCCATGAATCCCAGGATGAGTAACATGGTCGCCGCATTACAAGCGCGGTTCCAACAGGGCGGTTACGATCTATCTTCAGCCAGCCACCGGGCCATGGCTTCCCTCTATTCGATGGTTCAACATCAGGCAAGCGTGATGAGCTACCTTGACGAATTTCGGATTCTTGCGGCGCTGTTCGTTCTGGTCGCTCCCCTCGTCTGGATCATGCGCAAGCCGCAGTTCAAGGAACGCGGGTAGCCGTCTCCTGACGCGCGATTCCGTATTAACGGGTGTTGCGAATACAGTGACGGTTTCCCTTAGCGCCGGCATCTTGCAGGCCTTTAGAAATGCCGCTGGGACGGCGGCGCTACGGGGGACGGCTCGTCACTATCTTCTGCAATCCTCAATAAGTCGTGTGGACGGCAAGTTGCCATTCAAACCACGGTATCCCCGACTCACTTGGCCACCCTCACTTGCCCCTCGGCCCGTCATCCTCGCCCGGGTCGTAACCACGCGTCAGGCGATCGCGCCGGCTGGCGTACAGAGCATATTCCAGGGGCGCATGTACGCCGTGGCGTTCCGGCCTTCGGACGACACGATCTACGTCTCCCTCAACACGGGCGCCCTTTACAAGCTCAACTGGCGGACCAACAAGTTGCCCGTTCTCTAGGGCCGGGAACATGTGTGCCTTTACCGAAGTCGGCCACCAGATGAGAGGCTAGGGCCCCAGTTCCGTCATTCCCGAAAGTGAAAACCGTGTGATCGGTCTGGTAGCAGGTGAACCAAATGTCCGTCGCCACGGAAACCTTGGCCAGTGGCAGGTTGTCCAAAATAACTTTGAGTTGTGCAAGATAAGCCAATGTATCAGTTCCGAAGGCTGGCAATGTTGTCCACCTCTTTGCAACGCCTTTTCCGCGCATGGATTACTATTTGAGACACATAAGGCGTTAATGCTCCGGATCTGCCACCTTGGGTGGATGATCATACGGTCCAGGCAGAGATACCCAGGGTCGATACATACACCCCGGTGTGTCCACGATGTTGATCTTGAGATGGCTAGGGATAGGAATAACCGTAGGAGGATTCGGCGTTTGTGAGAAATCGAAGCAATCGCTCATGTCATTCGCACGGTCGTCACGCGCCGTCAGGTGGCCTAGGTGCCAACGTACTTCGATGAATTTGAGGACCGAGCAAAGCTCATACGCCTTGTGACAAATGTAGCCCGGCTTCGCATAAGGAGAGATCACAATCATGGGCACGCGCGGTCCATAGCCAAATGCATCCACCACGGGTGGCGCAACGTGATCGTAGAACCCTCCGTAGTCATCCCAACTGAGAAAGATCACGCTATTCTTCCAGCAGGAGCTCTCCATCAAGGCATTAATAATCCGCGTCACGTACCACATGCCCCGATCAACGGGCGCCGTGGCATGTTCACTGTCTCGAAAAGCAGGTACGATCCAGCATACCTGGGGCAGCGTACCTCCTTTCAGGTCCTTAAAGTATTGGCTCAGCGGCAGCAAGCGAGCCATAGCTGCCGGATCATCATCGACGTCTTTGAATCCAGGGAGCGGATTCCAGATGCCGAAGCGCTTGGGGTTGGGAAAGGCATTGTTTCCGATGTTGGCCCGCTGTGCCGCGACGTTTGGCGGCACCGGGAGCGTCTCGTTGTAGTACTTCCAGGAAAGATGAGTTTTATTGAAAAGCTCCACCATGGAAGCAAAGCTGAAGAGGTTGCCGCGATCATCCATCAGCTCGAGGCACTGACTCAACGTCCAGCACATCTGAATCATGCCGCCATCCTGGGCCGCTACAGTGTAAAAATGATTCTGGGTGCTCGGACCGAGAAATGAAGAAAAGAAATGATCGCATAAGGTATAGTGGTGCGCATAAGCCCAATAGTTGGGGATTTCCCGGCCATTGTAATAACCCATCGTGAAGGGCGTACCCTCAGCCCAGACGAAGCCATCCATCCGTCCATTGTCATAGGCGGCATGAGCAGCATTCCAGAAGTGCGAAATATCGCACGGCGGCTCATCAATCGTCATGTGAAAGGGCTTCACGCACGCTTTACTTCCGGGCATCTTCTGTAAGCAGGTCTGCGGGGGAATCCCGTCCGCTCCGGGAAAGGTCCCAAAGTAGTTGTCAAAACTATGATTCTCCTGAATGATCCAGACGACGTGCTTAATTTTGTAAATCCCACCTGAGCTTGCCGCTGGTGTGGCTCCCTTTCCGGCCCATCCAGCAGCGACAGCGGGATAACCCAGGCTGAGCCCGAGGATTAGTGATAAGCCAAGATTTAGACTTGCAGACCCCATCCGTGAAACCATCGCTCCTCCTTCTTCCATCGCCCGCTTCCGGATCGCAACGCCTTATGTTGTACGTTGTTTCAATGGTCTGTAACAACGGGCAGCGGTGAAGGCCCGTTGCCTCAAGTTGAGGAGGTAACCATTAGTGTTCACGCTGTGCGAACGCACGTTTGACTTGCAAAAGATTCCAAATGCGAAAGAGAGTTTTCGATTAGCCCTTTCTCCATAAGCGCTTACAGCACCCGTCTCGGGTCCCCAAAAACACCCGCTTTCTGGCCCAAAATTGGGAGGCTTCGTAGCCGGGATAAACCCTTAAAAGTATTGGACTTGCAGAAAATCCTATTTCGCGTTTGCAACCTTTGTGTATGGACAACCGACTACCTCAGATGCTGGTAAGAGCTCCGCTTCTGATATCCTGTGTTTCATCCGCGATTTGGATGCAGGGCGTCAATCTGCGTCCGCGAATTTGGCAGCGCGAGAACTGGGATACCCCGTAGCGAATGGTTTGGAGTGGTCCCCCATGTAGTCCGCATCAAGTCGGAGGCTTTCTCCAGGTTTTAATATGCGTTTGGGCGACCACACCGCGAATGTCACCCGGCACTGGTTCTTAGCGGTCCAATTGAGCGTGGCGCGCGCCACCTGCTGTTTCGGAAAGCGGCTGACCACTATGCGCCCGGTGCGCCTGTTAACCACTTGCAATTCTCCGTCCGGCTGGGCGGTTCCTGTATAAGCCTCCACCCCGACCGGTTCCTCCACCGGCTTAATCAGTTTCAGGTGAACGACAGTTCCATCTTGCCGCCGGAATGTGACAAACACGTCATCCATAACCTGCGGATAGAGTCCCCCGGGGTCCACATCGATTTGCGATTGAAGCGTGACTTCAACGCTCTTCGTGCCTGTATTTTCGAGGATCGTTTCTGTATGCACATGCGGATCTTCACCCACAAGCTGGATCCGCCGGTGGCCTTTGAGACCGTCAGGGCCGGCTCCCACCAACCGCCACTCATCCGCCGCAGAAGTTGAAGCCAACTCCCATTTCATCGGCATGGGGCTCCGGGCAAGAAAGTCAGAATAAGGGAACACCCCTAACCCACGAAAGTCGGGATATGTCTGATCCGTAGGGTCTGGTACAAGCAGAATATTCTGATCCGAAGACTTGACGAGCATTTGGATTATCCGGCCGGTGAGTTCCGGAACCAAGCGTACAGTCATCGAGGCATTCAGAAGGGTTTCCACCCGGTACGGTTTGACGCGAACGGGGAATTCTTTGCTATCCAGATCTGAGTCTTCCACAATGCCTGTCGTCCCGAAACGTTCGAGGCGATTCATCAACGCTCTATAGCGGCCTTGAGCTTCAGCGGTGTTGGCGGGTTCATACCAACCGTTGCGCACCGAAAAGTTCTTGATGCGATTAAGCTCCAGATAATCGAGCGGCAGCCGCGCCTCTTCAACTCGCGTGCGGACTGCGTCGTTTTCGGCTGTCGCCTGTGCCTGGGCGAATAATTTCCGGGCGCGGACCAAAAACT
Source organism: Acidobacteriota bacterium (assembly GCA_021817045.1). Lineage (GTDB taxonomy): Bacteria > Acidobacteriota > Terriglobia > UBA7540 > UBA7540 > RH2-MAG17b. The sequence continues at coordinate 38,732 of JAKAWG010000038.1, forward strand.
CATCCGAGATGTGCGGCGAAGAGCAGCACCAGAAGTGCTGTCCTTTCCCTTCCGGTGGGAAATCCACGACGCGCTGGAGCGAGTTAAAGTATGCCAGCATTGCAGGGGCCGCTTTTCCATAATAGGTGTGGTGAAACTCATCAATTTCTCGTTTGACGTCAACGCTCGTGTTCCATAGCAGTCGAGCCATCACGTAGGACCGAAGGGCGGCGTTTTCGGCTCCGCCGCCTTTGACGACCCACCCTTCCAAGAATATGCCCACTACGCCATTGCGCCGATACATCGGGATGTCAGCAGCCAGCTCGCTGAAGTCCGGATAGGGACGAAGGCCGTGGGAGAAGTTGGTGACGTAATGCCAGATATAAAGGTTACGCTTGGTAATAGAAGCCCAACTCCGCAGATCTTTCATGATATAGGCATCGTACCGGCATTTTTCATAAGGATGCGCCTGGCATGCCCCAATAGGACACATGCGGATGCGGACGTTCGGAAGAGGTCGCGCCTTGGACGGCGGGGTCTGCGTATAGGAATAGGCCAGCGTATCGATCAGCTTGTCCGGATATTTAGGAGCAACGGCGGAGGCAACGGCATTGACAAATTTCAGAACCGGACCGGAATGGGCACCCCCTTCTTCTACTTCCACGCGCCGGCAGTTCTTGCATTCGCACCAGCCCCAACTATCGTTCTGAGAAACGGAGAAGATGGTCGCTTCGGGATGCGTTCGGATCCATCCGAAAACCGTTTCAATCGAAATGCGAAGCACGTCGGGATTGGTCAGGCAGAGCTGCGCATTCTGATCGCGTCTCTTGCCATCCACCAGCGCGAAGTATTCCGGATGATCCTCAAAGTACTTCTCGGGAGGAATCAACTTGTAGAAGGTGTGGACAAAAGGATAGTACTTGATCGAACCGCCCGTCGAGGCATCGAGACCAGTGCTCAGGCCGCCGTTCATCTTGTTGCGTGCCGCCCAGTCCCGGCCCAGCGCCTCGCTAAAATAGGGTTCGCGATATTCGAACGCGGGTTTTTGGATTTCGTCGAGCGGCTCGACCGTGACCTTTCGTAGCTTAGGAATGCGGCTGATATCATCTGTGAACCAGCGGCAGCCCAGCTTTTCAAGAAAAGTGTATACTCCGTACATCGTCCCGCGCTGGCGTCCTCCCACAATCAACAAGTGGTCTCCAGCCGTCTTGAGCATAAAGCCTTCCGGCCCCAGCGACTCCAGGCGGATGTCTACGTTGAGCTGCTCAACGCGTTGGCTATTGCCCACCAGCAGCAGATTGCCTCGTATTTGGTCGGCGTCGCTCACTATCGGCAAGGTCGCACCGGAAATCTCCTCCAAGAACTTCTGCAATTCCTGCGCGCCATGTACTTCCGAAGGCGATGAATCACGCGACACGCAAATCGAGTAGTTCGATCTGCCGTCCTCGGCCAGCTCAAGAGGCCGCGCTCCTTCTTTCAGACCGGCCGACCGTGCCTTAAGCGCCGGAACGGAGGCTATCAACGACTTCAGAAAATAGCGTCGTTCCATTACCTCTTCTCCTGGAAAATAAGTTGTCCTTGCTGCCGAGTCTCCGCTTGCCCCGTGCCTTTTCTCGCTTCCTGGATTCCTTGGGATCCAGGATTCCTACAGCTTCCCTTATCCAAGCGGAGGGCAAGGGTCCGTATGCCAAAAGTAACCTGCCCAGGTCGTTTTCACACAACGTGGACAGGCTCTTCCAGAATACAGTTTCCCCTCGCGCGAGTGGGCGCCCTGATCTTTTGCGGTGGTGGCAGAGCGTTGAGGACCCCTGAAGCAGCCTCCAACCGAAGGCATGCCGAAGCCCTTCAGCATCGACTGCATCAATGCGGCTCACGTCACTGAGGATGGTCTGGCCTTGGCGGTCAACGGCATTGAACTCAATCGGATTCCTAGTTACCGCACGGGCAACTCTCGACCTTAATGCCAAGCACAGGAGCCTGAAAAGCCAGGATGCGCTGGATTTGGCGTTTCCAAACCGGCCATACATGACCACCCGGCACTTCACGATATTGATAAGGAATTTTCAGTTGGGCCAGCAGGTGGGCGAAAGCGCGGTTATCTTCCAGCATCAGGTTGCTGTCTCCTGCTCCGATTGAAAAATAAATCTGCGGCATCAGTGCGGGAGCGACCTTCTTGATCAACTCAAAAGGGTCCTCGGCAGCGCGGGCTTGATTATCCAACGGACCAAAAGCTGCCTTCAACGTGGGATTCTTCATTTTCGCGGGATTCCATTCCGCGCAACGCAACGTCCCGCTCAAGCTGGCCACCGCAGCAAACATATCCGCATACTTCAGGCCCAGCATCATGGCGCCATACCCGCCCATGGAATCGCCCGCGATAGCTCGTCCCCTGCGCGCGGCGATGGTGCGGAAATGACTGTCAACGTAGGGAATCACATCTTTGATCATGTAATCTTCCCAGCGCATCGCAGGGTACGCATAACTATTCACATACCAGGATGTTGCCCCGTACTCGGGCATGGCGATGATTTCTTCGTACCTCGCCGCATACTGGACAATATGCGATTTCGTGACCCAAGTCGTGTAATTGCCACTATACCCATCGACCAGGTAAAGAACTGGAAACCGGCGCTGGGAGTTGGCGTAACCCTGCGGCAGGATCACGTTCATATTGACCTGCATCCCACCCAAGTGCGGCGCCACAAACGTCACGGTCTGGTAACTGCTGGCCTGTGCGGCAATGGCGAACACCATAATTCCCACTATCAACAGGAATGTGGTTAGTTTGGGTCGAATGATCGTCACCATCTTGCCTTCACACAAGTGCCAACTCTGCCGTTGTTCGGAGCCACCGCAAGCCTGTGCTTTGAGCTACTCAACATCTTTCCGGTGGCGGCGACGGTGAGGCTCTTGGGTTGCGCCCCCACCCCGCCGTAACCCGGCCCCACCTCAATGGCTTGAACCATAGCGTCGCGCTGACAACCGTCGATTTTCGAACCCACAAACCGGATGGCAATGATACCGTTTTTTGGCCTGATGCCGTTGTACACCAAATCAACACCCCTGTTCGCGCCGCCGGCCGTCGCAAAAACGTCAAAACCACTGATGACTCTTTCATGGTTAATATAAATGCTGATCCCTCGTTGGTTCGGAGCGTTGTACTGCGTTTCCGCAAATTTCAAGCGCGCATGATAAGTTCCCGGCCCTACGGTCACATTCACTGTAAAGTCGGGCCAATGCACCCCGTAGCGATAAAGGTGGGGATCTAGATGGTGTGCGGAGCCCCCTATTTCCGAACCAAGATCTTTGTCGGAGGGACCATGGGTAAAAACAGCCCGCTGCATGGTCCACCAGGTTCTAGCCACGGAATCCGTTAGGTCTCCGGTCCTAACTATGAATTCCGTCCCCGGTCGCCAAGCGTCCCCCTTCCAGTCGATGTAGTCGGTGCGCCCAATGTACCCAAAAATCATTCGTTGGGTTCCCGTTGGCCCGCCGCCCTCGCCGAATCCGCTATTTCCTGTAGCATCCGAATATTGAATCCCATCCACAAAGACTTCATCGCCCGCCGATAAAGGATTGTGTTTGCCCTCTACAACAATCTTCAACGTATGGCGGGTGTTTGCGAGCCCATTGTCATAATAAAGGATCTGCCAGTGCATCGGAATCGGACTGTAGCAATCGATCGGCACCAACTGCCTGATGCCGTCGATATACACCTCGGCACGGCCGCCCGCCCGGCTGACCGGGCCGACCAGCCGAACCTGATTGCCCACAAATGTGTAACTCGCACTTGCGCCCGACTGCGTTGCCATGCGTGAACTTCCCCCATAATCCTTCCGGTCCCGCAAAATTCGCCATTTCCCTTCAAAGGTCACCTGCTTGTCGTCCACCATTTCTTGAGGGTCAGGGCCCTTCACCAATATCTCCGTCGCGTCATCATGGCGAATCGTCATGATACAATCTCTCCCAACAAGCGCCTGCACGGTGTAGCCGTTAGCCGCAAGATTTGAACGAAGCGCAAGCTCCTTGCCATCAGCCGTCACAGAGGTTGGAACGAAGGCCAGACGAAGTACGTCGGTAGCAGGACTTAGCGCATCAAACGTCCGGTACGAAATCGCCCCCTTGCCATACGTTACTTGCTTCACCACGCTCGAACTGCGCATGATGTGATTTTCGCGATTCGCGCCCATAATACCGGGCAGCCAGCCCATGGTTCTCAGCACATAAACCAGCGCCATGGGCTGGGCGATCTTAAACCAGGAGCCATCTACAGGACTTCCCCCGTCGATATCGTCCATGGCTTGCCCGTCTCGCAACGCATCATAGGTTGCAAGAAGCTGGGAACGCCTTGCAACCTCTTTTGCCCACCCGCTGCGCGCTTCCACGCCATACCGGGCAAACGAGCTTGCCAGCTCCATAGGGCTATAGGATAGCGAGCGTCCACAACAACCCGAGGACTCCGGATAAGCCCAGGCACCGCTGTAAGTGTCTCCTCCCGAGGTGGGACTCACGCTGGTGTGGTTCAAATACAAACTCAGAATGTTGCGAGCTTCATCCTGCCAATTCGGAAAGGAGTTCTTGTGGTCCATCACATAGGAGGCGTCAGAATTGGTCGGAATCAACGACTGGACGGGATCTTCCCAATCCCAAAAGTTGCGCCCCCATGTATCATTAAGAGTCCAAGCTGGCAGCAAGACGTCGCGCATATATCTTCTTCCGGCGTCCCGCGCCGCAACAATACTGCCTTGGGGGCCTCTGTAACCTGTCCTGATCAGCTCGTCGAAGAGTTCCAGGATATAAACAACCCCGCCGGTCTGAATACCATTCATGCCTTCTCCGTCCGAGTTATTGGCGTAGCGGCCCCACGGCGAAGCCCCAGGCACCCGGCGTCGGTTCGCGGCCAGCAAGTCCGCCCAGTGCTTGGCCGCGTTGTACCAGCGAAGGTTGCCTATCATCTCGTAGGCCCTCACCAACTGCAGACCGGTTTCTCCTACGATGTCCAGTTGAATCTTGCCCTCCCCTTTGGCAAGCTCATCGCTGGGGCCCAAGCGGCAGTTGCCGTATTGTACGCCCATCGTGGGTACACTGATCAGCATGTTTGGCCAGCCGTGACTCGGGCTGGTCTCACAGTGGTCAACAAGATAATTGGCTGTAGCATTGATGATGGCGAATGCCGCCGGGTCGCCCGAATATCGGTAATAATCGATCATGCCTCCTAAAATGTAAGCCGCGCGCTGGCCCATATCACCGTCCGCCCAGTCATTGGCAGGAAGAACGGTGATTTTGCCCTGCGAATCGATCTTCCATTTCCCGCCGTAGAGGTATTCCGGCGCAGGCAAAACTGCGCGATCTTTTCCGACCCAGGGGTAACGCTTCATTGTTTCTGCGGCGATGCGTACTCGGAAATCAAACTGCCCGTCCTGCCCTGTGTACCAAGGCGCAATGACCCCGTAGCGGTCTTCAACAGCCCGGTGCGCAAAGTACCGCTTCTGGGTGATCGCGGCTGAAGCGTGTCCGGCAATGCATATCGCAACTGCGAACCATGAGATGGTTTTCCTCGTGCACACGTCTTTACCTCGCGCCCGTGACGGTATCGCATGGGTAGTCTAGCCCGACTTTGACAATTGGAGCCGAAGTTCTCGGCAAGTGATTGATTTCACGTTCGGGCTCACGAAAGGTCTTCACTACGCGGCTGCCGCCTCCGCGAGATATTTTGCCCCGTCCAGGATGATCCTGGGAACTGATTGACCAGGTAAACGCAGGCGCAATTGGTGGAGCAACATCCGCTGGTCCCTTTCCGGCTGCGTGTAGCGCGGCAGGATCAGCAGCCGACCGTCGGTGGTCGGCACGCGCACGTCCACCATTTGGAGCGCGGCCATTGTCTCCAGCACCGCTCGCGGCGTCAGGCCGGGCGCCAAGGGCCGAAGGCGCTGGCGTAGCGTCACATATAGACAGTAGGCCAGAAACGAGACGAAGAGGTGCGCTTCGATGCGCGAGTCTTTCTGGTGATAAATGGGCCGGATGGCCAAATCGCTTTTCAGGGCGCGGAAGACAACCTCGATCTCGGTGAGCTGTACGTAAAATTGCCATAGGCGCGCCGGGTCTTCGCCGGCCAGGTTCGAGCGCAGCAGATAGTGGCCCTCGCTGCGACGCGCTTGTCGTAGCTTGTCCTTACGCAGGGCGAAGGTGAAGGTCCGTGCGTTGACCGACTCGTCCGGCGCGGGCACTCGAATGTCTACCAGACGCCAGGCGCGGTCGGCCTCGGCTCGCGCCGCGCCCAATTTCAGTAGCAACTCGTCGCGCTCGAGTTGCTGAGCTTGGAGTTCCTTGAGCCGCTCCCAGAGACGTTTCAGCCGACGCCTGCGGATGGCGCGCTCCTTCTGCTGTCACCCCTCGCTGCGCGCCAGAATGTACAATTCACCCTCCCGTGCCAGCATCTTCACCTCTACGGCTTCCTTCACCCGCGACCACGGTGAGGCGAGAAACGCCTTCTCCAGCTTCGTCAACCGGCCGCACGGGGTGCCGACGCGTGTCGTTGATCGGCTCAGCAGGAAGACCCAACAGGTCGTCCATCGCTGTCGCCGGATACCAGCGCTCTTCGATCCCCGACTCGCTCGTCGGCGCGCACAACCGATTGATCGCCAGCAGCGCTT
>JAKAWG010000129.1 GCA_021817045.1 Acidobacteriota bacterium
CACCGCGCGCGTCCGAATCTCTTCCAGCGTCTTGTGATCCAACTTCCGGGCGTCTCGCTTGGACATGCCGGAAGTATAGTCGATAGCCCCCTGTTAGCTCTACTTACTTATGCGCGGCTTAGTAACTTGGGCTTCTTGGTTCCATACTCTCTTTGAGTTGAACATTATTCCTCACTCCTTCCTTAATTCAAGTCAAATCACCAGCTCAGGCCACCTGGATGCAAGGGACCTAGTGAGAACGATGAGTTCGCCGTTCCGATCCGCCTCAATCGCGTCCGTCGCAACGAAAAATGTTGGAGCGTGTGTGGTGAGTTGGTTGTATACCGCCCCGAGGGTTACCCTCGCCCATTAACACGGATTCTGTCTCTGCGTATCCCGTAATGGCGAACCACAACTACTTTAGCCGAAATTATCCCCAAAAGGACGTAGCGATAGAACCGCTTTCTCATAACGATGTCAAGAACTACTTTTGAGTTAAGCAACAATAGAGGAATCACGATCTCGCGTGAATTTCTTGGCATGTTTTCAGCCGCTGCTAGCTTCCGATAAGCGGCACGACCCAAAGGTTTCTACAACCCCACCTTCGCCGCGGCGTAAATAACAGCCCACGTAGCCCCTTTCCAGGACTTCCGACTACATGTCGTCTCCATGGTGGCAGCCTTGTTCCCATCGTTCGCTTAGGTATTCTCGGAACGATTCCACCCTTCCTGACCGAGAAGCTCGCGGCAGGTATTGCGGAGTTCGGGACTCACATTCGCGACAATCAGATACCGATCCCGAACCGTGGTAAAGGTTACCGGCAGGGTGAAACGATTCGTACGGCATTCGTCAATCCGACAATCAACAAGGTTGGGAGCCGGCGCTTCGTTGGGCGTCACCGATGCACTGGACCCTACGAGAGGCGCACCTGCTCTTGCAGGCTCGGACCAAGGTCTTGAACAATGAACTGGAAGAAGTCTTTCAACTGTGGTATCCGTTGTGGCGAGTCGAAGCGAAAGCGGCGTCACCACCCTGTTTCTGTTGCTCTCGGCGACAAAAGCCGAGTGGTCGATTCTGAGTCCGTGGCACTTTAGTTGTGTATTCTAGGTATCGAGACGTGTTAAATGTAACCGATGAGGATCTGTCGAGACATTCAAGAACGTAACGCACAGCGAGGTCTGAGGCATCACCTGACTCCGTCGCCCGGAGGGGGTTGCACTGAGTTGCCAGCCTCGATGAGCACATCTTCAAGCCAGCGAGAGGCGCCACTGTCAATCTGATGGAAAGTTGAAGCAAGCTATCTTGAAACGAATTCAGCATCAACATCGGGTGCGACCGCACGCGTGAGAATCCAACCGAAAACTTACAACCTTTTCATGAAATTCGTGGGCGGGCTGGGCGGGCTGCTCTACGGCATCGATGTGGGCATTATCGCCGGGGCCTTACCTTATTTGGAAGCAACTTCGGGGCTGAATGCAGGGCAGATCTCGTTTGTTGTTGCCGCCGTGCTGTTAGGCACCGTCATTTCGACTCTATTTGCCGGTTTGCTGGCTGATCGTATTGGACGGAAGCCTCTGATGATCCTCAGCGGGGCGCTTTTTGCCGCCAGCATTCCCGTCATCGCGCTCTCGCACGGGTATCAACCCTTGATCCTCGGGCGATTGTGCCAGGGGATCAGCGCCGGACTGATCGGAGTGGCGGTGCCGTTATATCTAGCCGAGTGCCTAGCGCCGGAGGACCGCGGCCAGGGCACCGCGATGTTTCAATGGCTGCTCACCATCGGCATCGTGGCGGCCGCGTTGGTGGGCATGTATTTCAGTTTGAGGGTGGAAGAAGTCGTCAAGTTGGGCAATCCGAAGTTGCTGTTTGCCTATCAGGACCGTGCCTGGCGGAGTATTTTCTGGGTTTCACTGCCGCCGGGTCTGCTCTTCGTGCTGGGCAGCCTTGGCGTGGCGGAATCGCCGCGCTGGCTGTTTAGGCGCGGTCAAGCGCAGCGTGCCCTGGAGGCGCTTTTGCGCTCGCGCTCTTCCGAACAGGCCCGGCTGGAATTGAAGGAGATGGAGCGCAATCAGGCTTCAGAAAGAATCAAGGCGGCTGGGAGACAAGGCACGGAGAGGCTGCTCCAGCGCAAATATGCACTGCCGTTTCTGCTGGCTTGTTTGATCTTGGCCTTGAATCAGACTACCGGCATTAATTCGATCATCGGCTACAACACCGCCGTCCTGATCCAAAGCGGGTTGTCCGACGTGCAGGCGCACTGGGGTTACATCATCTTCACGATGGTACAGGCGTCGGCGACCGTCGTGGGAATGTTGCTGGTCGATCGAAAAGGGCGCAAATTTCTGCTCTCACTGGGCACGGCAGGAATCGTGGCGTCATTGGTGATGACAGCCTTCTTATTCCATCGCAGCGAGCGCCATCGCGTGGACGTCCGCCACGCCATCCAAACGATGGTGGATGGGCGGACGCAGTTGGCTTTTCATTTCACACCGGAACTGGAGCGGCAGTGGCTGAACGAAGCCGGGCATGCAGATTTGGCCGGAGAGCCTGCCACCCTGACCGTTATTTATTCTTACGGTGGTTTCAGCGCGGTCACGCCGGCGGCGCTCTCCAATCATCCTCTCGCGTCGCCCGTCGAGCTGAACCCTTCAAGCTGTATTCCCGCCAATAAAGTATTAGCCTTTTTCTCCAACCCGTTCGGAAGTCTGGAGCGGGCGCGCACCGCTCCCTTGCGCATCAAGCATGCGTTGATCACGCCATTACCGAGCGAACAGAATGGCTGGCTGGTAGCACTCACTCTCTTTGCTTTTGTTGCATTTTACGCGCTGGGACCTGGCATCTGCGTCTGGCTTGCCTTATCGGAGCTGATGCCGACCCGGATCCGCTCCAACGGCATGAGCGTTGCGTTAGTGATTAACGAGGCCGTTGCCACTTTTCTGGCTGCCATCTTTCTGCCCACCGTGGGCCGCTATGGCTATACCACCATGTTCCTGCTTTTCGCGGGATTCACCGTGCTTTACTTTGTCAGCGTCGCGTTCTTGCTCCCGGAAACCAAGGGCAAGACCCTGGAAGAGATCGAGGCTTCTTTTTCACGCGCGGCGGGCGTCCAGCCCTAGAAGCTGTTTCAAAACCTATTCACCGCATCGGGTGCTCGCTGTAGAGGCGGCTTTACGGCGCCAATTTGGGGTGGCGGGAGAAACCCGCTGCTACCCAACGCGCGCAACCCAAGGTTTTGAAACAGCTCGTAAGACGCCGTTCAATGCCGTCGCGTAGCCGGGCTTATTTATCGCGAAGTCGTCAGTTCCTCTAAACCACTCCGTAGAGCCAACGAGCCTTGAGTTCCTTCGTTGCGTGAAAGACCAAGGCGCTTTCTTCGCGCCGGAACGGAATGGGCTCGCCGCGACTACCCGGTTTAGGCCCTTCGGCATATAGGGAGAGCCCGCGTGGCAATCCCATGGCTGGAATGCGTACTTGTCCCGTCCCGGACGCTTGGATCTGCATCACCGCGCCGGTTTGGACACGCCGTTCCCGAGCGACCGGCGACCAGCCGACTATGTCCATATCGCGATCAGCAAAGACTGTCCTTCGTCCATCAATCGTAATCTCGTGGCACTTTCGGCCGGCAAAGGCGACGAGATTTCCTTGCTCGTCGACGCGGAATGCCACCGCGTGCTCCCCATCGTAACTGACGACATGCCCCTCCACGTGGAATTCGCGAAGGCGGATTGACGGTGAAGGCAGCGGATGGCGCGCCAGGTAGGCGCGGTCCTGCTCAACGTTCCGAGCAAACCCTCCGCTCCACCCTTCTTCCACGTCACGCAGGTGCGGCGCTAACGCCACTGCCCCGTTTGGAAACCGGCAAGCCAGGTAAGCTCCAGTGCGTGAGATGTGCTCCGTGTTATCGTTGATGCCGGCGAACTTTTGCGTCGAGGGATACGTGCCTAGCGCGGCCAAGACCTCATACCAGTTTCGGGTGTCGTAGCCGAGGCTGCTGGATTGGTCATCGCGCGGGCGGTAGCCAAGAAAGGTCGCGCTGCCACGCTGTGTGCCTACGACCCAATCCTTAACGCGGGCCGCAACGGTCGTCCCCGGCCGAGGCCGCACGGGGTACATGTGATCCACCAGGAAATCGGTCAGAATCACCTGGGGTTTCACCTTGCTCAAAGCTCCCTCAAAGCGTAGCAGATTGCCCGGGGCAGCAATTCCGTTAACATTGACCCGCGACCATGGCACTTCCGCAGCGCCCAGTAAATAATCGACACCGAAGATTTCCTGCCAGTCATCCAGCGCACTTTCGCCCTCAAGATTCAGGAACGGAGGCGGACCAGACCAGATCAGGCGGCCGCCGTTTCCGACAAATTCCTCCATAAGAGCAAGGAGTCGCGCGGAGGGGAAGGGCTCGAACAGCGCCACGAGGGTGGTGAATCGCCGTCCCGCCATCTCGATTGTCTTGCCATTGACCTTTCCGCGCTCAAGCAACTTGGCCGCAGTGACGTAATCGGTGTAGCCGTATTGCGTCATCCAACTGCCGAATCGTTCTTCCGCTGCCACCAAATCGAGCGGATACAGCATCAGAACGTCAACGTTGCGATGCTCGGCGCCTTGAACTGCGCCGTAGAGTTCAGGTATTGACACCACCCCATACGTTTCCTCGAGTGCCGTCCGGCGCTCGCTCACGGCCGCCGGCATGCCCCAGTGCGCCGCATACGAATAAGGCACGTCGTTGAGGATGCCTGTGGAGACAGCCATCGCCAGAGCAAAATAATCGCGATCCAGCCAGCCGCCCTCCGCGTAGTCGTTGCCGTTGCCGGTAAGAAAATCACCCCACTTGAAGTAGTCATAGCAGGCGGAGGCCGCCTGCTGCACGGTGTTCGACCAAAGGAAATTCGAGGTGTACTCATATTGTGCCCGCCATGGGTCGCTCCCTCCGATTCCCCAGTAATCGATGGTCGGACTTTCCGCCCAGGTAGCGTGAGCCCGCGCTTCGAGACGATGCCCCATCTTACCCTCAGCGTAACGCTTGGCTTGAGCGAACAGATCCACGACGCCATCCTGCAGGAGGTGATAGTACCGCGCACGGAAAAGAGCGGGGTGTTGCACTTCATCGGTCGCCGCCCCGAACGATTGCATGAAGCCCTCTTTGGCGCTCAGGTCGTTCGACCAATCCGCCTGACCGTGGACAAAATAGATCAGATACTTTGCAAAATCCCCGTATTCCGACCCGTAGAGGGCCGCAAACTTCCGCGCCAGCCACGGACTGACGTAGCGCAAAGCAAATTCGCCGTGATCGTGGTGATGGAAATAAGACCAGTCCTGCTGGATGTGCATCTCATCCGAATAAAGCCCATTCAGGCGAATGCCGGCCGCGGCGTAACGGTCGATCAGCTTGGTCATGAAGGGCAGAGCCTTCGGGCTGAAGTAGTCCATTTCCGGCGTCCGATACAATTGCACCACTAGCACGCGATCGCAATCACCCCGCGAGATTGTCCCCTTCCCATGAACGCGGATCCTTACTGCACGGTATTCGCCGGATCGGGAGATGAGGTTGTCCATGGACTCGACGTCTACGCCCTCTTTAATTTCCACAATGTCTGCAGGATTGACGGCGCGATAGGGCGCCTGCGGAACCTGGGTTTCGTGGAACGCGAACACTCGCACTCCGGCATTCTCGACGTTGATAGGGCCCTTGTTATTGACCCAAACCTGCTGACGCCAGAGTTGGACGCTGAAGGCTCCAGTCTTGGGATCGCGCACTCCTTTCCGATAGTGCATCCAGATGCCGGACTCGCCGGTACGCGCCACATAGCCCTTACCCAATTCGAGTGGCGAAAGCACGCTCAATTCAAGCGCAAGCCCGTACTTGCCCGCGAAGCGGCCGACGGCAGCTACTTTCTGGATGTATTCTTCTGTATCCGGCATCAGCCGCCGGGGAGTATTCTGTCCCGGACGATACTGCGCGAAGAATTGATCGAAAGCGACCGTTAGCGTCCGCTCGCCCCGCGCCTGTGCACGCTCGCATATTTGCCGAAGGCTTTCGTAGCGGGGTGTGTGGGAAAGGGCGAGGTTAAGAACCTTGTCCGGGTTAGCGGCTAAGGTTATGAGTTCCTCGTCGCGGACGAGAATGATGGTGGAGTGCGGAATGGCAAAAGCCCACGGCCCCGGATACGTAAGCAGTTCGCCGCGATACACATTTTCCGGTACGCCCCCGCCCGCCTGCTGATTGGCTGTTACGGGTATCGCGGAAGCGGGCGTTCCTCGTGGTCCACGCACGCCTCGCCCGCCGGTCTCCGAAGAAGGTTTTGACCATCCCAGGGATGACAGTAGGCCGAGCCCTAATCCCTGTAGTACGTTGCGTCGATTGATTCCCACGTCACTCTCCTCTTGAGGGAGGGTGTTCCCTCCTCACCGTTTGAAACTTGCGACGCCGAGGGAGTCTACGCTTGGACACTACCGAATACGACGAACAGCGCCGACAATCCCTCTATTCGCACTTCGCGCCCGTTAAAGGGTTTAATTTCTCCCGTGCGCGGATCCCAAATGCTCGCACCCCCGGTCGCTCGAAACTTGATCTGATGCTCGCACGGCCCCTCAGCCATATTGATCAGGAAATAGATCTCATGGCCGCCTTTCCGCCGGTGCAGATAGTAGAATTTCGAATCGGGCCGATCGAGCACGAGATCGGGCTGCCAAATCTTTCGAATCCCCTGAACCAGTTCCTCCGGCGTCGCCGCCACCGGGACCGCCGCCAAGGCCTGTTTCAACGCCTGACTTCTGCCGCGTTCCATGGAGGTAGTCGGCAGTGCGCCGCAGGCGATCACGTGGCCTCCGGCGTGACGAAAAGCGACCACTTTCTCCGCAACGGCATAGCGCATCGTCGTGGACCGAGGGATCACCAGAACGCTGTAAGCTTCATCCGCCAAGTGAAGCTTGCCGCCGGAGACTTCTGCCGTCACAAAGATTTCGTCGTCGAGATAGTCAAAATCCATTTGGCTGCGAAGAAGTTCAATCGACAGCGCCGAAAAATCGTCATCGAGTTTTGCTGCCACCGGATTCTTCTTCCGGTAGTCTTCATAAGGCATTCCCACCCGAGCCGGAACGTAGTTGGCCCAGATGCTTGTCTCCGGAACCAGCACCCCGAGGTCCGCCACATGCGCGCCGCCGCTCAGCATCGACCGGAGCCGCGCCAGATAGGTAGCAAAAAACGTCGGGTCTCGATAGAACTCGTCATGAGTGGTTTCGAGCGCGTTTGGGGGAATCGTCCGGCGTGCGTACTGGTGGCTCATTGGCAGCAATTCCGTCACCCCGGCGACGTATTCCCAGTTGGCCGTGGCCACCATCTTTTCAAGGGTCATGGTGGGCCCGGACGCGGCAAAGCTTTCGCTCATGACGTCGGACCGGCCACGAGTGTGCGCCGCCGAACTGATGTATTTCGGTACCCACACTCCGCCGACTCCCGTCATGGTGTGTTCCAATGAAGCAAGGTTCGGACGCGGGCCGATCAAATCAACCCCGGGAATGTGCTCTCGGGCAGCAGCGCGGATCAAGCTTCCCGTGAACATTAGGTGGGTCATCAACCACTCCTCCAGCAGCATGTGGCCAGTAGAGGAGATGTTGTGCTGCGCGCACCAGTTGAAGCGCTGATCGAAGTATCCCTCCATCACCAGCTCGCAAACCACTTCCCAATAATCGCACCGGACATTCACCGCTTCCGGGCCGGCGTCCTTCACCAGGCACGGAAGCAAAGGAAGCAAGTCATAACCCTTCTTCGTGTAAAAATATTCCGGGAAGCCATCCACCCACGGAAACAACGGGCGATGATTCTCGGCTTTCTCACCGGAGTTCCAATAGCCCGCCACGTGCAGACACGGTTCATCCGTAAAAATCGCTTCGATTTCTTTGCCAAAGTGCCGTCCCACGGTGCGGGCATAACCTTCATATGTTGAGGAGATGAACTCCCGGCCCGCGTCGGCGTCCATGAGATTCGAAAGCGGCAGCTTCAAGCCATCTCGTCCTTGAGCAATTGTCGCTAGCGGATCACCGACCCGCTTGATATAGGTACCGCCCCCCACCGTGGCAATCACTGCGCCACCTTCCGCCATTTGTTCCGCCACAACCGGGTCGTCTACGGTAAAGGCTCCATCGTTAACAGGGCCTTGATCATATTCGAGCCCGGTAACGACATACTTCGGGTGGTGTCGAAGCACGTAGCCGCCCGCCGAAGTGCTCGGGTACCCGGCTTCGTCATAAAGCCAAATACGGAAATCCTGGCGGATTGCCTCCTTGATCGTCATGTGGGTCAACTGCCAGAATTCGGGCGAAAGGTATTCACACTTGAGGAGGGGAGCATCGGGTAGCAGGCAGACGCCGCCGATACCAAGTTTTTTAAGGTCGGCTAGATCAGTCGCAATCTTTCCGCCATCGGGACGTGGCGGAAAATACCACGTAATGGGCCGAACGTGGCGGGGTGGAGATTCAAATTCTTCACGGGTCGGGAATCCAACCTTGCGAACGGAAACAGTAGCAGATAGGAAAGCCTGCTCGGGACCGATGCCATTCCCTTGACTGGATGGGGCTGGGAAATCTGCCTTCCCTGGAGATTTTGCGATGCCAAGAGCTGAGAGCGCGCCCGAGCCTAATCCCTTCAGTGCGTTACGTCGACTATGCCACACTCCCAACTCCCTGACCCAACCTTGGCCGAATCCTGCTGTGCCTGAGCCGTGCTTGCTCCCGCTTTGCGGCGGCGAGCGTGCTCGCGGCCCAAGCTCGTCTTCCCGCGCCCAGCAAGCCGCCCGGAGAGAAGACGGCGTCAAGCCGCCACAGTCCAGTGCCTCCAGCATTAAAAGACTTACCAGTAGCTTGGCTCATCTAGCAGGATGCTGCAAAACTTCTT
>JAKAWG010000130.1 GCA_021817045.1 Acidobacteriota bacterium
CTGGACGCTGGCGCCGCGTCGCCTCCTCGTTCCAGAGCACTCTGGCTCAGTTCAACGCCCTCTTCCAGGCTAGGTTCGAAACGGAGGAATCCCTATGCCGCCAGACACAAAATTCTTGACAAGCGCCTCCAGCGAAGAGTTTCTGCGCCGCTTCGTGCAGCACGTTCTCCCCAAGGGATTCCCGCGCATTCGCTACTTCGGCCGGCTGGCCAACCGTCGTCGCAAAAACTTGCTTCCCCTCTGTCGCCTGCTCCTCACGCAGACGCCGCCCGCAATACGCGACGTTCCTGCCAGCGAGCCCGCTATCTGGCTGTGCCCCGATTGCCATAGTCCCATGCAAGTAGTCGAACGGCTGACGGTCTTACAGATCTTCGACGCCGAAGTCAGGAAGGTCATCATTCATGACACCTTTTGAGCACTGGCACACACCGCACCTGCCCACGCACGCTTCTGCGCGCCCGGCGGACGTGTCTTGGTCCCCTGGAAAGTGTCACCATCCCAAGTCCGAAACCGCCTCCGGTCGACCACTATCCCGCCGAAGTACGACCGCTCAAGCACCCCAAGTGCCCACATTCGGCCTTCGAATCGACACGTCCGCCAGCTCCGGGCGATTGAAAACCCATAAACCCCAAGTGGGGCACGCCGCGCCAGCGGCTCACTTCAAACGTCTCTATGAAAAATGCCCCGCTCTCACTCTCCCGCCCTCATCACCATTACCCCTCGGGGCATTTCCGATAGAGACCTAGCGTTACACGGCCAAGTGTGCGGCGCTCGACGGATGGGAAGGGCCTTTTCACTTCCAAGTCGCTTGCGGCGGGCTCGGTCAAACGACGTTACAATATGTAGATTGAATGCCAAGGGCGCAACCACACTTGCGCGGAATACGCGGCTTGGCTCAAAGAAATTGGTTCCCGCCCCGGCCAGAAAGGGAGAGACACATGCTTGTACTACAGGTCCATGTGCATGTAAAACCGGAATTCCTCGAAATGTTCATACAGGCAACTATTGAGAACGCCCGTCAGAGCATCAGCGAAACGGGAATCGCCCGGTTCGACGTGATCCAGAATGCCGAAGATCCTACCCGATTCATTCTGCAGGAGGTTTATCGCACGGAGGGGGACCCAGCACGACATAAGGAGACGGCACACTATGCGGTTTGGCGAGACACGGTCAAGTCGATGATGCACGAGGCGCGCACGAGCGTTAAGTACACAAGTGTGTTTCCATCGGATGACGGATGGTAGCCGCGGTTCTGCTCCGCGCGTCCAGTAGTCTGGTTCGTTTTCACGAGGGAGTTTTCGCGTGCGCTTCGAATTCGCCACGGCCACACGCATTGCCTGGGGTGACGGGGTAATCAGCGAGGTGGCACCGGTCGCACGGGAACTTGGCGATCGGGCACTCGTGGTCACCGGCCGCTCGGAGGAGCGCAGCGCTCCGTTGCGCGCGGAACTCGCCTCCGCTGGTATAACTTGCCGCGTCTTTAGCGTGGACGGCGAACCTGCGGTCGAGGATGTTCAGCGCGGGGCTGAAACGGCGGCGGCAGAACGCTGCGAGATGGTGATCGGGTTTGGCGGGGGAGGAGCCCTCGATGCAAGCAAAGCCATTGCCGCACTCTTGACGAACGGCGGTGACGTGCTGGACTACCTGGAAGTGATCGGCCGGGGCCAGCCCCTGCGCGTTCCACCAGCGCCGTTCATTGCCGTACCCACGACCGCGGGTACCGGCGCCGAAGTCACGCGCAACGCCGTGCTGGCCTCGCGTCCTCATCGGGTGAAAGTCAGCCTCCGCAGTCCGTTGATGTTGGCGCGCTTTGCCGTGATCGATCCAGAGTTGACTCTGGATCTTCCACCCGAGGTTACTGCCCGCACGGGCCTGGACGCCCTCACGCAACTCATCGAGCCGTACGTCTCGAAGCACGCCAATCCGCTTACGGACGGTTTTTGCGTCGAGGGTCTTCCACGCGTGAGCCGGGCGCTGCGCCGCGCGTATCGCGACGGGCATGACCGTGCAGCCCGCGCTGACATGTCGGTGGCGAGCTTGCTGGGCGGTTTGGCGCTCGCCAACGCCGCGCTGGGCGTGGTGCATGGCTTCGCCGGGCCGGTGGGCGGCATGTTCCCTGCTCCCCACGGCGCCGTCTGTGCGGCGCTGCTGCCTCATGGCATCGAGGTGAACATTCGCGCGCTGCGCGGACGCGATCCGGCCGGGGAAACGCTGCACCGCTACGAAACAGTAGCCCGGCTCCTCACCGGCCGGCCCCAGGCTCGCGCGGAAGAGCTCATCAAGTGGACCTGGGAAATTTGCCAGGAATTGCAGATTCCCTCGCTCCGCGCGTATGGAGTTCGCGACATGGATTGGCCGGTTCTGGTCGAGAAGGCGGCGCGAGCGAGCAGCATGAAAGGCAACCCGATCGTGCTCACCCCGGATGAACTGCAAGAGGTAATAATGCGGGCGAGCGGCTGAGGATTGCCCGTCATTTTCTGATTGCTCCTTTGCCATACGTCACGGCCCTCCAGAACCGCTGATCGATGATCAACCAGGCTCAAAAGGACGGTTGCCCCATTTAACCACCCAGGTGAAAATGGGCGCTGCCGGAGGTTTGGTTGTGACGTAAACGTTATCGGTTGTGGGAGAGGCTGTTTTCGCCAGCTATCGCCCACTACATGGTGACCGATCGCTGGTGACATGAGGCCGATATTGAGCGGCTCGTCTTTGCCAACACAGACCTCGTCTTTTGCAGCGAAGCTGTCTTCTCAGACCGAACTGTTAAAACGGCATCGTGTGCCGTGCGGATTGAGCCGGGTGCGACAGGCTTACCGGAGCGGGAGCGATACGCTGGTAGGGCCTCCTTCGTTGGTTGCTGGACCGGATTTCGACGCTCGCCCTTTATAGGCTCGATGCCTGCTATCCTACCGCGCGGTGTCGTACCCACCTGTGGCCGGGATCACAGCGGCCGTTTGTCGTTCCATTGTATTTGCTTGGTTAGTAGCAAGCCAGGTCCGTAAGTGGCGCGGGGGTGCGCCGTGAAGGCGGTCGGTTATGCCCGTCTTGTGGCTTTTCCTTTCCCTGGCACCGCGGGTGAAAGAAGCGCTTCTCTGATAGTTTCCGCTCAACGGCTCAGGAGGCTTGCCATCACTGTTCGTCGAAGAATTGCTCTTGCCTTCCTGGTTTTTATAATGGCCTCGCCCATAGAGGTCCAATCGCGTTGCTTCGGCGCGGAGCAGGCACCGTGGGGACAGGGGCCGCGCTTTGCCAGGGGGACGCGATGACACAAAGAGGTGAGATCATGGTGAACAACGAGAACCACGAGGCCATCAGCCTGACCGGTAAGCGGGTGGTATTGCTCCTTCAAGGTGGTGGTGCCCTGGGCGTCTACCAGGTCGGAGCATACGCTGCGCTCGAAAGGGCCTGCAACGAGGAGCACACGAAAGTCGACTGGGTCGGCGGAATCTCGATCGGAGCGGTGAACGCTGCCGTCATCGCAGGCCCGAAGTGTGGGAGCGCGTCCACGGAGCTCAAGAAAGTGTGGGACAAGATTCTGTCGCCCGACTATCCGCCGTACGACTATCAGCTCTTGTGGAGGAGCCTCCCGCGCGTCCTGCGTGACGCTTGCGGGTGGTTGGGCGAACTGGGGCCTAAGTATGCTGAATGGGCTTGGAGGGCGTTCAACCCCGCTGGCCAAACGCATTTCTTCACGTCTCGGATTATGAATCCACTTGAGAACCCTTGGTGCACGGAGTGGTTTTCGCCGCAGTCACCACACCAGCTAGCGTTCTACGATACCGGCCCGTTGCGCAAAACCCTCAATACCCACATCAATTGGGATGCAGTCAACCAGCCTGCGGGGCTATGGCTCAGCCTCGGGGCGGCGCGCGTTAGAGACGGTGAGGTGGTGTTCTTTAACTCTTTCGATTCCAAAAACCCCAGGTGGCCTAGGAGAACTATTAGCGCCGACCACGTGCTGGCCAGCGGCGCACTACCGCCTGGGTTTTCAGAGATTCAGATCGACGGCGATTGGTATTGGGATGGCGGCGTGTCTACGAATACACCCATCGAGGCCCTCGCCGAGGACCTGACCGCGGATACAACGACAGACACGATTGTGTTTCTGGTCGATCTCTGGGACCGCAAAGGGCCCATCCTTCGGTCGCTGGACGAAGCCATCTGGCGACAGAAATCGATTGAATACGGATCCCGCAAAGAAGCTGTTGTCCGTGTGGTTAACGAGCACCAACTCAAAGTGGAGGCAAAGCCCGTGGTACGGCCGACCTGCCGGGAGGTGTGCCAGGTGATGTTTGAACGACCCCGCCATGATTCGCAGCCGCAGTTTTCGTTAGCCGATGCGGATTTCTCCCGCACGAACTACGATGAGATCCTAACGTTGGGCTACCGGGACATGAAGAGTGCCATCGAGCACCCGGATCGGGTGCTCGGTGTTGGCGGAAAGTATGCAATCCTCTATCTGCACGGCACACACGGCAAGCACCGGGATACTGATATTGACTATGCGACCACACAACGCCGCGAGCGCGTGGCGGGGAACCGCGGTGCAGCCGCGTGAACAGGTTCTGAACCACCCGTCCGGGCAGGTTTCGCTGAGAAACGTCTGAGATTGCATTTCGGCTTGCAGTGAGTGGCAGATCTCAAAAAAACAGCGGTGATTAATCAAGCCGGCATACCGGCCTGTCCGCGAGGAAACCTGCAGGCGCCGACGGCGAGCTGCGGCGCTCCAAACAGTGCGAAAACAGCTAAAGGGAGTTCCGAAGCACCTCACGAAGCCTCGCCTTGTTAGGATTCGGCGCGATTGCCTTTAGGAGAGCCTGAGCTTGCTTTGGTAGAGGGGTTTTGCCAACTTCCCACTCGCGAAAGGTATCCCAATACCAGGCATATCGCTTCCCCGTCCCTCCTCCAACTGTGCGCATATGTTGTCCAGCTTGCCGAACTCGGACGCGATAAACTTTTTGGCAACCTCTTGCAGATGACGACTGTTTTCAGGGCTTGCGTTATCAAGGTCGGCGGGAATCACCGCAGGGATGACCGCACGAATCCCCCCCACCGTCAATCGAGAGAACCTTGATGGTGGTCATCTGGACATTCGCCATGAATGGGTTTCGAGCCGCGAGTGGTCAAGAGTCTCATGTAGTCCAAATCTACAGGCGTTCCAAGCGCCGCTCAACTTTCCGCCGCCATTGCCGGGCGTGAAATATTCGCTCGGCCATTTGGGCTTGGCCGTTGGATCTGCAGCCGGTTCTAGAATCGCGTCCGTCCGAAGGGAACCATGGCAAGCGGGTTGAGAGAAAAGATCTGAGCGACCGTAGTTGGCCAAAAGCTCGGCGTTCGCAACCTGAGGGCCCATTACCAGCAAACTTCCATCGAAATCCAAGGGTGCACGTACTGCTCCGGGATAGCCTTGACTACTTACGCGCGGTTTGGGAACACGTTGAACTGGGCTATTTGTTTTCCTATTTGATCCCGATCACCATCGAATCTGGGCCCAGCAGGTGCTCTGTGCGCGTCTCGCGGAATCCGGCTTCCTTCATCCAACCCGCGCAATCCGCCGCTGTATAGTCAAAGCCGCTGTGAGTCTCGATCAGCATGTTCAGACTCATGAGCAGACCGAAGGCATTTTTGGACCGCTCGTCATCAATGATGGTCTCATAAACGATCAAGGCACCACTTTCGGGAACGGCTTCAAAGGCCTTGCCGAGCAGCAGCTTCTTTTCTTCCAGATTCCAGTCGTGCAGGATGTGCCCCATCATGATGACGTCAGCCTGAGGCAAGGGATCCTTGAAGAAATTCCCGGCGCGAAATGTGACGCGGGGTGAGAGATTGTGTGCCTCGACGTAATCTTCGAAAATTGGGGCGACCTCGGAAAGATCAAAGCCGATTCCTGGAGATGTGCGGGTTTGCCAGCGCCACTTGCACGATCAGATCACCCTGAGCTGTACCGACATCTGCAGCCGTCCGGTAGTCTTTCCAGGAGAACTTGATGGCGATGGCACGGTTCGCTCCTTTGCTGATTCCGGTCACTGCCTGGAGAAATTCCCCGAGCCTTTCGGGGCTCGCGTAGAGCGCCGTGAACTGATTCTCGCCGCTACCTTTAGCCTCATTTGGAGCTCTCCGGTCCGCAGGGCCTCTGTGAGGTTGTTCCAGAAGGGATACAGGCGAAGGTTAGCCATCTCAAGCACGCCACCAATGAAAGAGGTTTCCTCTTATCCAAAAAAAGTCCGCCGCCTGGGTATTGCTGTATTCTCCCTCCCGACGTTCGACGAAGCCCATCGCTACCAACGTGTCCAGAAAATCTCGTGCTGAGCGCGGATGCAGGCCGAGCCTTCCCGTAACCGCCTGCAGATCTTCGGGGTGCCTTGCGAGTTCCGTGAACACTCCGATCTCAATCGCGCTCAGCAGCGTCTTGGAAGCTCAAAATCCTAAGCCAACCTGCATAATCTGCTCTGAGCTAGGCTCCGATTGTGTGCCCATGGTACCTCCCCTTGTCCTCCGGGCACAGGGCGCTGCCGACCGACGCTCACGACAGCGCCGCGCCCGGTCTTCCGGGACGACGTCGCATTTTCTTGGTTCGAGAACCAGCAACCATGACAGAACATCCTTGCCCCGCCAGCCGATTACCCTTCCTTTGATCTGGACCGTTGTGCAGGGAGCCACCGCGACGCTAGCCCGTTACCCGGCAACTTGGCCCGGGACGGTTAAACTTCTGAGTCGCCGTCCAGAGTTGCACGAATCGGTGAACATTTGGCAACAAGAAATGACTTCGACAATCCCCAGGTTATTTTAGTTAGGCCCCAATTTGGTCAAACTCTCGCAGCAGGCCGCCATCGATAGCGCACACACGAGAACCACTCGGTCGCATCACGTGCGGAGGAAGAATCGAGTACGAAGCAATGTCTCGGCATCGCGCGGATCGACCTACTGGACGGGGATTGCTCCTGAAAACAAATATTCGCGCCCGCTTGCCCGGCCTCGGACGACAATGGGAGACGTTGCCGTATAGCGAAGGCTCACGGAAGCAGCGGATTGTCTTCCCGCAGGCGCAACGCGGGCTGAGGCCGGAGGCTGAGGATGTCTATGTTCGTGTTGAGGAATCGCCGGAGCCGTGCTTGGCGCTGCTGCCGACTGATTCTTCCAGTCCATCCGTTTCTGGCCGCAACACATTGTAGGCATCTCCTGCTTCTCGGGAAATCGGCTCGATCATAACCGGCTGTTGGCCCAGGCGTTCAAGAAGACACGCTGCACCCGAAAGGCCAAGCCATGAAAGTACCCACCTCAAAGGTTGGCTCGATATGAACAAGGCAAGCGGAGCCGCAATCCAAAAACTCAAACACTGGAAGCAGTCCATTAGCCGGCCGACCCACCGATAACCAAGCCAGACACGGAGACGGACGATAATGTCCCCGGGCCCGTCTTCGTTCGCGACGAGATGAGTCATTCGCCAGGTGGCAAGGCCGGCCACAGCGAATCCAGTCCACAAGTCCCAGTCGCTTGTCAGTACAGACGTCATGGACCTTTGGCTCTCGATCGTAAGGGAGCGAGGTAACGGCGCCCAGCGTGCTGCTCCTGAAAACGCCACGTCGCCGGAGGGTCGCGAAAGGACCCCCGCGTGAATCAGCCCGCCGCAGGCAAGTCGTTGCAAATGCAGACCGCCCAGGGAGCGGTCCAAACCCGATGACACAAGCCGGGACCTCCGTCGTCCCACGTTTTGTCCTGGGCGTAGAGCTGGAAGCTGTATCCGCAACACGTGCCGCGATCCAGTGCAAAGACGGCCGGCGGCTTAAACGGAGCGGCGAGGCTCGCGCCGCAAACGGAGTCGAAGATGCGCAGGTCGAGTTGCGTCAGCAGATTGTAGAACTTCATGGACGGCGGCGGTGGTTGCGGGCAGTTCATGACCACCGGCAGCGGCTCGCACCGAACGCCCGGATCACCGACTCGCTGCGTGCCCTTGAACTGTTCAGGTCCGAACATCGGAGGTGAAAGACTCGGTGTGATAGGAATCGCATAGATCGGCCCGCCTTGCCGCGTTACGGAGAGCGAGTAGTAATCGAAGTTATCGCTTGGCGCAGTGTGGTCAGTTTCGTCGATATATTCATCGAATGCGATGCCCATCAGGTTGCCGGGCCAGGGCTGGTTGCAAGGCGCGCCCGGAGGCACGAACTGTCCGTTCAATCCCAAGTGAAGGTCTGTGCATCCCGGCAGCCCCTGTAAGCCGGCGAATTCGACCGATATCGGCTTGTTGTCAAACCAAACCTGTTGCGTGTCATAGTAGTGGTTGTTCAGGGTGTCGGTAACATCGAGCAGCAAGGTGTACCTGCCGCTGCGGCAGCGGTGGTGGGGATCGGGGCAGTTGTTCGAGTCCACCACAGCCAGAGGTAGTGCATTGGCGCTATTGAAGCAAGAGCCCTGCAAGACGTATATCGTGCAAGTCTGGTTCTGGAACTGGATCGTTTCCTGCACCCAGGTGTCGATCAGGTTGCGCTGGTCAAGCGGCATTTTGTGTGTAAACCGATGCCCACTGAGAGAGGGGATGAAAACTCCAACGATATTCCATCGTCTGGGCCACGTACGCCAAGCAGCGATAGGTTGACATTTCTCCACCCGTCACTT
>JAKAWG010000039.1 GCA_021817045.1 Acidobacteriota bacterium
ATTCTAAATGACGTAATCCATATATTCCTGAACAGCTTGGCTTTGCTTTTGGGTTTGGTCGTCATAAGCAAATTCTAATGTTGTTTGTTTTCATCAACTTGGTGGGTTTCCCGAGCAAAAACGGCCCATCAATTTCGCCCAATGTTCCTAGCCTAGCGATTCTTTCAGACGCGTAGAATTGAGCCTTTGCCGACGGGTTTGGAGCGTATGGCGGAGCGAAATTATTATTGGGAAGACAGGGTTCGTAAGGAAGATGGCAGACCTCCAAGCGAGTAATTCCGCGAGGGGTCTAATTACCTAATAGTACACAGGCCGACAGGGATTGTCAAGGTTGGGTTAATTGCGATTCGGCTACCACAGCGGGTAGCCGGTAGCCAGGGTCGACGGATCTTCGGTTGACCTTGGGCTTGTTGCGACATTAGCAGATGCCCACGGTCAGGCAAGCGCCGACCGCGGCTAACGGCACCGGCCAGTCTTATACGCCCAAACAGCCACGACACAAAGCCGGTGGCGATGGCTACCCGCCGCGCGCTGCCATTGAGGAACTAAACCGAAGCGCGGTCTGCGTCCGAGCGCCAGGCAGGGAAGTCCTGGGAGCGGGTTCTGCCCGTCATCGCTCGATTTTGAAGCCGATCTTCAGTGTGACCTGAAACTCTTCGACCTTGCCATCCTTGATCCGGCCGCTCTGGCCAGCAACTTCAAACCAATCCATGTGGCGAACGGTCTTCGCGGCTTCGGCGATGCCTGCCTTAGCCGCCTCAGCAAAGCTGACGGGAGACGTTCCAACGAGTTCTGTGACCTTGTATGTTCCGGGCATGTGTCAGGTGCTCTCCTTTCCCTTCATTCCATGAGGTTCATGCCGCTTGAGGTGCCTCCTGCGGCGGGGATATAACACTTGAGCGTGTAATCCATCACCATTCGGTCAGCGTTGAACTGCCAGCCGAGGGTCCGGATGGTCCGTTTCATTCGCTTGATCCAGCCGCGCGGCAGGCCGTCACGGTCGCGCTGATAGTAGAGCGGGATCACCTCCTCGCGAAGGACCCTAAACAAATCGTCGGCATCACGGTTGTCGTGAATGGACGAGTTGGCGTGTGTCTTGCCGCCGCCGATGGCGAAGCCGTTCAAGCCGTCATACGCCTCGGCCCACCAGCCGTCAAGGACGGAGAGATTAAGCCCGCCATTAAGCACTACTTTCTGCCCACTCGTTCCCGAGGCCTCGAAAGGACGCCGCGGCGTGTTCAACCACACATCAACACCCTGGACAAGATGCCGGCCCACGCTAATGTCGTAGTCTTCCACGAAAACAAGCCTGTCGGAAAACCTTGGATCGCGCATCAACCCGGCAATCTGCTGCAGAATGCGTTTAGCGGGCTCGTCGTGCGGATGGGCCTTGCCGGCAAAAACGAACTGCACCGGGCGCTTGGGATCGTTCACCATTTCCGCAAGCGTGTCGAGGTCCGACATCAGCAGGTTGGCCCTTTTGTACGTGGCAAAGCGGCGTGCAAAGCCGATGGTGAGCGCGTCGGGACTGAGCACTCCGGCAAGTCGCCGCACCGCCTCCGGCGACTCGCCCCGGCGAACCGCTTGCCGCACGGCGCGGTGGCGCACAAACTCCAGCAGGCGTGATTTCAGGCTGAGATGCGTTTCCCACAATTCCGCGTCATCGATGTTTTCAATGCCTTCCCAGATGCGCGCCTCGCCGCTTTGCTCGTGCCACCCTGCACCCAGGTGCCGGTCGTAGAGGCGGAACATCTGAGGCGCCAGCCACGAGGGTACGTGTACGCCGTTGGTGATGTGACCGATGGGAACCGCGTCTTCGGGCTGGCCTGGATAAAGCCCTGTCCACATCGCGCGTGACACTTCGCCGTGCAAGGCCGAAACTGCATTGGCGCGCCGGGACGCCCGGAGTCCCAGCACGGTCATGCAGAAGTCTTCGTTTTGGTTATCGGGGTGCTCGCGCCCCAGCGCCATGAGCGCCTCGTGGGAGAGCCCAAGTTGGTCCCGAAGAGGTCCGAGATGCTCTTCGACATGGCCGGCATCGAAGCGGTCGTGGCCCGCGGGAACCGGTGTGTGCGTGGTGAAGACAATGCGGCGCGAAACGCGGCGAAGCGCTTCTTCAAAGTTCAGCCCCTCTTCTTCCATCCGGTCGCGCACCGCTTCGAGGATGGCAAACACGCTGTGCCCCTCATTCAGGTGGAGCACGCCGGGCGTCAAGTCCATCGCCTTGAGCGCTCGAAATCCGCCTACGCCCAGCAGCAGTTCCTGCCGCACGCGGGTTCGCAGGTCGCCGCCGTAAAGGGTGGAGGTGAGATCGCGGTCTTCGGGAGCGTTGCCTTCCACGTTGGAATCTAGCAGGAATAGCTGGCAACGTCCCACGCTCACGCGCCATACTTTCGCTCGGATCGATCCGCCGCGCGTCTCAACTTGCACGGTCGCCGGGTGACCGTCGATTCCGATCGCCGGCTCCATCGGCAGTTGACCGACGTCGGTCTGAAGGTACTCTTCCTCCTGCCATCCGGTAGAATCCAATCGCTGCCGGAAATACCCTTGGCCGTAAAAGAGCCCAATTCCGATGAGCGGGATACCAAGGTCTGAAGCGCTCTTGATATGATCGCCGGCAAGCACGCCCAATCCGCCGGAGTATGCGGGAATGGATTCGTGCAGTCCGAATTCCGCCGAGAAGTAGGCGACAGGCCGAGGCCGTAGAATGCCCGCGTATCTTGCTCCCCAAGTGCGGTCTGCGTCAAGGTATTCGCGCTGGCGTCGGTAAGCGTAGTTGATGCGGCCGTGAAGCACAAGCTCGCGCGCCCGGCGCTCGATTCCTTCCAAAGGAATCTCGCCGAGAAGCGAGATGGGGTTGTGGCTAAGCTCTATCCATCGCCCAGGATCAAGGTCTCGGAACAGGCTGCCGGCCTCATGGTCCCAGCTCCACCACAGGTTTCGTGCCAAGGTCCATAGGCGCTCCTGGACAGGGGCAACGAAGCGGTCCAGCGTGCGCGCTTCGCTGACTACGGGGGCGACTTGCGCGGCAGCCTCCATGAGCATCCTAATCTCGTCCTCTTGAAACGCACGAGGCTCGGTTGTCTGGACCACCAGCACGCCCTGCAAGGCCCCTCGATCGATCAGCGGCACGCCGAGAAAGGACTGAAAGCTGTCTTCGCCGGCTTCTTTGAAGTATTTGAACCGCGGGTGATTCCTCGCATGCTTGACCGCTACCGGACGCACCTGCTCAGCGACCAGACCAGCCAGACCCTCGCTGAGCGCCATGCGCAGGGTGCCAATGCACTGCGGGCGAAGTCCTAGCGTAGCGGCCAGGACTAGATTGGCGCGGTCAGGCTCCAGCAAATACGCGGAGCAGACGTCCGTATGAAACCGCCGCGCAATCAACGCGACCACGTTCATCAAAGTCTCGGCAGGTCTTCCACCTTGGGAAGCAAGATGGGAGATTTCTTCCAGAGTGAGAACGTAGCTCGATTCGGCAACCTTGGAGCTTTCGCTCATCCCGTCGGTCATTTTAGATGCCACCCATACAGCGGTCAAATCGAAATTTTCCATCGGAAACATAGAAGCTGTTTCAAAGCCTATTCACGGAATCGGGTGCTCGCTGTAAAGGCGGCTTTACGACGCTACTCCGGCTGGCGGGATAAACCCGCCGCTACCCAACACGCGTAACCCGAGGTTCTGAGACAGCTTCTATACAGAGCGGCATAAATAGTTGCGCATCAGTGGTTGGCGGCGTATCAGGGCACGGCTTCAGCCGTGCCGTTCGCCGAGCGCCGATTGACGCGGCTTTAGCCGCTGATCAGGGGCTAAAGAGTCTGTGTAACACGTGCCATTTTGACGCTGTAGCGGTGCTCTATGAGCGCCGACGCTATTGAAAAATAAGGACCGGCGGTCATAGACCGCCGCTATAGGATATAGTTATGACACAGACGCTAAGGCCCTACGAATCCAAGCGTTCAATTAAGGCGCGGCTGAAGCCGCGCCCTGATACACCACACGCAGTAATTCTAGCCGCTCTGTATAGTCTTTCGAAATTCTTAAGCGCTCGAAAGATGATTCTCGCTCCGCGGCGGAGCGGTGCAATTCACAACTATTGTCGCCGGTGGAAGTCCGGCGGCCTCGGCTCGCAGAGTAATAGTTCCCTCACGCCCGGTGGGACGCAAAATGGCGATACCCTTGCCGCGAAATGTCCGGCAGGTTGGCTGGCGGAAGCTGGTTACATTTTTAGGGTTCGCGCTACCAGCAGCAGCCAGTTCTCCAACCCCTTCCACATGAAGATCGATCGTGCGAGCGAGGTCGGCGATAACTACGCCCGCAGCGTCGGTTATTTCTGCGCTGACAAAAGCTAAATCGTTGCGGTTGGCGCGGATCGTCTGCCGGTCAGCGCGAAGACGAAGCCGCGCCGGTTTCGACGCGGTTCGGAAGGCGAGCGAGGCGATTTGCTGACCATCTTTCAATGCGACTGCCCGCAACTCACCTGCCGCATAAGGCACGGGGAATTCTGCGGTGAGTTTGGCGGACGCCGGTACCGGCTTAGAACCCACCTGCTTGCCATTCAGAAATAGTCTGACCTCGTCGCCGGCAGAATACACCCGCACGTTGAGCGTTTTCACCTCGGCGCCAGGCCAAGTCCAACTGCGCAATTCGTCCCACCAGCCCCAGGAAGAGAGCACCTCCGTTCGGCCGGGAGGCAAGGGACGCTGGACTGCCATCTCCAGCCGGCTTCGCCCCCAGAGAACATCACGATAATAGGATTGCGGTTTCTTATCCCCGACGAGGTCAATATCGCCGCAGTATGAGACGAACCATGGGTACTTTTGACGATACGCAGCCGGATTTCCTGAAAGGACCGTATGCCCGATAGCGGCCTCGCCAAGATAATCGATTCCTGTCCAAACGAAATCTCCAAGCACGTAACTGTGTTCGGCGACGGCGTGCCAACTGTCGTACGCTTCGACCGGAAACGATTCCGTCTCCATCATCACCCGCTGTGGGAACCGCTGATGGTCCAGTTCGTATTCCTGCCACTGATAGTTGTAACCGCCAACATCCAGGTACCGAAAAGATGGTTCATTGACTTGCCACTTTGTGTAGTTATGGTCGTAAGGACCCGGAACCGCCATGGTAATGGGACGCACCGGATCAAGGCTTTTGACCGTGTCGCGAAGCTCTTTGGCAATCGCGACCCCCTTGGCGGTATTGCGCCCAGGAATTTCATTGCCAATGCTCCAAAAAATTACGCTAGGATGATTTCTATCGCGCAGCACCATGCTGGTGATGTCCCGCTTCCACCAGTCATTGAAGTAGAGATGATAGTCGTCAGGATTCTTGCCGATGTTCCAGCAGTCAAACGCTTCGTCGATCACCATCATCCCCAGCCGGTCACACGCATCGAGAAAGGCTGGGGAGGGAGGATTGTGACTGGTCCGAATCGCATTGAAGCCGTTGGCCTTCATGAGTTCCACTCGCCGCTCTTCG
The DNA here is from genome assembly GCA_021817045.1 of Acidobacteriota bacterium. Lineage (GTDB taxonomy): Bacteria > Acidobacteriota > Terriglobia > UBA7540 > UBA7540 > RH2-MAG17b. Next base: position 5,482 of record JAKAWG010000039.1, read on the forward strand.
GCGCGGTCAACGGCGGCGGACCCGAGGAGGCCGTTGTCGTGGTGCGCACAACCGCCCCGCAGCTTCACCTCTTTTCCGTTAATGCGCAGGCCGCGTTCAGCGTCAACCTCGATGCTGCGAATGCCGAAGCTCACCTGGTAGCGGTCGGCTGTTTTGTGTGCCAACTGAACCTCTGCCTCCGCCCGGTACAGCCGGGGCGTTTCGGACGACCATAGCTCGGGGGCGCGAACCTCGAATGAATGGTTCACGGCGGATTTGCCGCCAGCCGTCAGATGCAACTTTTTCTCCCCTTTGCTCGCCACGTTACCGTTTGGCCCTATAATTTGAACCCGAACGGCGGCATGTTCAGAACTATTGCCGCGGTTTTCCACCCGCACGGAAACATCGACCTTGGAGCGCTGGGCCGATACTTTCGGCGAGGTCACGCTCACACCCCAGGTCGGTATCCGCACGTCTCCAGTCAGCGTGAGCCATACGTGCCGGTAGATTCCCGAGCCGGAATACCACCGGCTGTTCGCTCCCTCGTTACGCACGCGCACGGCCAGGACATTCTCGCTGTCGCGGCGGAGATAGGGGGTCAAGTCATAGAAAAACGAAGTATATCCGTAAGGGTGGAAGCCAAGGTGATGCCCGTTGAGCCAGACGTCAGAGTTCATATAGACGCCGTCGAAGCGGATTTCGGCTTGAGTTTTTTCACTCGAAGCGTGCATCCGGAAGCGCTTGCGATACCAGCCCGTTCCGCCAACAACCCAACCCGTTGACTCCTGGCCGCCGCTGAGCGCCACGTCGAAGGGGCCAATTCGGGTCGGCGTATTGCCACCCACCCAGACCGTTCCCTCGCCTGCTGCGTCGGAGGTGGGAGTGAGATCTTCAATGCTCCAGTCGTGGGGAAGATCGAGCCGGCGCCAGTTGGAGTCATCGAAGCCCGGCGCCTCTGCCCCAATGGCATCCCCTCGCAGAAACCTCCAGCCCTCATCGAAGGACTGTTCGCGCTGATGAGCCACGAGGGGCGAAGCTTCCAAGTCGTTGACAGTACTAGAAATGTGCGGTTTCTGTCCGCCTGCGTCCTTCGCGGCAAGCAAGGGTTTTGCAGCAAACCCGGCAAGCCCCTTCAGAGCGTCGCGGCGGTTGAGCTTGAGAAGATCACTGCCTGCCTTCATAGAAAGGCCACCCTCCCGATTTGGCACCGTGCTAAAATTGCATCGGGTGCCGATTCAGCAACTTAAGGGCAAGATCCTAAGCGATGTTACGAGCCACCCAATGTAACACAAGACCATCAGAGATTTGAATTGTTGCGGAGCACGTGCATAGACTTAGTCTTCGTTTGGGTATCCACAACTGATGACCGGTGCGCAGTACCTCATGGCCGCCATGCTCCACGGTTAGCGACGAGGAGTGATCGGGGGCAGCTCAATCTGTATTGACCGGATGTTTTCTTGCAACCTTCCCTGTCACTTATGCGTCGTTTTAATTATGTGTCCCGGCACGCGTCCGCCGCCGTACGCGGGGAGACATGGCGCTTAGCAGCGAGACCGCCTCTTTGAGCGGCGTCATCGAGATTGACGAAGAACGTAGACTGAAGCGGCCGCCTTCGGCCTTGGGAGTTGGGGCTACCTCCCATCCGGGTGAAAGCCAGCGAAGGGAAGAATTCGGCGGACCACGCAGCATCTTACGGTAGGTAAATTATGGCAACACAAGAGACGTTGACACGAATTCCGGACGAACAGGCACGCCGCCCGCGGCAGCCCCACCATCGGTGGGTCCCTTGGGTATTGGCCGCAGCCTTCGGTGTAGTGGCAGTGCTGGGATGGAGGGCGGCTGTGCGGCGCCAGCAGGAAGAGCAGGCTGTGCGAGCCGCTGCAGCGCGCGCGGCGGCGCTGCGGCCCGTTCCGGTGGCGGTAGCCGAGACGCGGGCGGAGAATTTCCCTGTATATTTGGAGGGTCTTGGCACCGTAACAGCCTACAACACGGATACGATCAAGCCACGCGTTGCCGGGCAAATCATGAAGCTCTTCTTTCGCGAGGGACAGCACGCCGATGCGGGGCAAAAGCTGGTTCAGATTGATCCTCGTCCTTACGAGGTCCAGTTGCAACAGGCCGAAGGCCAACTCGGCCACGACCAAGCGCAACTGCGCGACGATCAGCTTAATCTCACAAGAGACCAGGCACTCTACAAGAGCGGCGTAATACCGCTGCAGCAGCTTAATACCCAGGAAGCCCTGGTGGGTCAACTCCAGGGATCGATTGCTTCCGATAAGGCTGCAATCGCTAACGCCAAGCTGAACCTTTCATACTGCCTGCTGACCGCGCCTATTTCCGGCAAGATTGGGCTGCAGATGGTCGATGTGGGCAACTACGTCTCGGCCGGAACGAGCATCATTTCGATCAACCAGATGGAACCGATCACCGTTATATTCACGCTCCCGGAGCAGCAGATCACTCCGATCCTTCGTGGGCTGCGAGACGGGCAGTCGTTCCCGGTATCGGCTTATGACCGCGCCGACGTACACGAAATTGCCCGTGGATCGCTGCTCGCCACCGACAACCAGATCGACCAAACCACGGGGACACTGCGCCTCGAAGCGCGGTTTGCCAACCGGGATGAAGATCTCTTCCCCAATGAGTTCGTGAACATTCACATCGAGACGGAGGTTCTGCCTCACGCGCTGCTGATGCCGGCCGCCGCGCTGCAGCACGGGCCTCAAGGCGACTTTGTGTTTGTGGTGCAACCCAATAAAACAGTCGCCGAGCAGCCTGTCAAGATCAACATGACGCAAGGCAATTTCATGGTGGTTCAATCGGGACTTAAGCGCGGCGAAACGGTTGTGACGGACGGCCAGGATAAGCTGCATGTTGGCAGTCACGTGCGTCCCGAACCGGCGCCGAACCCGACAACTCTGGCGAGTGGCGGAGAGGCGCTGTGAATCCTTCCCGAATCTTCGTCCAAAAACCGATTGCCACGTCCCTGCTGATGGTGGCGATCGTGCTTGCTGGTATCGTGGCGTACACCCAGCTCCCGGTCTCAGACCTCCCGGAAGTGGAATATCCAACCATCCGCGTGCTCACCTTTTATCCCGGTGCGAATCCCACCGTGATGTCCTCGCTGGTCACCGCGCCGCTCGAGCGTATGTTCGGCGAAGTTCCGGGGCTGAAGCAGATGACCTCGACCAGTTCTTTCGGCGCGTCGGAAATTACGCTGCAGTTCCAGCTTCAGGAGGACATTAACGTCGCCGAACAGGAGGTGCAGGCAGCCATCAACGCCGCCAGCACCTATCTCCCGCCAGATTTGCCAAATCCGCCGGTTTACAGCAAGGTGAATCCCGCCGATGCGCCTATTCTCACTCTGGGCCTGACTTCGCCGTCGCTTCCCCTTCCGAAGGTTGAGGATCTTGCTGACACGACCTTGGCGCAGAAAATCTCACAGGTGCTTGGCGTCGGACTGGTTTCGATGAGCGGCGGCCAGGTGCCGGCGGTGCGTATTTTGGCCAATCCCACCGCGCTTTCCAGCTACGGCTTGAGCATGGAAGATCTGCGCTCGGCCGTCGCGGCGGCGAACGTCGATCAGGCGAAGGGAACGCTCGAGGGATCGCAGCTTTCCTACACGATTAACGACAACGACCAGTTGCTGGAGGCGGCGGCTTATCGCAGCGTGATCATTGCCTACCGGAACGGCTCGCCGGTGCGCGTCGAAGACGTTGCCCGCGTTATCAACGGCTCGCAGAATAACCGGCAGGCGGCGTGGATGGACAAGACGCCGGCGGTCATCATGAATATTCAGCGGCAGCCGGGAGCCAATATTATCGCCGTCGTGGATCGCATCAAGGCGGAGTTGCCGCGCCTGGAAGCGGCGCTGCCGGCCGCGGTTCACGTTCACATCCTTACCGACCGCACGAACATGATCCGCGCCTCAGTTCGCGATGTCCAATTTGAGCTGGCGCTGACCGTCGGCCTGGTGATTATGGTGATCTTCCTGTTCCTGCGGACGCTTCCCGGCACTGTCATCCCCAGTATTACGGTGCCTGTCGTCCTGGTGGGAACCTTCGGAGCGATGTACCTTCTTGGCTTCAGCCTCGACAATCTGTCGCTCATGGCGCTGGTGATTTCCACCGGGTTTGTTGTGGACGATGCGATTGTCATGATCGAGAATGTTGCGCGCCACGTCGAATTGCGCAAATCGCCGCTTCAGGCCGCGCTCGACGGCTCTAAGGAGATTGGGTTCACAATCCTCTCCCTGACCGTGTCGCTCACAGCGGTCCTCATTCCGCTGTTATTCATGAGCGACATCGTGGGCCGGCTATTCCGCGAGTTTGCCTTGACCTTGACCGTCACCATCCTCATTTCTGCAATCGTCTCGCTCACCCTGACGCCGATGATGTGCTCGAAATTGCTTCGATACCGTCCGGAGTCGGAACAGGGGCGATTTTACCGTTGGTCGGAGCGAGTGTTTGAATCGGTCATCAACCTTTACGGCACGACGCTGCGGTGGGTGCTGCGTCATCAGGCGGCCGTATTACTCATTGCGGCCGGTACTGTGGTTTTCACGCTTTATCTCTACGTGGTGATTCCGAAGGGATTTTTCCCGGTGGAGGATACGGGCGTTATTCAGGGAATCTCGGAGGCTCCCCAGACCGTTTCGTTTGATGCCATGGCTCGGCGTCAGCAGGCACTGGCGGACGTTATCCTTAAAGATCCAGCCGTCCAGAACGTAGCGTCTTTCATCGGCGTAGACGGAACCAACATGACGCCGAACAGCGGCCGGATTCAAATCACTCTGAAGGCTCTCGCGCAACGCAACGCGAGCGCAATGGAGGTGATCCGCCGCCTGCGACCTGAGCTTGCCAAGGTGCCCGGTATTTCCTTTTTTATGCAGCCTGTCCAGGACCTCTCGATTGAGGATCGGGTCAGCCGAACCGAATACCAATACACCCTATCCGATCCCAATCCAGACGAACTGGACGCTTGGGCGCCGAAGCTCGCGGCCAAACTGGGCGCGCTTCCTGAACTTCGCGACGTGGCCACAGACCAGATGAACCACGGCCTCGAAGCGGATGTGGTCATCGACCGCGACGCCGCCAGCCGTTTAGGCGTGACCCCGGCGGCTATTGATAATACGCTTTACGACGCCTATGGTCAGCGCCAGATATCCACCATGTTCACACAGCTCAACCAGTACCATGTCGTTTTGGGAGTCGCGCCGTCGTTCGGCGACAACCCGGACGACTTGAGCGACCTCTTTGTCAATTCGAGCTCCGGCGCCGAAGTGCCCCTCAGCGCTTTCGCTCGCATCGTTCCAACCACCACCCCGCTGGCCATCAACCATCAAAACCAGTTCACTTCTGTTACGCTGTCGTTCAATCTGGCGAAAGGCGCTTCGCTCAGTCAGGCGGTTAGCGCTATTCAGTCGGCGCAGCAGGAGATCGGGCTCCCGCACTCCATCGACGCCAGCTTTCAGGGAACGGCCGCGGCGTTCCAGGCGGCGCTAAAGAACGAACCTCTGCTGATTCTGGCGGCGGTCATTACCGTGTACATCGTTCTTGGGGTGCTTTACGAGAGCTATGTTCACCCGCTGACCATTCTTTCTACGCTGCCCTCGGCGGGCGTCGGAGCCTTGCTCGCATTGATGATCTTCCATACTGAGTTCAGCATCATCGCTTTAATCGGCGTCATCCTGCTGATTGGCATCGTACAGAAGAACGCCATCTTGATGATTGATTTTGCGTTACAGGGAGAGCGCGAAGAAGGGAAGCCGCCGTTTCAGGCCATCTATGATGCCGCCCTGATCCGCTTCCGGCCGATTTTAATGACCACCATGGCCGCCATGCTCGGCGGTTTGCCGCTGGCGGTCGCGTCGGGAACTGGAGCCGAACTGCGCCGGCCGCTCGGTATCGCGATTGTCGGTGGCCTCATCTTCAGCCAGGCCTTGACGCTCTACACGACGCCGGTGGTCTATCTGTTCTTTGAGCGGCTGGCTCGCTACCTCCGCGGCGTTCCTGCGCAGGAATTGGATATTCCTCCCGACACGGTGCCGGACCGGCCGTAAGCCGGCAGACAGAATGAAAATCTCCGAAGTCTTCATCCGCCGCCCGATTGGCACGTCGCTGCTCGCGGGTGCGTTGCTGCTGGCCGGGATCCTGGGTTATCGTCTGCTGCCGGTCGCTCCCATCCCGCAAGTGGATTTTCCCACCATTTCGGTGAATGCTCAGTTGCCGGGAGCGAGTCCGGAAACGATGGCCTCCGCTGTGGCCACTCCTCTCGAACGGCAATTCGGCCGGATCGCCGGCCTTTCTCAGATGACCTCCTCCAGTTCTCTGGGAGCTAGTTCCGTCGTCCTGCAATTCGATCTCAGCCGCAACATCGACGCCGCCGCGCGCGACGTCCAGGCCGCCATTAACGCCGCGCAAAGCCAATTGCCCGCCGACCTGCCTATGAAGCCGATGTGGAGAAAGATGAACCCGGCCGATGCACCCATCATGATTTTGTCGCTGACGTCAGACAGAATTCCGCAAAGGGATATGTACGACGTGGCGGATTCGATCCTTGCCCAGCGAGTTTCTCAAGTGCCCGGAGTCGGCCAGGTATTCGTCGGCGGCAGTTCGCAGCCTGCGGTGCGCGTCGAAGCGAATCCGAGGGTTCTCGACGAGTATGGAATCGGCCTCGAGCAACTGCGCTCCGTCCTGACTTCCGTCAACGTTTTCCGGCCTAAAGGGGAGCTGGCGGGAAAGAGCGATGCGTGGGCAATCGCCGACAACGATCAGCTTTTTAAGGCTGCACAATACCAGCCGCTGATTGTCGGCTACCACAATGGTGCCCCCGTCCGGCTTGAGGATGTCGCCGAGGTGCTGGATTCGGTTGCGGACGTGGACACGGCAGGCACAGTGAACGGCGTGCCGGCCGTGATGATCGTCATTTTCCGCCAGCCCGGCGCGAACATCATTCAAACCGTAGATGCCGTGAAGTCCATTGTGCCTCAGCTCAAGGCAGAGATTTCGCCCGCGATTCACATGGCCGTAACGATGGACCGAAGCCAGACCATACGCGCCTCGGTCCACGAAGTCGAAGTAACGCTGCTGATCGCAGTGATACTGGTCGTGATGGTCGTTTTCGCGTTTCTGCGGGATGCCTGGTCCACCTTTATCCCCAGCATCGCCGTCCCGCTCTCCATTATCGGCACGTTCGGCGTCATGTACCTGCTGGGGTATAGCATCGATAACCTGTCTCTCATGGCGCTCACGATCTCGACCGGATTCGTCGTGGACGACGCGATCGTCGTGATCGAAAACATTACGCGTTACATCGAGCATGGCATGGACGCGTATCACGCGGCGCTCCGCGGAGCGAGAGAAATCGGCTTCACGGTTCTCTCGATGAGCTCTTCGCTGATCGCCGTTTTCATTCCCATCCTGCTGATGGGGGGCATCGTCGGGCGGCTCTTCCGTGAGTTTGCCGTCACGCTGAGCATCGCCGTGGTACTTTCCCTCCTGATCTCGCTCACCCTGACGCCTTCCATGTGCGCGAAGTTCCTGCACCCGCAGGCGGGACGCCCGCACGGTTTTCTCTACCGCATTCTCGAAGGCGGCTTCAACGGCATGCTGACGCTCTACCGGATTGCTCTGGAGTGGGTGCTGGATAACCAAGCCTTGGTGCTCACCATCCTGCTGATGACGGTGGCGCTGAATATCTATCTTTTCATCGTCATTCCCAAGGGCTTTTTCCCGCAGCAGGATATTGGCCGGATCATGGGCGTCGTGCAGGGGGACCAGGATATTTCGTTCGCTTCGCTCAAGAAAAAGCAGGACGCCTTCGTCAAGATCGTCATGCACGATCCAGCCGTATCGGAGGTGGAAAGCTTCGCCGGAGGCGGCTTCGGCGGGAGCGGCCTGAATACCGGAAGGATGTTCATCGCTTTGAAGCCGCTGAGCGAACGGAAGTCGACGGCGATGCAGGTGATTGCCCGCATCCGGCGAAAGGCTGCCCAAATTCCCGGCGCAACTCTGTACATGCAGGCGGAGCAGGACATCAACGTGGGCGGCCATTTTGCCAGCACCCAATACCAGTACACCCTCGAGGACCAGGACTTGAAGGAGTTGGACCACTGGGCCCCGCGGCTGCTGGCTAAGCTACGAACGTTGCCCGAGCTCCGCGATTTGGCGACCGATCAGCAAAGCCACGGCCTGGAGACCGAGTTGGTCATCGACCGTGATACCGCAAGCAGGCTGGGCCTCTCGCCCAGCACGATCGACAACACGCTTTATGACGCCTTTGGCCAGCGGCAGGTTTCCATCATGTATACTCCGGTCAACCAATACCACGTGGTGATGGAGGTCGCACCCCAATACCAGCAGAATCCTGACGCTTTGAAGATGATCTTCGTTCGTTCAAATAACGGCCAGCAAGTTCCGCTCAGCGATTTCGCTCGCTTTGAGTCCGGTCAGACCACCTTGACGGTGAACCATCTCGGCCAGTTTCCTGCCGTCACCTTATCGTTCAATCTGGCATCCGGCTATTCGCTCGGCCAGGCCGTAGACGCCGTGGATGAAGCGAAGCGCGAAATCGGATTGCCGCCGTCAGTCCACGGGAGTTTCCAGGGGACGGCGGCGGCGTTTCAAACTTCGCTCAGGAACGAACCGTGGCTTATTCTGGCGGCGCTGGCAGCAGTCTACATCGTTCTTGGAATTCTCTATGAGAGTTATATCCATCCGCTGACGATTCTTTCCACTCTGCCCTCCGCCGGAGTTGGAGCCATCCTGGCGCTGCTGGCCTTCCGCGTTGAGTTCAGCGTGATCGCCATGATCGGAATTATTCTGCTAATCGGCATTGTCAAGAAGAACGCTATCATGATGATTGATTTCGCGGTCATCGCGGAGCGGCAGGAGGGCAAGCAGCCGGTCGACGCGATCTACGAAGCGTGTCTGCTGCGTTTCCGCCCGATCATGATGACCACCATGGCTGCCATGCTCGGCGCGCTGCCGCTGGCTGTGGCTTCTGGGATGGGTTCGGAGTTTCGCCAGCCGCTGGGCATTGCGATTGTGGGAGGATTGATCCTGAGCCAGGCTCTCACGCTCTTCACGACGCCCGTCGTCTATCTCTTCTTCGAGCGCCTGCGCGCGTTCTTCGGGCGCCGCGCCTCAGCGGAAGATATCATGGTGAGCCAACCTCAAAACTGATCCCGATCCATGAGAAACCTGATGGTTGCAGCGATGTTCTTGACTCTTGCAAGTGCGGCGCTCTATTCGTCCGCCACAGGAAATTCCCGCGGTCCCAATCTTCGTGGGCGCTCTCAGGGCAGGTCGATGGTGATCTCGAAGGGCGGCATAGTCGCCTCAGAGCAGCCTCTGGCTTCGCAGGCGGGCGCCGAGATTCTGGCGGAAGGTGGCTCTGCTGCCGATGCTGCCATCGCGGCGAACGCCGTTGTGGGCGTGACGGAGCCGATGATGAACGGCATGGGCGGTGACCTTTTCGTGGTGGAATGGAACTCAAAGACCGGCCAGATAAGCGGTCTGAATGCCAGCGGCTGGGCGCCCGAAAAGCTGACGCCTCAGTTTCTGCGTGAAAAGGGCTTCAGCCGAATGCCGGGCCTCGGCATTTATGCCGTGACGGTGCCGGGAGTCGTGAAAGGGTGGTGGGCGCTGCACCAGAAGTTCGGCCGCTTGCCCTGGGCGGAGCTGTTTCGGCCGGCAATCTACATCGCCGAACATGGATTCCCGGTCGCCGAGTGGGATGCTGCTTACTGGAATGCTCTGAAGCCCAAGCTCGAGGCAAACGCGAATGCCCGGCGCGTTTATTTGCCGGGTGGAGATGCGCCGAAGGTTGGCCAGGTCTTCCGGAATCCGGAGTATGCGCGCGCGCTCAGTCTGGTGGCGAAGAACGGACCGGATGTTTTCTATAACGGCGCCATCGGCAAAGCGGTTTTGAAAACGTCCGGCGAGCTCGGCGGAGTGATGACCGCCGAAGACCTGAGAGATTATGAGCCCGAGTGGGTGCGGCCGATCTCCACCACCTATCGCGGATGGAAAGTCTACGAGATGCCGCCGAATTCGCAAGGTATGGCCGCGCTCGAAATGCTCAACATCATGGACCGGTTTCCGCTTGACTCTTATGGCTTCGCGAGCGCCAAGGCGTTCCACATCAAGATTGAGGCGCAAAAACTTGCTTACACCGACCTGCGCCGCTACGTCGGCGATCCGAGATTTGCCAGGATTCCGGTGGCCGGCATCATCTCCAAGCAGTATGCGGCCGAGCGCGCGGCCCAAATTAACATGAGCCACGCCAACTGCCGGGCAGAGCCTGGCAATCCGGCACGATACGGATCGGACACGATGTACCTGGCGGCGGTGGACAAAAATGGGAATATCGTCTCGCTCATTCAGAGCCTCTATAGCGGCTTCGGCTCCGGCGTTGTCGTCGATGGCTACGGGTTTGCGCTGCAGAACCGCGGCGCGCTGTTTGTGCTCGACCCCAAAAGCCCGGACGTGCTCGCACCGCACAAGCGTCCATTTCACACGATTATTCCCGCGTTTATGGAAAAGGGGGACGTGCACATCGGCTTCGGCATCATGGGCGGCCTTAACCAGGCGCAGGCGCATGCCCAGTATGTCTCGGACATCGCCGATTACGGGATGAACATTCAACAGGCGATGGAAGCTCCGCGCTTCACGAAAATGAATTTCAGCGGCTGCGATGTCGAGATCGAAGACCGTGTTCCTGTACAAGTACGGAACGAACTGACCGCGATGGGACACAAGCTTCGCGTTCTTGGTGACTTCGCCTCGGATGTGGGCGGCGGCCAAGCGGTGATGCACGATTCGGCGACGGGAGTGAATTACGCGGCCTCCGACCCGCGCAAGGACGGGGAAGCGATTCCGGAGCCGGTTTTTAATTCCGCCGCACGCGGTCGCTCTCGGAAACGTGCGCGGTAGGCGCGCGGGCTCCTTTGGGCACGCCTGCAAGTTCCGCAAAGTTCTAGTGATGTGAGTTCAAAATAGCTTTGCAGTGGCGGGTGACGCATCGTCTTGCGGCGTCTGCGAACCGGCTTGGGTCTTGCTAGCCTCTCGTGACCTACCGGGATGCAACTTCCTTTGCAACCGGAGCGGACCTTAAGGCGGCAAGCTCCCGAAGAGTTTTTCTCCACTTCCGCGGGTGCTTCTTGGTGATGATCGGAGCATTCGGATTGTTGTAGTAGGCGACGATATCGCTGCGCAGTGCTGGCGTGAGTCCGTGGAAATGATGCTTGTCCAGATCGTTCAGGAGCTCTGCGTAGGTTTCGTCCGCGAGAAAGTATCGGCCAGGTTCCAGCGGCTCGCCAGTATCCAAATTCTCCTCGGGCAGCACCAGGTTACCGTGCCGCAGCTTCCAGAGGTCTGATTCGTAGCGCGCCACCGTGACGTCGAATCCTTTGATAAACAGGTCCTGAACTGGAACGGTAGGGGGTCTAAAGCTGAGTGTCTGCAAGCTTCCCACCTTGGGCATCACCTCAATAACGAGGACAAGAGTCCTGGCAAGCAGGTGGACATTTGCACGTTTAGCTGTGGATTTCCAGTTCCAGGTCCATGGCCGCAGCCGGCGGGACCTGTGTTGGCTCGGCGGCCTCTCGTAATTCTGCCGTGAAAGCCGGTAGGAGAACCTCGCAGTCACAATTTGAGGGTCAACGCGGTAAAGTTTTTTTCGCTCGTGCCGCCATAGATCCTGTCCGAGGTCAGGGATGATTTCGCTTGCGCTGACCTCATAGACCTTCAACGACACACCCTCAAACCAGAAAAGCTCGCTGGGCTTCAGCCCGTAAGTGTCCTCGAAGGCGCGATTGAGCAAGCGCTCTGGAACTGTGAAGCCGATGAAATTGTGATAGGTCCGCGGAAGGTAGCCGGCTCCGGTGACTTGCACCACATCGAAGGAAAATTCCGTCATGATGTGCGCGCGAGGGTCTTCTTCATAAGTGACACGTTTCCCGTATTTCTTGCGCAGTTTGGGGTACATTTGGGGAACCGAGAGGTTTACCGCCAACGGGTGCCCGGTGTTATCCGCAACGTAGTGGGACAGCGCACCCAGCGCGAACGCATATTCGTCGATGTTTCTCGAATCCCTGAGGAGAGCCACCACGAAATCGCCGGTGCGAACGTAATGTGTGAGGTTGCTGAAGAAGTGGTTGCCGAACGGGTAGTATCCGAGGTCCTGGATGACGCAGCCACCGTAGGCATAAGCCCTGGCTCGCCGGAGATTAGCAGCCGTTGCATTGGGGTAGCGGCTGAGAAGGAGAGGAACTATCGAATGCTTCCACGCAGCGTCAATTAACGCCTCGTGGCTTAGAACCGAATATCCCCACAGCGGGAACGCCCGGAATAAGAGGTACAGTAGCAACGGCCCACACGTTGCAGCCTTACCAGCGAAACGGCGCGCTCTGTTCTGGGGAGAATTGCCAATCATGCTGATTAACGTTCACCACTTCGTCCCTCGCTTACCATTCTACCCGGGATTTCGATGCTTGCAGCGGTGATGCTGTACGCTAAAGTCAAACTCTAACGGGGATTACATATTATAGTGACTCCCAATGCTGTAGCAGCGGCGTCTCGCCGCCGGAAGTTCGGCGCTCAGAGAGCGCCGCTACAGAAACTGTCGTCGCCGTATTTTGTAATCTTCGATAGAAACCTGTGACGCGGGTCACAGCGGTTCATTCGGAAAGGGAGGACCTTAATGGTAAGGCGGATCCCATATGGGAGTCCATATGATAGCGCGAAGGATCGGGCTCTTTGCAACTGCCGGGTGCGCCTTGATGGTGCTTGCAATGGCACATAGCAGGACCACGGCACAAGACCGTGGTGTGCCATTCGGTCATCTGTAACCCGCCATCCTGACGCTCGAAGGTCCAGCGATTCACATATTGGTTACAGGTCAGCTGCCACGTGGGGAACTTCACAGCTTGGTGACGCGTTCGCGAATCGTCCGCGAACATCCAGATCTCGCACGGTACTACCGGGGCAAAGCCCAACACCTGGAACTCGAAGCGAAAAAATACGAGCGAATTGCCCGCGTCTTTGGTGACAGAACTCCTCTGAATGGCGACCGCCATTTTTGCGCGGGTCGAACGGCGTTCTATTATCACACCATGGCTCAGGAATGCCTCATCAAAGCCCAAGAAGACAACCTTCTGGCGGCTCTTAATCATCAGGCAGCAGAGCGAGAGGGTTGCTTCACGTGTCATAGCTTTCATGGCCGCGGCGGAACAATCGCACCCGACCTCGCGCTGGAGGGGAGTCGAGGCCGGTCGGAAGCCTGGCTGGTCGGCCACTTCAAAGACCCACAGTCCTTTGCCGCAAAATCGCTAATGCCCTCTCTGGGTAGCCTCACAGACCGCCAACTCGAGGTGCTGGCTACATTCCTCGAATATCAGAAGGCAAACAAAAGAGCGAAGGCGGCGACGCGATAGCGCGTGGGCCGCGTTTTCTTCGATCCTGAAATAGCGCGGCTCGTGGACACAAAGCGCGGCGTCGTCATCTCATACGCACACGATGCCCTTAGTTCAGCCGCGCAAAGTTCATACAACGTGGTCGGCTCATTGGCCTGTGCTACATCTTCTTCTTTGCGATATTCAAAGAGCGGACATAGTGCATGAGCGACCGGATTTGAGCCGAGGTCAGCTTGCCCTTCTAGGCCGGCATCATCGTGCCTTTTTCTCCATTCGTGATCATGCTGATGATCCGCTGGTCGCTGTGCTCCGCTTCCCACTTCGGGCTGGTGAAGTTCGGTGAATGAATGGCAGCAATACCTTTGCCATTGGGGCCATGGCATTGCGAACACTTGCTCTCGAACAGTTGCTTGGCGCCGCTCTTTGATGTGGCACCAAAGGCAGGGGGAACAGTCATAACGATGATGGCCAGGATTCCCAGGCAAGGTGTTAACTGCACGAACGTTTTCATAAGCAATCGGCCTCCGTAGATTTTTTGTGATCCGGGATGCGTGAAAAGGCTTCGAGCCTCCCTTGATACCTGCCGCCAACTCCTAAAAAGTGTACATAATGCGTACCAAGCCGAGGAACGTGTTAGGTATGGACATCCCATTGGGATGCAGCCAATACTCGACGTCAGGCTGGATCGTCAAGCCATGGAAGACCGTGATTTGGTAGTAGGTCTCGAACTCATTCTCAAAACCGTGGTGAAAGCTATTTTCCGGAGTCAGAAGGCTGTCGCTAAAGGCCATGCCGATTTCGTCACGCGGACGCGCGGGAAAAGGGCCAGTCCAAACCACACCTCCGCCATAGTGCTGCCTCACCGCCGCGACTGCAGGCGGCCCGGTCCCAAACTGAAAAAACGCGCCGAGGCCACGGTCGTTTGAACCTGCCGGGTGCCATAATTTCTGGCTTGCGACGGCATATACCCCTGATACATGACCATGCACGATGCCGCCGCTGAAGCGACGAAACCTTCCCGTGTCCCTCCAAGCGCCAACTTGTATCTTGTAGGGCAGATCATGCCAACTGCTCTGCCAGTCCTGCTCAGTGAGCTCCAGATCACCGCCCGGATCGTAGGGCAGTTCGGTGCTGTGATCGTTGAACATGCCTGCCGAGAAATACAAACCCTTAACTGGGTACACGAACACGTCGCCGCCGAAAGAGCCTTTAGGAAACGTAGGCAAGACGAAGGTGCTGATCGAAGCATCTGATGAGAAATTCAGAGAGACAAAATTCTGGCCGTAGGGGACGGTAAAAAACTGGTCGTCGACCTACATCAGCCCCACTTGCAGTTGAACCTTTTGGCGCAGGAGGTCCTGGTGGTACCAGGCGCGATCTACTGAGGTCTCCGAATAAGCATCCATATTGTCCGGGTCTTGGAGCGCTGGCATTTGATGGGTCAGGATGCTGGGACCGCTATGGGTTTGTGCGTCCACCATCAGGGTTCCGCCCGGCCAGCCAAACAGTCTTTTCGGGTCCACCGTGGCGGTGAGGTCCAGAAGATACTGCCCGTCAAATGGCAAGGGGTTCGGCTGGCCGCCGAAGGCGACGCTCGAGCCGTCGAGTTGCAACCAGCCGTTGAGTCTAATGCCATGCTCTCCAAGATAAGGCCCGGCGCTTAAAACCTGCTTAAAGGGAGCGTCACCGTGCCAACCCTCCATAGGCTTCTCCCCGGTTTGGGAAGAAGCGGCCGGCGCCTGTTTCGGACCAGATTCCGTCGATGTTTGGAAGGGCGGACCGGCGGAAAGCGGTCCAGCCACGCAGAGGATTTCCAGAAGGGCGAGCAGGAACCCGAAGCCAAGCTTCATCCACGATCCTCAAAGATCTCTTGAAACAGCTCCAGCACCCGCTGCTTTCCAATCTTCAAAGCCTTGCGCCCTGCCGGCGTGGCGCGGTAGAGACAGCGGATTTTGCCATCCACCCGGCGCCGCTCGGAGCGCAGCAGCCCTTCCCGTTCGAGCTCCCGCAGCATCGGATAAAGCGTTCCCGGACTCAGCCGGTAGCCGTGCCTCCCGAGCTCCTCAATCATTCCCAGGCCAAAGACGGCTCCTTCAGACGCGTGGTGCAGAACGTGTAGGCGGATAAGCCCCGAATAGGCCTCGTGCGGCTCGGGCGCACGGGGCGCACGACTGACTGGCCGGCGTTTTGTATCGCGCTTCGATATCAAAATTCGATAAAACCATGAGGCTCGCTCAGACAAAAGATGACTCCCCGAAACGGCCCAGAAAGCGTGGAGAAATCACGTTAGGCCGCGCGCCGCGAGCCTTGTCAAGCAGCTTTCGTTACACGGCACCAGCTTCAGTGAAGCGGCATTCTTGCGAGGTCGAAAATTTTTTGTCTCACTTGTCTCATCTGCCTCCACGGCCTTGTCCGTGGCATATAGAATGAAGCTGTGTGTTGGGAAGAGCAGGGCAGGCCGGAAAAGGACTGGCAGGAGTGGTGAAGGCGGCAGGATTACGCGCGAAGCCGGAATGTCCTTTGAAATCATGAGCCTGCATGGCGAGGATGCGTCCAAATCCCGGTTGAGGCTGAGGTGGAGAGTCCGTCTGAGGTGGAGGCAGGGCGGAGTCCTGATTTGGCGCGAAAAACGCCGCAAGATTACGCTACGGGCTGCCGAAAATTTAGCTTGTATTTTGCAAGCGATCTCGCTAAGCTGCCGGACATGCCCGGAAAGCCTAGGTCGAAACGGCGGTCCGGTTGCCCGGTTAGCATCTCGCTCGAAATGCTTGGAGACCGTTGGTCGCTTTTGGTGATCCGCGACCTGATGGTGCGTGGGTACCGGACGTTTAAAAAATTTCAGGAATCGGGCGAAAGGATTTCGTCGAACATCCTGGCGCACCGTCTACGGAAGCTGGAACAGGCGGGAATCATCAGCGCAGAAGCGGACGAAGCGGACCGGCGGCGGCTGAATTACCGGTTGACTGAGAAGGGAATTGACTTGGCACCGGTGCTGCTGGAACTGCTGATCTGGGGTGCGCGGCACGAGCAGACGGGAGCGCCGTGCGGCGTCATCGCGGAGATGGCAGGGAACCGGGAAGCGGTGCTCGCGGAAGTGCGGCGACGCTGGCAAAACCGTGACCCGACGCCGCTGCTACCGAGATTCGAAAATGAGGGCGAAAGGGAAGGGAAATAACACGATGAGGGTCATGGTGATCGTGAAGGATAATAAGGATTCTGAAGCGGGGGTGATGCCTGACCAGAAAATCCTTGCAGAGACGTTCAAGTACAACCAAGAACTGGTCAAGTCTGGGGTGATGCTCGCGGCCGACGGGCTCCGGCCTAGCTCAACGGGTAAACGGGTGAAGTTCTTGGCAGATCAGCGCATCATCACGGATGGCCCGTTTGCCGAGACGAAGGAGCTCATCGCAGGATTCTGGATCTGGAAGGTGAAATCGATGGAGGAGGCGGTCGAGTGGCTCAAGCGGGCGCCCTTCGGAGGAGGGGTCGAGATTGAGATTCGCCAATTTCACGAGGCGGAAGACTTCGGGCCGGCGCTCACCCCGGAGCTCAAAGAGCAGGAAAAGCATTTGCGGAAGGAATGCGAGCGGCTCGCAAAAGGTGCGAAGGAACGACCATGAGTACGCCGAATGTCATTCCGAGCTCAGCGAGAAATCCGCTTGTAATGAGGGGAGCGGAGGCAGAGCAGATTTCCTCCGCTGGGTTCAGGACAGGCTCTCGGCTCGACAAAAACATCCGCCCTCGAAATGACGGTGACCTGCGCTTCTAGCCAGAGGTCGCATTAGAAGTCGCAGTCGCGGGCGGTCGGAATGTGGGCAAAGTTTCTTTCAGGAAGGAGTGAAGCATGAGCAAAGTACGAGTTTTGGTGGGCACGCGCAAGGGTGCGTTCATCCTGGAGTCCGATGGAAGGCGCGAAAAGTGGGACGTTAGCGGACCTTTTTTTACGGGGTGGGAGATTTACCACTTGAAAGCATCGCCCGCGGATCCGAATCGGATCTATGCGTCGCAATCAAGCGGCTGGTTCGGACAGGTGATCCAGCGGTCGAACGATGGCGGGAAGACGTGGGAAGCACCCGGAGGCGGCGTCACTCAGAGTCCGCAGGGCTTCCCCATGGGCGAGAGTAACAAATTTGTCTACGACACCAGCGGACAAACTGGCAAACCGCTCACAACCCACCAATGGTACGATGGTACGCAGCATCCGTGGGAATTCAAGCGGGTTTGGCATCTCGAACCGTCGCTAACCGATCCGGATACGGTTTACGCCGGCGTGGAAGACGCCGCCTTATTTCGCTCGACAGACGGCGCGCACTCCTGGCAAGAGCTCTCCGGGCTGCGCGGCCACGGGACTGGACCGAAATGGCAGCCGGGTGCAGGCGGACTGTGCCTGCACACCATCATTCTCGACGCGAGCGATTCCAACAGAATCTATATTGCGATCTCGGCTGCGGGCGCCTTCCGGACCGACGACGGCGGCAAAACATGGAAGCCTGTTAACCGCGGACTGAAATCCCAGTACATTCCCGATCCAACTGCCGAAGTTGGCCACTGCGTTCACCACATCGCAAAGAATCCGTCGCGCCCGAATTTATTGTTCATGCAGAAGCATTGGGACGTCATGCGCAGCGATAACGCCGGAGATTCCTGGGTGGAGGTGAGCGGTAATCTGCCCACTGACTTCGGATTCGCGATCGACGTCCACGCGCACGAGCCGGAAACCGTCTACGTTGTGCCGATCAAAAGTGACTCGGAACATTTTCCACTTGACGGTAAATTGCGCGTCTACCGCAGCGGCACGGGCGGCAACGAATGGGAGGAACTCACGAAAGGGCTGCCGCAGAAGCATTGCTACGTTAATGTGCTGCGCGACGCGATGTCTGTCGACTCGCTTGATAAGTGCGGCATCTATTTCGGCACGACCGGCGGGCAAGTTTACGCCTCCGCCGACGAAGGAAACAGTTGGAAGCCGCTTATCGAACACCTTCCGCCCGTACTTTCTGTTGAGGTGCAGACAATGCGATGATTCGCGTCATGCTTCCATATCACTTGCGAAAGCTGGCCGGCGTCGATGGCGAGGTGACGCTGGAGGTCGAAGGCGTGGTCACGCAGCGTTCGGTGCTCGACGCTCTCGAAGCCCGCTATCCTGTGCTCTGCGGGACGATCCGCGACCACGACACGCTAAAGCGCCGTCCGTTCATACGGTTCTTCGCTTGTGAGGAAGACCTATCCCACGAACCGCCGGACCAACCCCTGCCGGAGGCGGTTACCAGCGGGAAAGAGCCCTTTCTGGTGATTGGAGCTATCGCCGGCGGCTAGCCAGCCTTCAAGGGGACGGCACCAGTACGGTAGCCTGGTTCGAGTACTTGCTTTCCTGGCCTCCGGCGTTCACGGCCGTCGTCACGTAGTAGTAGGTTTGTCCCGCCTCAACCGAATTGTCCGTGTACGCCGTCGAGCCAACCAGAGACGAGTTGAGCTTGGTGTATGGCCCTCCAGCCGCCGCGCCGCGATAAATGTTGTAACCCGAGACGCTCGGTGAAGCGCTGGCCACCCAACTCAACGATACGGAATGTTTGTTCACGCCGGTGGCGGAAAGCGAGGTGGAGGCAGGAGAGTTGGTGGCGTTGCTGAGCACCGAGAGATTGCCGGTGACGCTACCTGCAGAGGCCGGTTGAAATGTCACGTTGAAGCTGGCATTCTGTCCGGCGGTCAAGGTTAATGGCAGGGAAGGTCCCGCAACGCTGAAGCCGGTGCCAGTGCTGGTGGTCTGAGAAACGGTGACCGTATCCGTGCCGGCATTGGTCAGCACGACAGACAGAACACTGCTGGTACCGACGGTCACATCTCCGAAAGTAAGGCTTCCGGGACTAGCGGAAAGCAACTGAGTGGTTCCGTTGCCGGAGAGCGAAATGGCCAGGGATGAATTTGAGGCATTGCTCGAGACAGAGACGCTGCCGGTGGCTCTTCCAGCGAGTGAAGGAGAAAAGGTAACCGTGAGAGTGGCGCTTTGCCCGGCCATCAGGACAATAGGCAGCGAGGGCTCCTTGACGCTGAAGGCATTTCCGGAGACGGTTACTTGGCTAACGGTGATGCTCCTGAGGCCCGGATCGTCCAGAGTAACAACTTGAGAAGTTATTGTTCCTACTTTGCGGTCTCCAAAGGAAACAACTGAGGGCGAGACGGAAAGCTGAGGCATTTGATTGCTGTTGCCGGCCGCGGCAGAATCCGATTGGCTTCCGGTTGACACACCGCCACAGGCGCCTAGGGCGCAAACGATACCCGCCACAGCAGCCACTCTCACGATGAGGCTCCGGCGATACGACACTTTGCCGGGCAGGTTGCCCGCAGTTCGCAGGTCCAGGCTAAAGCAAGAATCCATTCCTTGAAGCACTAATAACCTTCGAGCGACGTTCGGCAGTTATCCTAAGCGAGGCAAGCGGGAGACGATGAGCGATCACGCTGTCTCGATTGACTTGCTGAAAGGGAAAAAACACGGACAACTTGGCACTGCCATCCGGCAGGTGGAGATTGTCGAGATCTTACTGGCGCCAAGCGACAGCGCGTCGTCCAAGAGGTATCGCGGGAACATGGCGATTGGCTATGTGCGCGGGCCGATTCATGCTGAAATGGCGTTCGTGATGTATGCCTGGATGGTTTCAACGGTGTTGCAATTCCATGCCGTGGAACGCTTTCTTCAATTTGTTCAGGACTGAACGAATAAGCCGGGATCGTGTTCTCTTGTTGGACCAACGCTTCATACCACCACACTTCACCTTTCGGAATTGCTCGCGAGTTCCGCTTCGCCAAGGCCACTGCATGCGGCTGACCAGTGCTTGGCACTTCTAACCTGTTGATATGGCTTTGACGAATCGACCTCTAGGCGGTTGGCTGAAAGTATAATTTTCGAGCGGAGTGAAATAATTACCGGATCTAAAGGCAGGCAGCCTCAACGGGGAGATTGGAGCGAACTTGCGCATTGGGATGTTATCGCTTCATTTCCTTCCAGCGGTGGTACTAAACGTGGCAGAGAGCGTTTAACGAGCCACTCTTTGTTCATGGCTTGTTCGGGATTAAATCCCCAGGGCCAAGGCTGCTAACAGAATTTAGAGGGTGCGGGGGCGCCAAGGTGGGAGAAGAGTGCATTGCGATCAGGCTCATACAGAATCTCATTATGAGGTTGGTCATTGGATTTAGCCGCGATCAAAGGGATACGATCGGTGCCAAGCCTGTCTGCTGTTCGTGCGGTTTCTATGAAGAGCGTGTTGTTAGAGTGAGGTCTGCTGGCAGCGACGGAGCTTGCGCGGTTATGATGCGGGCGTTTATTCGACACGGCTTTGGTGGAGGCACGTAATTACCCCTCACGGCCTGCCCCTCCCAGAAGGGGGGAGAGAGGGAGGGGCGGGATTAAGTCCCTCTTCCATGGAAGGAGGGAAACCCCAAAGGCGCGATTGAGGGGGCCCTGCAGCGGCAACTTGAAGAATTTTGTTGGGAGCAAATGCCTGGGGCGTTGCCAGGTCGCGCCAACTTAGCCCTTGCAAGCGGTCCCAATCAGACGGTGAGTTTGATCATTCCCACACGCACACCGATTGCGCCACACAAAAGGGCTGCGGCAAACACGCTCAAGGTCGTGAGGAATCCGCCTCCTTCGGCGGCGTCAACGGTTTTCACCACTCCGCCCAGCACCGGAGCGTTCGAAAAGCTTTGGCCTGCAGGAGCGCTGATATGGGTAACCATTCCGAGGCTGCCATCCACAGAGCTGGTGGAAAATCCGTAGAAGCTCGAGAGGTTGGAGTTTATTGTTCCTGTGAATCCGCCTAGCGTCAATTCAAACTGCATGATGCCGACAGATTGCAAGTACACATCGCTGAAGGTTCCATCGAGCAACGTGCCGGTGGAACCGCCGAACGTGCCCGTCGCAGATACCGCAAGGCTGCCGCCGGATCCCCAGGTCCAGGTTCCGGTTTCGCTCCCGCTCGTGAAGTTGAGCAGCCCGTTGGTAATCGCAACTGAGTCAAAGTTGTTCTGCGTTCCTCCGTATCCCAAAACGGAGGAAACCTGAATGTTATGTCCCACTAGCGGGTCGGTTCCACCACCGTACGAAAGTGTACCGCTATTGAAAATGGGAATCTGGAAGTCCAAAACTGCATCACCAAACGCACACATAGGCGCGAATAAAGTGACCAGAAACACGGTCAGGAGAAATCGCTTCGATCGCATGACCCCTCCCCCTGAAAACCTCTTCTTCGGTTGATCTCAATTCCTACGTTTAAGCCTTCTGATGGCTCGCGTCAATGCGACCAAGGTACCAATGCCCGCAAAACCGAGCCTTTGGAGGTTTGGACTGGGCCGTTTCTGACGGCTGTCTAGGCCGCGCCTTACTCCTTATTAATCGCCTAGATACTTGACCCTCGGACAGGGCGCGTGGTAAAAGTCTTTGGGTTAATAAGCTTCTGGCATCAGCGCACGTAGTTCCGGCGAGGCTTGTGTTGTTAGGATCCCAGCCGGGAGGCACGTACAAAGGCTTTCGCGAGGTGCTTAGGCACACCCGAACTCACGAAACGACCGATTTGGCTGTGTCTTGGTATGCGTCCGTGGGGTTGGCGGCGATGCTTAGCAGCGCGGGGTCGGATTTTCGCAGAAGCGCCACCTCGCTGCGATAGGGTTTTGAGTCGTTGGGCGGCGTGTGTCGCCGTGACAGGTGAGAAGGGGGAGCCACAGTGAGAACTGCTGTGGTTGCGCGGAAAAGTTGGTTTCCTACTCTGCTGACACTTTTCGAGGTGCGTCAGCAGGAACGTGTCTTTGGCGCCGCGCGAGTGGGGGTGGCGCTTTCTTGTCTCGCGGCGGTTCGCTTTGACCCCAATCTGACGCGCGCTCATTTGCAGAGTGCGTACCTCACCCTAGCTCTGTATCTCATCTACAGCGTACTGATGTTCTTTTTTTTCTCGGCGAGCCGGAAACCGGTGCCGACGCTCAGTTGGTGCGTGCACGCAGCCGATATTCTGTTTCCTGCGGTTGCGTCATTATTTACGGGGGGACCTAATAGCCCATTCCTCCTCCTCCTCGCACTGCCTTTAGTGTCCGCCGCGTTTCGGGGAGGGCTTCAAGCGACTTTCAGCACAGCGCTAGCGAGTGTCTTCGTTCTTCTATTTGACGCCCTCCTCGTCACATCGGGTTGGGGTCGGCGGCTGAGTTTGGTGCACGATCAATTTCACTTCACTGCGTTTGCTCTGCAGGTCATCAGTGTCCTGGTTGTGGGAGGGGCATTGGGACAATTTGCCGAACGGGAGAGGAAACTCCGCCAGGAAGCATTGGTTGTGAAGAAAATTGTAGAAAGAAACGACCCGGAAGCGGACATTCGTCAAACGGTCAATGAAGTTCTGTCGGCAGTTCGAGGGCTGTTCGATGCTGAACGCGCAGTATTGGCCATGCGGAATCCGCGCACTGCAAAAGCGTTTCTTTGGACCAGCACCCAAGTGCAGCCAGGACAAGACGAGCATGGCTTCGGCGAGATCCAGCCGTTCGAGATGGAGCGATATTTTTCCCCGCTGCCGGCCCAGAGTTGGTATCTCCAAAGATCTTCGGGTGGTGAGCGCTGCCGGTTTCTGGCGCTGGATCGCGAGGGCCATTGTCTGGAAAACGTATCGTCCTCAATACCCGCCAGCTTGTTCTCAGAGAAGCCGTTTAACGCGATGATGGGCGCCACGTTAGCGATTGGGCGCGAGTGGTCCGTGCGGGTTTTTCTGTTCGGTTTCAAGAATTCCTCCGGGTCGGCAGCAGACCTTCGGTACTTTCGGGAACTGCTGGCAGAGGTCGTGCCCACCATGCACGGCGTGTATCTTCTTCAGCGGTCTCGAGCGAAGGTCCGGGCGGTGGAGCGGGCGCGCGTCGCGCGCGACTTGCACGATGGCGTGATTCAATCTCTCATTGTTCTCGAGATGCAGGTCGACGGATTGAGGCGGCAGGCGGCCGTGGCATCACCCGAAGTGGCCGAGAAACTGGAGAGCGTTCGAAGGCTTTTAAGGGAGGAAGTAATCCGTCTCCGTGAACTGATGCAGCAACTCCAGCTTGAGAATGTCGCTCCGCACCAGTTGGGGAGTCATCTTGCTGACGTGCTCGACAAATTCCAGCGCGAGACCGGAATCGTCACTAGTTTCACGCAGGACTTCGACCCATCGGCGTTTTCTCCCCGTGTTGCCCAGGAGGTCGCGCAGATTGTGTATGAGGCACTGACGAACGTCCGAAAGCATAGCGGAGCCCGGCGCGTTCATGTACACCTTCAGTCGGACGATGGACGATGGAAACTCGAGATTGAGGACGACGGAAAGGGATTTGAGTTTTCAGGCCGACTGTCTCCGGACGGCCTTGGCACGAACCGAAAAGCGCCGCGGGTGATCGAGCAGCGTGTGCGTGCAATCGAAGGGGAGTTGGCCATCGAATCGCACCCCAGCCAGGGTTCGCGTCTCGAAATCCGTTTTGCGCCGAAGGGTTATGCATAATCTTGCAGATGGTGTCAGCATCCTGATTGTCGACGACCACCCGGCGTTTCGTTTCGGTCTGAGAAAGCTTTTGGAGTCCCAAGCGGGGATGCGAGTTATCGGCGAAGCCTCAGACGGAGAGGAGGCTGTCCGGCTGATTGGCGAACTGAAACCGGACGTTGTCACCCTTGACCTCGCTCTTCCGCGGTACCACGGCCTCGATGTGCTTCGTGATCTTGCCACCGCGGGCAGCCGCGTGCGGACCATCATTCTGACGGCAGCCATCGAGAAGGCCGAGATAGCCCAGGCGCTGCAGCTTGGAGCGCGCGGCATTGTTCTCAAGGAAGCTGCGACGGAACTGATTATTGAAAGCATCCGCAGCGTCATGAAGGGTGAGTTCTGGGTCGGACGGGAGCACGTCTCGAACGTGGTCCAATTGCTCAATCACGCTTTGCCTCGGGCGGGTGCCAGTGGAGCGCATAAGAACTTCGGTCTTAGCCCCCGCGAGATGGAAGTTATCACGGCAATTGCGGCAGGTTACAGTAACAAGGAAATTGCCTACAAACTCTCCGTGAGCGAACAGACCGTCAAGCACCACGTCACGAACATCTTCGATAAAGTCGGTGCTTCGAATCGCATCGAGCTCACGCTCTTTGCCGTCAGCCATCACCTCATTGACCCATACTAGGCCCAACGCCAACGCAAATCCCTCGTTCGAATCTCGGGCAACAACAGGGCGCTTCTGGGGCATCCTCAGTTTGCTTTCAATTTCATCTATTTTCGACAACTTGTTGGCTTGCCAGCGGCCACGCTAGCCCTTATAAGTTGCTAATTCTAAATGACATATCTAATTTTTAGCGGAAACTCTCAGGTTTGTTCGTCATAAGCAAATTCTAATGTTGTTTGTTTTCCTCAGCTTATATGGGTTTACAAGCCGAAACGGCCCATCAATGTCGCCCAAAGTGCCTAGTGGGGATTCCAGGGCATGGTGATGGCGATTCCGGGGATCGTAATAATCGTTCCGGGGTGAGGTGGGGGCCCTCCGGGCGTCGGCCGGTCGGTTTTCGACGGAAGCGCTGGAAGGTCTGGTCGAGTCCACCCCGATGAGACAAGCTTAGGGCGAGCGACGCTGGACAAGGATCGGGCAATCAAGGTTCCTCTGGAAAGAGGAGGAACCTGCTTTGCCGACAGAAAAATTGTCCATGCGAAAACTCAGAGAACTGCTGCGGCTCCGGTTCGAATTAGGCCTGAGCCAAGACCAGATCGCTCGTAGTTGTTCGATCTCGCAAGGCGCCGTCTCAAAATATCTGAAACGCGCTCAGGAGGCGGGTGTCGGTTGGCCGCTGCCGGAAGATTGGGATGAGGGCCGGCTGGAGGAGGCGCTGCTCGGGCACTCCCCGCGCCGGGTCTATGAAACCGGGCGCGGCCCACGCCCGACTTTGCGAGCCTGCGCCAGGAACTGCAATCTTATCGTCATCTGACGCTGCAACTGCTGTGGGAGGAATACCGCCAGAACCACCCTGAGGGCTACGGCTACAGCCGCTTCTGCGAACTGTACCACCTCTGGCGCCGCCATCTGGACGTCGTGCTGCGCCAGGAGCATAAGGCAGGCGAGAAGCTCTTCGTCGATTACGCCGGCGACACGATCGCCATCTTTGATCCGAAAGGCGGGCCGGAACATCCGGCTTCGATCTTCGTCGCCGTCCTGGGCGCCAGCAACTACACCTATGCCGAAGCCACCTGGAGCCAAGGCTTGGAAGACTGGCTCGGCGCGCACATCCGCACCTTCGAATTCCTGGCTGGTTGTCCAAAGCTGGTCGTCCCCGACAATACGAAGACCGGCGTCAGCCGTGCCTGCCGCTACGAGCCTGATCTGAACCGCACTTATCATGAGCTAGCCATGCACTACAGCGTGGGCGTGCTGCCGGCGCGGCCCTATAAGCCCCGGGACAAGGCCAGGGCGGAAAATGGTGTGCTTCTGATAGAACGTTGGGTGGTGGCCGCGCTCCGCCACCGCCGTTTCTTCAGCCTTGCGGAACTCAACCAGGCGATCCGCGAACTGGTAGGGAAGCTCAACCAGAAGCCCTTCCGTAAGCGCTCCGGCTCGCGCGCCACGCTGTTTCGGGAGTTGGACCGACCGGCTCTTCAGCCGCTGCCCTCCGAACGCTTCCAGCTTCATCACTGGACCGAAGCACGCGTCAACATTGACTACCACGTCCAGTTCGACCGCCACTTCTACAGCGTCCCTTACACGCTCACCGGGGAACGAGTGGAAATTCGCTCCACGACAACGACCATCGAAATCTTTCACCGTGGCCAACGCGTCGCCTCACACATCCGCAGCCATCAACCCTACCAAGCCACGACCGTTAACGAGCATCGTCCGAAGAGTCGTCAGCAACACTTGGCTTGGCCGCCCTCCCGTTTGCTGAACTGGGCGAAAACGGTGGGACCGGCCACGGCGCAACTGTTCGCCGAAATTCTCAAAAGCAAGCCGCATCCGGAGATGGGCTACCGGTCGTGCCTGGGCATTCTGCGCCTTGGCCAACGCTATGCGACTGAGCGTCTGGAGGCGGCGTCCCTGCGAGCGATTTCGACCGGCGCTTGTTCCTACCACAGCGTGAAGTCGATTCTGGAGCGCTCGCTCGACCGCCAGGCGCTGGATGAGCCGACGACCTCGCTGCCCGTCGCCCACGAGAATCTTCGCGTTGCTGCGTATTTCGATGCTTCGTCCCGCTCGCCGGGACCCGTTCAGAGGGGAACCCGAACTCCCCCTCTATTCCGCAAAGGAGGATGAATGCTAAACCAACCGACTCTGGATAAACTCGAAACCTTACGCTTGCATGGCATGGCTGAGGCCTTTCGCGCCCAAGCCGATCCGGCCCAGCGCGACGGTCTCGCCACTCTGAGCTTCGAGGAGCGCTTCGGCCTGCTGGTCGATCAGGAGTGGACCTGGCGGCAGAACCGCGCCTTGGCGCGCCGTCTCACCCACGCCAAATTCCGCTATCGTGCTTCGGTCGAAGACATTGACTTCCGCGCGCCCCGCGGCCTCGACCGTTCGCTGGTCCGTTCCCTGGCGCAGAACTCCGCCTGGGTCGCCGAGCATCAGAACATTTTCTTGTTGAGCCCGCGCGGAGTCGGCAAAAGCTGGCTTGCCTGCGCCCTGGCCGAAAAAACTTGCCGGGACTTCCTGGAAATATGCGAAGACCGCTACCAGATGCGCTCGACCATTTTGACCAGCCAACTGCCCGTCGCCAAGTGGCACGAGCGGATCGGCGATCCCACCTTGGCCGACAGCATCCTCGACCGGCTGGTGCATAATGCCCATCGCATCGAGCTGCACGGCGAATGCATCCGCAAGAAACTGGGCGGGAAGCAGACTTGAGCGAAAAAATGGAGATGCTTCCGGTCGAGGCGCTCCCCGAGCATCGTTCCTGGGCCATCCTCGCGCGAAATTTTTGCGAGGACACTCTCGCTTGGGACAAAGAGCGGCAGAAAACCCCGAAAGCGAAGGAAGAGAGGTGCCCGGCGGTGACGCCCGCTGCGTCGCTGCGCTCCGAGCAAGTCGAGATGAAAAGCGCGGTGGAAATGACGCCCCGTGGAAAGCGTGGAAAACTCCAAAAGCCAAAGCGAGTTTCCCACTCTTTCCACCGGGCTTGGAAATCCGGCCAAAAACAAAGACGCCGGATTTCCCACATTTCCACTGCGCCGGCGGCCGGATATATATCTCTCTCTGGAAAGGGCAAAAGAGAAGATGGTGCTGGGATCGAATTCCGGTTGACCGATCCCCGCCACCTCAAGCACGATAAGAACGTCAGCGTCGCTCCGCTCCGATCGTGATCATTATTCCGGATCGGGAACACCCATCACGATCCGATCCGAATCACCCATCACCATCATTGGAATCCGCACCTAGCCTAGGGATCGTCTTGATCCGGCTGCGAACCCAACGCTCGGGCTGGCGAGGAGGGTTTGGGGCCGCAGAGTTCCCGAATTCCGCTCACCAGCATCTCTTTGTGTTGCGGCAACCAATTGGTCGAGCGTGTGTTTGCAATGTTTCGATTGGGACATGAGCATCCTTCGGGCGGGGTGAAATTTTGCCGTAAGGCGAGGGAACGGATCGCTCAGTTGGCGCGGCCTGCAACGGGAAAAGGCCGCAACCAATCCTCTGAAAACTTTTAACACATTCGCTGCCGCTTAGTCAAGTAAAATAGGCTACAAACCGTCGTAAATAGTTGCGCATCGGTGGTTGGCGACGTATCAAGGCACGGCTGAAGCCGTGCCCTGATACAGTACGCGCAGTAACTTTAGTCGCTCCGTATAACGCGCGGTATGGCGTTGTCTGAAAAGGCAGGCCACACGATGGTGCGACACGCCGACAAGTGCTCGCGGCCAGCGGTATCAGTAAAAAAGGTATTTCCGCCAGCGTTCGTCGGACTTGCCCATTAACCGCATAAGCTGGCGGCTGGTATGAAGGGTAAAAGGGCGCGGCGCCCGAAGCAACTTTAACCCCGCTTCTTCCGGCAGTCGGTCTCCTTTGTGATTGTTGCACGATTGGCAGCAGGCGACGAGGTTATCCCAGTCGGTTTTCCCTCCGCGGGAGCGCGGGATGACGTGATCGAGCGTAAGCTCCGCCGCGGGAAACGCGCGCCCGCAGAACTGGCACGAGTAGCGGTCACGAAGAAGGATGTTTTTGCGGGAGAGGGCGCGCGTCTGGCGCAGAATGTGGCGAAACTCGCGCAGGCGAATGACGGAAGGAACGCGAAGCATAGCGCGGCAGGAGTGAAGGTAGCTGCCGTCTTCCTCCTCCGTTGTCGCGACGCCCTTGAAGATCAGCACCACCGCTCGGCGCACCGGCGTGATGTTAATAGGCTCATAGGAGGCGTTCAGGACGAGCACCGGCGCCTGCAACACACGTTTGTCCGGGTCGGACACCGTTCGATCACCTCAGTTTCTTCTCCTCTAGTCGCGGCCGTCGCGCGTAGTCTCCGGTCGTTCTCACATCACTCCATTCCGCACGACACCACCCTGCGAATCATTATCTTAATCTCCCGCCGCGCCGTCAACAGACGAAATACCGGCGTTGGGGAACTGGGGCGATGCACGGGCGAGCGACAACACCAGCACAAACGCCGCTCCCGCCTGTTTCAGCACACGCGCACAGGCCGTCGCGGTGGCTCCGGTCGTCATCACATCGTCAATCAGCACGATGACGCGGCCTCGAACGCGCTCTGGCCGCACGACTCGGAAGGCGGCTCGCACGTTTTCCATGCGGGCGCGGCGCGTCAGCCCGCTCTGCGATCGCGTGTGCTGCACACGAAGAAGGCAGCCGGTTTCAAGACGCGGGACGCAGCCGCCACTCTGCGCCAGCTTGCGGCGGAGGCCGCGCGCTAGAAGCGCGGCCTGATTGAATCCGCGCTCGCGCTCACGCGCCGGGTGCAACGGCACCGGCACGAGCAAACAATCCTTCTCAGGCAGGAGCGCACCGGCCGTCCAGAACCATGCGAGCAGGCTGCCGAGGTACAGTCCCCAGCGCTCACGCCGGCGGAACTTCAACTCTAAAATGGCTTCACGCAAGGGAAACGAGTAGATGCCGTAACTTCGTGCCAAGTCAAATTCGCGTAATCCCGTGCGGCACATTCCACACAAGTCGGAGTCCGATGCACGTTCGGAGGCAAATGGCAGACCACATTGGGCGCAGCGCGCTCCTTCCCACGGTTTCAGCGCATTCCGGCAGGTTGCACACAAGCTGACCCAGCTTAGCGCGCGCAATTCTTCTCCGCACACGGGGCAGACGGTCGGGAAAAGGACGGCAAATAGGTCCGTGACGGCGGTGCGGAGCAGGGAAATGCGGCGATAGCGGGTGAGCGACTGAAACGGCGTCAATACGGGCGGTTGAGGCGGTTTCTCTGACTGGCGCCCGGGGCTAAACTGCATCGGGGTTGGCTGCACGACTTCCGTTGCCCGGGGGGCCTAGCATCTGCCGATTCGCGAAGCCAGCCCTGCCTTCACCTTGGCCCCACCAGACGAGCTTTCAAAGTAGTCCCTGGTCCTGTTTAGCCTGGCACTCAATACAATGGCGTGCCCACGGGACAGCCTCAAGACGTTTAGCCTGAACCTCCTCGTGGCATTCCAGGCAAACGCCGTAGGTTCCCTCTTTGATTCGATCGAGGGCTTCGTTCACCAGCGCGAGGATCTGACGATTGTCATTGCTTTGGTGAAAGAGAAACTCTTTGGTGTAGGCGTTGGCTGCCTTGTCCGCGACGTCCTGGGTGGCTTCCTCATCTGCCTCGCGCCCGTCCTGATCTGACTGGGAAACCTTCTGTAGGAGTTCGTCGCGCTTTTCAAGCAACCTCTTCCGATAGACTTCGACTTTCTTCTTGTCCATAGAATTTCGGATGTTCATTGCTGTCTAAAAGGCGAACCATCTAGAATACTCAAGACCGGTTAATTCAGTCAAGGAATTTTTGCTCCACAGTACCGTTATGTACGGTCCGATTTCCTGCCTCCAGCGGTTGCCTGTCCGCAAACGTTCCGCCATTTCCTGAATGTGTCCCAGCCGGCGTATGAAGGCTGCGCCATAGTTTACATTGACGATACAAGCGCCGTCCACCCCATCCGCTATCTTGGCAGGAAGGCTTCATCATATTCGGTAGGGTCCAGAGTTGGGTTGATGGGCGGCTGCGCGCGCCTCTGTCAATGAGTAGAAAGCCCGCCCGCCAGGAACAGGTATCATGTAGCCGACGGCGATTTCTTCCGCCGGGTTGCCAGCAACCGCCTTTTTCCCAGCGGTGACCTGCTATCGATCCGGTTACGCCACCAACAAACTCGCGACGGTTCATCAGGCGTCTCCGTCGGAAAGATTAACGACCTATGACCGCTTTCCCAATTCTTATGGTTAAGCCTCGTTACGCTGTGTACCGTTTGAATCGCATTTGAACTTCCACGGGTTCGCCTTCGAACGCCACGGCCTTGCGGATAACGAGCGAATCGTCCCGGCCGTCCCGCGCCAGCCATAACCCTTTGGGCTCCGCCGAGGCCCATCCTTTGGGCGCGTGAGCATAGAGCGAACCCTCGTGTCCGGCGGGGCGCTCGGCACGAATGGTCAGCGTCATGTGCGCTTCGTCCCATCGGCAATCCAGAATTTCGGCTTGGCCTTGCCGAACGTGCATGTCCGTTGAGAGCAGCCACGGGTGGTTACGGTAGCGGGCGACGCGCAATAACTTGACGCTGTCGGGAGGAACTTCCACGGAGATCGAGCCGCTCGTTTCGATGCCTTGGAAGCGCAAGTTCCAGAAGTCGAAGACGGCGTAGGAGCTCTTGGGGTCAAGCTTCAATCGCTGCAACGGTATGGTTTTGAACAGGGTGTGCTCGCCCAGGTTAAATACCGCCAGCAAGTCCCAGTTGTCCCATTCGCGCTGGACGTTCAGTTGGAATACCTGAGGATAGTCAAGCTCGGTGTAGTCGAACATATCCACAGGCCGAGCGCACTCGGGCAGGCGCGGAAAAACGCGGCGGACCATCAGCAAGCGGTCCTCATCCATGCGATCAATGTCATCACCCAGCATGATCGGGCCGCCGTTGATACCAAAAATGGTCGCACTAATCTGAGCGTCCGAAAGCGGGAGTGGCTTGCCGAGAGTCATCACGTTGCCGCTGTCAGAGAGATATAGCTTGCGGTGCGCGAAGTAGTACATCATGGAACAAAGGGCGGTGCGGTGCGAAGTCCAAAAATCCGGATTGTTGATGACAAACGTGCCGGGGTAAAAGCCCCTGCCCGGCCCGTAGAGTCCGCGCCCCTCGCCGTAGTCCGAGCCTACTCGCTGGCCGGTCGCAAACCCGATATTCTGAAACGTGTCGACACAGCCGAGCAGATAGGTATCGTCACCCGCGCTTTCGCGGATGGCGCGGTAACCCTCGCGCCAGGCCTGTGGCCCATTGATTTTGGTTTTGTCGAAGTAGCCGTCATTGGGATGGGTGCCCGGCGTCGATCCAGAAATGGCGTCAGTAAAGTCGATCATGTAGTAGCGTACCCCCCACTTTCGGTAGGTGGTGTAAATCTTGCGGATAAACGACTGAGTCTTCGGATGGGTAGGGTCCGGAACGTACATGGGACCCAAGTCTCGATGGTGAATGATAATGGGTTTCCCTTGGTACTTCAGCAAGGCGCCGGCATCGCGCAATTCCTCGACCTCTCCGGTGAGATGGGCGCTTAGCCAGAAAATTCCTGTCCACAACCCCCAGATGAAGTTGAGCGACGTGAGGTCCTTTTCGAGTACTTCCGGACCGCTCGGGAAGCGCTCGTAATTCCAGTTCAACCAGTTTCCAGGTAAAAAGCCTTTCAGATTCCCAATGCTGATCCAGACGTACTGGATGTATTTTTCATCCAGCTTCAGACGGTTGCGCACGGCGCGGATATTCCGGTGAACGGTTTTTTCGTACGACTCAACGAAGAGAGGATCAACCCAGGCCCACCCCAACCATCCGCCCGGCATTGCAGGCCACGAGGGCGGGTGGTATCGCTGATACACGGCGTCGGCCCACGCTTCAAGCGCGGCATGGGGATCGCTCTCGAGGCCGATGCGCAGTGTTTCGGAATCCACTGAGGCGCCAGGTCGCAATTCGAAGCCTTGAAAGTCCGTCCAGGCGCTCATGACCGGCACCTGCCGCGAATCGTCCCACTCGGACTCGATGACGGTCTCGGCCCGGTCAAAGGTGAGGAAACCAAATTGCAGCGCGGGCCCGGAACCTGGAGTGAACCACTGTGTCAGGGTCTTGCTGATAAAGCGCTTCTTAAGGCTGGCAGTTTGGCCGGGCTCGGCTGCTTTCACATGTCCGATTCTCGGAGCTTCTGGCGAGGATATTTCCGAACGCTCCGAAGTTCGTTGCGCGGAGGCCGGAGCAAGGCCATGGGAGCGCCAGGGCGGGTTGCCGGTGCCATTGGTTATGAACACCGCTGCTGTCTCCGGATGTTCTCCGAAACCAACCGCGCTAACGGCGTCCTGAGTGTCCGCGAGGAAGCAACGGCCTAACTTCAAAGCTCTCTTGCCGCGGTTCTCAAGCGTTGAGCTGACCAGGAATGCCTGGCCGCCGCTGCCCCAATCAAATCGCACACGCCACGCGAGGCGCGCCGTGGGGAATTGGAGCATGGCTTCGCCGGTTTCCGTGCCGCTCCAGACCACATGGACGGACTCGTCCACCCAGTGGCTGACTCCGTCGATTTCGACCCCAAGGCGGGCATTCTTGACGCCTACCGGTCCTTCCAGGGAATACCGCCTTGTTTTCTGGTCGAAATGAAACCGGCTAGTCTCTGTAGCGAGAGATAGCGGGTCCGTAACCAGCTTCGAACCCGCAATCGCCGCCAGCCAGGCAGCAGGAAAGAAGTCTCGACGGTTCATTTTCATATTTGAGTGCTCTTGTTACGCCAATGGGCTGTGTTGCTCGTACCACTGCAGCTCTCGTGCGGGGAACGAGCGTAGTTTGCTTCAGCCACGCTGTCAAGGAGAAAGGGCAGAGGAGACAGAGTGGAGGAAAGGCAGACAAGCTCTTCCGCAGCGGCGTTTGCCTGTACCCTCTTCATGCCTGGTTCCGCACACAGGCCCAGCCGGTTGACTTCCAATCAGGCGACAAAATACTGTTCAGCCAGCAATCTTCGCAGAAACGACGCGGCCTCCACCTCAACTTCTCTCTGGTGGCCCAGTAGCAGGTGGCCCCCGGTCGGAAAACTCAGCAATCTGGCATGCGGGGTGTACGCTGCAATATACCTCGCGATTCGGAACGTTCCGTACAGGTCGTCTTCAGCGCTGATTAGAAGCGTAGGAACGGAGATTTGCTCCAGCGCGAAGCGGCACAGCGCCAAGGCGACCACGGTGTCGTTCCAGATTCCTTTCGCACGCTTGCTGATAGGCAAGCAGTGCCGCATCAACTCAAGTGCCCGCGCCTGCTCGTCCTCCGAGGTGTTTCTGAAGGTGGCCAGCGGAGTGGCGAGAAGCGTCTTGATGAGGGCGTTGCGCGCCAGCTTCATGGCCGCCCAGAGCAAGAAGTCTGAACGCAAGGCTATCTTCATCACCAGCGGCAGACTCACAGGCGGCTTCGGTTGCGGCCCATTCGCGAGCGGCACGATAGCCGCCGGAACCATGACTACCAGGGCTGAGCATCGCGCGGGATGGCGCAGACAGAATTGCAGTGCCGACGAGGTACCCGCCGAGGCTGCCAGGACTCCGACCCTTGCAAGTTTCAACGCATCGAGCAGGCAAGCGTGTGCGTCAGCCTGAGCCATCGGAGATGCGTCCGAAGGGAGCGGCGTACGAAGATACCCAAAACGCGACGGCGCGATCACCCGGAAACCGCGGTCAATTAACGGCTGCCCAATTTCCAGGCCCTGGTCGAAGCCTCCGCCGGCGCCATGAATCACAAGGACCGGCGGACCGCTTCCGGCCGCAGCGCGTATCCACTAGCTTACTGCCGGACGAAACACGAAGTTGTGCCGCAAGGATGTCCCGGCGATAATCACGAAAGATCAAGGTGGCTTTCATGCTCCGCTCCTTTCTCAGCGAGCAACCGCGGTCCTTCCCGGATTGAATTCGCGTTGCCTTAGCATCGGTGTGAAGCTCCGCCCGCGGCGCCGACTTTCCGCTGAGGCAAGCCTAAGAGGGAGACACGTCGGCCTGCAGTGACGGCGATCACTCGGTATGTCTTGGGAGAGTCGCTTGCCCGGATTCGATGGCGCAGTTTGTGCTAGACTGGCTGGCTCAATTCACCAAAGAGGTTCTCCATGAGCGGCCTGATAATGGGAGGCCGGGAAATCGCCGCAGCCATCAAGGCGGAGGTTGCCCGCGAAATCGCGGTGCTAAAAAACGAAGGGGTCGTCCCCGGCCTGGCGGCGGTCCAGGTGGGGGAGAATCCCGCGTCGCAAATTTACATCCGCAACAAGGTGCAAGCCTGTAGTGAACTTGGCCTTTACAGCGAAAAAATCGAGTTGCCTGCGCACTCTTCGACCGCGCAGCTCGTCGCGCTCGTCAACGAGCTGAACGCGCGCCGAGAGATTGACGGCATCCTCGTGCAGCTTCCTTTGCCGCCCACAGCGGACGCCAAGCAGGTGCTATTTGCCGTCGATCCCGCCAAGGACGTGGACGGCTTCCATCCGCTCAACGCCGGCAACCTGATGACAGGACGGCCGGGAATGGTGCCGTGTACTCCCGCCGGTATCATTGAAATTCTTGAGCGTAGCCGGATTCCTACCCGCGGCGCCCGCGCCGTTGTGATTGGCCGCAGCGATACGGTGGGCAAGCCCGTTGCCATGCTTCTACTTCATCGCCACGCGACGGTCACGATCTGCCACTCGCAAACCCGCGAGCTTGCCGCCATCGCCCGCGAAGCGGACATCCTGGTAGCCGCCATCGGCCGGCCGGCGTTTGTGACCGCAGACTTCATCAAAGACGGAGCTACCGTGATTGATGTGGGAATCAACCGTCTCACTAGCCCGGACGAAGTGCGGGCCGTTTTCCGCGAGCCCAGCGGCCCGCTCGAGCGTCTTGCCGCGAAAGGCTCTGTGCTGGTGGGGGACGTGCAGCCGGAAGACATGAAAGAAAAGGCGGGAGCGTACACCCCCGTTCCCGGCGGCGTGGGGCTGCTGACCGTCGCCATGCTCATGGTGAATACAGTGCGCGCCGCACGCCGCCGCGCGCACTCCGGACGGACGCTCGCTGAGTAGTTCGGGCCGCAGGCCATGGTGCAACCCGCACATTTCGGACTGACAGGTGGAATTGCCTGCGGTAAGAGCACGGTAGCCCGGTTCTTCGCGGAGCTTGGAGCGCGGGTGATCGACGCCGACGGTGCCGCGCATGAGCTTCTCCTGCCCTCGCATGCGGCTTTCCAAGAGACCGTTCGCGCGTTCGGCAAGGGCATCCTCGACGAACACGGAAAGATCGACCGGCAGAAGCTGGGCGCGATGGTTTTTGCTGACCCTGACAAACTCCGAACACTGAATGAAATTATGTACCCGAAAATCATCGCGCATACTGAACGAATGGCGGCCGAATTCGTACGGCAGGAACCAGACGCTGTGGTCGTGGTGGACGCGGCTCTCATCTTTGAGGCAGGCCTTGCGCGGAGATTCCGCAAAGTCGTAGTGGCGTGGTGCCGGCGAGAACAACAGTTGGCGCGGCTGATGGCGAAGTCCGGCTTGTCCCAGGCCGAAGCCGAACTCCGCATCGAAGCGCAAATGTCTGCGGACGAGAAGCGCCGCCTTGCCGACTTCGCCGTGGACTGCTCAAGCACGCTTGACGAGACCCGCGCTCAAGCCGCAGCCGTTTACGCCGAGCTTCAGAGCCTTGTCAGGAACGCCGCCCGATGAGCGAAATGGCGGAGAGGGTGGGATTCGAACCCACGTGCCCGCTTTTGGCAGGCAAGACGCTTTCGAGGCGCCCCCGTTATGACCACTTCGGTACCTCTCCGCGGTCAAAAATAAGCCGTGCTCGAAATTGCCTCAGGTTGGCTGCGGTAGCGCAGAGTTTGGGGATCTCTCAGACTCCGCAGCTTGTGCGCGGCTTCCTCAAAAGTGAGATACCCGAAAACGAGGCCCGCCCTACCTGGCGGATCGGCCTGCGTGCTTCTCGTGGCGCCTCTCTCGAAAGAACTGGCGCAGGATAGCGCAGCACTCTTCCTGCAGCACGCCGGACCGTACAGTTACCCGATGATTCAGCTTGGGGTGATTCAGAACAGTCAACGCCGAACCGGCTGCCCCCGCCTTGCGATCAGAAGCTCCAAAGATTAATTCGCGCACTCGCGCTGTCACCAGCGCTCCCGCGCACATCGCACACGGCTCGATTGTAACATAGAGGCAACACCCGTTTAGGCGGTAGTTATCTGCTTTCCGCGCCGCCGACCGCAAGGCAAGAATCTCCGCGTGGGCGGCAGGATCGCTCCGGCGAATAGGCGCATTGTGTGCCTTCGCGAGCACTTTGCCATCCCGGGCCACGACGGCGCCGACTGGAACTTCGCCTGCTGCCATCGCCCGTCGCGCCTCCCGCAGCGCCAGGCGCATGAACTTTTCGTCGTCTGTTGGAGAGTGGAATGGGCCGGCGTCGCGCCTTTTCGGCGTATGAAGGCTCTGCTCTTTGCTGCCCATGCGAGAGGTTCAGCGCGCTCGAGGTGTCTGTGTGTCAGCACGAAAGTCTAATACGCCGTCGTTCAGGGTAGCGCTTGCTTTTGTTGAATCGACGGTGCGGGGCAGTTCGATCTCGCCCAGCATGTGCGCTCGCCCGGCTTCGCCCCAGATGACCACGCGCCGGGGGGAGACTCCGATTTGAACGTCCCCTGGCTGGAATCCTGATACTCTAGCTCGCAGGCTGACCACGCCCGCCGATTCCGTGATCTGAACGTCAGCCGGCTTGAGCAATTCGTGCTCCGCTTCAAACCAATCCTGTATATCATGACCGTGGCTGCGCCCTTTGGTTTGGTAGATTTCGTAAGCTCGGTAGGCGATGGCTTTCTGTATGCTTTCTTCGAGAGCGCCCATTGCGTTGCCGGAAACGATTTTGAGCTTAGCTGCGCGGCTTGCTGGGTCGAGGCCACCTTGTTTTGCAGAACTGCCCATCGGTCCTACCTTCCTCTCCGGCCAGGGATAAGATAATCACTCAATCTCTTCCATTCTAACACCCGCAAGCGGGCAAAGAGCGCCGCGCCGGCCGGCCTTCGAAGAAACTTCTCAGCTTGACGGGCGATCACGAACGAGATGACGCCGGATAGTTTCCAGGACTATTTGGAACATTTCGGCGGTAAGCCGGCCCGTCTGTGTATTTTGCTGGCTCGGGTGGTAGGAAGCAAAAAGGCGCGGCAGGCGGCTTGGGAGATCGTAGGAGGCACCATGAACGAAACGGAAATCCGAGCGGCGCATTTCGCTCAGCCACGGCCGTATCGTGGCGAGATAGCTGTCAAAGGCGATGCGGCCGAGAGCCAGCACAGCCCGTACTGACTCGAGCAGCTCAAGTTCGCGAGCCAGGTACGGCCGGCAGTTGAGCAACTCTTCTCTGGTTGGCTTGTTCTGTGGCGGCGCACAGCGAAGCGAGGAAGTGATATAGCAGCCTCGCAGGCGCAGGCCGTCGTCAGGGCGGAGCGAGTCCGGTTGACTGGCGAAGCCCGCCTTGAAAAGTGCGCGGTAAAGAAATTCGCCTGAGCGATCTCCGGTAAACATACGGCCGGTGCGATTGGCGCCGTGCGCTGCGGGTGCAAGGCCCAGGATGAGTAGCCGAGCGGCGGGGTCGCCAAAGCTCGGAACAGGCCGCCCCCAGTATTCCTCGTTGCGGAACATCCTGCGTTTCTCCCTCGCGACTTTGCGACAGAAGGCGATCAGACGAGGGCACCGAGTGCAGTGGATCACCTCGTGTTGGAGCGCGTCGAGTGGATTTGAGGGCGGCGATGGCATGGCTCGTTTTGCGCTCAGCATACCACGACCGTCTAGATGTCTTAGCCTGTGACGCCAGGTTCGCGCGCGAGGAGCGCAGAAAAGGCAGTCTATCTGATCTGTTGACACCATCGTTGAGTCATGTTTGAATTCTT
>JAKAWG010000001.1 GCA_021817045.1 Acidobacteriota bacterium
GCAGCTCGCGCGGAAGCGAGGACTCGATTCAAATGGCTATCGCACAGTGGTCAACAACGGACCGTGGGGCGGCCAGACCGTCTTTCACCTGCACGTACACCTGATGGGTGGCCGGGTATTTCATTGGCCCCCTGGTTAGCCTGGTTCTCTCAAGTTGCCGAGCCGGCAAGGCGTTCGTGGCGCGGTGGGTCGAGGATGCTGTACAATCAGGTGCAGACCTCGGCTCGACCATCGCTGGAGTGGCGGAATTGGCAGACGCACCAGACTCAAAATCTGGCGCTGTTTAACAGCGTGGGGGTTCAACTCCCCCCTCCAGCACAAACAGCTTGTCTGCGGGACGGCGAACAAGCGCTGACCGTGACGCGGAAATGGCGGCCTTCGGTCTACAAGCCGCCCTTGGCAGCTTGGATCATGCGATCGACAAGCCCGCCCCGCTCACAAAAAGTCGCGACGTCTTTTCCTGCTGCGGCAGCGGGCAGCGCCCACAACATCATGTTGTGGGCGTAATGGCTGCCAAACAGGGGGGCGCCGTTATCGCCACGCACGATATTCGGCTGGTTCCACTCCGACCCGTTTTCAATGGTTACCCCGTACGCGCAACGACGCGCCAACTCCAGGCCGAAATCTCGCTCGCCTGCATCGTAAATGTACGTCATTGCCAGCATGTATAATTCCGGAACAAAGAACGTATTCGGACCGTATCCTACACCCTCTGCAAGCGAGCCATCTGGCCGGGCTAAGCTTGCCGCGCCGTACGGAGTCAGCTTGACGCAGGTCTGCTTGATCGTCTGGAGAGTAATCTTGGCCTGACTCGCCTGGAAAACTCCCGGCAAGCCGTGAAATTTCGCCATCCAGTCACCGTCCAATTGATAGCCGAAGATGTTGTCTGACTTCTTTCCCGTACTGGGCTCCCAATAGGCCAAGTAGTATTTCCCCGTCCACAGCTCGGTTTCCAAAGCATGGCTTCCCTCGCGGAGCCATGCTGGCACTGCTTCGCAAAAGTCTGGTCGGCTACTTTTTTTGCCATGCGCAGGTTCGCTAAATGAATGCCGCCCACGTATGGGGTCATTACCGAACCATAAGACATCCTCAAACCACTCTAAGTGATAACCGGGTTGGGAGAACGGCCTGTACGGGTCAACGTCGCCGGTCGGGACGCTGATGATGGACGATCCATCATCTGCTTTGCGAAGGTGCATCGTGTAGATCGTGTTCCTTTTGATCGATGAATAGAACTCGTGGAGCACCGAGTCATCCTGAGTTCGCAGCCAGTAGCGGTCCACGATGTCCACGTAGCTGGGGCCGGTGGTCGTGGCCTGGCAGCCGGGAGTTGGCATGGCCATCTCCGTTCCCGTGGTGGCCCTGTGGCCTCCCGTTGCTGCTCCCACATTTCCGCCGAAAACCCAGGGAGCCGCTCCGTTATAGAACTGATAGGCCTTATAGCCGCGCATCGTCGACAGGAGGAGGTCTGGAAAGAAATAGACCAGGGGTACATCAGCGTAGAATGAGTCCAGCAGAGGCTCGACGGCGGGATCCTGCACAATCCCGTCGATCATCCCGAACAAGCCGTCTTCGGGACGACACCAAGGACCAATGGGAGGTCTCGCTACCGCCCAAAGGCTGTTGACGGGAAACAAGTAGAGAATATTGACTAACGATTCTCGGAGCCACACGGGAAGGCTGGTCTCCGAATAGATAACTTCTTGCCAGCCTAGAATCCGGCGGAGCAGAGACTCATGGTTTTGTGACAGAAAACGCGCAACATCCGAGGCACCCTTGAATCGCCTCGTGTACATGTGCATGAAGGTGTGAAAACTCTCTCCGACCCACATGGGAGCGTACCAAGCAAGTACAAAGGGCACCGTTTTCTCTTCTTTCGTTTCCAGACGATAGCTGACGGACACCGAACCGCCAAAGCTGTCCGCCGCTGCGGGGGGAAGTTTGTCGGCGGTTTGAGACCATGCCCAGCCGCTACTGTAACGATTATCCCCTGACAGGGTTCCGCCAGTTTGTACTTCTGCGTCGCCTGGCACTCTGATCGCATAACCGATCTCCTTAACCTTCTCCGACGTCACAACCAATCCAGAGAACTCTCCTCTGACCTTTCGGTGCAGAGCCGTCGTGGCAACGGGCGCGGTGGCAACCCAGCCGTACCACGGAGTATGAATTTCCTTCCGCGGGCTGGCCGTCGTGATTTGAGCCTCGGCCTGAGTCGGGCCGGGAAACGTGAAAGCAATGCGACCCTCCTGAGCTTGGCTTGACCTGTTGTGCAAGTGGACTTCAAACACGGCGCCCGGCGTGTTGCTGGTGGCGGAATCACCGGGAAGAAAACAGGACCAGCTCCTCACTCCGACCGTCACGGGGGATCCTGGCATTTCATACTGTAAATCTGCTACAGGATAATGCCCCCAGTAGCGGATATCCGCTGGGGTCTGGACACCGTTGAACATATATTCGCCAGAGGCTCCGACGGGGCTGCTCAAAAGCCATACCTGCTTTCCAGTGGTCAATCCTAAGAAGGGCAATCGCAGCGGGCCCCTTTCGGGACAAATGGAGTTGAATATGGTGCAATAGCCCGGCGTGGAGTTAGTTTCAAGACTTAGGTAGCCTGTGTCGATAGCGCCCAGCGCCATGCCCTGGCGTGGCTGGTGTTTGCGATCGTAAATAACTCCACAAGCGGGATTAGAAAACCCTTTGGCGGGAAACTCCGCCCACGGTAGCGGGGGAACCTCGTGGGGGAACAGATCGCCAGTGCTTGACTGTGCCTTCGTATGCGCCCACCCTCGTACTTTTTGCAACCCTGAAAGGCCTGAGGCCAGCCCTGCCATCACAAATTGTTTCAGTAAGTCACGGCGCTCCATACACCGTCCAGCGCTCCCTTTCGCGAGTGGCGTGCAGCTACCGATGCGAACCAGCCGCGTAACGTACTGCTAACCCTTCCTAATGTCAATTGCCAAGCGCATCGTCCTGATTGCGGCTTTAGCCGGGCTATGTTAGCGTAAAGAATTGAGCGAAGCTTTTCACGATCTCGGATTTCCGGGGTCCCGCCGGGACGCGATTCATGGCGCAAAAAGACACGTTCTTTGCTGATACTTACGGCATCGCGCCGGGGAATCTGGAACAATATCTCGCTGCGGCGCTTTCGGACGGCGGCGATTATGCCGACTTGTACTTTGAGCACACCACCACCAGTTCCGTGATGATGGATGAGTCGCTGGTGAAGAGCGCCAGCGAAGGTATTTCCATGGGCTGTGGCGTCAGGGTGCTCGCGGGCGAGCAAACCGGATACGCCTATACGGACGACCTGGAGCCGGCGAAGATTCTGAAGGCGGCGCGCATTGCAGCGCGTATCGCAAGCGGCCCGGCGCGGGTTTCAACTGTCGGGTTGAGCGCGGTTGAACCGCCTCGCAATTTCTATCCTGTGGCGTCGGCGCCCACGGACCGCGGACTTGAGGAGAAACTGAACCTAGTCCGCCGAGCGGATGCGGCCGCGCGCGCCTACGATCCGCGCATTCAGCAGGTGCGCGTGAGTTATGGCGACCAAATTCGCCACGTACTCATCGTAGGCTCAGACGGCCGCGCCGTGCCGGACATTCAGCCGCTCGTGCGGTTGAGCGTGTTTGCCATCGCGCGGCAGAACGGCAGCTTTCATTCCGGCTCATACGGAGGCGGCGGGCGCGTGGGCCTTGAATTCTTCGCGGACGACCATTCTCCGGAGCATTACGCGCGCGAGGCGGCGCGGCAAGCGATCGTGCAACTCGGCGCGCGCGAGGCTCCAGCCGGAGAGATGGAAGTGGTGCTCGCGCCGGGCTGGCCGGGTATCTTGCTACACGAGGCAATTGGGCACGGCCTGGAAGCCGACTTCAACCGCAAAGGTATTTCAGCCTTTAGCGGGCGCGTCGGGCAGCGCGTGGCCTCGGAAATGTGCACGGTGGTGGACGACGGCACGGTGCCGGCGCGGCGCGGCTCGCTGAACGTGGACGACGAAGGCGCGCCGACTCGCCAGACCGTGCTCATCGAGAGTGGCATTCTGCGCGGCTATATGCAGGATAAGCTCAGCGCCGGCCTTACTCGCGCAGAGCGCACCGGGAACGGGCGACGCGAG
Source organism: Acidobacteriota bacterium (assembly GCA_021817045.1). Taxonomy (GTDB): domain Bacteria; phylum Acidobacteriota; class Terriglobia; order UBA7540; family UBA7540; genus RH2-MAG17b. The sequence goes on from JAKAWG010000001.1 coordinate 4,106, forward strand.
AGTTATGAGCACATTCCCATGCCGCGTATGACGAATACGTACATGCTGGCCGGCCAAGAAGATCCGCAAGAGATCATCCGCTCCGTGAAGCGCGGGCTTTATGCTGTCTATTTTGGCGGCGGACAGGTTGACATCACGAACGGCAAGTTCGTCTTCTCGGCATCCGAAGCCTACGTGATCGAGAACGGCAAAATCACAGCGCCAGTGAAAGGTGCAACCCTAATCGGCGATGGGCCGACCGTCTTGACGTGCGTGACGGCTGTAGGCAACGACTTGCGGCTTGATCCCGGCATCGGAACGTGCGGGAAAGACGGGCAAAGCGTGCCGGTGGGCGTTGGCATCCCGACGATCAAGGTGAGTCAGCTTACGGTTGGCGGCACAGCGCCAAGGGCGTCGTCGTCGTTCTCTTGATCTCAACAGGCATGCCACAAGAGCAGCTTGAACAAATCGCCAATGACCTGGTGGAACGCGCCGTCCGCGGTGGCGCGAGCGCAGCCGATGCCGTCGTGTCGGAAGCAGACGAGTTTTCCGTCACTGTGCGCATGAGACATATCGAAAGTCTTAAGGAAGCGGCCTCGAAGGCCCTGGGTTTGCGTGTCTTTATCGGCCAGCGGAGCGCCAGCTCCTATTCGAGCGATTTTTCGAAGCCCGCGCTTGACCGGCTGGTCGAGCGAACGCTGGTGATGGCCAAAATCACGTCGGAAGATCCACAAAGCGGCCTTCCGGAGGCGCGCGAGCTTGGCCACTACGACGGGGACTTACAGCTTTATTTCGGTGATGTTGCGGCGCTATCGACAACGGAACGGCTGGACCTGGCCCGGCGGGCGGAGGAGGCGGCGCTTAGCTTTAATCCGCGCATTCAGAATTCGGAGGGCGCCACATTTGACTCGACCACCGGCGCGAAGGCCTACGCCAATTCGCACGGCTTTTCAGGCAGCTACCGCTTTTCCACGTGTGCCCTGTCGGTGGTGCCCGTAGCGGTGAACGGCGGCGGGATGCAGCGGGATTACTGGTATTCAGTGGCGCGGCAGGCCGGCACGCTCGACCCGCCGGAGGCCATTGGCCGCAAGGCTGCCGCGCGAGCGATTGCCAAACTCGGCGCTCGCAAGATCGGTACCTGCCGCGTGCCGGTAATCTTTGACGCGGAGACGGCGCGCACGCTGGTCGGCCACGTGTTTGAGGCGGTGCGGGGCGACTCGGTCTATCGAAGCGCCTCGTTTCTGGCGGGCAAGCTCGATGAGCAGGTGGCGGGCGAGAACGTGACTGTTCTCGACGACGGCCTGCGCCTGAGCGGGTTCGGGTCGCGTCCCTTTGACGACGAAGGTGTTCCAGCTTCGAGCACGGCAGTCATTGAAAACGGGCTGCTCCGCAACTACCTTCTGAACACTTACGCGGCGCGCAAGCTGCATCTCCGGACAACCGGTAACGCCTCGCGAGGTGTTGCGGGACCGCCGGCGGTCGGGCCGAAGAACTTTTATTTGGCGCCGGGGAAGCACCTGCTTGCGGAAATGATCCGTTCTGTCAAACAGGGTTTGCTCGTGACGGAGTTGATCGGCTTTGGCGTGAACATCGTGACCGGGGATTACTCGCGCGGAGCGGCGGGCATGTGGATTGAAAACGGCGAATTGGCTTACCCGGTGGAGGAAATCACGATCGCAGGGACTCTGCCGGAGATGCTGCGGCACATCACAGAGATTGGCTCCGAGCTCGAATTCCGCGGCTCCATTGCAGCACCGCCGATTCGGGTGGAAGGATTAACCGTCGCCGGCTTGTGAGCTGAACGACTCAAACTTCGAATCTCCAGAACCTCCTAATGGCTGAAGGCTCCACAAGCGCGAAATGGTTCTTGCTTTCGGCGGCGATGCTGGCCGTCGTCGTCGTCGTTTACGTATGGATCGAACATCGCAGCGCGCAACCCGTCACTGTCCACCACGCGATGACGGCCGCAGAGAAGAATTATCTGAGTCAGATTACGGTTACAGATGCGAAGATGAGTTACGCCAGCAATTTTATGGGTGACAAGCTTTATTATCTCGACGCTCAATTGAACAATAAGGGGCCGAAAACGGTCCGGCAGCTTGACTTAAGGCTAAGCTTTATGGACCCCTTCGATGAAGTGGTCCTGCGCAAAACCGCCAGCCCCGTTACTATGAAGACCTCTCCGCTCCGCGGCGGAGCAGCCCGAGCTCTTCATCTCACTTTCGAAAATTTGCCGGCCGAATGGAATAACGGCCCGCCCGCAATCGTTCCCACCTACGTCAGCTTTTAGTCTGCGATTATCCGCCGGTCCATCGTGGGCGGCGCTTCTCAAGAAAGGCGCTTAACCCTTCCCGAAAATCGCGCGTCGAACGAATTCGAGTGCTGGCGTCAATGGCCACTTCGAGTTCGCGATCAAGCTGAGCGCGCGCAAGATCCGCAAAAAGGCGTTTCGTGTACAGGATGCTCGTGGGGCTGGCGGCGAGCAACTGCCCGGCAACCTCTCGCGCCCTATCGCCCAGCCGCTCAGCCGGTATCACTTCGTTGACCAGGCCAAACTTGCAAGCGTCTTCCGCGGTCAAAATGCGGCCGGTCAACAGAAGATCGCGGGCTCGTCTTTCACCGATCTGGCGGGCGAGAAAGACGGTGACGAAGGCCGGAACGAAACCGACAAGGACTTCTGTAAATCCAAGCTTCGCTTCAGGAACGGCGAGGCTGAAGTCGCAGAGCGTGGCAATGCCGCAGCCGCCGGCAATGGCATGCCCATTGATTGCAGCGACCAGCGGCTTTGGAAATTCGTAGAGGCGACGGAAGAGCGCGGCCACGGCGCGCGCATTCTCGCCGCTCAGGCCGGAACTGCCGCTGCCCTCAGCCGCCAATGCCTTCAGCGCCGCCAGGTCCATGCCTGCACAAAAGGCCTTTCCCTCGCCGGTGAGGATCACGACGCGAGCAGCGCCGGACCCGATTTCGTCCAACGCGGACTGCAACTCCTCCATCATCGTAGGTGAAAGCGCGTTGCGCTTCTCAGGGCGGTTGAGCGTGAGTGTGGCGACGGAATCGCGGATTTCGAGCGTTAAGGTGACGTAAGCCATGATATGGAAGATTCAGGCGTTCAAGTACTCGCGTCGCAGCTTCATGGTTGCCTCGACGGCCGTGCCGAGCGCTTCAGCGTCGATGCCGGTGGAGACGCCACGGTTGGCAATCGAGGAGACGATGGTTTCGGTGGGTATGTTTCCCACCAGGTTGTCACCCGCAAAAGGGCAGCCGCCGAGCCCTGTAAGGGCCCCGTCAAAGCGCCGGCAGCCCGCCTCAAACGCGGCAAGCACCTTCTCCGCGGCCTGCGCCGGGTGGCTGTGCAAGTGCACTCCGAGTTCGATGCTCTCCGCGCTGCTTCGAACCTGACGGTAGAGCTCGCCAACCTCTTTCGCGCCCGCCACACCCGCCGTATCCGCTAAGGATACAGCCTTCACGCCCATGCCTTTCAGCCAGTCAAGAGCTTCCGCTGTCACTTCAGGACTCCACGGCTCGCTAAAAGGATTGCCAAAAGCCATAGAAATGTAAACCACTAGTTCCAGTCCGGCTTCGCGCGAGGCGCGCTCCATCTTGTCGGCGAGCTGGCGCGATTCAGACTGGGACATGTGAGCGTTCTGGCGACGGAAATTGGCAGAGACGGAGTAGGGGTAGCCGAGCGTCGTGACTCCGGGTGCGGCGAGCGCCCTCTTCAAGCCCTGCTCGTTGACGACGATGCCGATCAGGTCCACAACCTGAGTTGGCTGGCGAGGCTTGTTTTCGTCTTCGCGTGCCGCAAGTGTATCTTTCGCGCTCAACGCTCGCAGCACTTGCTCGCAGTCCGCCATCTGCGGTACATACTTAGGTGCCACGAAACTGACGGCGTCCAGGTGAGTGAAGCCGGCGCCTATGAGCGTGCGAAGATAAGCGGCCTTCGCCTGGGTAGGAATGATTTTCTGAAGGCCCTGCCAGGCGTCGCGGGGACATTCGATGAGTTTGACTCGCTCCACGTTACGTCCGCCTCGAGACTCTCGCCCAAGATATTCGAATTTCGACCCTTAAATGGCTTCACCACAAAGGAAGCAAAGCACAAAGAAGAGAGACGACGAGAGACGAGGTACGACCGGTCGCTCGTGTCTGCTTTTCCTGGTATTCTCATGCCTTAGTGGTAACGAGTGACTCTTTTACGTTTGCAAAACTCCTGTCTTGAATTCTGGCACGCTGGGGTTCAGCGCCGCCGCTTCAAGCGCCCAAATGATCGCTTCGCGGGTCTCCGCCGGGTCGATAATCGCGTCCACCCACAGGCGCGCGGCAGCGTAGCGCGGGTCCTCCTGGCGCTCATACGTGGCACGGATCAATTGCGAGAGCTCTTCTCGCTCGTTGTCGCCTAGTGTTCGTCCCTCGCGCTCAAGCTGCCGGAGCCGGATCTCAACCAGGGTGCTAGCCGCCGACTCGCCACTCATTACAGCGTATCGAGCCGTGGGCCAGGCGAAGATGAACCTCGGATCGTACGCTTTCCCGCACATCGCATAATGACCGGCCCCGAAGCTGCCTCCGCAGATCACGGTGATCTTCGGGACGACGCTGTTGGCGACGGCGTTGACCATCTTGGCGCCCGCCCGGATGATACCGCTCCATTCGGCTTCTTTGCCCACCATGAAGCCGTTTACGTCGTGCAGAAAAACCAGCGGGATGCGGTTCTGGTTACAGTCCATGATAAACCGGGCGGCCTTTTCGGCTGAGGCCGTGTAGATGACGCCACCGAACTCGATTCGCTTTTCACCTCTTCCCGGGCTTACGGCCTGGGCATTCATCTTCTGATTGGCCACGATGCCTGCGGCCCAGCCGCCTATCCGCGTATAACCGCAAAGCACCGTCTGGCCATACTCGGCCTTGTATTCCTCGAAAGCTGAGCCGTCCACAATGCGGGCAATGATGTCACGCATGTCATATTGCCGGGCGGGATCGTCCGAGAAGACGCCATAAACCTCTTCGGGTGGATATGCTGGCGGTTCAGGCGTCTGATAATCAAACGTCGGCGGCGGTCCGGCGCCGGTCTTGTCAATCAGCGCTCGGATGCGCTCGATGCAAGCGGCATCGTCTGGCTCGCGGAAATCGACCGTTCCGCTGATGCGGGAGTGGACCGCCGCGCCGCCCAATTCTTCGGCAGGCGTCCGCTGACCGATCGCGGCCTGCACGAGCGCGGGGCCTGCAAGAAACAGCCCGCTACCCTCGGTCATCAGCACGTGGTCGCACATCACTGGCAGGTAAGCTCCTCCCGCCACGCACATGCCCATGATGGCGGTGATCTGTGGAATGCCACGCGCGCTCATCACCGCGTTATTCCGGAAGACGCGGCCAAAATCGTCGGTGTCGGGGAAGACGTCCTCCTGCAAGGGCAGAAAGATACCGGAGGAATCGACTAGGTAGACCGTGGGAACATGGTTTTCCAGCGCGATGTTCTGAACGCGAATCACTTTTTTCACCGTTTGTGGAAAGAACGCGCCCGCTTTCACTGTGGCATCGTTGGCAATAATCATAACCAGCCGCCCGTGAATCCGGCCGAGACCGGTGATGACGCCAGCGGCTGGCGCGTCGCCCCATTCAGAGTACATCTGGTAGGCGGCGTAAATGCCCAACTCAAAGAACTCGCTCGCCGGGTCGATGAGTCTACCGATTCGTTCGCGCGCGGTGAGCCGCCCCTTCGCGTGCTGTGCTTCCACGGCGCGCTCTCCGCCTCCTTGGCGAATCAGGTCCTCTTCGGTCTTGATCCGCGCCACAAGGTCAACCATGCGGCGCGTGTTCTTTTCGAACTCCTGCGAATACGGATCAACGGTGCTGCGAATCTGGCTGCGAGGCAAACGGGCGTCCTCCGGCTTGCGAGACCAGTATAAGCGGCTTTTGTGCCCGATTGAATGGCTTTCAGGGGCCCGGAAAAACTCATCCAAGGGAACCAAACTGACGATAAGAGTAGACGGCAGCAAGAAGTAATTCGTAAGGCGGCGAGAAACGCTGTTTTCTCTCAGCGAAAAAGCCAATGCCAGGTAGACAACAGGCATTCTATGAATATGGAATAACCCATATATGGGATTGACAAATTAGTAATAACCCTGTTAGAAATAAGAGCGAGAAGCTTGCCTTACAGTCGACCTGACCGGAAGGCGGAAAAGCAGGACCAGCACCGATAGAGGTTTCAGTGGGACCGACAAGCCTGAGGGAAACGATGTTCTGGTCGCGAAAGAAAAAGAGCTTTCCAGCCCTGGTGGGGCTTGATATTGGTTCGAGCTCTGTAAAGGCCGTTCAGCTCAAGCAGAGCGGCGGCCGGTATGAGCTCGTCAACCTGGCCGTCGATCAACTGAGCCAGGACAGCATCGTAGACGGCGCCATTATGGACACGCTCTCGGTCTCCTCGGCGATCGAGAGAGTGTTTGACCAGAACAAGATCGCAACCCCAAATGTCGCCACCTCAGTTTCTGGCCATTCCGTGATCGTGAAGCGCATCACGGTCAAAGCGACGACGGAGGAGGAGTTGGAGCGCGCCGTGCAGCAGGAAGCCCTGCAGCACATCCGCTTCGACCTATCCGAAGTGAACCTCAGCTACCACGTGCTTGGACCGGCGGCGAATGGCGATGAACTGGACGTGTTTCTGCTAGCGGTGAAAAACGAAAAGATTCAGAGTCATACCGACGTGCTCGCCCAAGCCAACAAGACCCCTCTCGTCATGGATATTGATGCCTTCGCCATGCAGAACGCTTTCGAGAACAGCTACGAGCCGCCCGCTGACCAGATTATCGCGCTGCTGAACATCGGTGCCAGCATCATGAACATCAACATCACGCGCGCCGGCATGCCAATGTTTACCCGTGACGTTTCGGTGGGAGGCAACCAGTATACCGATATCCTGCAAAAAGAGCTGGATCTCAGCTTCGAAGACGCGGAAAAGCTGAAGATGGGTCACACCCTGCCCGGCGTCGCTCCTGATGCGGCGTTGCCCTATTTGCGGTCCGTCTCCGAGCTCCTCTTGCTTGAGATTCAAAAGACGTTTGACTTTTTCCGCCACACCACCTCGACGGATCCTATTAACGCGATTTATTTGGCGGGAGGAACGGCACGAGTTCAAGGCCTGACGGACTTGCTTAAGGCGGAGTTCAACGTGCCGGTTGAGATCCTGAATCCCTTTCGCAAGATGCACTTCAGCCCGGAGAAATTTGATCCTGAATTCGTCGCCGAGCACGCCCCTCGGATGACGGTGGCGGTGGGTTTGGCGCTGAGGAGTTTTGACACGGCATGATCCGCATTAATCTGATCCAGCCGGCCAAGCGGGAAGCGGAACCAAAAGCCCAGGAGCCGCTGGCGCTCGCGCAAAAAAAAGAGATTTACCCTCTGGCCAGTTTTGTCCTTTGCGGGGCGGTGATGGGGTTGATTTATTGGAACATCAACCGGCACATCTCCAATTACACCGCTAAGATTGCCGTCGAGCGACAAGAAGCCGTGCGCTTGGCGGCCGTTCAGGCCCAGAACGAGACGTACCAGCGCCAACTCGCCGCGATTAACCAGCACATCCAGTTGATTCAAACCCTGGAGCGGAACCGAACCGGGCCGCAGCAGCTCCTAGGACAACTCGGCGCGGCAGTGGACAAGATTAATGGCCTCTATCTGCTTTCCGTGGATAATTCGAAGGCGCGTTTAGCCATCCACGGAGAAGCCGACTACGTGAACGGTATTGCGGACTTTGTCGGCGAACTTCAGGGTCTGCCGGCTTTCACCGACGTGCAACTGCGGCAGGTCTTTGAGAATGACATTGGAAGCCGAATCAATTTCAGGTTCGACCTGGATTGCCTCTATTCACCTCCTGTGGAGGCGCCGCCCCTTCTAGCGGCCCCCACCGGCTCCGAGGGGCGACGAACAGGCCGGTGACGCTGAGGAGAACCTTCCATGGCAGGTAAACAATTCAGCGATCTCACCCCGCAACAGCAGGGTATTGTTCTGGCGCTCCTGCCTTTAGTGCTGGCGGCTGTCGTTTATTACGAAATGTTGATGCCGTTGGGAGAAAAAGCCAACGCTCTGAAGACGCAATGGGCTACGTTACATGCGCAAAATTTGCGCGGGCGGGCGCTCGAATCGCAGCGAGCCGATCTGGTGAAGCGGATCGCGGAGGCGAACAAGCAATTAAGCACGCTCGAGCAGATCGTGCCTGACACCCCTGCCGAGGACCAATTCGTCAAAATGGTTTATGGAACGGCCGCATTGTCATCTGTACACGTGCGCTCATTCATTGAGCAGCCTCCCCTGCGCCAAGCCTACGATACCGAAATGCCCTTTGGGCTGCACTTGGACGGCACATACTTCGCCATCTTGGATTTTTTCAACCGGCTTGAAAGCAGCGCAAGGATTGTCAATGTTTCCGATCTTACGCTGGGCCCGCCGGTCGGCACCGGTGGGAAGGGAGTGTATAAGATCGGGCCACAGGAGACGGTGGGCGCGAACTGCACCCTCACGACGTTTTACAACAGCCCTCCTCCCCCTCCTGTTAAGAAGCCTCCTGGCGCTCCTAGGCGCTAAGAGATGGGACATTAAAATGAGCACCACACCATTGTTGCGGCTTAAGAGAGAGAGACGCCGGGTGCAAAGTCGCGGCGCAGCGGCCAAGTTGCGGTTGGATTTCCGCGCGGCGCCAAGTATCGGGTCTTTGGTGGCGCTCGTGTTGGCGGTACTCTTGTTTTCACCGCTATCGGTGAGGGCCACGGCGAAAACGGAAGTCAAGGGATCGCCCGCTCCGAGCGAGCCGAGCGGGGCGACTGAAGCGCCGGCGCCGGTGCAATGGAACCCAGGTGTTGCCCGGTTGAACGATTACGGGAACAGAGATCCGTTCAGGCTTCCCCCGCCCCCGCCGCCTCCGGGCAAAGGCGGTCTAAAACCGGCAAGGAATGCAGGTCTGAGTCTCAATCTCCCGCCGGGACCTGCCGGTCTCCTGGTTGATCAAATACAGCTTCGAGGGATCGTGGTCGACGGCGCGGACGACGACATGATCGGGATCGTAACCACCGATGGTGCTGACCGCGCCTACTTCTTGCAGCCCGGAGAGGCCGTCCACGACGGCACTGTCGAGCAAATCACGACCAGCGCAATCTATTTTCGCCAGCGAATTTCAGACGCTCACGGCGGCGTAAGCTTCCGGCAAGTCGTGAAACACCTGAATCCGAGGAAAGGGTCATGAAACGAAAACGGAAAGCGATCGTTACGGTGGCGTGCCTGTTGGGAGCGTGCTGGTTCTTTGGGGCAGATTGGCCAGTGCTACCCGTCCAGGCGTCTGACGTCGCTGCCCCTCTTCGGAGTGCCTCGCCATCGCGCACGCCGGCGCAACCTCCTATGACACCCGGCACATCATCTGGCAGCGCGTCCGCCGCCTTCATGTACGCTGCTATCCAAGCGGGTGACAAGGGACAGACGGTCGTCAGGATCGCCACAACAAAGAATGTGCGTTTCGTGCCATTCCGGTTGTCAAGTCCGCCCCGGCTGGTGATTGACCTTGAGCAGACTTCGGTGCGGCGCTTTCAGAAGGTTGTGCCGTCGGAAGCAGGTGCCGTAAAGGACGTGAGGATCGCCCAGTTTCGTGCTGATCCGTCGCCGGTGGCGCGCGTGGTAGCGGATTTGTCCAACAATTCCCCGTTCAGGATTACGTCCTTGCCGGATGGATTGCAAATTGAGTTTGACGATAAGAATGATTCTCCGCGGCCTGCGCCTGCGGTTGCCCGGAAATCCTTGCTGCGTATCGTTCCACCCCGGCCGGAGCAGCGCTTTCGCTCTTACTCGCACTTGCCATCCCCGCCGGCGGTTGTGAACCTGACTCGCCCGGTCAAACTTGATCTTTCGGAGCTCACGACTCACAGACCAAAGGTTATCCCCACGAGGGAGCAGCAACCCGCGCCGTCTGCGGCTGTTTTTGACCCTGCCCGCAAGATGGCGGTCCGGCGACTTGGCGAAACAGCGGCGGTGATGCCCGCCAGCTACGATCCGCCGGCATTATCAGCGACTCAACCGGCCATCCAGTCCCTGCCAGGAGTTGAGACTCCGCCAAGCGGCCTTCCGAACGAAATCTTGGCGACGCCTTTCGTCAAGACCGGGCCGAGCCGTTATACCGGAAAACGGATTTCGCTTGACCTGCGCGAGGTGGACATTCAGGATTTCTTCCGCCTCATTCACCGCATAAGCGGCTTGAACCTGGTGGTCGATCCCGACGTGCAGGGAAAGATCACCATGGTAATGAATGACGTGCCGTGGGACGAAGCACTCGAGTTGGTCCTGAAAAATAACGGTCTTGGGGAAACTCTTGAAGACAACGTTGTCCGGATTGCCAAACAGCAGACATTGACAGCCGAAGCCCAGGAACAGGCAGAAAGAAGGAAGGACAAGCTATCTGCCGAACCACTCGTGACTATCGTTCGGCCGCTCCAATACGCGCGTGCGGCGGATCAATTGCCGACGATGGCGACCGGCGGCCAGCAAGGCGGAACGCCCCAGATCATCCCAGGAGTTGTCACCATCCTCAATGCGTTCAAGGGTTCCGTGCTGAGCGCTGACGGTAAGGCGGAGGCGGATCCGCGCGATAACGCGGTCATCGTCACGGACCACCTGTCGCAAATTCCCATAATCGAGAAGTTCATCGATAATCTCGATACGAGATCGAAGCAGGTATCGATTCAGGTGCGCGTGATCCTGGCCAATGCTAACTTCTCGCGTACGCTGTCGTCCGCTTTGAGCGGGGCGCTTCGCAATCCGTCTGGGAGCACCCAAGGAGGGATCGGCGTAGGCAATGGTTCCATGGGAACCTTCAATAACGTTGCGCCGCCCATCGTAGGAAGCAATGCCATAAATACGCAGACCGTCACCAACGGGATTGCTCTGGGGACAGTGACTTACGCGCTTCCCTCGACTGCCACGGGCTTTGGGGCGTTTGCCATCACAAACGCCGGCGCCCGGTACATCATCAACGCTGCGATCAGCGCTGCCGAGGAGCACGACCAGGCACGTACGATTTCTCGGCCAACGATTGTGACGCAAAACAATGTGCTGGGAGAAGTGCAGCAGGGCGTCCAGATTCCCATTCAGACGAATATCAACAACACGATCGCCGTACAGTACGTTAATGCCACGCTGCAACTCAGCGTCACGCCTCAAGTGACTGTTGACAACAAAGTGTTCCTGAATATTTACGTCAACAACGCTTCGGTCGGCACGCTCAGCACCGTCGCTGGGCCTTCCATCAACACGCAGCAGGCCACCACTCAAGTGCTCGTGCCGAATGGGGGGACTGTCGTCTTCGGCGGCATCACCGTCACGACTCGCTCGCGCTCAGCTACTTATGTACCTTTGCTTGGAAGCATCCCCATCATCGGCAATCTGTTCAAGTCGAGCCAAGTCAACGACCAGAACCAAGAATTGCTATTCTTTGTCTCGCCCACCATACTCCACAGTTAATGGAGTGTGCTTGCCGTTTGTTTGGATAGGGTGAGGCGGCTTGCCGCCATCTCCTTTTAGGCCAGCAAGCCGCCGCGTTCCAAACGATGCTGCAGAAACTAGGCAAAGCGGCTTCCGACGTCCTGCACTAGCGTTTTTTCACGCGCGGCTCCCCGCCGCGTCTTGGCAAGTGCGCCGCACGTAATCCCGAAACGTCTCTTCAAGCGCCGACGTTATCCTTCCTGGCGCTTTGAACTGCCGGCGGCCGCCGATCTCCCTTACACCTCCGACCTCGCGCGTCGTCGAGCTGAGGAACACTTCTTCAGCTTCATCCAGTGATTCGAGAACGAGCGGGCGCTCAACGACCGGGAACCCGGCTGCCGGCGCAATTTCGAGCAGAACCTCGCGCGTCACGCCGGGCAGGCAGCCCGAGGAGAGAGGAGGTGTCAAGATCTGCCCGGAAGAGACTACAAAGATGTTTGCGGAGGTACACTCGGCCACTTCGTCGCGTTCATTGAGTAGCAGAGCGTCGTCGTAGCCTTCGGCGTGCGCGCTTTCCATGAAGGTTGAGTTTGCGGCCCAGGAAAGCATCTTCGCACCTGCAAACGGGCCGCGTGCAAAAATCGCTCCGGGCTGGACCTTCAGGCGATAAGAGGGAGGCCAGGAGGGCAATTCGCTGGTAAAAATCAAAAGATCGGTTGGGGGATGGTCCGGCGCGCCGACCCACAGCCCCCCGGTATTGCGAACGAGGATGACCCGAGCCATGCCTTCATGCCGCCGGTTTGCACGAGCCAACTCCAGGACCAAGCGACGCACATTACTCGCTTCAACACTGGCGGAAACATTCAGCCGCCGGCGGTCGCGCTCCATCCGGTCCCAATGACGCTCAAACTCAAATGGCGCACCCTGATAAAGACGAAGCGTCGTGAAAATGCCCCAGCCCAGCAAGAGACCTGCTTGCCCGGGCGAAAGCCGCGCTTCTTCACGCGGAACGATTTTTTGGTTATGGACAATTAGACGATCCATTGTCACCTGCACGGTCGTAGAGAGATGGCTTGGCATCGCAAGCTCATACAGCGTTTATCCTAACCGATAAGTTCCCAGGATGATAGACAATGGCGGGGAAAGCTGGTGCAGGCAGTTCCAAATGAGCCCAAATGGGCGCAGGCGGACGGGATGACGGTTACACGCAAGCCTGTACGTAGTGGAGACGAACGGGACCACCCATCGGAACGCAGCCTTGCAGCTCGTATTTCAAGGAGAGCACCGCCGGGCACGTTGTAGTACGCTGGCGCCGCCCGAAGGTGCGGCACGTGGAGAGAACGTAGCAGGTCTCGCCGCGAAAGATCCCTGAAGGCATGTTAGCCCTCTCCTTTCGCGGCAGATCACGAAGCCCTTCCTGATGGGATTTTCAGACGGGATTGACGCCCTTGCTTACGAAGCCTTCGTCACCTTATCGGCCTGGGGTCCCTTCTGACCCTCTACGACTTCAAATTCCACTGCATCTCCTTCTTGCAGTGTCTTGTACCCCTCCATTTGGATGGCCGAGTAGTGTACAAACACATCGGGCCCCCCGTTCTGGCCGATAAATCCGTAACCTTTTGTGTTGTTGAACCATTTGACCTTGCCTTGGACTCTAGTCACTTCTAGCCTCCTTGCGCTGCCTCATGAGCTAAGATTTCCGGGGAAAATTGGCTGTGGGCGGCCGCGGTGCGCACCGACTGGCGCCGGGAGCGCTACCGTAACAGCAAACGCACACGCAGATAAATAATATGTCGTCTGCGTTCTGTCAAGAGGAAATTCGGGAATTATATACTTGACAAGTCCATGCATGGGTTCGCTTGACAGGTATAGGTAAGTCTAGTAGCATTGCTTTGGGGCAGAAAGCTCCTGCGTTGGGGGATGAAATGAGGAAATGTGCCGGTACGCCTTTCAAGCACCTTGCGTTGTTATGTGTTGCGGCTGGCATGGTGCTAATAGCTTCGAGGGCCGCAACAGCCGATGTCGTTTACAGTGTCACAGGGACATTCGGAACCAGTACTACATACACCGGACCGCTCAACGGTGCACATTACAGTGGTACGTTTTCCGCGCCCCTGCCCATCGCGATCACGGGACCCATCTGCTGCACGCAGGACATTTCCACTTTCGACATTAACCTGATCAGTTCATCCGGCGTAACCCTAGCTACTCTCTCGAGCTCGACTAGCCCTTTAGGCTCTGCCTACTTCTCTGTGGATACGGGGACGACTTGCGTCGGGGGGCCTCCCGGTGCCGGGTGCGATCTGCTCTCCTTTACCGGGGGTCTCACCTTTCCTCCTTCTTTCCTACAGTTGGTCGTGCCCCTGGACTTCACAGGCGGAAATGTCTACCCGTTCCTACCAGTAAGCGGGGCACCATCAATTGCCGGTTTTGCCGGGGCCGACCCGAACGACCTCAGCGTTGTATCCTCTGGGGTCATTAGCCCCGTCCCCGAGCCTAGCTCGCTATCACTGCTCGGCGTCGGGTTGCTAGCTGGGCTAGGTCTTGGAGTGAGACGGCTAGTCGACTCATCTGGTATCGGACCTCTCTGACCCGGTGTCGAGCGCGACGCCCTCATCCTGGAGCATTCGATTTCTTTGCGTTTCCGCCTAGACTGCGGTTACCGGAGGGCCCACCTGTCATGAATCATCTTTCTTCTGTTGAAAGCCTCTTGCCCCTGGCGGCCTTGATCTTCGGTTTGATATGCTTCCGCTCGGGCTTGACCTTCAGCACATCCGAGATCACTTCGTCGAATTTGAGGGGATAAAAGGAAATTGGTTTTTGGCGTTTATTCATGGTTTTGTGAAGTCGTCCGGGTGAGGACCAAGCCGCAGCTTAGAGTCTTCTATTAAGCTCGGCTGCTTTGAAATGAATTGTGGTTCCTCAACTTGTATAAGATGCGAGATCTTCCCGAAGTCCCTGTCCCACTTTTGAATGGCATCCAGCTTGTTCAGTATTGCCGACGCTGCGTGGACGGCATCGGCAGGTCTCAGCCCGTGGTCGCGAGCTAACTCTACAGCCTTGAACGCCACGCGTTGGTCAACCTGAATTTTAACTATCCAATCCCATTCGAACATCTGACGTATTTTTCCGATTTGCTCCGGTGTTAGAACCTGCGATGTCGGTAGGCTCTTCGGGCTGGGCCTCACAACCTCGACAATCGTCCAAGTAGAAGTGTATATCCTAATCTTACCATCTCGCGCGCAACGCAGAATATCTTCGCATATCTTTCGTCTTTCTAGTTCGCTCCGGTTAAGGAAGCATATGAATAAACCGCTATCCCAGTACACTTTCCTCGGCGGATCACTCATTCCGGATGTCCTCTAGATACTCCGCTAAAGTCTTGCCTCCCGTCATGTCTTCAACGAGTCCAGACATTTCTTCGATAGTGGGCAGATCTCGCGTGGGAGTCGTGGCGCTGATTTCCTGAACCGCGATCCAAATCGGCTCACCCCGCTGGTTCGAGTGAACCTCTCCGTGCACGATCACCTTCTGTCTGAGCAATCGCTTGATCGTTTCTTCCGTTTCGACCTCGAATTTACATACGACTGGCTTTCCCGTGTTCTCGTCCCATATGCGGAACTCATTTCCTCTGTGCACGGTTATCGCATCTAGGTTTCCGGTGACCGAGCCGATGCTCACATATCGTGGACCAATAATCTGCTCGATGTTCCTGAAAACGGATTCGTCTATCTGCGCTTCTTGGCGTGCCTCGCCTGCGTCCGTGTAAACGGTGACTCGACCCAAATACCTAGCTTGTCCAGCAAGGGATTTTACCCGCCAAAGAACAGAGTCGGAGTAATAGGGGTTTCGCTCCGTGGATCTGGACAGAGCACTAAGGCCCTTGAGCACTTCGGACTGGATTCTGGGCGTGTTGTCATTTACCCGGGTCGAAATAGGATGGCCCTCGATGCCCAGAAGTGGGGGGCTTTCTTTTCGCAGCACCGCAACCTCCCAGCGGACGCTACCATATTTACGCTGCGATATTGCGGCATCGATATCTTCTAAAATCCCAAGGATATTACGAAGGGACCGGACGAGCCTTTCGAAGGTGATCCTGTCGCTTTCTCCGAGGCGGAAATATATAATTTTACCCATTAGTGGCCTCTCCGTGGTACACTTCAGTCAGGCACACTGGCATACCGTCCGCGGCAGCAGACGGAATCACCGCAGAAATCGAACTTAAACAACGAGCTCGCTGGGAGGCGAGCTTTAGTTGTTCTTAGGGCTTGCTGCGCTTGAGTCCCGCAGCATGAGTCGTTTTCCATTCACCCCCTTGATGGCAAGTTCCGCCCTCTCGCCATCGCTGATCTTCCGCGCATTATACCGGAAGTCGAATTCGGAAAGATAGCGGTGGAGATATTTTTTGCTCCAATGGTGGTAAACACCATTCACGCCGCGCTTGAGAATGGAGAAATATCCTTCAACGCCATTCGTCGTAATGCAAAGCCCGTTTTCGTGCCGGACGTACTCTTCGGCGGAATGGTTCACCCGATAATGCTGTCGCGTACCGCTTGCACTTTCCAGTACCGAAGAGTCATCCGTCATCATGATTGCATTTTCTGCAACCATTTGCTCGATGACGGGCTTCAAGTTTTTCGCCGTGACCTTTTCCACGTGCGTGGACTGGACACGGCCACCACGTTGCAGGACGGAAACCACTGGAGCTTTGTTGTCGATTCCCGCTTTTCGATCTTGCGGGCGCTCGCTTGGTTTAGTGGCGTGCGGCCCTGTCCGTAGTTTTCCCCCGATATAGGTCTCGTCGATTTCAAGAATGCCTGGGAGTTTTGATGATAACGGCTCCTGAGCCATCGCATACCGAATTCGATGCGCCATGAACCAAGCGGACTTGTACGTGATGCCGAGCATTCGATGAAGCTGGTGGGCGCTCATTCCCTTTTTGGAAGAGCAAAGCAGATGGAAGGCTATCAGCCATTTGTGCAAGGGGATTTTGCTGTCTTCAAAGATCGTGCCGACGGTTACGGTGAATTCCTTGCGGCATCCGGCGCATTTCCACACGCCCTTGCGGACGTGCGTCTTGCCGTTTTCAGTCGGATTCAGCTTGTAAGCTTCGCCCTCAAGCCCACAGTGAGGGCAGATCGGGCCACCCGGCCATCGCTTCTTTTCCAGGAATTCTCGGGCTTTGTCGTCGTCGCTAAA
Organism: Acidobacteriota bacterium; assembly: GCA_021817045.1. GTDB lineage: Bacteria > Acidobacteriota > Terriglobia > UBA7540 > UBA7540 > RH2-MAG17b. The sequence continues at coordinate 20,729 of JAKAWG010000001.1, forward strand.
TTGCTTAGTAAGATCAACTAGGTTCATGGTTTGTCTCTCCACAACCTAATTATCTCAAAAATATTTGGGCTTGTCAAGTATATAAGTCCCGGAAATTCACGACCCAATGCCCCAAACGCTCGCTAGCCACGACCGTGGAACGACTATGGGCTATCCTTAGATTCCGTTCCTGCGAGTTTCCGCTGACAGAACGCGAAGTTGTCTCAATCGGAGTCGGGAGACGTGGTGAAGGAACTGCTCAGCGCCACCCAAAGCTGCGGCTTGATGCTTGTCGTTTACGGTCTTTGAGGAAATTCGACGACCGGCTTTCTTCCTCCTTGAGAAGGGTCCTCTCGCGGAGAACTGTACGTACCTGTCATTTAGTTATTACACTTGCAGGGCGGAGTTCTGACGGGATGTATGCCCCGCCCCGAATCGAAGCTCGACCTATGCTGGGAAATTAGTATTCATATGTTTTCGACCTTCTCGCCCGAGCAAACGCGCCTGCGCACAAGATAAACCATTGCACCGGCAGCAACAAAAAAAGCCGCCAAACCCACTTGTCGCGAATCGGTCCGCCCGCCCTCGAAGCACGAAACCAGAACAACTGCGGCCAAGGCCATAGGACAGAGCGTGACCGCCGCCAGGCGCAAACGTCCGCCTGGCACCTTGAAAGGCCTTTTAAGCTCCGGGCGGCGCGCGCGCAGCGCGATGAGCGCGACAAATTCGAGAAGAAGCGCGGCCGAATACATCAGGATGTCAATGACAACGAGTTCGGTGAAGGGAAAAGCTGCGAAAAAGCTGGAAGCCAGGCACACGGCGGCAAGAGCGATTAGTGGCGTTCCCGTGCGCGGAGAGAGGCGTGCAAGCGGTGTCGGCAGCCAGCCGTCGCGAGCCATCGCGTAAGGAAGGCGCGTGGCATAAAGCAACTGGCTGTTGTACAACGACCATGTGGAGACAAGAGCCATAGCTGCCACGGTGATTCCAAACCCCGCGCCGCCCAGCGCGCGGGCGATCGAGGGCCATCCGGCAGCTTCATTCCATAACCGAGGGCTCGTGCTGTGCGTGACACCCGCCAGCACGGGAACGTAAGCGGCGATAATCAGCAGCATCGCCGCGGCAAGGGCTGGCGGGTAAGCGCGCGGCGCCTCGCGTACCTCTTCCGCGAAAGTCGAAACGTTGTCGCAGCCGCAATAGTTCCAAAGCACCGTGGACATGCCGATCGCAATCAGCGCCGCCACCGCACTCCACCCCGCTACGCTCGAAAGCGAGACCGAAGGAAAAAATAGCCAAGGTAATACACAAAGAGCACTGGATAGGTGGCCATGTCCACCGCCGTGTAACAGAGCGTCCACCAGCCTTCCTGGAATCCCCAGAAATCGCCCAGCCCTATCGCGCACCCAGACGTAATAACCGCCCTCCTGCGGCAGGGCGCTTGAAAGCTCTGCAACCATCAGCGCAATGGGCAGGGCCCGCAGGATCGGCGTCACGACCAGCAAGAGCACGGCCCAACCCGCGTTCAGCGCGCCTACGAGCGATTCCAAACCATAAGCGCCCCCTGAAACCACAAAAAAATCACGCCCACCAAAGCACAGCCGGTTCAGTTGTCTCTTGGGTAATATCCGGACGGCAAACACGTCAGTACGAAGGGTCGTCAAATTCTGCTCTCGGAGCAAACGCTTTCCTGTAACTTCCTTTTGCTTGCGCCGCATGTACCGGAACGCGGAAACTCTCGTGTTAGTACGAGCGCCAGGACGAGACTTAGCAAAGGAGTACAATAGGCGGATCAACAGGCGGCATTAAGCGATTTTTCCAGCAAAAAACGCCTTGACACAGAGTCGTTGGAATGATATCAAGACACGACATGAAAGATAATTTAGCATTACAAACTAACGTCATACACATTATCGCCAGGGGGCTGCAGGCATATCGCCCAATGGGGATGTCCTTCGGCTATTTCGCAAATGACCTGACGCGCACCACTATGGGTAAAGGCCTCCGCGCCGCCTGCTCCCGAACAGAGTCGGCTAGTTGAATGCGGGAGGGCGCGCACTTGAGTTCTACAAGGCGAAGTTTCTTACGGGCATCAGTCAGTGCTGGCACCGGAATTGCTACCTCCGGCCTCTTGAAAGCTAGTGCTCGCGTGACGGTACCGGCAGACGGAGGGGTTATCCATGCCCCAGCCAGCGAGTCGATGACGACCACTCCCGAAAGCGTGCCCCATTCGAAATCCGTAAACGGGCGATCAGTTGGCCGCCCGGCACTGCGCGCTGAGGAAGTTGTCGCAAAAGTGATCCGCGTGATGCAGGAGCGAGGACTCCACAAGGACCCGAGTTTTGGAGAGTACTTTAGCGGCTACGGAGAAAATCTATTCACCGTTGAAGCCTTTTTCGATTGTGTCGCCCTCTTCCATCTGCGCGATGTAACACTTGGGAAAACAGCTCTGAAAATATTCTTATCACTGCAGCAGGACAATGGATTCATCCCCAGGCATTGGAACGGGCCCCACGCAGCGCCGGCTTTGCTAGGGCAGGTGCCTACATTTACGTCGAGCGGCGCGCAGACGCTTTCTCAGAATCCCTGGGCAATCTATGAAAGGGAAGAGCACGCGCAGCCATTTCTCTTCCAGATCGCTCTGTTCTTAAGTCGCGCCAGCGGAGGTGACGTAACTTGGCTAGACGATGGTATGTATTTCAGGCTTAAAAAGTACCTGCAACAGTGGACGGCTGACTGGGACCGAGACTCGATTGGCTTGTGCGAGTGGGCCAGCGCGCCACACTCGATGGGCGACACTCAGTTTGATCGTGCCGGGGTTTGGCGCTCGTTCTATTGTGAAGGCGCTGACCTGAACAGCTTCCTTTACTTAGAGTTCCTAGCCGCTGAAAAGCTAGCCACCGCAAAAGGTTTTCGGGATGACGCCGCCTACTTTGCCGTCCAGGCGAAGCTGAAGCATGATCTGGTCCAGACACTGCTTTGGGATGAGCGAGACGGTTTCTTTTACGACCGGGACAATCGAACCGGATTGCCGATCCGCGTCAAATCCGTCAACGGGCTTTACCCGCTTTGGGTGGGAATACCTAACGAGCAGCAGGCCCGACGCTTGGTCGACGAGCACATTATGAATGGCAAGGAATTCTGGAGCTCGTATCCGCTCTCGAGTTATGCCCGCACCGAGCGGAATTACACCCAACACCACGTTCCCTGTCCGCAGATCGACATCTACTATGCGCTTCCCGCGGGACACTCGAATTGGAGCGGTGGCCTTTGGCCGCACGGGAATTACTTGGTGACGCATGGCCTTCAGCGCTATGGGTTCACAAAGGAAGCCCAAACTCTCGCCATGAAGACATACGAAGTGGCGGCCGCCGACCCGGATATCCACGAATGGTACGATGCGGAAACAGGTAAGCCCCTGGGCGCCCACCCCCTTCCGGCCGGTGCGGAAGTGCTCATGCGCTTCCTCCCGACCGAACTCGAGACGGACTTCAACCTTGCCGTAATCAAGGACGCCCATGAGCCTCTTGACGACAGCAAACTGTGGAAAGCCCTGGACATCAGCGAAAATTTCCTGAAAGGCTGAAGCGCGGAGGGGCTAAAAACACACGCCACAGGCGTGCAGCATAACCATTTTTTGAGAAAAGGAGGAAATATGACGACGATGTCGAGCCGTTTAAGGATTCTCATGGGAATCAGTTTAGTTTGTCTCTATGCGCTCGCGGCTTCTGTTTGCCGGGCCCAGATAACGTCAACCGGGACAATCACTGGCACGGTGACCGACACAACAGGGGCAGTGGTGCCCGGCGCGTCGATCACCATCACTAACGAATCCACGGATGTGCAGAGGACAAGCAAGAGCAATGCGGATGGCACATTCGTTGTGCCGGGGCTGCCAGTTGGAATTTACACGGTCAGCACCGCTAAACAAGGCTTCAAGACTTATTTGGAGGAAGGCATCCAATTGCATCCAGGAACGGTAACCACGGTCAGCCCTCGCCTTCAGGTGGGAAACGTCGTCTCAAAGGTCACGGTTACTGCGACCGCGGTGCAAGTGCAAACGAGCACGCCAGAAATCTCCAATGAGGTTTCAGGTGAGCAGGCTTACACGCTTCCGCTGAACGGAAGAAACTATCAGAGCCTTGCTGCGCTGATGCCGGGGGTGACAAACATCACGCCGGACACGGCGCTCGACCAGGGTGGTTTTCTCACCAACAATATTATGTCCATTAACGGAATGGGCGCGGACGGCGGCATCTACTACCTCGATGGCGTCACGAACATGAACACCGGCAGCCAGACCTATACTGGTATCACGCCAAACCCGGACACAATCCAGGAAGTGCGGGTGCTGCAGAATAACTATGGTGTTCAGTACAGCCTGAAAGGTGCGAGTGTTGTCCTCCTTCAAACCAAAAGCGGCACGGATACGTTCCACGGGACGGCCTTCGAGTACTTCCGCAACACCGCGCTTGACGCCCGCAACTTCTTTGCGCCCACTCCACTTGGGTTACACCAGAACATCTTTGGTGGCACCCTGGGCGGTCCGCTGTTCTTCCCCGGCCACCGTCCGAAAAGCCCCAAGACCTTCTTTTTTGTAAGCTACCAAGAGTCGCTGCAAAACATCGCCTCGGCCGTCTTGGGCGCGACGCCGACAGCGGCCATGCGCAACGGGACCTTCAACACGCCCATCACCAACCCTCAAACCGGGCAGCTATTCCCGCAGACTTCCCCGGGGGTTTACCAGATCCCGCAGAACATGCTTAATCCGCAATCGCTCCTCATGATGAACACCGTGGCACAACTCCCGAACAACGGCACCGGATTCTTGAACTTCATTAATCTGAATCCCCAAGTGAACAAGACCTGGGATTACGAATACAAAATGGATCACACCTTCAGTTCCAGGTTGCGGTTGATGGCCGAATATTTCAAAGAGCAACAGATCAACGGCAACCCGAACGACACCTTTCTCGGCTCGCCGTTCACAACCAGTACGCTACCCATCTTTAGCAACAATCAGTTGGCCCAAATCCAACTGACTGCAACTCTTTCTCCATCGATGGTAAATACGTTCAGTCTAGCGACACAGCAAGCTCTTCCGACTCTCCAATGCGCCGGCATTTGCGATCTTAACCAGATTCCGGGATTCAGCTCGAATCTTCCTTTTAAGGGTGGATTCCGTTCCTACATGCTGCCCCAGATCACTTTTGCAGAAGGCTGGGCGCCGTTTGGTCTTTCGGCAAGTTTGCCCCGTATTCGTTCTGGCTCACTGGACGACACGCTATCGGATAATTGGAGCTGGTTGCGCGGCAAACACTATATTCAGGCTGGCTACGATCTCGACTATGGCACGAAGCGCCAGGAAATTGGAACGCCCATCGGGCAGTGGTATTTCAGTGGCTTATTCACGGGAAACCCGATTGCAGACTACCTGCTGGGTGACTCTACTACCTTCTTTCAGCAGGCTACACAGCGGAGAGTTTACGTCCATGACGTGATTTCTTCGCCTTGGGTTCAGGATCGCTGGAACGCGACACGGCGGCTCACTCTGACAGCCGGTCTGCGAATTCTGTATGAGCCACAGCCGCATGCAACGCCAGGGGAAGACAGTGCATTTAATCCCGTTCTGTATAATCCCGCGCAAGCCCCGATTGTAAATCCCGTCGGCACGATTACGCCGACCGCCAATTACAATCCAGTGAACGGCATCGTGACAAACGGAGTCAACGGTGTGCCTTTGAATTTTACCAATGCGCACAACTGGTTCCTGGGGCCAACGCTCGGCTTTGCGTACAACGTATTTGGAAATGGCAAAACGGCCTTGCGAGGCGGTTACGGCATTACGTACGAGACGATTCCTGCGGGCGCCGATTGCAGTTATACGTGCGCCACCAACCCGCCCCAGGTTCCGTCGATCAACCTGATCAACGCCAGCTTTCCTAACCCCATTGGCGCGGCCAGTCCTCCTCCAGGCGCGCTGACATTCCCGTACAACAGCGGGTTTGATGTTCAACCGGTGCAAATCCAGAGTTACAGCCTGAGCCTGGAGCACCAATTTGGTACGAATTGGTTCGCTTCCATCGCCGGGACTGGTGACATCGCGCGACACGTTTGGGGTGCTTGGAACATCAACCAACCCCTGCCAGACGCTCCCTTTAATTTCAACCCGCTTATTAATAGTGACCCAGCGCTGGCAGGCAAGGCGGGTATTTTCCCCTACGTATATTCTCCTTATCTAGGATATGGAAGAATAAGCACGGACCTTAGCATGGCCAACGCTTATTGGGATGCTTTGGAAATCGCGGTTCGGCATCCGGTCGGACACAATTTATTCCTTAATTTCGCTTACACCTGGCAGCACGACCTCGGGACGACCTACGGGACGAGTACTCTTGACGGCGGAGGCGCGCAAAACTATTACGCCCCCGGTCAAAACTATGGCAATACTTATGTCAATGTCCCCCAGGTCTTCTCGTTCAGCTACATTTACAACTTGCCCTGGTACAAGGGCGCGCAGGGATGGAGAGGCGCGGCGCTTGGTGGCTGGCGATATGCCGGAATGACGACGATCCAGAGCGGCTTTTCCCTCAATCCCGGTCTAAGCGTTCCCTTCCAGGGTCTTGCTACCCTGCCGAATCGCATCGGCAGCTCGGTTACGGGTCCAAAGACAGCGCAGGAATGGTTCAATACCGCTTCCTTCGCGGCCCCTGCCTATGGCTACTTCGGTACTGCCGCGGTGGGCTCGGTCCCGGGGCCGGGCGTCGTGGATTTCGACATGGCTCTCTACAAGGATTTTCATGTTACTGAGCGCAGCCTGTTCGAGTTTCGGGCGGAGGCTTTCAATATCTTCAACCACACGAACTTCCACAACGTCCAGACAACCGTTGGCGCAACAAATTACGGTCAAGTGACAAGCGCGCTGGACCCGCGCATTTTCGAATTTTCCTTGCGCTTCCAGTTCTGAAGGTTTCACAAGGACGGTCGGCGCGACCAGCGGAAGGAATGCAGCCTACGAATGGAAATTTCTCGCAGGTCAATGTTGAAGAACCTAACGGCCTTATCAGCGGCTGCGGTCGCCAGGCCAGCGCCGGCCTACTCCACAAATACCTATGAGGGCCCATTCCGTTACACCATTGGGATTGTCGGAAATCCAACCATTCCGGATGTGCAATGGTCCGATGAACAATTGAGCCTGATTAAAGCGGCGGGTTTTAACACGCTTCAGCTCAGCATTGCCTGGGCGTCCAAACCAGCAGGGGAGGTTCTGAACCTTGAAGACCTAGACAACCCGAAGAATGTAAAGGAATGGCATCGGCGGGTTGATCAAGCCCGGAAATTTGGTTTTCGCACCCTCGCTCAGTTCGGACTTCCGAAGGGTCCGCAGCGCGACGCGACCACGTGCATCCTGGACCCCAGCGTTCGTCAGGACTGCGCGACGCGGCTCCGGCATTTCTTTGAGGATTTTCCCGAAGTCGACGACGTAATGATCTACACCTATGATCAGCTTGCCTGGCTTTGCAGCCAGTTTGGCGATTGCCCGCGTTGTCACGGAATTCCCCTGAGCAAGCGGCTTCCAGGATTCCTCGAGCTGATGGTGGATGCCGTACAGGAGGGCAATCGCGGAGTTCGTCTGTGGTGGGAGCCGTGGGAACTTTCTGCCGGACAGACCTACGCCATTGTCGAGACGATCCGGCCCGATCATTTTGGCCTGATCGTTCATAACACGATTGCGGAGGTCTATTTCGTAAATACGACCGACCATTGGGTGCGGAACCTGGCACGGCTGGCGCGACGGCGTGGGATTCCGATGATTGGAGAAGCCTTCTTAAGCGGCAGCGGCGAGGACATTGCCCCTTTAACCCACTTGGCTTGTCCACGCCTCGTCTATGAGGAAGCGGACGCTTTGCGTAAGACCGAAGGAATTGTGGGGATTAAAGAATATTATGGCCTGCTGCCTCAGCGTCATTGCCCAAACCTTGAATTGTTCACCGCCTATCTAACCGCTCTTGATACGCCATTTCAGGACTTGATTCGTCCCGTCGCCGCTTTCTATGGTCCGGCGAGTACGGAGCACATCTTGGAAGCGTGGGAGCTGACCGCACAGGCGATGGAGCTGTTTCCTTGGGATGGAAGTTGGACGCTGAGAGGCATCTTCGGCCGGTCGGAGGGGCAAAAATGGCGAGCCGTGCCGCTAGCTTCCTGGATCACGCCGTCGTGGCAGGCGAACCGGCGAGCATTTTTTATGGTGACTGACGAAAGGCAGCCGTACCCGCATGTCCCGGAAGATTACGGCATGACCCCACCCTGGCGGAACGAGTGCGAGGAGCGCTTGTTTGAGCATCCCTGGTTGCTTGAGGACGCCGGACTGAGGGCGCTGGCCGCGGGACAACGCTTCGACCAGGCAGCTTCGCTTCTGAATAGTGCGATCCACGAGGCGTCAACAGGAAAACAGAACTTATACGCGCAGAAGAAAGATGTTATTCAAGCTGCAACAGCTTCTAAATATTTTGGCCAGCAACTTCTAGACTCCATCCACTGGAGCCAATGAGGATTACATATTATAGTGACTCCCAATGCTGTAGCGGTGGCGTCTCGCCGCCGATAGTTCGCCGCGCAGAGAGCCCCGCTACAGAAAAACATTGTCACTATGAAATGAAAACCCCGGCAATGTGGGGTCATAAGTTCTCGACCGGCGGCTGTAGCGACGATGTTCCCATCGGTGCTAAACTCGTCGGTGAGGACACCGGCGCTACAGCAGTACCCGTAACAGACGTACATCCGCAGGTATGAGGCACATCCCATCGAGGTAGCGCATGGATCGAAGGAAATTTTTACAAACCACCAGCTTGGTGTCAGCCGCGCTTGCCGCGCCTGGCTCGAAGGCGATCGCCCACGAGGACGCAAACTTCCGCGCCGCAGAATCTGACGGCACTTTAGCGATCTCGAACGATTCGCTGGCTTGGGGTTTCGAGTGGAAAAAGGAAACGCTCCGTAGTTCCCATTTCCTGAACAAGCTTTCTGGACACCACTTCGCCCTATCTTCCGTGCAGGAGTTGACCCTCGTCTTTTCTGCTTCCAAACAGCGAATCGAAATCCCTTGGTGGCGCTTTATTTTCGGTCCCGACCGGACGCCCGTGCCACCGCCTGAAGAACGAGGCCTGAAGGATGGCTACAACCTTCTGAATTATTCGGATCGGGAATGGGGGGTAACTGACAACCTGCTGCTGCGGCGCCTGAGCGGAGGTGGCGAACACCCCGATGAAATCAAGTACGACGGCTACGGCTGGTTTCGTCACGAGTTCGAATTGCCGGCAGACGCTCACGGCGAAGAAATCGCCTTTGTCCTTGGCGGTTACGATTTCCAGGACTGGAACGACTATTGGATCTATTTCAACGGGGCTTTACTTGGCCGCCGGGTTTCTTCCGGCCGTTGGCGGACGCCAGAAGAATTCGTCGTTGCTCCCGGGAGCGCGAATTACGCGTCACTGCGATTTGGAGAATCGAATGTCCTTGCCGTGCGGACGCGGGGCTACGACAAACACTTCGGAGACCTCAGCGAGAAAGCGCTGAAGCGGTATGTTTTTCACCCGGTTCTTGCGGACCAACTCATCTCCGTCGGGAAACCCTATTTGCGCATTTCCGACTTCAAAGTTTGTGGCGTGCGCCGGGAGGCGGAACATGCCGCGACGTTTGAGCTTCACAGCGTCGGCCATCCCATCCAGGCTTTCGCCCATTATGAGCTGGATGGCGCAACAAGGCGCAAATGGATTGAGGTCATCAATCAGAGTTCCCTAGAGATGCTCTTGCTCGACGCGCAGTTAGATGACTTCACCCTGCGCACGTCTGTTTCTGAGGGTGGCTTTGGAGAGCCGATTTTTGTCGGGGAAGAAGCGTTTTGCGGGATCGAGCATCCGGCCGGCTTAAATCAAGGCGATAACGGTCGCGTGAGGGTGATGCACTTCCCGGCACAGCGCCTATCGCCGGGCGCCAGCGTCCGAAGTCACGTGTCCCTGGTGAGTGTCGCGAAAGGTGGGCAAGCGCTCGATCACTTTATTGCCTACATCCAAGAGCGAAGCCCCCGGAAGAAGAAAGCGCTCGCTATATACGACCCGTTCGGAATTAATAACCAATGGGGTTCGTGCCCGACGCAGTGTGATGTCGAGATGCTGAACGGCCTGCAGGTCTTGCAAGAGTGGGCGGAGCGCGGGCTGCACTTCGATTACTACGTGCCGGATTGGGGGTGGGTGGATCAGTCCTCTGACTTAACTCGTTTTGCGCCGCAGTGCTTTCCGCACGGACCAGGGAAGGTTGTCGAGCGAGTGAAAGCGCTGGGAATGAATTTCGGACTCTGGTTTTCGATGAGCGGAGCCAACGAGTCATGCGGGGAATACCTGCCAGCATGGCCAAGCGGGATTCCTGCCCCGGGTGCTACGTCCAATCCCGGCCCTCCCACGATCACTTATAAGAACGGCTATTCGATCGATTGCGGCGCTCCAGGGGCGTTCTGCCTGGCCTCGGAGCCGTACTTTGGCATCTTGAAAAATGCCATTCATTACCACATGCGGACCAACAGCGTCCGCTTTATTAAGCTGGACAACGGCGAATATTATTGCAACAGCACGCGGCACGAGCACCTGCCTGGAAAATATTCGGTTGAAGCAATGTACCAGCGTCTTCTCGATATTGCAGCCAGCGCACGCAAGCTTGATCCGGATGTCTACGTCATGTGGTATTGGGGCGTTCGATCGCCCTTTTTTGCGCTACACGGCGACACGATCTTCGAGTCAGGGCTGTTTATGGAAGGCTCAGGAACAAGCTGGGTGCCAACCCTCTACTATCGAGATTCCGTCACGCTCGATCTGGACCAGGGTACCGCATTCGCCAAGACGATCCCTCCGATCAACAAAGATAGCCTCGGCGTGTGGCTTGCCGATAACCGCTGGGGAAATTTTATGGGAAACAGACGTTGGAAAGAAGCTCTGATCATGGATCTGGGCCGTGGGAATCTTCTTTTCCCTCAATTCTGGGGTGATATTTACCTGTTGAACGAGAAGGATGTGAACTTCTTGATCGAAATGACCGGTCTCGTTAAGAAGAACGAGCCTGTGTTTTTGAGACCGCGCAAGTCTTTTGGCGACACCTGGAAAAACGAGGTGTACGGTTATGCGTATTTTCAGGGTCCGCACGGGTTCATCTTCGCGAACAACGTTCACTTCGCCTCCCGCAAAGTAGAATTGGAACTGGGTCCCGCTCTCGGCATCGAAGCGCAACCCGACACACCGCTGAGCATCGTTTCCCACTTCCCGGAGCGTCGTCAACTCGTTGGAGAAAACGGCGCGAGCTTCAAAGCGGGCGAGCGTGCACAGGTTGCGCTGCGCCCATTTGAGGTCCTGATGCTGGAGGTGATGCCGGGCGAGACTCATGTGGAATCCATTACCACTCGGACGGCGTCCGGACCGGAATTTGAGGACCTTGGGGTCCAGTTGCCGTTACAAGCAGTAGCTCCGGCGAGCCCCATGCCCGTACAGTTTGCGGACGCAGAGCGTTTTTTGAAGGAGAGAAAAGTCAAGAAGGTTTCTGCTTTTGAGTGTACGCTTCCGTCTTTAGCAGGGGAGCAGCAAATTCTGGCGATCCCGGTCAGGCTGCGGCAAGGAAATGAGGAATGGCGGTATTCGCCGGTGGTGGTCGAGATCGTGCAAGTCGTTGCGTGGATTGGTGATAAGACAATCCAACTTATCCCGGTCCCGGATGCCCGGCAGTACGGCGATACGCAAAAGGCAGGCTGCTCCTGGGTGCTGTTCAAGATTCGTCTTGCTCCCGAATGGTCTCACAAGAAATTACGGTTTGCCGTTCACGCTTATCTGCCGAAAGATGTTGAGCCGCACATCGAGGCATGGGTCGTCAAGCAATGGTGGCAGGTTGAAACACGCCCGCTCGGCGACGGTTACTACGGAAACGAACCCTCCTGACCCGCATTATTCGTTTGAAGCGATTGCCGCCCTTCCAATCTTTTCTTCATCGTTCCGTTTCAAACCTCGGGGCTAGCGCGCAGAAACTCGGCTAAGCTTTTTCGAGTCCGCATCATCAACGACTTCTTGGTTTGGCTGGGTTGCGGAGCGGCGCAAGGGAATATAATGAAACTTTACTGTGGCAGGAATTAAAGGCACACACTTGGCCGCGCGAGGAGAAAGGTCATGGAGAAGAGAGACCCATTTGGCAGCCGCGCTACGCTTGAGACACGCGAAGGGCCGGCCACGATTTACCGGCTAGACAGCGTGGACAAAGGGGGCGGCGGACGAGTCGCGCGCCTGCCGTTTTCCATCAAAATCCTGCTGGAATCGTTACTCCGCAACTTTGACGGCACGCTTGTGAGAGACGAGGACGTGCTGGCGCTGGCGGCTTGGAACAGCCAGCCATACGCTGCAAACGCTCCTCGCGGGATCGCCTTCAGGCCGGCACGCGTGATCCTGCAGGATTTTACCGGAGTGCCCGCGGTTGTCGATCTGGCGGCGATGCGGAATGCCGTGAAGCGGGGAGGCGGCGACCCTTCCAAGGTGAATCCGTTGATTCCCGTCGACCTGATCATCGACCACTCGGTACAAGTCGACGTCTTCCGCACGCCGGTGGCGCTCGAGCGGAACGCGGAGATCGAGTTTCAGCGGAACCGGGAGCGTTACGAGTTTCTGCGCTGGGGCCAGCAGGCTTTCAAGAACTTCCGTGCCGTACCGCCGGCGACGGGGATCGTACACCAAGTCAATCTCGAATTGCTCGCCCAGGTGGTCGTGCGCAGGGACGGCGAGCTGTTCCCTGATTCGGTGCTCGGCACGGATTCGCATACGACCATGGTTAACGGGCTGGGCGTTTTCGGCTGGGGTGTGGGAGGCATTGAAGCCGAAGCGGCCATGCTGGGCCAACCATATTTCCTGCTCACGCCGCAGGTGGTGGGCGTCAAGCTGCGCGGACAACTGCGCGAAGGGGTGACGGCGACAGATCTTGTGCTGACGATCACGGAGATGCTGCGAAAGAAAGGCGTGGTGGAAAAGTTTGTGGAATTTTATGGCGACGGCCTTGCCGCGATATCTCTTCCCGACCGCGCCACCGTCGCCAACATGGCGCCCGAGTACGGAGCGACCATGGGCTTCTTCCCCGTCGATGACGAAACGCTGCGTTACCTGCGGATGACGGGGCGGCCGGAAGAACTGGTCGACCGGGTTGAGCGTTACATGAAAGAGCAGGGGCTCTTCCGGACGAATGCCACTCCAGATCCCAAATTTTCGGAGACTTTGGAGCTGAACCTCGCAAGCGTGGAGTCCAGCCTGGCTGGGCCGAAGCGGCCGCAAGATCGAGCGCCGCTTTCCGGCGTCAAGGATTCGTTCCACCGGTTGCTCGAAGCGCCCGTCGAGCAGCGCGGCTACGGGTTGAAGAAGGAGGATCTGGAGCGCGCGGCCACCGTAAGCGCGAACGGCGGCACCGCCAGGCTGCGGCATGGCTCGGTGGTGATTGCGGCCATCACCTCCTGCACCAACACCTCAAACCCGTCGGTGATGATTGGCGCCGGGCTCCTTGCCAGGAACGCGGTCGAGCGAGGGCTGCAAGTTCCGCCTTACGTCAAGACCAGCCTCGCGCCCGGCTCGAAGGTGGTGACCGAATACCTGCGCGATTCCGGGCTGCTCAAGAGCCTGGAATCGCTTGGCTTCAATCTTGTAGGCTACGGCTGCACCACCTGCATCGGCAACAGCGGGCCGCTGCCGGAGGAAGTGGAGCGCGCAGTGCGGGAGAATCGCCTGGTCGTCGCCGCGGTCTTGTCCGGCAACCGGAACTTCGAGGGTCGCGTGCATCCGACGATTAAGGCTAACTATCTGGCTTCGCCTCCGCTGGTTGTAGCCTACGCGCTGGCAGGTGCGATTGACGTCGACCTCGCGAGTGAACCGCTCGGGACCGATTCGCACGGATCCCCGGTCTACTTACGAGATGTTTGGCCATCCGAGCGCGAAGTGGCCGACGTAATCGGTCGCACCATCCAGCCTGGCATTTTCCGAACTGCTTACGGCAACGTCTGGAACGGCAACAGCGCTTGGAACGCGCTGCCGATTGCCGGCGGCGAACTTTACGAGTGGCGCAAGGACTCGACCTATGTGCAGGAACCGCCTTATTTCCTGGAGGACGGCGGAGCAGGCGATTCCGAGATTCGCGGCGCGCGCGTTCTGGCGCTGCTTGGCGATTCGGTGACCACGGACCACATCTCGCCGGCGGGCGACATTCCGGCAGACACTCCGGCTGGGAAATATCTTTTAGAGCATGGCGTCGAGAAGAAGGATTTCAACTCCTACGGCTCGCGGCGCGGCAACCACGAGGTCATGATCCGAGGAACCTTTGCTAACATCCGCCTCCGCAACCTGCTGGCGCTGGGCACGGAGGGCGGCTTTACCGTCCACTTCCCGTCAGGGGAGCGGATGACAATCTACGACGCTGCGATGCGCTATCGGAATGAAGGCGTGCCGCTGATCGTGATCGCCGGAAAAGAATACGGGACCGGTTCGTCGCGCGACTGGGCAGCCAAGGGTACAGCGCTGCTCGGCGTGAGAGCGGTGATCGCCCAAAGCTACGAGCGGATTCATCGCAGTAACCTGCTCGGGATGGGGGTTCTTCCTCTTCAATTCCGTTCCGGCGACAGCGCTGAGAAGCTCGGTCTGACTGGAGAGGAAACGTTCGACATCGAAGGGTTGGCCGCGACGCTACATCCGCAACAAGAAATCCTGGTCAAGGTGTCGGCGCACGGCGCGTCGCAAAGCTTTCGCGCGATTGTACGGCTCGATTCCGAGGTGGAAATAACCACCTATGCCAGCGGCGGCATCCTTCATGCCGTGCTTGCGGCGATGAGCGCCAGCGCCCGAGCCTAATAGTGAGAGTGATTTCCTGATCGGCGCATCGAGCGGGGACAAAAAGCCGCACGTCTATCCTAATTGAAATTCATACCTATTCCTCGCTGGCCTGTCAAGAAAACTAGGCTAGTATTGGCGCCTCCATATGACGCAGGAGCGTCGTGGTCCAGCTTCTCGGGAGGAGGTTGTTGGTTCCCGGACGGCTTGTCAGCCCTAGGCCAGAGTGAAGCCTGGAGACACTCTCCGCATCGAGTCTTTGCCGTCAAGGAACGGCGTTGTGACAAACGTCGTGATGACTTGTGACGAACATCACTGAAAATCCTTGACACGCTTTCCCACCGTGCACTATCATGTCAGGTTGGTCTTCGGATGGGGCTGCGAAGGGTAAGCATTCAGCGGGACCTGCGCAGCGTGCTACCGAAGTGTGGGCCCTCATAAATTATGATCAAAGTTAGCGATTCCCGCGTGTATAACGTCGGACGAGAAGGGCGGCCAAAAGCTTGCTCCGTAAGCATTGAGGCCCCGCTTTCGTTGTTGTGACGGTGCTTCACGCGCCTGTGGTAAAAAACGACTTCAGCTAAGGCATCCTGATGGCCCAAATTTTCCATCATGCGTCGAACACCGTCGCTAAAGCGACGATCTTTGGGGCTGTATTGCTCGTCGCGGCGATCGGTATTGGCGCCTGGGAAGTGAACAACAGCTACAACGTCTACCTCGGCGTCCATCACGAGCAGCCGGTACCCTTCAGCCACAAGCACCACGTCACCGACGACGGCATCGATTGCCGGTATTGCCACAGCACGGTTGAGACTTCTTCGTTCGCCGGCATTCCGCCTACGCACACGTGCATGACCTGCCATTCGAAGATCTGGGTGAACAGCCCGATGCTGGCTCCGGTGCGCGAGAGCTACGCGACTGACGAATCAATTGCCTGGGTCCAAGTGAACCAGCTTCCCGATTTCGTTTATTTCGATCACAGCATCCACGTCGCCAAAGGAATCGGATGCACCACCTGCCACGGGCCGATTGGCGACATGCCAATTACGTACCGCGCTCATACGCTTTACATGCGCTGGTGCATCAACTGCCACAAGCATCCGTGGCGCTATGTGCGGCCCAAGAAGTACGTCTTCAGCGCCACCTACAAGCCGCCGCCGGACCAGGACGCGCTGGGGCGGAAGTTGGTGGCCGAATATCACATCAAACCGCCGCTTGTGATTACGAGCTGCTACACCTGTCACCGGTGAACACGAGCGCTTCAAGGAAAAAGCGAGATGACTTATGAGTAGGACGGATCAGAACCAAGGCCGGCTCGACCTCGTTCAGATCCAGCAGCAGGTTGAGGCGAAAGAAGGTCCGGAGTTCTGGCGAAGCGTCGGAGAGCTGGCGCAGACCGAAGGTTTTAAGCAGGCCTCGGCTGGCGAATTCCTTAGCGGCGTGAAGAGTCCGGGCGGCCTGAGTCGGCGGGACGCATTGAAGCTGATGGGGGCGTCGGCAGCGCTGGCAAGTCTGGCGGCCTGTACGAAGATGCCGCTTCAAAAGATAGTCCCCTACGTCAACGCTCCGGAAGAGATTATTCCTGGCAAGCCCCTCTTTTACGCCAGCACGATGCCGTGGCAAGGTGTCGCCCAGGGCGTTGTGGTGTGGAGCTTCATGGGGCGGCCGACGAAGGTCGAGGGAAATAACGAGAACCCCGGGAGCATGGGCGGCGCGAACGTATTCATGCAAGGATCGGCGCTGGACCTTTACGATCCCGACCGGTCGGAGGTGCTGATCCAGGACGGGCGAGTGGGAAGTTGGAACGATTTCCTGGTCCACATCGATGAACTGCGGGCGGCGCACCTGCGCAATCAAGGCGCAGGGCTGCGCTTCTTTACCGGGACGATTACGTCGCCAAGCGTCGGCGACCAGATGAACGATCTGCTGAAACAATTTCCGCAGGCTAAATGGCATCAATACGAAGCCGTCTCGCGGGACAACGTCCGCGAAGGGGCTCGGCTGGCGTTTGGTGAGTACATTGAGACGATTTACCGCTTTGACCAGGCGGACGTGGTCGTCTCCCTGGACGCGGATTTTATGTTCTCCAATCCGGCCGGGCTGCGCTATGCCCTCGACTTTGCCAACAAGCGGCGGGTTACCGGACCGGATTCGCAAATGAACCGTTTTTACGCGGTTGAACCGAGCCCCACGGTCACCGGCTCGCAGGCGGATCACCGGCTTCGCTTGCGGCCTGCTCAGGTTGGCGAGTTCGCGCGGCTGCTGGCGGCGGCGTTGAATGTGAAGGTTCAAGGGTTGGGACAGCCGTCGATTCCGTCGTTGCCCGAAAGTTGGATTCCGGCGCTTGTGCGCGACCTCCAGGCCCACCAAGGATCGAGCCTCATTGTCGCCGGGGATTCGCAGCCGCCTCAGATTCACGCGCTCGCGCATGCTATGAACGCCGCGCTTGGAAACGTGGGGAAAACGATCGTCTATACCGCGCCCATTGAAGTTAACCCTGTAAATCAACTGAAGTCGCTCCGCGAGCTCGTTCGGGATATGCAGGCGGGCCAAGTACAGACGCTCGTGATGCTGGGCGGCAATCCCGTTTATACTGCGCCTGTCGACCTTGATTTCGCCCAAGCGCTATCGAAAGTTCCTGACCGCATTTACCTCAGCCTCTACGACGACGAGACTTTCGAGCTTTGTAACTGGCACGTCCCGGCGGCGCACTACCTCGAGTCCTGGGGAGACGTTCGCGCTTACGATGGAACGGTGAGCACGATCCAGCCGCTGATCGCTCCTATCTACGATGGCAAAACCGCCTCCGAACTGCTGACTCTCCTGCAAGGGCAGGCCGGACGGACCGCGCATACGATCGTTCATGATTATTGGCAGGGACAGCAGAAGAAGCTCACTCCCGAGCAGTTCGAAGTGCAGTGGGAGACGTGGCTGGAAAAGGGCGTGATCGAGGGCACGGCCCTGCCGCCAATGCCTGTAAAACTGGCGGCAAATCTGGACGTGAGCGGACCGGCCGATGCATCAGCGAGCGAGTCCGGCCTTGATATTGTGTTTATGCCGGACCCGACGATCTGGGACGGAAGCTTTTGCAACAACGGTTTTCTGCAGGAATTGCCGAAGCCCTTCAACAAGCTCACCTGGGACAACGTCGTGATGATCAGCCCGGCGACGGCGCAGCGTCTCGGCCTGACGATGGACCCGGCGGAGTTCGTCAAGGGCGAAGTGGTCGAGTTGACTTACCAGGGCCGGAAAGTGAAAGGGCCAGTGTTCATTTATCCCGGTCAAGCCGACGACTGCATTGCGGTCACACTCGGCTATGGTCGTACTCGCGCAGGCCGGTTCGGAACCGGAACCGGTTTCAACACTTACCCGATCCGGCCGTCGAGTAATCTGTGGTTTGGCTCCGGGGCGGAACTGCGAAAGACAGGAGGGCTGTACAAGCTGGCCAGCACTCAATACCACTTCGCCATCGAGCAGAACGGGAAAGAGACGGGGGGCGAAGACGCGGCCGCATTCAACCGCCGGCTGGTGCGGACGGCGACGCTGGAAGAATTCCGCCAGAATCCCGGCTTCGCCAAGGACCCGGCAGACGAGACGACCAAGGCGCAGAGTTTGTATCCGGTCTTGCCCGCGCCATACGACTTCAAGAAAAGCCCTCAATGGGGTATGTCGATTGACCTGAACGCCTGCATCGGCTGCAACGCGTGCGTCATAGCGTGCCAGGCGGAGAACAACATCGCGGTGGTTGGCAAGGACCAGACGGCCCGCGGCCGCTCGATGCACTGGATCCGCGTGGATAGTTATTATCACGGCGATTGGAACAACCCGGAAATCTATAACGAAGTCCTGCCCTGCATGCAGTGCGAAAACGCGCCTTGCGAATACGTGTGCCCTGTTGGCGCGACGATGACCGGCCCTGAAGGCATCAATCAAATGGTTTATAACCGCTGCGTGGGCACGCGCTATTGCTCAAACAACTGCCCGTATAAAGTCCGGCGGTTCAATTTCTTCCTTTATTCCGACTGGCAAACGCCCAGCTTGTACGCGCTGCGCAACCCGCTGGTGACGGTCCGCAGCCGGGGCGTGATGGAAAAGTGTACCTATTGCATCCAGCGGATTCGGCTGCATGAAATCCCGGCAGAGGAAGCGGGAAGGAAGCTGCGCCCTAACGAGGTTTTAACGGCTTGCCAGCAAACCTGCCCGACCAAGGCCATTGTGTTCGGCGACATCCTGAATCCTGAAGCCGAAGTTTACAAACGCAAGGCGCAGGTGAACAAATACGGACTGCTCGAAGATCTGAACGTCCGGCCGAGAACGACTTATTTAGCGAAAATCTGGAATCCTAACCCCGAGATCAAGGAGTCATAGGATGGCGGATCCTGTCACCGAGGACAAGCCGGTATTTGTAGCGCCTGGCGCCGACTTTATTGGGCCTGGGCATAGCTATGGCTCGGTGACTGACCACATTTCCGGGCTGATATTCAGCAAGACACGCAAGGGTTGGTGGCTGGGCTTGGCTATCGGCTTGCTTGGGCTGATGGCGCTGAATTTGGGCCTTACTTACATTTTCGGCGTCGGCGTTGGAATGTTTGGGATCAACATTCCCGTCGGCTGGGGTTTCGCTATCACGAACTTTGTCTGGTGGATCGGAATCGGCCACGCCGGAACGCTCATCTCGGCGTTCCTCCTGCTGATGCACCAGAGATGGCGCACGTCCATTAACCGCTTCGCCGAGGCGATGACCATCTTCGCCGTGATGTGCGCCGGGATGTTTCCGATTCTTCACATGGGGCGGCCGTGGCTGTTTTTCTGGCTGTTGCCTTATCCCGACACGATGGGGTTGTGGCCGCAGTTCCGAAGCCCGCTGGTTTGGGACGTGTTCGCGGTGTCCACCTACTTTACGGTCTCGCTGTTGTTCTGGTACACGGGCCTGGTTCCCGACCTGGCAACCTTGCGTGACAAGGCGAAACGCAAGTTTTCCAAGATCGCGTATGGCGTCCTTTCGATGGGCTGGCGCGGCTCGGCTCGGCACTGGCGGCGGTACGAGGTGGCGTCGTTGCTCCTAGCCGGTCTTGCGACGCCGCTCGTGGTCTCCGTACATACGGTCGTGAGCTTCGATTTCACTATCGCTATCCTTCCCGGCTGGCACAGCACGATCTTTCCGCCATACTTCGTTGCCGGGGCCATCTATTCCGGTTTCGCAATGGTTATCATGCTGGGCCTTCCGATGCGCCGGTGGTTTCATCTCGAGGATTTCATCACCGTCCGCCACATTAATAATTTTGCGAAGATGCTGCTGGCGACGGGAATGATCGTGACCTACAGCTACGTCATGGAAGCCTTCATGGCCTGGTACAGTTCGGACCGATTGGAGCGCTATGTGCTCTGGAACCGCTATTTCGGGCCGGGGTACGGGTGGCTGGGCATGATTCTGGTGGCGACGAACATCGTTATACCCATGACTTTTTTGTGGTCTTATCGTGTGCGAACCAACCCCGTGTCGCTATTTCTGGTGGCTACTTCCGCGCAGATCGGCATGTGGCTGGAACGCTTTATGATCGTCGTTCAAAGCCTGCACCGCGACTTTGTTCCCTCTTCGTGGGGCTTTTTCCGACCTACGCCCACTGACTGGGCAGTGCTGTTCGGTTCGCTGGGCTTGTTCCTGACGTTGTTCTATATATTCGCGCGGCTGCTCCCAACGATTGCGATGTCCGAGATGCGCGATATGGTTCACAAAACGGCGGAGGAAGCGGGAGTGATCGCGGCGGCCGAGTAAATGATCGACCTTTGGGATTAGCACCATGGCAGAACGTCCGATCTACGGCGTGATGGCCGAATTCGATAATACGCACGATCTGCTGGACGCGGCAAAGCGGACACGAGCGGCGGGTTACCGCAAATTCGACGCCTACAGCCCGTTTCCGGTGGAAGGTCTTTCCGAAGCAATCGGGTTCCGCACTCGTCTGCCTGTCCTTGCGTTTATCGGCGGGTTGATCGGCTGTTGCGGCGGTTTCTTCCTTCAGTACTATCCCAACGTGATGGGTTTCCCGCTTGACATTGGCGGCAAGCCGTTCGATAGCTGGCCGGCATTCATTCCGATCACGTTCGAGATGACTATTCTTTTCGCGACACTTTTCTGCGTGATCGGAATGTTCACGCTTGACCGGCTGCCAACTCCTTATCATCCGGTGTTCAACGTTCCGCGCTTCGAGCTGGCCAGCCGCGATCGCTTCTTCCTCTGCATCACTTCGAGAGATCCGAAGTTTGATTTGCAAGGGGTTAAGGCCTTCATGGACTCACTCAATCCGCGATACGTGGATGTTGTGCCCGTGTGACAGGATACGAAAGAGAATGACGAGACAGGGAAAATCTGGAATCGCGGCGAGCGGCGGCCTGGACGGCCGTGTTTTTGAAACGCGGAAGTGCGTTCCGCTGCGCGTGTGGACGCTATTGTGCGTGGTGCTTTTTGGCCTGATCTCCGTCGAAGGATGCCGCCTGGACATGCACATCCAGCCTCGCTACGATCCCGATTCACCAAGCTCGTTTTTCCCTGATGGCAGGTCGGAGCGCCCGATGGTTCCTGGAACGGTAGCGCGCGGCCATCTGCGCATCGATGAACTGCTCTACACTGGGAAAATTAACGGGAAGTTCGCCAACCTTTTCCCGTTCCCCATTACGAAGAAGGACCTTCAGCGCGGCCAGCAGCGCTTCAACATTTATTGCTCGCCGTGCCACGGTTATGCGGGCGATGGAGACGGGATGATCGTGCGGCGAGGTTTCCCGGCACCGCCCTCTTACCACAACGCGAAGATCATCAACACACCCGTCGGAAAGTATTTTAGTGTGATGACCAACGGGCAGGGAACGATGTACAGTTATGCGGACCGCGTTGCCGTGAAGGACCGCTGGCGGATTGCCGCCTATATTCGCGCGCTGCAACTCAGCCAAAACGCCACGCTGAACGAGCTTCCCACCAGCGAGCGCTTGAAGCTTCTGGCGGATAAAGAACAATGAACGGAGATCAATCTTTCAGGTTGGAACCGACTGGGGTGCCGGGCAAGGCGCTCGTGCTCGGCGTAGTCTGCCTCGCTGTCTGTCTCATTGAGTTGGTAAGGCAGCCGACGCAATTTTTCCGGTCGTATTTGTTTGGCGAGGTTTTCTGGTTGGGAATAGGCCTGGGATGCCTTGGCCTGCTCATGCTTCAGCACCTCGTCGCGGGCAAGTGGGGGATCGTACTACGACGCCCGCTCGAGGCCGCGGCTCGGACGCTCGCCTGGATGGGCATCTTTTTTATCCCTGTGTTGTTCGGGATGCATCGTCTCTTTGTTTGGACTCACCCTGGTGTGGTAGCCGCCGACCATATCCTTCAGTTGAAGGCGGCCTACCTCAATACGCCTTTCTTTATCGTGCGAGCCATCGGTTACTTCGTCCTCTGGATAATCCTCATTGCGCTGCTAACCAGGTGGTCTTCCGCGCAGGACGCGACGGGAGAGCCGGACCTCGTGCGGCGCATGCGGAATCTGAGCGGGCCGGGCCTGGCGATCTTCGGGTTCACCGTAAGTTTCGCGGGCTTCGATTGGGTGATGTCGCTTGAGCCCCACTTTTTCTCCACGATCTACGGCATGATGTTTGTGGTGACGGAAGCGGTGGGCGCGATGTCTTTCATTACGCTGGTCGCCATATACCTTGCCGACCGGAAACCGCTGTCCGAAGTGATTCAAGCCTCGCAGATTCACGATTTCGGGAACCTGCTGCTCGTCTTCACTCTATTGTGGGCTTACCTTGGTTTCGATCAATTTCTCATCATCTGGTCCGGAAACCTGCAAAATGAGATACCCTGGTATGTATACCGCATCCGGCACGGCTGGGCAATTATTGCACTAGGTTTGGTCATTTTTCATTTTGCGGCTCCGCTACTCCTACTCTTTCAGCGGGTCATCACATTTCAGAAGCGCTATCTGAAGTACGTCGCCGGGCTTCTGTTCATCATGAGTATCGTCGATTTGTTCTGGTTGATGATGCCGTCTTACGAGAAGGTTGGCCCGCAGTTTCACTGGTCAGATTGGGTGGCGTTGATCGGCCTAGGGGGGCTTTTTGTGGGGATCTTTTTCCGGCAGCTCCGGGCCAGGCCGCTGCTGCCGCTGCACGATCCGCACCTTGTGGGAGTGCTTCAACATGAGTGAACCGGAATCGCCGCCAGTCCATAGGCACGAGGCTCGCGACGCCGACGTTCACCGGCTCGCGATGTTTGGGCTCGCTTTGCTTAGCTTGATCGTCATCGGCTACGTCTCGACGCAGATTACCTTCCACTACCTGGTTGGCACGAAGGAATTTCCGCACCCGACAAAGCTGTTCACTCAATCTCAGATGCCGCCGAAACCGCTTGAACAAGAACACGTGGGGACGGAGTTGCAGCGGTACTTGAAGCAACAAAACAAGATTCTGGACACCTACGGCTGGGTGAATCGCAAAGCGGGTGTGGTGCGCGTTCCAATTGACCGGGCCATGTCCCTTTTACTCAGTCAACGGCTTCCCGTGCGGCCGCCGGGGCAGATTACGTACGCTCCTTCCCAACCTTGGACTGAACCGAGAGGCGACTTTGGACCCGGACCTACGGGAGTTCCAGGACCGCAACATCAATGAAAGTACGACGACTTCGTGACAATCCGAAACAAAGCAATTGTTGCACGCGCGTGGCTTTTGCCCGCATCCCCACGGGGCGGACCTTAGCGGCGATTGCTCTGGTTTGGAGTGTCTGGCTCGGAGCCGGTACGCAGGCTCGCGCCAAACAGAACGTGTGGCTGAGCGGCCTCAAGGCTGTGCCCCCGACGGTGCAAGGCGAGTGCAAGATGGTGCCCGATTCCGCCCACGGAGGTCTGACGAATTCCAAACAGGTACCGGCCGCCTTGCGCGGTGTCAATATTGTCCAGCGGCTCAATCAACAGGTGCCACTTGACCTGACGTTTAAGGATGCGTTTGGGAAAACCGTTCGGCTGAGTAAATACTTCGGCTCAAAGCCGGTGATCCTTTCTCTGGTCTACTTGAACTGCCCGATGTTGTGTCCCATGGAGGAGAATGGCCTGCTGACGGTGCTGAGAACGTTGAAATTCAATCTGGGCCAGCAGTACAACGTGGTGACCGTCAGTTTCGATCCTCACGATACGCCAGAAATGGCACGGGATAAGCAGCAGATGTTCATGGATATGTACGCCCGGCCAGGTGTTCGGAAAGGGTGGTATTTTCTCACAGGCAGCGAAGCCTCGATTTACGCGCTCACGCAGGCGGTCGGGTTTCATTACCGATACGACCCCGAAACCCACCAGTTTTACCATGCCGTGGCGATTGCCGTACTCACGCCGCAGGGCCGTATTTCGCGCTATTTTTTCGGGATCGAATACCCGGAAGAAAGCTTGCGGCTGGCGCTGGTGCAAGCGTCGGATGGGAAGGTTGGCACGCCGGTGGATGCGTTTATCCTGTATTGCTGCCGGTATAACCCGCGAACCGGAAAGTACGGTCTTGTTATATCACACGTGCTGATGATGGGCGGAGTTCTTACGATCCTTACGATTGGCGGGTTGGTATTCCTGCTTTTGCGCAACGAACATCGCACCGATCACGTTCCGGCGTAGAGATGCCGTTGGGCAGGTTGTTAGGGACGTTTCGAGGTTAACGAAAGATTATGTTGCACCATCTCCCTCTCATTCCTCATGTCAGCTTTCTTCCTCCGGAAGCCTCTTCCATGGCGCCCCGAGTAGACCTCCTGCTGTGGTTCACGATCGGAATCTCGGTGTTTTTCACGGCGCTCATCTTTATCTTGCTGTTCGTTTTCGCCATTAAGTACCGCCGCCGCTCGCCGGACGAGCTGCCTGAAAAACAGATCGAGGGCAATCTCCCGCTTGAACTGACGTGGACGCTGATTCCGTTGTTGATCGTTATTGTCTTATTCGTCTGGGGAGCGAAGGTCTTTGTGAGCGACCGCCGTCCGCCGGCGAATGCGGTACACGTTTACGTGGTCGCCAAACAGTGGATGTGGAAAATACAGCACGCTGAGGGCCCGCGTGAAATTGACGCGTTGCACATCCCGGTGGACGAACCGATTGAGTGCATCCTCACTTCTCAGGATGTTATCCACGATTTTTCCGTGCCCGCATTCCGAGCTAAGATGGACGTTCTCCCGGACCGCTACACGACGCTGTGGTTCAAAGCAACAAGAGTGGGGTTCTATCACTTTTATTGTGACCAGTACTGCGGCACCTTTCACTCGAAAATGCGAGGTTACGTGGACGTCATGACTCGGGAGGGGTACGAGGCATGGCTGAGCGGCCAGGAGCGGCACAGCCTATCGATGGCCGGCGAGGGCGCCAAGCTTTACCAGCAATACGGCTGCATCACCTGCCACGGCACCGGCAAAGGGCCTCCGTGGGTGGGACTTTACGATTCCAAGGTTCATCTGATGGGAGGCCAAACGGTGATCGCCGATGACAATTATATCCGGGAGTCAATCCTCCAGCCGTCGGCGCAAATCGTGGCAGGCTACAAGCCGATCATGCCCACTTTCCAAGGGCAGATTTCCGAGAATCAGATTCTTGACATAATTGCTTACATCAAGTCCCTGGCCACAACTCCTAACGCTCAAGGCGCGACGGCTGCGGCGAAGGGCGCAGCCGCGCCAACGACAAAAGGGAACGGCACAGGGAAGGGAGAATGAGTGATGGCTAGCGCGGGTGAAGCAGCGCTTCAGTCTCCGGCTGAAACGTATCGCGTTCATTATCTAAACGCCAAGTATGGGATCAAGTCGTGGTTGCTCACCACCGACCACAAGCGCATTGCGTGGCTTTACTTTTTTTCCACCACGTTCTTCTTTATCGTGGGCGGGGTAGCCGCCGCGATGATGCGGCTGAACCTGATCGAGCCGCAAGGTTTTCTCGTCGAGCCGGATACCTATAACAAGCTGTTCACGATTCACGGCACGGTGATGATCTTTTTCTTCCTCGCGCCCGCCGTGCCCACCGTGCTTGGTAACTTCCTGATACCGATGATGATCGGGGCTCGGGACGTAGCCTTCCCCAAGCTCAACCTGCTGAGCTGGTACATCTTCATGACCGCGGGCACGTGCTTTCTCTACACGATTATTGCGGGTGGCGTGAACACGGGCTGGACGTTCTATACTCCGCTCAGCACGTCTTACGTCAACACTCACGTCTTCTCAGCCGCCATGGCCGTCTTCATTTCCGGCTTTTCGTCGATTCTGACTGGATTGAATTTTATCGTCACGATCCATAAAATGCGCGCGCCGGGCATGACGTGGTCGCGTCTGCCGCTTTTCATCTGGGCGCTATACGCCACGAGTTTTATTTTCGTTTTGGCCATGCCGGTCATCGCGATCACCATGGTCCTGGTGATGCTCGAGCGGGTGTTCCACGTGGGGATTTTCGATCCAGCGCTAGGTGGCGACCCGGTTCTATTTCAGCACCTGTTCTGGTTCTTCGGTCATCCCGAGGTGTACATTCTGATCTTGCCTTCGATGGGGGTCATGAGCGAGCTGATCACCGCTTTTTCGCGCCGTCGCATCTTCGGTTACGGCTTCGTCGCCGCCTCGAGTTTCGGGATCGCGATCATCTCGTTCCTTGTTTGGGGACATCACATGTTTGTCTCCGGGGAATCGGTTTATGCCGGCATCTTCTTTTCCGCGATGAGCATGCTGGTTGCGATCCCCTCTGCGATCAAGGTGTTCAATTGGACAGCCACGCTATACAAAGGGTCGGTATCCTTCGAGGCGCCGATGTTATACGCCATCGGCTTCATTGGCTTGTTCACAATCGGCGGACTTACGGGGGTTTTCCTTGCCACGATCGGCCTCGACGTCTTTCTTCACGACACCTATTTCGTCGTCGCTCACTTTCACTTCATCATGGTGGGTGGCGCGATCATGGGATATATGGGCGGCCTGCACTTCTGGTGGCCGAAGATGACGGGCAAAATGTATCCGGACTACTGGGCGCGCCTCGCGGCGTTTATCACCTTCGTCGGATTTAACCTGACGTTCGGGCCTCAGTTTATCCTGGGGTTCGAAGGTATGCCGCGCAGGTACGCCATTTATCCGGCCCGGTTTCAGCTTCTGAATATTATGTCAAGTGCGGGAGCATCGATTCTGGCCGTCGGCTACCTGATGCCCATGATCTACCTGGCGTGGTCGATTAAGTACGGCCCAGACGCCGGCCCGAATCCCTGGAAGGCCAAAGGGCTGGAGTGGGAAACTGAGTCGCCGCCGCCTGTTCATAACTTTGAGTCCACTCCGGTGGTGACCGAGGAAGCTTACGCTTACGGTACCGAACCAGCCCGCGCCGTGGCCGTATCGTCCTGATCAAGGAGGAGTCCGTTGTCGTCCGAAGCTGACGCCACGATACTAAAGACAAGCACGGCATCGTCAAAAGCTCACGCTCTCACCGTGCCGGAGCAGTTCGACGATGCGACGCAGCAGCATGCGGCAGCCAGCCTGGGCATGTGGGTTTTCCTGGCGACCGAAGTGCTCTTTTTCGGCGGCCTTCTTGCGAGTTACACGATCTATCGCTACCTGTACTATTCCGCCTTTATGATTGGCAGCCATCACCTGGACGTCGTCTGGGGCGCCACGAACACGGCGGTGCTGATCTGCAGCAGTCTTACCATGGCGATGGCGGTCCGGGCCGCGCAACTCGACAAGCAAAAGCACATCGTGTTTTTCCTCGTGCTGACACTTATCTTCGGCCTCATCTTTTTGTACATCAAGTTCTTCGAAGAGTGGTGGGGTGAATACAAAGAGGGTCTGGCACCTATACATTTCACCTATGCGGGGCTGCACGCACCGCACGTCGAGCTTTTCATGTTCTTTTATTATGTCCTGACTGGCCTGCACGCCCTGCACATGATTGTCGGCTGCGGCATTATGATAACTCTCATTATCATGACGCTTCGAGGCAAATTTAAGGGAGGCCGCTTCAACCCGATCGAGAATGCCGGGCTTTATTGGCACTTCGTCGATATTGTCTGGATCTTCCTCTTTCCGCTTCTGTATTTGATTGGAGGCCGCTATTGAGCGGGAAGTTCCAAACGCCTTCTGTGGAGGTTAAGATACGAGGGCGGCTGAAGGATAAGCGCTACTGAGGAGTTAAAACGCCTTGGCTGAATCTATCGCAATTGCGCACGCCGAAAAGAAACGCATTTACGTGCTCGTATGGGTTACCCTGCTCTGCATGACTGCGCTGACGACCGGGGTAGCCTATATTGACCTTGGCCCCTGGAACACGGTCGCTGCGCTCGCTATCGCTATTTTCAAGGCATCGCTTGTCGTGCTTTTCTTCATGCACGCTCGCCACAGCGAGCACTTAGTGCGCATCGTCATTGTCTGCGCAATCTTCTGGCTTCTCATTCTGATCGGGGTCTCGATGACTGATTTCTCCACTCGCAATCGCGTATCACACCCCACTTGGTTCCGTACCAACCAGCCATCCGTCTTTCATCACCTCGAAGGAAGCCCTTACTAAACTCGACGACACTCACAGCCGTGGCGACTTAGCGGGACCCGTCCCTGCCTTCGTTCGGAATGTCGCGGGAAAACAACACCTGCAGGGTGAGCGGCGGTTGCACATCCACGTTCATAAGAAGCCGGCGTTGACCCAATCCACGCGGTCCCAGTTTGTGCTGCCGTTGCTTGCCAAGCGAATTTCCCGCCGTCCAAGCGTGAGGGGAAGTCTCACCTCAATCGGCCAAATCTCGCCAGGGAAAAGCAGAGGAGTCGAATAAACCAGCATTTCCTCGCGTTCGTTTCGGACGTAAACCTGGAAAGCTGCCCGGGCCACGTCATTCGCCTTGACCTCGTCATCAAGACCCACTTCAGCGACAAATGAAACATATCCCGGCTCAAGTGCGTAAATCACATCAGAGGGTGATACCACGCCCAGACCTCGGTCATACTTTTTGCCTTTCATCGAAAGCGGCGTGCCGACAGCCGAGCGATTGTTCTTAATCGCGTGGCCGTCGGCCAACTGCCACTTGAGCGGTTTCAGGTCGGTCACATAAACCTTTGGAAGTGGTGGCGCCGGAGGCAATTTGTGAAATCGCCCCACCGCGAGTGGGCTGGGTTCAAGACCCGGCACGAAGGTTCGCGCACAAAGCGTCGAGGTCACGCGCAGGTCAACAGGGCCCTCGTACAGCGGGGACTGACTGGTAACCTCACGCCTGTCCGCCGTGTCACAGGCCTGGAGTGTCGGCAGGGCAAACGAACTATAAGCGAGATTAGGAAGCTCACAACCCTCCAGCGTGTAGCGGATCTCGGCACCCGCAATCAGGTATGGTTGGTAGACTTTAGCTGTCATTCGATTGTTGAACAGGCCTTCGAACGGTTCGATCCAAGGACTGGGAGGCGGAGTTTTGACCAACTCAGCAGTCAAAACAAGTCCCGTTCGCACCCCTCCGCGGAAGAGTGCCGCCTTGAGTGTCGCGGTTTCCTTCACGGTTAACGGCTCCGTGTATATCGGAGAGTTGCCGTCGGGCGTCTGACCATCCAAGGTGTAACGGAACTGTGCTGACTCGATCGTGGTGCCAAGCGTAACGGCTAGATTCTCGATGAAGTAGTGTTTTTCCGGCCTGATCCAGGCATATGAAAGCCTGACCACCGCGCAGCCGCGCTGCAACGGCACTTCCAAGATCATTCGATCATCCTCCTTGACGGCGCTCAGCGGCCTCCAATCGCTGCGTCCGGGCTGGAGGACCTCAACAGCGAAGCCCTTCTGTCCAGGCAATAGTTGCAGACTACGTAAAGAAATTCGCGCACGGGTCCTCGCGCCGCCCATGACTAGCACGGCAAGATACCCGCCGGGGATCGCGAAAAGGTTGGCCTTGGCCTGCTGTCCCTCAACCTCGATCGCGTGTGCACTGAGCACCCACCGTCGACCACGCAGAGTGTCGAACATCGGCCCGTAGTCCACGTAGTATTGGTCGATGGTAGCCCCGCACGGCATGATGTCATGGTTGTTGACCGGCACAGGCGCGGAAGGGTACGCGCCGAGATAAAGGTGCCGTTGTAAGTAAGTATCCGGGTCCGGCGCGTTGACGTCCAAGGTCCATACAATATGAGGCTTGTGCAGGGCCATGAAGGCGCAAAGGTTGAGGTTGTCAGAAACCGACCCGGACTCATCGAAGAGGCCATCCAACTGCTGCATGAGGTCCAATCGCCGATAAAGAGGATTACAGTAAATCACTTTGTTCGATCCGTGCATGAGCGGACTCAGCTTGCTCATGAAATCCTGCCACGAAAATACCAGGGCACGAACGGGCTTTCCATCCTTCCACGTGATTCCGTCGTCACGTTGCCGGTTATATTGGCGCAGGTATTGCAATTCGTCGATGCACAGTCCCGAGCTGGCCGGAAGCTTCTCGATATGCCGCCTGGCCTGTTCCAACAAGTACTGCTGATACGCAGGTTCCCCCGGATCCATCAAGACATCCCTCTCCCAGCCATGGAGCATCTTACCGTCCGAGCCGTGCATGATCGCGCCTCGCAACATCTTAAAAACAAATTCACTTGGGTCTCGCCACAGGTTCTGTTCGGATTTGGAGTTGAGCGGAGAAGAAATCTGATGGACGTGCTCACCAAACTCGCAAGCATTGAAGTAATTCAACACATAGAATCCGCTCTTGCGCATGCTTTCTGAATAGCGGCGCAAATGGCCAATCGAGGTTGGGAACTCCGGCGTACCCGTCGTCGAACGATTGCAAACCCATTCCACGTCGTCGTCTAGTGGTGGAAGAAACATGCCCATATAGTAGTAATCGTAACTGGCTTTCCAGTTGACCCGGAATCCCATGCTCAGTAACTTGTAGGCGTCAAGCTGCCCCTCGTATTCGGAATAAGCACCGAGACCTCCGACCTGATGGGTCAGCGGATTGGGAGGGTCAAAGTACTGGGGATAGCGCGTTACCAGCCATCCCAGACCGCTGCGCCAATCTGCCGGGTGGGTCACCAAGTCCAGCGCAAAACGCGCGGGCGCTTCTTTGCTGATGCGATGGTGGAGGCGGGAAAAGACGATTTTGCCATCCGCAGTTGTCCTGAGGCTCATTTCGGGGACGGTGTCTACGGGCGACAGCGCCAGACTCAGAGCCGTGTCATCTCCAGGCTCCAGCACCGTGGCAATAGGTACGCTGAAGGCTTGGCCACCTTCCACCGTCTTGCCACCGTAAAAGAGAGTCAGTTCTCCAAAGGCGGCGGGGATAAGGGGATCATGCCAGCCGGAGGAAGCTTCAGACCGGTTGTTACCCCAGGTGGTCCAGAATTTTGTCGCCGCCGTCACAGGCCACGCGAAGTGAGTTTCGATAGGAGTGCTCCACGGGCTTCCATCTCCCAAGACTTCGATTTCCCATCGAATGCTGCCTGAGTCCGTAGGCACAAAGCGCTCGCGGAGCTGGCAAGACTGCCCATTGCCCTCATGAGTTAAGATTCTCCGAAACTCCAATGCTCCATCGGCGAGCCTTCTAGACTCCGAATGGCGAACCTTGCAACCTGCGAGGACCGTTTGCCCTGAGACTCTTCGGGCAAACGTTTTCGTCGGTTCGGGATGGAGCGTCACTTCGTTGATCTCCGCTTGCGCTGCCAAGCGTAAGCGCAGGTGGGGAGACTGAACTTCATAAGCGCCGAAAGCCCGAGGCTCCGCCGCGCCTGAACTCGCTTGTTGCAGGTTCGCGGCTGCGAGCGTACCGATAAGGCGTTTGATGACTTCTCTCCTCCGCATTTAGGCCCCCGATGAAGGTATTTAAGAAGGTCTGTTGTGATAGTAGCTTATCCCGGATACACTTTTCGAAACGCCCGCAGCGATAACTTCGCGGTTTGCATTTCTGTGTGTCCGCTCAGGGCTTCCTGTTCGATCAGGTAATACTCGATTCCGCCTACGGTTTCGGCTGCCGAAAAGATCTTCTTCCACGGGGCGATGCCTTGCCCGATCAGCACGTCGTATCCCTTCTGAGGAGACCAGTCTTTCACGTGCATCGCGCGGATACGTCCAGGATTATTTCTGATATAGGCTACCGGATCGCCGCCGGACGCAAGGCAGTTGCCCGTGTCGAGTTCAAGGATGATGCTCTTGTCCGTATCGGCGGCAATGACGTCAATGGGCTTCTTGCCGTCAAGCAACTCCCATTCGTGATCGTCATTGTGGTAGCCGGCTCGGAAGCCGTGAGCCATCATCGTGTGATTACCGTGGTTCAACAACTCCGCCACCCGCTTCCAGCCGTCGATGGTCGGCACTGGGCCGGGCGAAGCCAGGATGATATAACGCGTCCCCAGGATGTGATTCAACTCCATCGCCCTGCCAATCCCTTCCGGCATGAAAGACTTTGTTTCGTTATGAGTCGAGTAACAGCGAATGCCCAAACCATCCATCTCGCGCCGAACCGTTTTGGCTTCCTGTGGCGTCCACTGATAGTAAGGCGCGTAGAATTCCACGCAATCGTATCCCATTGCAGCAACCTTCCTAATCGTACCAGGCAGGTCTTTAGCCAACTCTTTGCGAACCGAGTAGAGCTCGAGCCCCACCGGAATTTGTCTTTTCGCGGCGGACAGCATCGTAGCGCCAATCGGTGTCGTCGCCAACAGACCCAGAACTGAACGGCGCGAAATCACACCACACTTTTTCATAGTAGCCACCTCCTCAATCAAACTCAGGTTGATTTTTGTCCGAATTTCTTTGGCCTGCCCGTCCCGAACCGCCACAGCCTGGTTGAAATAGAAATAGATTGCTAAACGGCGTCGGCGCCCAAAGACGGCTAATCCTCTGAGACGCTACTTAATCACCCGAAGCCGGCAAAAAATGTTCCTCGCGGGAAAAATCCACGCCAGGTGTTTTTCATAAAACTCAGGAGAGAGCGCCGCAGCCAGTCGCCCGAAGTTGTCGAGCAGTAAGTTGCCGCCAAACGTCAGGCGTCGCTCAAGAATCTCAAATCCACCGGCGCCATACGTAAAGTTTTCAAAGGCGTCGCGCGCAAAGTAATCAAAGCTATGGAGGCCCAGGTGGAAAAGGTGTGTCGGATCTGTGTACGAATCCGGCGAGCTGTAGTGGGGCGTTACGACTACGACTTCGGTGCCGGGCTTAGCAATGCGATGAACCTCGCGCATGGCCCCCCAAATATCCCTCTGATGCTCAAGGAAGTGCGAGAGATAAATCTTATCAGAAGCATTAGACCGAATAGGCCAGGGAAAGTGGCCAAGTTCACACCGAATATCCGCGCTGGATCCTTTCTCCCGGTCGAGGCCAATGGCTCCGGGTTCCTGCTTGTTCGTTCCGCAGCCGACGTCAAGAATCAGCATGGCCATGGACGGTTCAGATAAGAACCAGACTCCGACGAATTCCTAACATCACGGCCTCCGTGCAACTTCCTGCGCCGCATCGTTTACTTCGATGCCGAGAAGGAGTCGCGACTGATTTTTCTCACCCACAATTTTCTTCTGCTCCCGCTCACCATCGCCCAATGGTATCGGGCCCGTTGGCAAGGGGAGTTGTTCTTCCGCTGGATCAAACAGCACCTTCACATCAAAGCTTTCTACGGCAACTCGGTCAACGCCGTGAAGACTCAAGTGTGGGTCGCCCTCTCGGTCTACCTGTTGGTGGCGATCCTGAAAAAGCAACTCGGGCTGCAGCAGAGCCTCTATCAAATTCTGCAAATTCTCAGCGTTACAATTTTCGAAAAAATCGCACTTTCACAGGGTTTCTTTAACGTCGCGGATGAAATTGAAAGTCTCGCAGTCGCTAAGCAGTTGAATCTATTCGAGTTTTAACCGGACAGTACTGATTGAAAATACAAAACTTAGCGTCTTCTGTGTTGATTGCTGACGATCCCAAGCTATTGATTCTACGCGAACCAATTTCAGCCGTCCGTTAATGGACTCTTATTGGACTCTGAGTTTCGAAGCGGACTCGACTCGTTACAGCCGGTCGGGTTGGGTCGGCTCAGTAGGGGGAATCTTCGCCATCACGCGTCGAAACTTCTCATAGCTGCCTCGCGCGACCCTTTCTTTCAGCCGCTCGAATTCAAGAATGCGCTCTTCAAATGCTGAAGCAAACAACTCCTCCACAGAAACGTTCTCTGCGGCGGCAATCTGCTTTGCGCTCTCGTACAATTGTTCCGGGATGTTGATGGTTAGGTTCATTGGTGGCCTCCCACGAGCGCCAGCATCTCTCTGGGGCTGATCACTCGAATACCGAACTGCGCAGCCTCCGCAAAATGCCTGGCATTGAACGTGACAATCGTAGCCTCCGTTCGCACCGCTAATTCCAGAATACGATCATCATCCGGGTCAGACAATGCTGGCCGCCATCGGAAGTAAATCTGCACCAGGTTGGACCGGCTGCAAAGATATTCAAGGAAATCGTCCATATCTTGCAACGTCAAGCCCATTTCTGGAAGCGATCGTTTCAGAACTGCCTCGTATTCGAACGCGAGCGCCGGTGAAATAACAGGCCGCCACCGCTCCTGCTCAAGCGTTTGCAGCAACCGATACGAAGACCCGAGGCTTGAGCGGAAGGCGGCGACCAAGATATTGGTATCGAGCACGATCTCAATCACTTTTTGCAGTCCGCCAAGCGTGAGTCCGCCTGTTGAGCCTAAACGGGCCGGCCGTAGTCCCTTTCCCTCTCAGAGTTCAACTCCGCGCCTGCCAGCGGAGATCCCGTCAGGAATTGCGCCAAGTTTTTCCGTTAGGGTACGTCTTTTCCCTTGCGCTCCTTCCCTTTCAATGCAGCAAGCGCGTGATCGAGCACTTTATCCGGGCTTCGGAAGTACCGCCTCCATTTCCGCCCGGATGATCCGTTGCTGTTCGGGTTTGAGAGTGATTGTCACTGCTTCATCCCATTCTATCCCTTTCGGTGTCCCTGACCCCATGACATCACATGCTGGCAGCTCGTCCGCCGGAGAGCAAGGCAGAATGTGCCCTTCTTTTGGCCCTGGACCACATGAAGCGGAATGCCGCCGTCAGGCACGTGTTAAGGCGGAGGTAAGGGCTGGCCAACATCCGGTTGGCCAGCCGCCGTTTTTGGCGGGCATTACACAGGCCCACGGAGATTTCCCTTCTCTTTGTCCACTGTGAGCATTCGAGCCTCAGCCAAGTCAATGCGGGCCTTGTGGCCGTGCTTTTGCAACAGGTACAAGAGCTCGCTGCCATTCAACAGCGTAATGGGTTTTCCTTTCGCGAACTCGTAGGCGTCGGGTCCGTAGTCCGCCGTGGTCACGAGGATTCCCTTGTTTGCGCCCTCGTTGAGGATCGTGCCATAGAGATCACGGACCGCCGAAACGCTCACGGTGTCCGTGTACCGCTTGGCCTGGATAACGATTTTCCCGCCTCGAATCGAGTCGGGGTCAAAAGCAACCGCGTCCACGCCGTGGTCGCGGCTGGCGCGCGTGATCTTCACCTCGCCGCCATCCCCGCTGAATTCCTTTTCGAAAATGTCCCTGATCAGTTGCTCGAAATCCTCCCAGTCCATGGCGGCAAGATTTGTTGAAGTGTCGAGTGCGTCCACGACGGGCCGCGCACTTATGAAACGCTTGTCGTACCGATTCATTTGGAGGATCGGCCTAACCGCAGAAATCGCCGCAAGCTTTGCGCCAGAAATGCCCTTCAGCTTTCTGAAGCAGGCTTTCGGGTCAACGCGGGCAAGATCGATCTCGAGGAACTCCTGCTTCCCTGCTTGCACGGTTAGAACACACGGGTTGATGTTCTTCCCTGTCGCCTTGTCGGTTGACTCAACCCACCCGTTGAAAACGACGGAGTCAATGGCGCTTGCCTCGTCCCATCGCAGAAGTTCATAGATCGTTCGCAGTGCGACCTGGTAGAGAACGGAATCATACATTTCTTCCAGCCAGCCGCGGGCGGTTGGAGCGGACTCGACCTTATGTCCAGCCGCCACATACTTATAGCCCCTTGTGGAGGAAAAGTTTTCAATCTGCGGCAGAGTGTAATCAACGATGATCGTACGGGTCTCAGCAACGTAGTCCAACTCGAAGCTCCGGGGAAATGTATCAGGATGCTCCGAGGCCGCAATCACGTTGCTAAAGGGATGGCAGCCGACAACGCCGGCCC
Source organism: Acidobacteriota bacterium (assembly GCA_021817045.1). Classification (GTDB taxonomy): domain Bacteria; phylum Acidobacteriota; class Terriglobia; order UBA7540; family UBA7540; genus RH2-MAG17b. The sequence goes on from JAKAWG010000001.1 coordinate 56,687, forward strand.
TGGATGCGACCAAGGTGGGGTACGCCGAGGTCGCGAGGAGCTCCCGGCAGTACGCTGTGACCGCATCGGGCTCGCAGCGCTTGTAACGCATCTTCTGCCCTTCGGCGAGGCAGGTCTGTTCTCTGAGCCATTCTTTTTCCCCTGCTTCCCAGTCGGCCTTCTTCGCCTCGTACTGAGCCGCAGCCGCCTCCCAGTCGGCAAGCTCGCGCGAGTACCTTTCCGCCTTCTCCCGATTTCTGCCTTCAATTTCAGCTTTCAGGCGCTCCCACTCCGTATGCGCAGCATCGAATCGCTCCGCAGATTCGGCAACCCTCTGCTTCCGCACGCGCGGGATCAGATAATCTGCGAAAGTTGCAAGCGTGATATACGATTCGCGTTTAGGCTCTGCAGGTATAGGCTCCGGGTCGCCCGGTGGTGGCGGCTCTGGAGGTGCTTCCGGAGGAGGCACTGGGTAAGTAGAAACTTCTCTGGGTTTCGAGTCAATCGCCCGCTTAGCGGATATTCCATCTGGAAGAATTGAATCCAGGACAGCCAGTTCTTGCCGCGCTTGCTCCGTCAACCACTCTGCAAGGTGCCTTAGCCGGTCTTTCTCGGACGCGGCAACGGCTGCCTTGATAACCTGGTTGAACTCTTCTATCTCACGCGACCCCTGCTGCGCGACCTGCCCAACCTCCTCGAAGAGCCGCTTTTTCTCGGCTAGGGCGACCGTCGGCCCGAAAGCCCGGTTGAACTCTTTCGTTCCCCGCGATACCCGGTCCAGGACGTCTCCGGCTGCGGCAGCGTCCGCCTCGACTTCCGCGTCCCAGGCCTTCATGCGCTCCGCGGCCTTCCGCTCGGCGTCCTCCACCAACCCCAGCATCATCTCCGCGAATTTCTCAACCGATGGAATCAAATCCGCGCGTGTCGATTCGAGGATTTCAAGGCCTTTCATGTTGCCGTGGGTGACCTGGCTCAATTCGTGGTAAGTCTGTTCAAGCTTCTTAATGCCTCCGCTGCCCACGGGTATTTTCCAGTGCTCAATATATCGCTTCGCCGTGCGCACCAAGCTTTTCGGAGAGCTTCCTTTGTCCAGCTCCTCTTCGGAAGCGGGGTACGCCACAAATAGACAGTTGAGGCAGTAGTCCGCGAAGGGGCGAAGGTGAACGAGGGCAGCGCGCTTCCGTCCGGCGTGGATGTCGGACATGAGGGACTTATGGAGCTCCGTGGCAACCTCTCTGTATTTCCGAACGATATCACCACGTCTGTAAAGCCGCGCCAGCCGGTTTGCGGGGTAAGCTCGCGGTAAACCTGCGTATCTGTAGTCGAGCCAGTTCATGCGCCGGATAATAACACGGGAGCGGGTAGCCACGGCACCGGTTTTGTGCAGTGGGGTTGGGGGTGTATAAAATTGTGCGGGTCGCGCATTCACCCCCTGCTCACCATGAGGCGGGTGGCGCAGACTTTCGCTTCTTGAAACTCTGACGCGGCACTTTTCCGGGGGCGGACAAGAATATGAGGAAAAAGATCGTCAAGCGCACACTGGTGAACGCGCACTGGAAGGATTCGGGGTACCCGCCCTTATATCAGTTGCATTACAGGGTGGAAACGGTCGCCGCCCGGCTTGCCGAGCGCCAAGAGAGGGGGTGGGTTCCACTCAAGCGACACGTGGATGAACTCTTCGACATTTCAACCAAGCTCAAAGCGCTGGACATGGCGCGGGGGCGGTGCTAACCACTTTGCGCAATCGGGGCCTTCACCTCAGAACAGGTTGGCCTGCTGGGCAGGGACGGATGCGGGGCGGGCGGTTTCGGCGCTTCGCTTCCCGATCATTCGGTCCAACACCCCGCTGAACGGCCTCGCCGACCGGTAACCGACGCCAACGCTTATCTCTCCGTGGCAGCCAGCCTCGCCTCAGGCCTTTACGGAATTGAAAAGCGTTTGGAACCGCCTCAGCCCACAGCGAACGCCTATGAAGCTGAAGCTCCGTCCTTACCCAGGAGCCTGGGGGAAGCTACCGGCTTGTTCCATCAGAGCACGGCTGCGAAAGAGTACTTTGGAGAAGAGTTCGTTGAACATTACTCGGCCACGCGGGAATGGGAACTGGGCCAGTTCCGACGCGCAGTTACGGACTGGGAGCTTGAACGCTACTTTGAAGTAATCTAGCGCCGACTCAAACTCTCATTGACTCAGTTTGAAAGCGATGACGCAGGAGAGTATCCCAATGGATCGCGAAATTTCAAATTTTTCTTTTCCCACTCGAATCCTTTTTGGCGCCGGAGCACTCAGTGAGCTGAGCGCAGAAATCGGACGCCTGGGCGTGAAGCGGCCCTTGCTGGTGACCGACAAAGGCATCGTTGAATCCTCGCTCGCAGACCGGGCTATAGCCGCGGCAAAACCTTCGACAGTGGTGATCTACGATGGGGTTAGTCCAAATCCCACCGAAGAGAACGTGTTCGACGGCCTTGCACGGTATCGTGGTGAGCGTTGCGACGCGATCATTGGACTGGGTGGAGGCAGCTCGATCGATGCCGCCAAGGCAATTCGGCTGGGCGCAACTCATCCTCCGCCGCTTGAACAATACGATGACCAGTTGAACGGGGCCGAAAAAATAGGCCCTAATCTTCCTCCGATGATCGCCATCGCGACGACTTCAGGGACCGGAAGCGAAGTCGGGCGCAGCACGGTCATTATTCTAAAAAGTACGGATAGGAAAACCGTCATTTTCAGTCCTTACTTGATTCCCAACAGCGCGATTGCCGATCCAGAGCTCACGATGGGACTTCCCATGAAGTTGACCGCAGGGACGGGACTGGACGCCCTCGCGCATAATATCGAGGCTTATCTTTCGAAGGGTTACCACCCGATGTGCGACGCGATTGCGCTCGAAGGCGTGCGCCTCTGCATCCGGCACCTTCCTGCGGCCGTGCGTAACGGCAAAAATTTGGAGGCGCGCACCGGAATGATGGCGTCCTCGATGATGGGGGCCGTTGCCTTTCAGAAGGGTTTGGGAGCGGTACATTCACTCTCGCACCCGCTCTCCAGCGTGGCTGGTCTTCACCATGGTACAACCAATGGCATTTTGCTGGCTCATGTCATGGAATTCAATCGCTCAACCTGTGAGGAACGACTGCGTGATCTTGCACTGGCAATGAACCTTAAGATTTGGGACTCGCCTGTTCCCGAAGCCGCCTCGGCTGCGATCCAACGAGTCCAAGGTTTGCTGACAGAAATTGGCAGTCCGTACCGTTTGAGCACTCTAGGCATCAGCCGCGAGATGATTCCCATGCTGGCAAAGAAAGCGATGGAGGATGCGTGCCACCGTCTCAATCCCCGGCCTTGTAGCGAGGCGGATATGGTGGAACTCTATATGCGAGCGCTATGAGAAGGCAGACGGACGTGCCGGAGATCATGCGCTAGGACAACCCCGCCAACCAAAATCCAGCCAAAATACTGCAGATAGGGTGAGATTTTTAACGATTCGCACACGATTCACGGCGTGGGGACGTTCAAGTTTTTGCACCGGCATCTGGACTGGGGTGAGAACTAGCGGAGGGTGAACGTGGCTGGGGAGGCGATGTCAAAAACGAATGTATCTGATCTAATCATGATATTTGACACTCTCAGGGTGTTAGGTGAAGGTACTAGGATAAGGGGCTCTAGAAGGTTGAGAGGGTTGGGGAAACAGTTGGTTTCGTCACGCTGGGTGCAGCGAAGTATCCGCGTCACATACTGAGGTGCGAGGGGTTCGGTTTCCTCCCCTGGGGAATATTTTCATCGATGAAAGTGACTGACATCAAGACGCGATTGCTGAATCTGAATTTTCGCAACGCAGTGGTGGTGCGGGTGGAGACGGACGAAGGGGTGGTGGGGATATCCGAGACGGTGATGAAGCGGAAGACGCACACGATTGAGCGGTCGATTCTGGAGTTGAAGCGGTATCTGGAGGGGAAGGACCCGACGGAGGTAGAGAGCCACTGGGAGAAGATGTATCGGGACTCGTTCTGGGTGGGTGGGCCCATGCACAGCACGGCGATCAGCGCGGTGGACTGTGCGCTGTGGGACATAGTGGGGAAAGTGAGCGGGCTTCCTATATATAAACTGTTTGGGGGGCCGACGCGGCCACGGGTGCCGGTCTACTGTCACTGTTCGGCGGGGGGGACGCCGGAGGCTTTTGCAAAGAACGTGAAGGCGTGCCAGGGACGGGGGTATGAGGCGATAAAGACGACGCTGCCGCTGTTTTACGGTGGGCTGCAGGAGGGGAAGAGCAGGCGGGTGGAGGGGCACGGGTATTCGGGGACGAACGGGGTGATCAGTGCGACGTGGAAGGAGACGGAGTATCTGAGTCCTTCGGTGTTCAGCCGGGTGCGGGAATTTTTTCTGGCGGCGCGGGAAGCGGGGGGACCGGAGTTGGGGATTGGGGTGGATTGCCACGGGCGGTTGAGCTCGAAAGCGGCGCTGAAGTTATGCCGGGTATTGGAGGATGTGGGTTTGATGTTTGTGGAGGAGCCGGTGCCGCCGGAGAGCGTGGAGGGGTTGTGCCTGGTGCAGCGGGAGACGTCGATTCCGATCGCGGCTGGGGAGCGATGGGCGACGATTTACGGGGTGCGGCCGTTTGTGGAGAAGCAGGCGGTGGACTTGTTGCAATGTGACCTGGTGAACTGCGGGGGGTATACGGGGATGAAGAAGATCGCGGCGCTGGCCGAGGCTCACTACATTGGGATGGCGCCCCATAATCCGAACGGTCCTTTGGCCACGGTGATGAACCTGCACTACGCGGCGGCGATACCGAACTTCTTTATTTTGGAGACGATTGGTTCCGAGGCGGAGGCGGAGTTGGCGGCGGAGATTTTGGACAAGCCTCCGAAGCGATGTGGGGGAGAACTGCTACTGCCTGAGGGGCCCGGGATCGGGGTGGAGTTGAATGAGGCGGCGATGGACCGTCGTCCTTATGAAGTCCGCGAAGGCTGGCGGTAGGACACCGCGCACCCTGCTCGGAGAAGTTCCGTCCCTCGCACGCTTACACCCGCCTAGATCACACACTGGCCCTGCCTTGTCACCAGAAACTCAGAATTATTCCTGCCTTACCCACGTATACCACTGACCGGAAGGATCATGGCGCTGTCACCGGCGAAGACCGACGAAAGGATTTCATCAAGAGCGTGGAGAATTTGCTTTCTGCTTTTCCTCGCCACCGCGGTCATCTACCTCGACCGGCAAGTGCTGGCGCTTACCGCTGATAAAATCATCGCCGAATTCAAACTGACCGACGAAGGTTTTGGCCGCATTATTGCCGCCTTTCGGTATGCCTACGGAATATTTCAGATTCTCGGCGGCTTCCTTGTTGATGCCTCCAACCCGATGATTGTGTTTCCGGCGGCAAGCGGCCTGTGGGCGGTGTCGGGATTGCTGACCGGGCTTGCCGCAAGCGTCGGCATGCTAACCGGGTTCCGTTTCCTGCTGGGAGTGGGCGAGGCATTCAACTGGCCCTGTGCGCTCAAGCTTACCAACGAACTCCTTCCTCCGGAAAACCGGGCATTAGCGAACGGAATTTTTAATGCCGGCGCGCCGATCGGCGCACTTATCGCACCCGTCATCGTGACTGTTATTACCCTTCGATTCAGTTGGCGAGCGGCGTTCGTAACCACCGGCATCGTCGGCGCTATTTGGGTTATTGCGTGGATCGTTTACACAAAACCGGACGCTCCGCGACTCAAAGGGCGCCCATCTCCACTCGGGGACGTGTTTCGCGCGGCCGCGCGGATTCTGAGGCGGCGTGAGTTCTGGGCGCTGGCTGTGTCAGCCATCATCATCAACGGTGTTAGCTATTACCTGGTGGATTGGATTCCCCTGTACCTCAAGACAACACGTGGATTCAGTTTTGCGGAGGGAAATCTCCTCACGATTGTTATTTATTCCGGGACTTCCGCAGGTAACCTTCTCTCGGGCCTTCTCGTCCACAGATTGACTGCCGCCCAGGTTCACATCATGAACGCAAAGAAGGTTACGCTCTTGATTAGCTGCGTGCTGATGATCGCTGCAGTCTTCGCCGGCCTCACGCCGTCTCGAGTTGCTGCCGTCGGTTTGCTGGCGCTCGCGGGAGTGGGGGCTGCCGGTTTTCTGGTTATTTATTTGACGTTAGTTCAGGATGTCGATCCTGCTTACGTGGGCCTTACCTCAGGGCTGCTTGGCGGGATAGGTAACCTTGCGTACGGCTTTCTGAGTCCGTACATCGGTCACCTGGCTGATCTTCACAAGAGTTCGCTGACGCTGACGCTCATCGGAATGCTGCCATGGCTAGCCTTCTTCGCGATCTTGGCTGGCCTGAAGGGCAAGCACGCGTGATCGACGCCTTGACCGGTCGCAGAGTGACCTTGAATAAAAGCTGAGCAAAACTCGGAACCCGCAACTTTGAAATCTGAAAGTGGCGGGTTCCGAGTTCGCTCACGGTTTTCGGCGTCGGCAGTTTGTTTATGTTGCTTGTTTTCAGTAACTTATATTAATTACGGGTGTTCTCCTAGCCTTTATAAATTTTTCATTCTAAATGGCTTAATCCATTTCCGGCCGAAAAGCTTGGCTTTGCTTTTGGGTTTGGTCGTCATAAGCAAATTCTAATGTTGTTTGTTTTCATTAGCTTGGTGGGTTCATCGAGCAAAAACGGCCTGTTAATTTCGCTGAAAGTCCCTAGCCTACAGATTTTTTCCGACTCGCAGAATTGAGCCATCGCCGACCAATTTGGAGCCTATCGCCAACCGAAATCGTTGTTGGGCAGGTACGGTTCGTATGGCGCATGGCGGACCTCCAGGCAGTCATCTTGCGATGGGCCCAGTTACTTGACAGTATACATGTCGCTGAAACTTTGTCAAGCATGTAGGCTATCCGGCCATATCCTAATCTGAGGGTAGCGCCTGCCTATAGGCCGGCACCTGCCGAGTTAAAGCCGGGCGCTGCACTTGAAGCTACACGGCTACGCGCTCAAGGCTGGGGCGGTGCGGACGGACTGAGGACCGGGCTGAGGCTCACGTCGTCTACCCAGACTTTTCCGGCAATCCGGTTGTCGAGTTTCTGGCTCGGCACGCGGGCAATCATGACCACAACCAGATTGGTTTTGGGGCCCGTCCTGAAATCGAGGCTTAGCGGAAGCCAACTGGGCGAGGTTCCGATCATGGCGTCGGTGTATTGATCGAGCGCCGCAGGATTGTAGGCGTCACGCACCTCGAGCCGCGGGCCGCTGTCGGTAGTGATGTGCTCCGTTTTCATAAAACCCGTCAGCTCATATTTGTGGTTGGGTAGCACGGGAACATACTGGTAGACAGCATGATAATCCAGGTTCTGATTGCCGGGGAACTGGATGAGTAAAGAATACGGAGGCGAACGGAACGTGGAATCATCGAGCGTGACGTAAACGCCGCTCACGCCGCCGACGCGCCAGCCAAAACCCATGTTCAATGGCTGGTTCGCAAAGTCGCCATTCTCAAGGAGGTTTTTCGGCCTGGACTCATCCGTGGCTGGAATCAGCCCTTTTTGCCGCAAAACGTTCCAGACCTGGTAGGCCTTGGCGGGATGATGGCCGGCGATCAGCGCATCGATATAAGGCGAGGCCTGCGCGGGATCGAACTTGCCCGAATCCTTGACGATTAGTTTCCACACTGGCGCCGCTTGCGCAACTCGCTGAGTGGCGAGCAAAAAATTCAGATAGGTGAGTTCGCCGGATGCGTTGCGGGGCACCAACTCTGAGAGGATTTGATGGGGATCGTTCGAGGCTTTCCACGCCGTCGTGAAGATGGTTTGCCAGTAGCTCGGGTCGCCGCTGAGAACCATTCTGAAGTGCCGGAACGCTTCATCCAGGTCCCCGTGCAAGAGAAAGAAATTGCCAATTGCCCACTGGTATGATGGGATATGGGGCGCAAGCTCGTCCACGCGACGCAGGCAATCCTCCGCCTTGTTCGTGTCTCCCGCAAAAACCATGGTCGTGCCGAGGTCGAGCCAAGCTTGCGCATTGTAAGCGTTCAACTCAACGGCACGGCGCAACGCCTTGGCCGCGAGCGCGGGGTTGGCGTTCATCACACTATACTGGTAAAGCCGCCCGAGTTGGAGCGCATAATTGCTGTTGCTGGGATCAAGGCGGCGGGCAGCCTGAAGGTTCACTACCGTCGGCCTTTCTGCCACGGCGAAGGCCAGGTAGGTCCTTACAATCCACACTGCAGCAAGAACAAAGATCGCTACTCCGACGGCAATGATCGCACTTTTTTTGACGCTGCCTTGAATTGTAATCCGCATCACTCACCATGGTGCCGACGCAGGGGCATCAGGCCAAGCCAAAACTGAAATCTTAGCACAAGGTGGGTCGCGGTAGGGGCAACGGGCAACCACTGTCCCTACCGCGACCCAAGAAATCCGCCCGGAGCTTCCGCAGGCGTCGTTTGAGTTCTGAGGTGGCCTCAGTGCGATCTGGATGACTACTGAGGGCGAATCCAGGACTCTCAGTCAGTGACTTCTCGATGACACTATGCCGTTGTGCCATGGTGTGATCTGCGTCACAGATATACCTTGGCCTTTGTTAGAAAATTATAATATGAGCTGCCATAGGCGCTATTGAGAATTGGCGCGGAGTCGGCTCTACCTCCACCAACGCCCGAGAGGTTGGGGCGCCTCCCTCGGCTTGTGTCGACCTTTCCGCGTCCACTCGTGCGAGAGCAGGCTTAAATGCTCAGAAGATGCGTGGTCACGTTGCAAAAGCGAACTTTGGCTCGCATTTGTGGCCTCGTCAGGCGTGTTGAGAAGCGCCACTTAGCCAAAAACTCACGGCTCGCCAAGTTAAAGCCTAGGGTGATGCACCATGGCCACTGAGAAGGAGGCACTATGCAAGTTCACAAGCAAGATGCGTTGGAGTACCACCGCGGATGCCGGCACGGCAAGATCGAGGTCATTGCCACCAAACCGTGCCTCACCCAATGGGATTTGAGCCTCGCCTACACGCCCGGCGTGGCCGAGCCTTGCTTGGAGATCGAAAAGACTCCTGATCTCGCCTTCGATTACACCGCCAAAGGGAACCTGGTGGCTGTGGTCTCGAACGGTACGGCGGTGCTGGGCTTGGGCAACATTGGCGCGTTGGCGGGAAAACCGGTGATGGAAGGCAAGGCCGTGTTGTTCAAACGCTTCGCGGATATCGACGTCTTTGACCTCGAAGTGGGCTCCGAAAACCCGGACGACGTCATCAGATTTTGCCAACTTCTGGAACCAACGGTCGGCGGGATCAACCTGGAAGACATCAAGGCGCCGGAATGCTTCGTGATTGAAGCGACGCTGCGCAAGACCCTCTCGATCCCCGTCATGCATGACGACCAGCACGGGACAGCGATCATTTCCGGCGCGGCGCTGCTGAACGCGCTCGAGTTGGCGGGCAAGGACATGGCGAGCGCCAAAGTGGTGTTTAACGGAGCCGGGGCCTCAGGCATTGCTTGCGCCGAGCACTACATCCGGTTAGGCGTGAAGCGCGAGAACCTGATCTTGTGCGACACCAAGGGCGTCGTGTATCAGGGCCGGGGTTATGGCATGAACCCGTACAAGGAGCAGTTGGCGGCGTCCACCGAGGCCCGCACGCTGGCGGACGCTTTGCGCGGCGCCGACGTGTTGGTAGGACTCTCCACGGCGCGTTGTGTGACGCCGGACATGGTGCGCTCGATGGCGGAGAAGCCCGTTATCTTTGCTATGGAGAATCCCATACCGGAGATCGATTACGAGGAGGCCAAGGCGGCGCGGCCGGATGCGATCCTGGCCACGGGCAGGTCCGATTATCCGAACCAGGTCAATAATGTTCTCGGATTCCCGTTCATCTTTCGCGGCGCGCTTGACGTGAGGGCCCAAACTATCAACCACGAGATGGAGGTGGCCGCCACCCAGGCGCTCGCGGCCCTGGCCAAGGAAGACGTGCCGGACTCCGTATTGAAAGCGTATGGTCTAGGCCGGCTGCAGTTTGGTCCGGAGTATATCATTCCGAAACCGTTCGATCCGCGCGTCCTGATTTGGGAACCCATCGCCGTGGCAAAAGCGGCCATGGAGAGTGGTGTGGCGCGTACTCCGATCGATCTCGTAGAGTATGGGGACCAGCTTTCGCGGCGCCTCAGCCGCACGCAGGAGTTGACGCTGCGCGTGCGGCACCGGGCACAGGCCGAGCCAAAACACATCGTGTTCTCCGAAGGTGAGCAAGAGAAAATCATCCGCGCCAGCTATCAGATCATGGAGGAACACATTGCGCATCCCATTTTGATTGGGCGACCGGACGTTATCAAAAGCAAGCTGATCGACCTCGGACTGCATCGCTTTGACGCCCGCATCGTTGAGCCTGGGAAATGGTTGGGATTCAGCGCCTATGTGGAGGAGTATTACCGCCTCCGGCAGCGGCGTGGCGTGACCCGAAGCGAAGCCTGCGAGCAAATGCTTAATCCCAACTACTTCGGAGCCATGATGGTGCATATGGGCGATGCGGATGGCTTCCTCGCTGGCGTCTCGCAGCATTATCCCGAAACGATTCGCCCCGCCCTCCAAATCATCAAGATTCGGGAGAACGTCCACCGCGTTTCCAGCGTGTATGTCATCATCACGAAGCAGCAGGTGTTCTTCTTTGCCGATCCAACGCTGAACATCGATCCCACGGCGAGCGACCTCGCGGAAATCGCGCTCCTCACGTCGGAAGTTGCGCTCGAGTTCGGTTTCACGCCCCGCGTGGCGATGCTCTCGTTCTCCAATTTCGGCAGCACCCGGCATCCGTTAGTTGAAAAAATGCGCAACGCGGCGGAGATTTTGAAGCAGGCTCACCCCGAAATCATGGTTGATGGAGAGATGATGGCAGATACCGCGGTCGACCCCAAATTGCTCGAAGGTGAGTACCCATTCTCTACACTCAAAGGCGGAGGCAATGTTCTCATCTTTCCGGACCTCAGTGCTGCCAACATCGCGTACAAATTGATGCTGCGGATTGGCGGCGCGGAAGGCTTGGGCCCTATTCTTATGGGCCTGTGCAAACCGGTTCACGTCCTGCAGCGTGAGGCTACGGTGGATGAGATCGTCAACATGGCGGCCATCGCCACCGTTCACGCGCAACTGATCTCGCCCGCTGAAATGCGAGCGAAGCCGGAGATCACGTCGCGGCCGCCGCACGCCGCGTAACTTCACGGCGGAAAGGATGGGCCCGACTGCGCGGCGGTGCTCACGAAGCGACGGAGCTGGGGGCAAGGGACTCGGTGGCAGCAGAGCACTACGTCCATGTGCTCGCGATTGCGCGCGAGAATCCCCTACCGCGACCTACATTACTGGTAGGGACGGTTCAGAACTTGCGGCTGCTGCTGGGTGAGGCAGTGTAGAGTGCCCAGCCCCCAGACCAGGTCAACGGAATGAATCCCTACTACCGGACGGTCAGGGAACAGGTCGCTTAGGAGTCCGAGCGCGCTGCGATCCTTCGGGTCATTGAACGTCGGCACGAGCACGGCTGCGTTGGCGATGTAAAAGTTCGCGTAACTGGCCGGCAGGCGCTGCCCCCTGAAGCAAAGCGGCGACGGGATAGGCAAGGAAACCACTTCCAGTTTCGAACCATCTTCAAGGCGCGCCGACTCCAGTCGCTCCCTGTTTTCTTCGAGCGGCCGGTAGTTAGCATCAGCGGGGTCATCCTCGCGGCACAGAACCACGGTGCGCGGACCAGTGAAGCGGCAAAGATCGTCCACGTGGCCGTGCGTGTCGTCGCCGGCGATGCCGCGTCCTAGCCAAATCACATTCTCCGCTCCGAGATAGGTTTCGAGGGCTGCCTCGATTTCCGCTCGGCCTAATCCGCGATTGCGCGGCTGGACTGTGGTATCCAGCAGGCATTCCTCGGTCGTCACCAGCGTTCCACGCCCATTCACCTCGACGCTGCCGCCTTCGAGGACCAGGCCGGAGCCCTTCGCTTCCGGAATGACGAGCGGAAGATTCAGCGCCTCAGCCGCAAGCTCCGCCACGGCGTTGTCCAGTTGCCAGTCTGGATACTTCGCCCAAGCGTTGAATTGAAACCGCACCACCGCGAGCGCGGCTCCTCCCGAGCCTTCAGCCGTCGTGCGCACAAAAATGGGGCCGAAATCGCGCGTCCAGCCCCGATTCGTGGGGAAACGGAAAAACTCGATGCGGGCAAGGTCGATGCCGATGCTAAGGAGCACTCTCTTTGCGCGCGCTTCGTGCGTGGCTGACATCACGAGCACGCGTAGGATTTCTCCGGGTGTGATTTTGCGGGCAATTTCGCCGTACACCCAGGGGATGGGAGCAAATTTCCCCGGCCAATCCGAAGTGTTATGCGGCCAGCCGATCCAGGTGGCTTCGTGTGGCTCCCATTCCGCGGGCAACAGGAACCGGCACAATCGATGATCCGCCGGCGACGCGGCGACCGTGGAATTGCTAACACACATAGCAACGATGGTTCTGCTAAAGCGCGGCGGCGCGCGCGTGCTCCTCGATGCGTTGCTTCAAGTCAAGAAAAATCATGTGCGACACAATGACGTGCGCATCTTCGACTCGCTGCATGTGATCGGAAGGAACGACCACGGCGCAGTTGAGCAGAGCTTTCATTTTGCCGCCGCCACAACCACCCAGCCCGATGCTCGTTGCGCCTTTGCGACGCGCGAGCTCGAGGGCCCGAAGCACATTAGGAGAATTGCCGCTGCCGCTGATCGCAATGACTACGTCGCCGGACTGAATGAAATTCTCAATCTGCCGGGCAAAAACGCCTTCGTAATTCGTATCGTTTGCCCAGGCGGTAAGCACCGGCATGTTGTCCGTAACGGAAAGGACCTTGAGCCGCTTCACGGGAGCAAGCCAGGAGGGTCCGGGAAAATGCGTGCCCTTGCCAAGATCAGCGGCCAGGTGGGAAGCCAGCGCAGCGCTTCCGCCGTTGCCGAACAAAAACACCGTGTGATCCGTTTCGTAAGCCTGGAAAATGATTTCAGTCGCCCGCTCAACTTCGCCGAGCGGCAGGTGGTCCAGAACGCGCTTCAATTCGGAAAGATAGGATTTGCCGTTTTCTCCAGCCACTTGTCCCTCCGTTGCTCAGACGCTACCTTGTGGAACCCGGTTAGAATGACCCACGCCCTGCTCGGCCTCCGCTCCACCTTGCCGCCCTGTCCGCGCAGTCACGACAGACCGGAGATACGCGAGCGGCACATCGTAAAGCATCGCTTTCGCGGAATGGCGCAAACTATCATGAATGAAACAGACGTGCGTACACCAGCACTGGTCGCGGCGGATGACTGCGGCCTCGCTCTTTCGCGCCTGGCTCTCCCAGAACTTTCCGAAGTCGCAGCCCTCGTCGCGCAGGTTACCCAACCTCTCCCGCAACTCGCAAGCCCGAACATCGCCGTTGTAATCAATCACGATTGAGGTTTGGCTGGCGGTGCAAGGCATGGGCCACGGATGCGGAGACTCGATGTTTTCCAGTTGAATTCTGTTATGAAGCGCCATCGTGCCCTGGTAGGCCATTGTGCCCAGCCACCGTTCAGCGCCACGCGAGCGGCGCCGGATTGTCGGCGCATAATAGGCATAGACTTTTTGCAGTTGTCGGTAGAGGGCAGGGAACCGGCCCACCGGGATGTTTTTAAGCCCTGCCTCTTTGGCATTTCCCCGAATGATGTTGAAGTAATGCCCGTCCACGCGAGTGTGCTCTTTCACGTAGTCGGCGATTTCCAGAACGTGATCGAAATTCTCGGCGCAGATGACGGTGTTAACGTTTACGCGCAGGTTCGGAAAGCGCTTCCGGCAAGGCTGAAGGGCCTCAAGCGTATCGATTGTCTTTTGGAAATTTCCCGGCACGGCCCGGATGGAATCCTGCATCTCGCCGAGACCGTCCAGCGCGACGTTCAAGTCCAGACAGAGTTCGGGATTCTCGCTCAGGATGCGCGCCACCCGTTCCGCTGTACGACTCGGAAGGAGGCCGTTGGTCGGTAAGTTGACCCAGCGGACGCCATTCGCACGGTAAAACAAACCCACGACCTCCGCCAGGTCCCGGCGCAACATCGGCTCGCCGCCTGAAAGCCACAGATCGGTGAAGGGCGGCATCGTTGCGGAAAGCTTTTGGATTTCATCCCGGGTCAGCTCGCCGCGCCGGTTCAATTCCTCCCAATAAAAGCATGTGCGGCACTTGGCGTTGCAGACGGAGGTGACGAAGAAAATGACAAGCTTCAGCCTTTTCGGCGAACCAAAAACCTGCTGAAGCCGCGTTTGCGTTGCCCGTTGCACTTCTGGCATCTGATTCTATCAAAAGCCGCAGCACCAGGGGAGGTAGGAAGTCGGAGATCAGACGTTAAAAACCGCCGCGGGGGCGAACCCCTCTTCTTCGCGGCGTAGTGAGAGGCAGGTAATTTCGGGCGGGCAGGCGACGCGCACTGGCACCAAGACTTTTCCGATGCCGCGGCTCACGTAAATCTGGGTTTCACCCAGGCGGTTCCAACCTGCAATGAATGGTCCTCCGGGCTTTGAACGATAGAGCGAGCGCAAGAGAGGCAGGCGAACCTGACCGCCATGGGTATGTCCTGAAAGCATCAGGTCGATGCCCAGCCGCGCGGCTCGGCCGATCCCTTCCGGGTTGTGGCAAAGGAGAATCTTGGCATCGTGCGCCGGGATCGAGCGGAGAGCGGCGGAAAGATCGTCGGAAGAGAACCAGACGTCGTCAACGCCTACCAGCCAGAGCGTCCTACCGCCGGCGCGCAGCGGGGCGTGCGAATTGCGTAGGACGCGAATGCGCTGCGCTTCAAGCGCGCGCGTCACCTCCTCCGCATCTACCCGGAAGTCATGGTTGCCAAGCACCGCGAAAACGCCGTATCGCGCGTTCAGCCCGCCGAGCGCCTGCGCCACGGGCCAGATATATGCGTGGGAAAGGGTGACGTAATCTCCGGTAAGTGCCACCACGTCTGGCCGCTGCCGGTTGGCGAAGGTCGATGGCGCGCGCGACCTCTTCAATCGGGGTAAGCAGGCCAAGGTGAATGTCCGTGAGATGAACAATTCGCAATCCGTCGTACGGGGCAGGAAGACGGCGTAGCCGGATAACCGTTTCGGTGATTTCCGGATCCGCAGAAAAGCTCCCAGGCGGCAGGCTCGGCTCGCGCTTACTGAGGGCCAGGACGGTTAGGCGGCTTCGTCTCCGCAGCCGGTACGATAATGAGCGGCGGGCGATACGCTTCATTGTTCAATCTTTCCAATTTGCATCGCCACGAGTCCAATACTCTCCGCGACTACGTGGCGGCTAGTCGACCGGCAAATTGCCCGGAACTAACGAAGCATCGCGGCCTGGCAAATCGCCGCTCGCTGCTTGCGAGAACACTCGGAGCATCGCTTCGTGAACCAAGCCGTTGGAAGCGAAGATTTCGTTGCCGCGCAGCTTAAAGGGCCCGCCCTTGAGGTCGGTAATGCGCCCGCCCGCTTCGGTCACCAAGAGCGCTCCGGCAGCCTTGTCCCACGGGTTCAGCTTTAGTTCCCAAAAGCCTTCGAACCGCCCCGAAGCCACCGAGCACAGGTCGAGCGCGGCGGATCCGGCGCGGCGTACGCCGTGAGAAACCCTGGTGAATCGCAAGTAGTAGCCGATGTTGAGCTCGTGGTGGTTATCAAAAGGGGGAAAACCGGTGGCCAGCAGCCCTTCGGCGAGCTTGTCAATTTTCGAAACGTGCAGCCGCTTGCCATTTAGAAAAGCGCCACCCCCGCGCTCTGCCGTATAAAGCTCCTGGCGGGTGGGATCAAGAACAACCCCCACAACTACTTCGTCGCGCCGGGCCAGGCCTAACGAAATGCAAAAGACCGGGAAGCCGTGGGCGAAGTTCGTGGTACCGTCAAGCGGATCGACGTACCAGCAATAATCTGAGTTCGACGAATGACCGCCGCCCTCTTCCGCGATGATGCCGTGGTCCGGGAAGTGCCGGCGAAGGCGCTCAGTGATGAGCGACTCGGAGCGGCGGTCCCCCTCGGTGACGATGTCGAGCGGCCGCTTGTAAGAAATCTGGTGTGGCCTCTCGAAGAGCTCACTCAGGAGCTTGCCAGCCTCACGGGCCGTTTGCACCGCAACATCAAGAAAATCGTTCATTCACACCGTCCTTGCCCATCTTCTCGCCCCGCAATGAGCCTTCACACCGGCTCGCAAGCCGGCCGTAGTGACGCGCCTTCGGCCCAGGCGGCGCCGTCAGCGAAATACTCTTTTTTCCAAATCGGCACGCGCCGCTTGAGCTCGTCGATCAGGAAGCGGCATGCGCCAAAGGCGGCGGCGCGGTGCGCGGACGTGACGGCGATGGCCACGCTGGTTTCTCCAATCTCGATTCGCCCTACACGGTGAATCACGCCGATGCGCCCTACGGGGAACTTGCTTCGGGCTTCCTCGCCGATCTCTCTTAGCGCGCGGATCGCCATAGCCTCGTAAGCTTCGTATTCCAGGTAAAGGGTTCTGCGGTCGTGCGAATGGTTGCGAACGGTCCCTTCGAAGACTACGACCGCGCCGTATTCCGGAAGTTTCAAGCGGTCTGCAAGCTCCGCCCCTGAAATCGCCTTCCTGGCAATGTGGTACATGTCATCGTTCGAGCCTCCGCTCACCGGCGGCAGAAAGGCCACTTCGTCTCCGTCTTGGAGAATCCGCGAAGATTCTTCTACCGATTGATTGACCGACAGCAGCACCGACTCAGCCATTGCGCGAAGGGCGGGGAAGCGCTCCTGGTAGCGCTGTCGCAGGGTGTCCAAGGTTTCGCCCTCTGAGATTTCGGCAGTGTCCTCCTTCAGACCCGTGGCGTCGTGAGCCAAGCCAAAAAAGAAGACGTGAACCCTCATCTTTCCTCGACACGGAATTAAGAAGAAGTGACCCTCTTCCAGTATAATACACGCCAGAGCGAGGTCGGCACCGAGGTTGCGCGTCGTCGCCTATGCCACACGTGCTTCTTGCGAGCGGAGACTGGCACTTCCGGGCTCTCGTTCGGGCCCAGCTCATCGAAGAAGGAATTGAGGCCGAAGCTCACGAAACGGCTCGCGAGGCCTTAAATGGCATTACAGGACTGCGGAAACTTCCCGCACTTATTGTCGCGGACTTGGCCGGCAGCCCGCACCCTGCCGCTGGCATTGACCTTCTGGCACGCTGGACGCCTATCCTTCCCGTTTGGATTGTTCTCCCTCATACCATGAAAGTCGATCGTCCCATCGAGCATCTCGGTTTTGACCGCGTCATTTACCGGCCGTTAGATTTGGCCACGTTGGTTCAGGAGATCAAGGAGCGGAGCGGACTTTGAGGTTTGCCTGTAAGTCCGTTAGCCTCGCCAGATTAATAATGGTAGATTCGACGCGGAGGTCCCGTATCAGCATACTATGCAAACAGTGAGGTTATTTCGTGCGAGCTTACACGGCGTATCTGTGGTTCAATACACGAAAGAAACGGGAATTCATCAATATCACGGACGAACTTGAGAAGGCGCTGAAGAAAGCCGCCATACGCGAGGGTATGGTGCTGGCCTCAGCAATGCACATCACGGAGGGAGTTTACATTAACGATGCCGAAGAAGGACTGATCGAGGACATCGAAAAGTGGCTGGAAAAGCTCGCGCCGTTTCGCGACGATTATCGCCACCATCGAACGGGCGAAACCAACGGGGACGCTCACCTGAAGAATTTGCTGATTGGGCACCAGGTGATCGTTCCGGTTACCGAAGGCCGGCTCGACCTTGGACCGTGGCAGCAAGTCTATTACGCGGAATTCGACGGCCAGCGCCGCAAGCGCGTCGTCATCAAGGTGCTGGGCGAATAATCTGACAAACTCGTGCTCGTTGCGACAATCCACAATTTGCCAGGCTGCTTCAGCCGGTTTAAGCGCGCACCGGCTTCACCGCTTTGTTAAGCCTCTCTTCTAATCGTAGTCACCTTCCAGGGAGGCGCGATCCCATTTGGCCAGATTGGCGGCGGCCTCATACGTTGTCTGCAAAAAGTCGAGAAGAGTGTCGTCCGGGGACTCGGATTGCCGGACCACATCGTAGGCGAGAATAAACTCCCGGAAGTCGCTGCTGTAGAATGCCGCATCGGGCTTGACGCGCGTCTCCGAGAATCCCGTCGGTTCCGGATAGGCATAGGAGTAAAACGCGGGGTAGGGTACAGCGCCTCCGCCGGGCCAGAACCCGCAACTACTGACTTCGTGTGAGTAAGCCTCGCGCGTCACCCAGTCCGGCAGGTTCGGAATGCCGCCTGGATGTTGAGGCGCTTGCCGTCCGGAAAACCGGGTCACCGCCAGGTCAGGAGCGCCCCAGAAGAAGTGTACGGGACTGCACTTTCGGATAAAGCGAGCCCTAAACTCCTTGAAAACCCGGTCAGCTTGCACGAGGATCTGCCAGAACCGATGGGCGTACTCCCGGTCGTACGCCCGGTGAGTTTCGTCCTGATCGAAGCGGATGGGCTCCGCGACTTCGCAAGGTCGAAGTGAGATGTCCACGTGAAGATCGAGTTTCTCCATCTCCTCTATGAGGCGACGGTAGAACGCTGCCACTGACTTTGGTTCAAGCACAAAAGCAGTGACACCACCGTCGCTTGTCTGAACGATCAGCCGGTGACCGATGAAGTCGAAATCGACCTCAAAAGTCCGGGTGCCATAAGGGATGGGCGACGTAGTGAGCCCTTTTACGGTCACGTATAACGTGACGTGCCAGGAATGATTTACCCAGGGACCCTGGACCAGTCGAAGCTTGCCGACGATCTGCATCGACATGTGCAGCGTCGCGCACGTGTCGCTCCAAGCCTCCAGGGGTAGACTGGGCCATGTTTCCGGCTGCGCAGATGGAATGGTCATTGCAGTCTCATGCGGCACCCTCCCGCCGTCTAGCACTTGCCGCAAGGTGGCCGCTTCTTATTCGTCGCCACGCCGGAGTTCAGCGCGTGCCAGGCCGGTGTAGGAGGGATCATCCGTGCTATTGGCGGCCGCGTCGATTGCTCTACTGAGCTTTTGGGAGCCGGCCTTTCAAATCGGCAGCACGCAACGGCCCTGGCGCGGCGATCAACCGTCGAGCCTCGTCCACTTGACCCCAGACGTTCCATAGCAGAACGCCGCGCACGCGCGCCTCGCGAAGATAGTAGACGACGCCTTCACGGTGCGGCTCCTTCCAGTCCGCCACGATTTCCAGATGGGGGTCCAGCTCACCGACCGCTTCATAGCCGAGGTCAAACAAATCTGAATAGAAAAAGGGAAGATGCCGGTAGGGACTCGCCTCGCCTGCCATGCCTCTGCCTGCCTCGCGGCCCATCGAATTGGCGGCGTCCTCATGCTCAACCCGCAGACGGCTTCCAAGCGCTGAGTTCGAAAAGTTTGCAACGTCGCCCGCTGCGTAAATGTTGGGATCCGTGCTGCGCAGGAACTCGTCCACGATAATGCCGTTGTCAACCTTAAGACCCGCGGAGCGTGCCAGTTCGACTTCGGGAGTCACGCCGATGCCGGCCACGACGCCGTCCACTGGGAATTCGCCATGACCGCGGGTCTTGACGACGGTGCCTTGGGCTCTCTTCTCCAAGCCGATAACCGCACTCTCGGAGACCACGTTCACGCTCTTCTCTCGGTAATAGCCACTTAGGAAGCGGGCCAGGTCGGGCGGATAAAGGCGTGCGCCAATGGCTTCTTCCGGGAAGAACATCACCACCTCGTTGCCGTTCATGGCGAGCGCAGCGGCAACTTCCCATCCGATGAATCCGCCGCCAATCACGGCGAAGCGGCGGCCGCGCTCGGTGAGCGCGCGAAGGTTTTGGTAGTCCTCCAGAGTGCGGAAGTAAATCACCGAGCCGTCGTCAAAAGGGAGACGGCGAGGCGTAACGCCGGTGGCCAGAAGAAGCTTCTCAAACGTGTAGACACCCCCCTGGTTGTCCCTCACAGTCTTGCTGGCTGGATCGAGAAATTCGGCCTTGCGGCCCAGATGGAGCGTAACTCCCTTTTTCTCCGTGCCGCGCCAGATCGTCTCCAGAGCCTCTCCCTTCCAGAGACCTTTCGAGAGCGGCGGACGATTATAAGGCGGGCTCTGCTCCTCACTGATCAGGCCGATGGGCCTTTCCGCGTCAACCTCTCGGATCCCACCGACGGCGGCATCCGCCGTCATCCCTCCACCCACGATCAGGTACTTGTAATGTGGCATCTCGCCTCCTTGGCCCAGCCATCACGGCCCTGAATCTTCAGCGAGCCTCGACAGAATCCGTCTCGCTTGTTCGATCTCGTCCTGATTGATCGTATGCGGCAAGCCTGGATAACGTCGCAGCAAAACGTCGCCGCCGAGCGCAGTTAATACCGACGCAGACTCCTGGACTCTTACCCAGGGGACGTGCGGATCCGGATCGCCCGCGCCGAAAAAAACTGGAGTTCCCGAAAGGTCGCCGGGGTAACTGAATTTGCTCCCGACCGGACCGATCAGCCCGCCGGTCAACGCGATGAGGCTGCCATATCGGGTCGCATTCCTGGCCACAAACTCGGTGCTAAGACACGCGCCTTGCGAGAACCCGGCGATCGCGACCTTGCTCAGGGGTATACCGTTGGAGGTCGCACTCCTGATCGTTTCGCCGATCAGGTTCAACGCCGAGTCCAGCCACGGCTGGTTCTGCGCGAGAGGGGCCAGGAAGGAATTCGGATACCAGGTATGTCCCGCGGCTTCGGGAGCAAGATAAGTGAATTCCGGAAAATCCAACTCGTCCGCAAGGCCCAAGATGTCTTCAGCCGAAGCGCCGCGGCCGTGAATCAACACGACGGCCGCCCTGGCGGAGTCCAGTGGCCGCCCGCGATGTCGAACCGGCTGATTACGATGCGGGTCGCGCGCGTCGGGGCTCATCCGGATTCCTTCACGGGCGTGTGAAGCTGAATGGGAGGCAGAACGTGCTCGATTTTCGTCCGGTGAGGTTCGAGCCAGGGCGGCAGCTTGAGGGTTTCGCCCAGCTTTTCCGCCGGCTCATCGGTGGCGAAGCCCGGCGGGTCGGTCGCCAGCTCGAACAGCACCCCGCCTGGCTCGCGGAAGTAAATCGAGTGAAAGTAGCAGCGATCGATCACCGGGGTAGCGTTCAGGCGCTTGTTGAGGAGCTGCTTCCGCCAAGCCAGTTGCGCCTCGTCATCGGATACTCGCCAGGCGACGTGGTGGACAGTCCCGGCGGCGATATTTCCGAACGGCGCCTCCGAGGCGCATAGTACATCAACGCGAGCGCCTGCGCCGCCTTGGCCAACATCAAAGCGAAACCGATTGCCTTGCTCGCCGACTTTTCTGAAGCCCATCGTTTCCAGGAGGTCCGCAGTGCTCTCATAGCCCTGCTCACACAAGGTGACCGAATAGAATCTTCGAATTGCATGTTGCACCGGGACAGACGCGTCTCTCCACGCCCGGCCTGGGACATCGCTGCCGGAATGCCCGACCAGTTCAAGATTTAGACCATCCGGATCGGTGAAACGTAAAACCTCTTCATCAAAGCGGCTTTCAGACCGCACGGCTGGCGTCCCCGCAGCGAGCAGCCTTTGTTCCCAGAAAGTCAAAGACGCCGCAGGAATACTGAATGAAGTGATCTCCACCTGTCCCACGCCTGCCCTTCCACGAGCCGCCATCGGCCACGCGAAAAACGTCAGGATGCTGCCCGGCGATCCGGCCTCGTCGCCAAAATACAAATGATACGTGCCCGGATCATCGAAGTTTACCGTCCGCTTGACCAGCCGCAGGCCCAAAACTTCGGTGTAGAAGTCCAAATTGCGCTGGGGATCTGAGGCGATTGCGGTCACGTGATGGATTCCCAGGATAGGTTGAACCATAGCTCTTAGCCAGTTCCCTCGTTGTCCCCAACTTCCGCCGAGAGCATTGAGGTTCCGGCGCACGAGTCGAATTTCATTCAGCCGACAAGCGCTGAGGACCCATGCGCGCGCTCGCAGTAGCCCAACATATACGGTGCTATTCGATGCGCGTCACTTTTTCCGCGATCCAGAGTTTTCCAGGCTGAAGCCCGGCGCGCAGAGCGAGTTCGTGAGCCATGAGCTGAATGTGCAGGACATCGACCAGCGTTCCGAGGCCCAGCTTGACCGGCTCGACGCGAACGATCCGGGTATTGAGGTGCTCCTTAAACGGCGTGTCGGTTAGCAGCATGACGCGGCCGCCGTGAGAGCGTATGTCCTCAGCCAGGCGGGAGAGAAGGTTGATCGTCGAGCCTCCCGGCACGCGCGACGCAGCTCGGTTCTTCCTGGCAACGATCACGTAGCGATGAGACATATTGACCACTTCGATCGGACCGTGGCGGAACTGAGCCGCACTTGTTCCTTCCGCCCCCAGCCGAACAATTTCCTTCAGCATGAGAGCGCCTTGATAGGCGGTTGCAAGATCTGGTCCGCGCGCCATCAACACGGTGTAGGTCGGGTGATCAAAGAACTCCACCGTCGGCCGTACCACCTCAACCGCCCGATCGAGCACGTACTCCTGGGCTTCAATGACCTGCCGGAGCGCATGAGTGAGCATGCGTGTGTCCTGTCCGGCAATGGCGAAGCCGAGATACATCAGCGCCGCGACGCTGCACATGAAAGTTTTGGTGCTTACCGGCGATTGCGCGCCGGCCATCATCGGCAGCAGGAGGTTCGCGCGTCTGGCCAGGGAACTTTGCTCCACGTTGACCGTTGCCAGCACGGCAGCTTGTTTGGGAAGTGCTGCGATCAGGCGAACTACTTCAACGGTCTCGCCCGATTGCGACACAACAACCAGCAACGCGTCTGGACCGAGGGTATTGAGATGGTAGTGAAGTAACTCGGCAGTTTCCCAGGTAAAAGCGCGGATGCCGAGAGCCGTGAGATATGCCTGAACCGGATAGGTGGCAAACAGCGACGAACCCATCCCGGTGAAGATCACCACCGGCGGCCATTTCTTCACCAGCGCCCGCAAACGCTTGAACGGGATTGCTCCGGGGCTCGTGTAGTACTTGCGGACACCCGCCAGAACCGCGGGTTGCTCCACGATCTCGTCCATTAGCGCGGTCATCAGCGAGTCCTCCCGCGGAACGGTGGTGGCGCAATTTGATCTCGAAGCGACGCTTCCCTGGTGCTGCGATCTTAAGGATACCTCAAAATAGCCAGTGGGTGTCGCTGGACTCGAGCGGCAAGCTTCATCCGCGGAGGAATTTGGCGGGGTTGACCGGTGTGTCTCGCACCAGCACTTCGTAATGGAGGTGGGGCCCGGTAGTGCGGCCTGTCATCCCGATGGTGCCGATCACCTGACCCTGCTTCACTTCCTGCCCTTCAACGACGAAAATCTTCTGGAGATGGCCATACCTTGTCGCAATGTCTGAACCATGATCGATCAGGATTTCGTTACCATAGCCGGGTTCGGTCCGTCCTGCCGCAACTACAATTCCATCGGCCGCCGCCCGGACCGGCGTTCCCTCAGGAGCCGCAATATCCAGGCCTGGGTGAAAGGCTTCCTCTCCGCTAAACGGGTCCACGCGCTCGCCAAATCCAGCCGTCACTTCACCGCGCACGGGCCAGATCGTGGGAATACTTGCAGGGCGAACCAGCGGATTTGCAAGCAATCCCAAAAGTGAGGAATTGCGCGCGGGACCATCAGCTTTCCGCTCGATGATGTTGAAGGCGTACAGCGACGCGTCGTACCGGGAACTCCATGCCCCTGTTACTGGCAACACAGCAGCCAAACTTTGGCGCGGCAGAGGTGGTCGGGGATGGTTCTCCATGCCGTAGCTCACGGCTACTTCCGATGCCAGCGACTCCAAAGAATCGAGCTGAGTGTTCGTGTGCTCAACAACTCGTTGCAGGAGCTGATACTTGGCTTCGAGAACTTCTCGGCCGACACGGAGGTTATTAAATTGTGAGACTTTCAAAAGCATGTGCGCGTAACTCTTGGCGAGCGCCGTGAGCGTGACAACGCCCGTAATCGCTACCGCGATAAGCACATAGACGCCATATTTCGGGATCCGGAGCTTCCATAACCTGCCGCGAGGGCATACCAGAAGCAGCGTATACCGATTAGACTTATTGTTCTCCGCTTCAGTGCTAAAAATCATGAATTTCCTGACCGACCGGTCGCCAGACCCCGCGACCGCACTACAGAAGAGAACTGGAAGAGCGCTTCGGGTAGAATGCCCTATCCTAGCCATCCTTCCGTGAACGTGTCAAGATTAAAATTAAAATTACTAACTAAAATTGCTAATCAATTTGCATACTCGTCTGCAAATCAGTCTAACCAGACTATAATTGAATGAAGTGATGGACGAAATTTTCTGTCTCATTTGTCCCCACGCTCTCATTCTTAGCGCCTAAAATGGGCTGGATGCGCCGAATATGGAAGCGTGGGAGAGAGCTTGATCGTCGAGGGCATGGATGGGACGGGTTGTGCCCGAAGCCGGAATCTCATTTTGAATCAATAGCCTACTAGACGTAGCTCTTTCCCAATCCCGATTTGAGCTGGGGAGGAAGATGCCTGGAATATTCAAGTCTGAAGACGATTTCGTCCGTTGGCTGCGAAGGCGTGTCGACTTTGGACACAAGGGCTCGTGGGTCGGGATTGGAGACGATGCTGCCGTGCTCCAGGCCGAGGCAGGAAACCTGCTGCTAACGACAGATTTTTCGCTTGAAGGCGTCCATTTTGATTTCGGGCTTCACCCCGCTGAGTCCGTGGGCCATCGGGCGCTGGCTCGGTCGCTGAGCGACGTTGCCGCGATGGGCGGTAGGCCGCACTTCGCGCTGGTTTCGCTGGCGTTTTCCGAGCGAGCCACCCGGCGCTGGGTGGAGCGGTTCTATGGCGGCCTGCTGCGGCTCGCGCGGCGTTTTCACGTTGCTGTCGTTGGCGGGGACACCGTGCGAAGTCCGTACATGACGGCGGTGGACGTTGCGGTGCTTGGCAAGACTTCGAGGGGCGGACCCCTGTTGCGCAGCGGCGCTCGGCCGGGGGACCGGATTTACGTCGCGGGCGACCTTGGATCGTCGGCGTTGGGACTGGAACTGATACGCAGGAGAGCTAGGCCGAGCAGTGCGGTCGAGCGACGGGCGGTGCGTGCTCACCTTTATCCTGAACCTCAATGCGAGCTGGGTCAGTGGGTTGCACAGCACGGGTTGGCCTCAGCGGCTATCGACTTGAGCGACGGCCTCTCAACCGACCTTCATCGGCTGTGCGCAGCGAGTGGCGTGGGCGCTCGCGTACACGCCGCCCGTCTTCCTGTCGTTGCCCGAGTGCAGGGAGAAGCCTTGAAGACGCTGTCATTGGCATTGCACGGGGGGGAAGATTACCGGCTGCTGTTCACCGTGTCGCCGCGCAAGGTATCAACGCTTCATCGGGCGCGTCTCGGCGTCCGGCTGTTTGAGATCGGAGAAGTAACGTCCTCGCGAAAACTCGTTCTCGTTTCGGACGACGGCTCTGAGGAACAACTCAAGCCGGAAGGCTATGATCACTTCCGCCGTCCTTGATTTTCGCGCGGGCCAGCCTAATAATGCGGGCAGTGTCCATGGTTGGATGGCATTGCCAGGGAGGCTCCAAAGATGGGTGGGTCGGTGCAGTCTACGGATCCAACACGTCTTCAGACGCGAGTCAGGGCTGAGCTCAGACGCATTGAAATTGAGACCCGCGCGGTCCGCGTGCTGCTGATCATCGTTGCAGCGGTTTTGTGCTCTGCCGCAATATCTCTGCTGTTGCCGCACGGCTTATGGCGGCGCCAGGCGCTCGTCATCAGCCTGCCGCCCCAGGTCCTTTTCGTCACGTTGCTCGTGATCACGGCCCTTGCGCTTTACCTTGCCCGCTACGAATCCGAGGCGCGCAAACTCCGTCTGCTCATGCTGCAGCAGGCGCTGGCGGCGCAGGCCGACCAAGTGGCGAAGACGTTTGATGCCGTCACGAACGTCTTCACACGCAATTTCCTCCACTCCCTGCTTGAAAAAGAGATCGCCCGCGCCGAACGCAACAACCATCCTTTGGCGATGATGATGTGCGACGTGAATGATTTCAAGCGAGTCAACGACCGGTACGGTCACCTGATGGGAGACGAAATTCTCTCTCACGTTGCGACAATTTTGAAGGCGTGCTTACGCGGTTCCGACCACGTCGTCCGTTACGGAGGCGATGAATTCCTGCTGATCCTGCCGGACACCGACGAGCCCGGCGCCATCATCGTCCGGGACCGCATCCAGCAGAAGATCCTGGAAGCGGACTGGGGAAGCATGGTGGGCGAGATTGCTATCTCTCTCAGCCTCGGACTGTACCTTCACCCTGCCGGCCAATCCGTCCAGCAGGATTTGGCCGAAGTTGACTCCCGCATGTACGCTGAAAAACGCGCAGAATGAGGCGGCGATCTGATAAAATAGCTTGATTGCGCCATGCTGGGCGCAGCGAAGGATCCCTGCATTATTCTAAAAACAGAATGCTGAGCTCCTTCGTTATCGCTCAGGATGACGGGCGACCAAGATTTTTTGACAGCCTCTGAGGCATTCCACATTCTTAGCTGAACCGGATGGATTACGACCAACTTACGAGTTTTCTGGAAGTAGCTAAGCTGCAGAGCTTCTCGCGCGCGGCGGAGAAGATTTACCGAACGCAACCTGCAATCAGCGCTCAGGTGCGGCTGCTCGAGCAGGAGTGTGGGGAGCGGCTTTTCGATCGCAGCGGCAAGAAAGTCTTGCTGACACCGGCTGGCGAGATCTTGCAGCGCTACGCCCAACAGATCGTCCAACTCCACAGCGATGCGCTGCAAGCGGTAGCCGAATTGAACCAGACGCCGCGCGGCAAGCTCATGATCGGCGCGAACGAGGCAACTTGTCTTTACGTGCTTCCCAAAACGTTTGCGCGCGTGAAGGAGCTTTACCCGCTGGTTCAAATCAGCATCTACCGCAACTTCAGCCACAAAATCCTTCAGAAAGTACACGAGGGGGCGGTTGAGATTGGGATTGTCACTCTTCCGCTGGCAGCGGGCAACATGGAAGTGATTCCACTCTTCCGCGACGAAATTCAGGTGGTGGTGCCGGTCAACCATCCGCTGGCCAAGAGCCGCAGCGTCACGGTGGAAGAAGTGGCCAACTATCCGTTGATCCTGCCGAAAATGGGACGCACACGGGTAGTTTTTGATCGCCTATTGCGAGACCATCGCGACCACGTTCAAATCTCCATGGAACTCGCGAGCGTGGAAACGATCAAAAAATTCGTGGGTGCAGGGCTGGGCGTCTCCCTGATTAGCCGCACGTACGCCCAACCAGAAGTGGCGGCGGGTCTATTGAAGCTCGTGCCTCTGGGAGGCGTCAAGCTTTATCGCGAACTGGGCCTGATCTACCGCCGCGACCGGTATCTTTCGCTTCCTGCCAAAGTGTTCATTGAAGTCGTCCGGGAGTCCACAAAGGCGCCGACTCCGGCGTCGAACTCCGCAGCCAAGGCGCAGATCGCTATTAGGTAGCCCGCCCCGACAGGAAGCCGTCGGGGCGGGCTCGGGGAAGCGAGCCGAGCGTGTGTGTGTCATCAAGTTCATCAAGGGGTTTCAGGGCAATGGCGCACGATGATAAGTCGCTGATCGTAATGAAGTTCGGTGGGACGTCCGTTGGCAGCGCCGAACGCATGGAAAACGTGGCCTCGCTCATTAAAGAGCATTCCCGGCAGGCGGGCGTCGTCGTGGTGGTCTCGGCCATGGGCGGCGTGACGGACATGCTCATTCGGGCCGCGACGGAGGCGAGCCGCGGCAACCGCGAAGCGTGGAGAGACGTGCGCCAAGAATTGGCGCGGCGGCATCGGGAAGCTGCGGACAAAACCCTGTCGCCCGCCGAGCAGGCCCTGGTGCTTCCTCGCTTGGCGGAGCAGATGATCAACTTCGAGAATCTCTGCTCCGGCTTTTCCTTGGTGCGGGAAGTGACGCCGCGCGCCATGGATACGCTTTCCAGCCTTGGCGAAGTGATGTCAGCTACGCTGCTCGCTGCCATTCTTCGCTCGATGGGCTGCCCGGCTGAAGCTGTCGACGCCACGGAAGTCATCGTCACGGACGAAAAATTCGGCAACGCCTCGCCCCTCTTCGAGGAAAGCGTCGAGAAAACTACCAGCCGACTGCTCCCGCTGGTGGAGCGCGGGCAAATTCCTGTTGTAACCGGCTTCCGAGGCGCGACGCGGGACGGTTTGTGTACGACGCTCGGCCGTGGCGGGTCCGACTACAGCGCGACGCTCGTGGGGGCAGCCCTCAAGGCAGACGAAATCTGGATTTGGACGGATGTAGACGGAGTCATGACGGCCGATCCCCGCTTGGTTCCAAACGCCCAGATCATTCCGGAAATCTCCTACCAGGAAGCCATCGAGCTCTCTTTCTTCGGAGCCAAGGTGCTGCATCCCAAGACGATCCAGCCGGTCGTCAAGCGCGGGATTCCCGTGTGGATCAAGAATACCTTCAACCCTTCGTGCGCCGGCACCAAAATCGTGCCTTCGTGCACCCGCAACGGGCGTCCGGGGCTGAAGGCCGTGACTTCGGTCTCGAAAACGCAGCTCATCACCCTCAGCGGCCGGAATACACTCACCTTCGCGCACCTTGCAGCCAAAGCCTTCGATGCCCTTGGCCTCGAAGGAGTCGAGACGCTCATGGTCACGCAGTCCTCGGCCGACAATGTGCTCTGCTTTGCCGTACACCAAGCCGACCTCGCCCGCGTAAAGGCGCACCTCGAGCAGGTCTTCGAGCTCGAGCTGCTGCACGATCAGCGCGCCTCGATTGAGATCATGCCTCACGTCGCCATTGTCGTCGCGATTGGAGAAAATATGAAAGGTACTCCCGGCATCGCCGGCCGTGCCTTTAGCGCCCTCGGACGGAAAGGCATTAATATTATTGCTATCGCGCAGGGTGCGTCGGAAATCAGCATCTCTTTCGCCGTGAAAGCTTCCGAGGTGAAAGACGCCGTGCAAGCGATTCATGAAGAATTTCAACTGTAACGAGACTTTGCCTCAGACCAACTCGGCGTATCCTCCTCAGCCGTCCTGCTGCGCGGGCCAGCCTTTCCCCGCCCACGGGGAGAGGGGCTGGGGGTGAGCGGGCAACGGGGAATCACGGTTGTGGGGAGACAATGTCTTTCGCTTACCTCCAATGCATTGAAAGCCGCTGCCGCTTGCGTCAGAACCCCAAGCGGGACTCTTATCGTTGCTCGGCGTGCGGTGGGTTGCTCGACGTCAAGTACGATTTCGACGCGTTCGATCCGGCAGGTCTGCGGGAAATCTGGCATCGGCGGCGGCTGAGCGGCGAACCGATTGACCGTAGCGGGGTGTGGCGCTTCCGCGAGCTGATTCCCTTCGTCGGTCCGGAGGACCGAATCATTTCGCTTTCCGAAGGCTCCACGCCGCTCGTCGGTACCCGGGGAGCCGGCTACTGGGCCGGCCCTGTCCACCTGACCATCAAGCACCAGGGGAACAATCCTACGGGCTCGTTCAAAGACCTTGGCATGACGGCCTGTATCACGCGGGCGAGCTCTCGAAACGTTCGCATGGTGGCATGCGCCTCGACTGGCAACACGTCCTCCTCGATGGCCGCGTATGCGGCGCGGGCGGGAATCCGGGCGCTGCTCTTTGTTCCCTACCGGCAGATTTCCGCCGCCAAGCTCGCGCAGGCACTCGACTTTGGCGCCATTGTCGTGGAAGTGGGGGACACGTTCGACGAAGCATTCCAGTTGTTGCGTGAGATCGCGCCCGAGTTAGACCTTTACCTGGTGAACTCGGTGAATCCGTTCCGCATTGAGGGCCAGAAGACCATCGTGGCCGAGATGCTCGAACAGCGTGCCTGGCGGCCTCCCGATTACATCGTGGTGCCGGGAGGGAATCTCGGCAACGCCTCCGCGATTGGTAAGGCCCTGCAGGAACTGCTGGAACTCGGCTTCATAGAGAAAGTCCCGCGAGTGGTGGTGGTCCAGGCAGAAGGTGCGAACCCTTTTTACAGAACCCTTGCCGAGGGCTCCGCGGACTTGATTCCTGTCAGCGAGCCGAATACCCAGGCCACCGCCATCCGCATCGGGCGCCCGGCCAACTGGAAAAAAGCCAGGCGAGTTCTGGAATGGACGGGCGGATTCTGCGAGTCGGTGACGGACGAAGAGATTCTCGAGGCCAAGCGGGTGCTGGCGGCTGACGGGGTGGGTTGCGAGCCAGCCTCAGCAGCGACCGTAGCAGGGGTCCGCAAGCTTTGTCGGGCAGGAAAAATTGAGCGGCACGCCGACGTCATTGCCGTGCTTACAGGAAACCAATTGAAGGACACGGATTATATTATGCGGCACCGCTCGGGAACGGAGGAAAATCGACAGCGGCTTTCCGTCGAACCGACCTTGGAAGCCCTTCGCCGCGCGCTCGAACGAGCACTCGCTGTGCCGGCGTAGGCTCTAGGTTCGGCGGTCGCGCTCTGTGGGACCGCCGTCTGTGGCGGCATGAAGCCGCCTCTACATCAGGCTGACCCGCTATCTCTCAAACGCCATGCAGGAAGCCTTACGACGCGATGTTCGGACCCTGACCACTCGCCTGGGAGCGATAGTGCAGGAGCAGTGCGGGCCCAGAGTCTTTGCGGCCATCGAGGACCTCCGGCGGCTGTCCAAACAAATCCGGCAGCGGCCGGACCCGCAGTTGCTCGAAGCCAACGAGCGGGTGGTTGAAAGCCTCTCGCTCTCCCAGGCCGCGGACGTCGCGCATGCCTTCAGTCTTTTTTTCCATCTCGTCAACCTGTGCGAAGAGCGCGAGCGCATTCGGCGGCTGGCGGCCTACGAAAACCACGAGGTCGGCGCACCCATGTCTCTGCGGCACACCTTTCACGAGATCAAGCGGCGCGGCGTCTCGGCTCGAGATTTGAGACGGCTCCTGGATTCCATGCACATCGAGCCGGTGCTCACCGCGCACCCGACGGAGGCCAAACGGCGCAGCGTCTTTAACCACATTCTGCGCATAAGCCAAACGCTCGAACGCTTCCCCAGCGAATCAGGGCCTGCCGTCGGGCAGGCCGTCGACCCGTGGATCGAAGCACTTTGGCTCACCGACGAAGTTCGCGAGCGGCCGGTGACGCCCGAGATTGAGGTTGAAAATACGCTGGTATATTTCGAGCGGTCGATCTACGACCTCGCCGCCGAGTTCTGGGAGCGATTCCACAAAGAGCTGATCCGCGCCTTTCCGAAGCTGCCCGAACCCGAGCCCTTCTTCGGTTTCGGTTCCTGGGTCGGAACCGACCGAGACGGCAATCCCAACGTGACCCCGGAAGCAAGCCTGCACGCCACCGAAGAGCATCGCCGCAGCATCCTGCGCTACTACATCCGTGCTTGCGATCACCTGCTGGGAGTGATCTCTTTCCCATGCCGCAGGCCGGCGCAGGCGAGCCGGATTGAGGAAGACCTGCGCCAAACGACGGAGCGGTATCCTGCAACTAAGATTTTTGAAGGCGTCGATCAACCCCACGAATATTATCGGCGAAAGCTGCGCGTGATGGTTTGGCGGCTTAAGCGCACGATCGAGCGAGCTGAAGGCGCTTACGACGGGCCGGAGGACTTCATCCGCGACGCGCGGGTGATTGAGGAACTTCTCGCGGCTCAGCCCAGCCCGCGAGTGGCAGCCATTGGGCCGCGCCGACTGCGGATCGCCGCTCAAGTTTTCGGTTTCCATAGCGTCGGGCACGACTTTCGCCAGCACTCGTCACGCACGCGCGCCGCGGTGGCGGACGTGCTACAAAGCGCGGGGCTAGCCTCCCAGCCTGAGGCGGAGCGCGTCTGTTCCATCCACCGCTTGCTGGCTTCTTCCTCCCGCCCCGAAGCGCGTTCAGAGGATACCCAGAAAACGATCGCGGAGTTCCGCACGCTCAAGGAGGTTCGACAGCGGTGCGGCGCGCGTGCGGCTCATCGTTACATTCTTAGTATGACGACGAGCGCCGCCGATGTGTGGGACCTGTTGCTACTCGGGCGGGTGGCCGGACTCGTAACAAAGCGGGAAGACTCAACCTTCCACTCCTCGTTTGACGTCATTCCGCTCTTCGAGAC
This sequence comes from Acidobacteriota bacterium, assembly GCA_021817045.1. GTDB lineage: Bacteria > Acidobacteriota > Terriglobia > UBA7540 > UBA7540 > RH2-MAG17b. The sequence continues at coordinate 88,620 of JAKAWG010000001.1, forward strand.
CTATAATGATCTGATTGCCTGCCCTACCATTCTTGACGAGCTCCTCTCTGATCCTGTTTATCGCAGCTTGCTCCACTCGCGCGGCGATTTTCAGGAAATCATGCTCGGCTATTCCGATTCGGTGAAGGACAGCGGCTATCTGGCCGCCAACTGGTCCCTGTTCCGCGCGCAGGAGAAGCTGGAAAAGGTGGCCCGCCGGCACGGCGTACGGCTTGGACTTTTTCATGGTAAGGGTGGGACCGTCGATCGCGGCGGAGGCATGTCTTACCGCAGCGTGCAGGCGCAGCCTCATGCAGCGCCTGGCGGGCGACTCCGCATCACCGAGCAAGGCGAGGTGATTTCCTTCAAGTATTCCAATCCCCTCATTGCTCGCCGCAACCTGGAGCAATTGGTTTCCTCTGTGATCGACGCCAACCTCCTCCACCCCAAACGTGCTCCGCGAGCGCGCCGCGCCGAGTGGGAAGCCTACGCGCAGGAGCTTGCCGAGTTAAGCCGGAGCTTTTACCGCCACCTGGTCTACGAAACGCCTGAGTTTCCAAGCTATTTTTCCCAGGCCACACCGATCGACCTGATCGACCAGCTCCGCTTAGGCTCCCGCCCCAGCCGCCGCACGGCCTCCGTGGACATCGAAAACCTTCGCGCGATCCCCTGGGTATTCGCCTGGACTCAATCGCGTCATTTCTTGCCTTCCTGGTACGGCGTAGGCTACGCACTGGACCAGTTTATCCGGCGACGGCCGTCGAACAGGTTGGAGCACCTAGCCGAGATGTACCGCAGTTGGCCGTTCTTTTCCGTTCTGATCGACAACGCAGAGGTCTCCCTCGCCAAGACCGATCTTTACATCGCCGGCCGTTACGCCGCCCTCGTTCGGCCTGCCAGCGTGCGCGAGAAAATCTTTAATCAGACCGAGGAGGAGTATCATCGCACCTTTGCCCGTCTGCTCCAGATTCGCGGCTGTACGCGATTGCTTGAGCATCAGCCGGTGCTTGCCGAATCAATCCGCCTCCGTAATCCTTACGTTGATCCGCTCAACTTTCTTCAGATCCGCTTCCTCAAGCGCTGGCGACGCAATCCGCAAGCCGCCAGTCCTGAACTGCTCCGCCTGCTCAAGATCACTGCCGGTGGCATCGCTTTCGGCATGAAAAGTACAGGCTAAGCCAGCGCTTTCGGATGGGACTCTTCCTTCGCCTCGCGAAAAACATGTTGGTTTGCCCAGCGGGTCATGACATAAAGAGCCCACGGGCGGGACCAATTCAGCCGCCCGCGTTCGAAATCTCTCCAGACAGATAGCGCGGCGCTTGGTTCCCACAGCCTGCCGGCGTCCGCTTTCAGGGTGCTCTCTACCTCGCTGGCCAGCGGACCGCGGAGCCACACTTCGAAGGGCAAGGTAAATCCCATTTTTTTTCGCGTGAACACCTCCGCCGGCAAATTTTTTGAAAAAGCCCGGCGCAGCCACAGCTTGGAGGTGCGGCCGAGCCCTTTCTGTTCGCTTGGAACCGCGAGTAAGTAGTCGGCAAGCCTTTGGTCAACCAACGGTACCCGCAGCTCAAGCGAATGCGCCATACTCATCTGATCGCTGTCGCGAAGCAGTGTATTCCCCATGTAGCAGCGAGCCTCGAAGAGTGAGACTTGATTGAGGAGATCGAGTCCGGCAGCTTCCTCCTCGAGCGAACGACGGCGGGCTTCCGCCATTGCTACGGCTCCAGGCAAAGAATTTCCTGCACGGCAGAGCGCCGCAACCTGAGACGGAAGGAAAAGCGTTCTCTGAAGGAAATACGGGTGCTCCGACAAGTTCCCGTCGCGCAGGTATTGGCCGAGTTTGCGGGCCGACTTACTCCAAGCGAACGCAGGCCCTAGAACGGATGCGCCCAGCCGGGCAAGTTTCGGAGTTCTCCGGGCGACCCGCAGAACCCGCGCCGTTTGCGCCGTCCGGTGAAAAGTGGGATAACCGCCAAAGAATTCGTCACCTCCTGTCCCGCTGAGCGCTACGGTGAAATTGGTCTTCCGCGCCGCCTCGCTCACCGCGTAGACGTTGATGCCATCGACAGTCGGCTGGTCCATTCGCGCGACTGCGGCAAGAGTTTTTTCGAGCGCGTCTTTACCCTTCAGCATCACTTCGTGGTGTTGCGTGCCGATGTGGCGCGCCAGGCGGCGAGCGAAGTCTCTCTCGGAAAATTCGTCCTCTTCGAATACCACGGACATCGTATTGACGCCGCTTCCGGCCTCCTGCCGGGCCAGCAGCGAAACCACGCTTGAATCCACACCACCACTTAGGAAGACCACTACGGGCACATCGCTGACCAACTGCTGCCGGACGATTTCCCGCAGCATTGGCTCGACGCGCTCTCCGCCGTCCTCCACCGGAGCGGGCTTCTCAAGAAAGCTGAACGTCTCGACTGACCCTCGCGACCAGCGCAGCGTGTGACCCGGAAGGAGAGCATAAACGCCGTCTATCATCGTTACGGGATCTTGCGCGGCGCCGAATTGCAAATAATCTTCCAGCCCACGCCGGCTCAGTCTTGGCGCCGCGACTCCTGCAGCGAGAAGCGCGCGAAGCTCGGAGGCGAAGGCGAGCCCACTTCCATCCACGTAATAGTAGAGCGGCTTAATGCCCCAGTGGTCCCGTACCAGCCATAACTCCTCCTTCTGTGGATCCCACAGGGCGGCGGCAAACATGCCGCGCCATTGTTTGATCGCCTGGTTCCCGAGCACCGCCCAGGAGCGCAAGGCCACTTCCGTATCGCAACGGGAGCGGAATGTGTGCCCTTCCCGCTCGAGTTCTTCGCGGATATCGAGAAAGTTGTAAATTTCGCCGTTGAAAGCGATTACTTTCCCTGTGGCAGGATCCACCATGGGTTGGTGGCCGGCAGGTGACAGGTCCAGGATGGCCAGTCTGCGGCTGCCCAGCCACACCGAATGGCCGGGATTCGCTACCATGTTCCCGCAGAACTCGCCCCAGTCATCTGGGCCGCGATGCTCGATAGCTCGGAGCATGACCCCGAGCTTGTCGCGCGAAAACCGCTTTGCAGGGCCGCAGTAGCCCACGATGCCGCACATTTCTCAGTCAATGCGAATTGGCTTTGGTCTTCTTCTTGGAATGCTTATGAAGCTTTTTGAATTCGCCGCCCAAACCCTTACCGAGTTTTGCGACGCCTTTGGTCGTTCCTACGCCGACGTCCTTACCAAACCCGCCGGCTCCGCGCGCTACCGACACGCCGGCGCCAGCCGGGTGACCCGTCGCTAGGTTTCCGACTCCGCCCACCACGCCTTTGCCAAGATCGGCGGAGCCTTTTGCGGCGCCCACACCGACGTCCTTCCCGCCGCGCGCCATCTCCTTGCCTGGCTTCTTGCTCCGCTTGGCCTTGTGATGGTTAGGCTGGGTCGCTCCTGAATTTTGGTCCACGCCGGAGTTCGCCATTCCAGCCACGCCAAAACTTAAGATGATCGCAAGGAAACAGATCAATTTGATTTTCATAATCGCACTTCTCCTATAAGTGCTGGTTGCCTCTACCTCCCCATTATGGCCGACGAGTCCAGCAAGTGAAAGCAGTGACCGCCTGAGGAGCTGTGCAAAACGTAATGTAGAGGGCGGAGCCGCCATTTGGCGAGGTAGACACGCCACTCGGCAGCTGCCGGCCCGTGTAATCACTCACCCTGGATTTCTTGCGTGAGACCGATTCCCAGCCGGACTGCGGGCGGGTCGAGAGCTTATTTCGGTTAGAATAGGGAGCAGGCGTGACGCTGAAGCTCCAATAGTGCGGGAGGGATGGGTGAGTGGTTGAAACCGGCGGTCTTGAAAACCGTTAGCCCCGAAAGGGGCTCGGGGGTTCGAATCCCTCTCCCTCCGCCAATCCGTCGATTCGTCACCGTAAGAGCACAAAGACCGGACCTTCACCGCTACATTACCGTTGCTCCATCTGCCAAATATTGCAGAACCATCTGCCACCCGTTGCAGAATCCATCCGTCGCAGCGTAATTCCCCGCCAAATCAGGTGCACGGACCGGGCGCAAGCCGCGACGCTGTTTTTCACCGTGGCTTAGTGCTGCCAGGCCTTGCACTGAGCGTACCCAGGGGCCGGCACGTCCTTGCCTAAATCTTTCCCGCCACAGGTCGACAAAGCTCGTCCTAATTCACTGATTTCAAAAGCCTCTGCCTATCTGCTGGACCTCCGAGTTCTCTCGTCGTGGAGATTGGCCCCTGCTTTGCGACTGGAACCCACCGTTCGTGACACGAAGGAGGCAACTCAACGCGCATTGGTGACAAGGTCCGATTCCGAGCCGAAAGCGTGTTTCTGTGGCCGGAAGACGAGCCGCTTTCCGCACTTCCGCCCGGTGAGGGGATTGAAGGCAGGGTGGTTGGCTTTTCGGATTCGGGCCTAGAGCCGTGTGTCTTTGCGGTTGTCGAAGTTGTGAGAACACAAACGGTCATTGTGCCGGTCAACGAAGTGGAGGCAATCGAAGCCAAAGGCTGAGGGAACTCAGGAGGATAATATATGCCACCCGTACTGAACTATCCCGGTGTTTACATCGAGGAGTTGCCGAGCGCCGTTCACCCAATTACCGGTGTCGCAACCTCTATCGGCGCGTTTGTCGGGTATACAGCACGCGGTATCGATAACCGTGCCGAACAGATTTTCAGCTTCTCTGACTACGAACGTTTATTCGGCGGTCTCGCTTCGGACAGTGAGTTGAGTTACGCCGTCCAGCAATTCTTCGCCAACGGTGGCAATCAAGCCTACGTGGTCCGTACCCCACGGACAGGCGCTAAGAGCGCTGAGGTGGCTTTCGGAGGCATGACCTTCAATGCTTTGAGTAGCGGCGCATGGGCCAACGGGGAGCTATTGATTGACGTGGATTATAACGGTCTGGCTCAGGCCTTGACCGGGACCGTCGCCGTGACAGACACCTCTGCGACGGTTACTGGAGTGGGCACATTTTTCACCACCGCGTTGAAGCCGAACCAGTGGCTGGTGTTTGCTTCTGACCCTTCGCAGACGCCTTACCAGATCAAGGCCATAACGAGCGATACCAGTCTCACTTTAGTGACTCCGTACTCCGGTTCCACCGCCTCGACGACCGCCATGGTTATTGTGGATCCCCTGGCTTTCAACCTGACGATTACGAATCTCGTTGATGGGACCACAGAGAATTTCTTGAATGTATCACTTAACAAAACCCAGAAGAACTATGTCCAAAATGTTGTAAACGACCCCGACAACGGCTCGCAGCTTGTGAATGTCCAGGTATCGGGCTCGCCTTCCACGGCCCCGCCTGTGTCGGGGGTGGTCGGCACGGCCTTGACGATTTCTACAGTGAACACGAAGCTAGGGGGCGGTAGCACCACCGCAAACGCCGACTTTGGGGTACAAATCAATACGTCTTCCCCCGCCGTTGCGCCCTCGCCCCTGCCGATCACGGTCAAGGTATTCTCGAACAACTCGCCGCTTCCGCAGAGCGTCTCCGGCCTCGCTTCCCAGTTGCAGAAAGCGCTGAACGCAGCGCTGGCAGTAAAGATGCCGGGGGCGACGGCGCAATGTTCCGTTTATGGCTTGGGCGGAAACCAGGCAATCCGAGTCAATGTCTTGCTGCCGCAGGTGCCGGATGCCGTGGTGACTTTCACCTCTCCACCTTCGGGGCCGTCCGATTGTTCTGCTGCGCTTGGGCTGAACCTGCCGGCTAGCGGCAACGTGGCGCATTACGCGCTCGGCACAACGCACGTTTGGGCGCAGCAAACAAGCTCCAACGGCGGATATGACGGCACCGGCCTTCCCGGCACAAACGACCTGATCGGCGACCCCGGCACCTTTACCGGTATTTACGCATTGCAAAAGGTTGACCTATTCAATCTGCTGTGCATTCCAGACGCCACCCGAGCCGCACCAGGTGACTCGTCTGCGCTCGATTCAACAGTAGACCCCAACAGTATCTATGCGGCTGCCATTGCTCTATGCGATAGCCGCCGAGCCTTTCTCTTGCTTGACTGTCCACCCGATGTCAATTCGGTATCTTCTGCGGTGGATTGGATCACGAATGGACTTACTGTGAAGGACGCGAACGGAGCCGCCTTCTTCCCACGCCTGCGCTTGCCCGATCCGCTGAATAGCTACCAGCTTCGCACCTTCGCTCCCTGCGGAGTCGTCGCCGGCCTCTATTCGCGGATCGATACGACACGCGGGGTTTGGAAGGCTCCGGCCGGCACGGAGGCTTCGCTTTCTGGCGTACAAGGACTTGTCTACAAGCTTTCCGACGCTGAAAACGGCTCACTTAATCCTCTCGGCCTGAACTGCTTCCGAACCTTCCCCGTGTACGGATCGGTGCTCTGGGGCGCCCGGACCCTGTTGGGAGCGGATGCTGACGCGAACCAATGGAAGTACGTGCCCGTCCGGCGTGTCGCACTTTTCCTTGAGGAGAGCCTCTATCGTGGCACGCAATGGGTCGTCTTCGAGCCTAACGATGAGCCGCTGTGGTCGGCCATCCGGTTGAATATAGGCTCCTTCATGCAGAACCTTTTCCGCCAAGGTTATTTCCAGGGACAAACTCCTTCCGAAGCTTATTTCGTGAAGTGCGACAGCGAAACCACCACGCAGACCGATATCGATCTTGGCATTGTGAACATTGTGGTAGGTTTCGCTCCGCTCAAGCCAGCCGAATTCGTAGTGATCCAGATCCAGCAGATGGCTGGGCAAAGCGTCAGCTAGGAGGATTTGAATGGCCGAATTTACTGTAAATACGAAGCGCTTTGATCCCTATAAGAACTTCAAGTTTCGAGTGAAGTGGGATGGCCAGTACGTGGCCGGAGTCAGCAAGGTTACGGGCCTCAAGCGGACGACGGAGGTTGTGAAGCATCGCGAAGGCGGCGATCCTTCCACCAGCCGGAAATCGCCTGGCCGCAACGAATTTGACGCAATTACGCTAGAACGCGGCGTTACCCACGACCCCGCCTTCGAGCTGTGGGCCGGGAAGGTGTGGCAGTTGGGCGCCGCGCTTGGGGCGGAAGTTTCCCTTGCGGATTTTCGCAAGGACATCATCCTCGAAGTGTATAACGAGGCTGGACAGAAGGTCATTGCGTACAACATTTATCGTTGCTGGGTGTCAGAGTATCAAGCCCTCCCAGACTTCGATGCCAACGCCAACGCCGTCGCCATCCAACACATCAAGTTGGAGAACGAAGGATGGGAGCGGGATATTTCCGTAACCGAGCCCAAAGAGCCATCCTTCAATGTCCCAACGTAGTTAATTGTCCTCATGCGTGGATTGACGACTGCGGAACTGCTGGACATTTGGGAGCGTGGACTTTGCCAAGAGCCCGCCGCACGGGCCTTGTCGCTATTGGCAGCGGCGTACCCGGAAATGTCCCCGAGACACCTTGCGGCTCTCAGCATCGGCCAACGTGACGCGCGGCTGGTCGCCTTGCGTGAAGCCCTTTTCGGCTCGGACGTGGAGGCGCTCGTCCCGTGTCCACAATGCGGAGAGCGATTGGAATTGAACTTTAGCACAGCGGACCTGCTTGCTACTCCTGAGCTGGAACCGGAAACGGAAGTCACCTTGAGCGTGGCTGGCTACCATCTCCGACTTCGTACGCCCAACAGCCAGGACCTGCTGGAAGCGGGGAATCAGAGCGACCTGGCCCAGAGCCGCCGGCAAATTCTTCGACGCTGCTTGTTATCCGTGAACCGCGGCGATGCCCCTGCCGAGTTGGCTAACCTATCTGCGGAAATTGGAGAGGCGGTGGCCCAAAAGTTGGCGGAGATTGACCCTCTCGCGAACATCCAAATGAACATTTCCTGCTCGGTCTGCAAGCACGCGTGGCAGGCGGTCTTCGATATCGTGTCGTTTTTTTGGACTGAACTTGAAGCGTGGGCTGGACGAATGTTGCAAGAGGTTCACGCACTGGCTTCAGCCTACGGCTGGTCGGAGCAAGAGATTCTGGCTCTCAGTCCCATGCGACGGCAGGTCTATCTGGAGATGCTCGGAGCATGACCGATTTCCTGACCAACCTGCTGGCCCGAAGCTCCGGCGCTTTGCGGACAATCCAGCCACGTTTGCCTTTACTCTATGAGTCCTATCCGCGCCGCGGCGGCTCGCTGGGGGCCTCCAAAGGCGTTGAATTAAGCGCTGGAGTGATCGTGGCGGGAGCTGCGGAATGGATGGAACCTGGCCCCGCTCGTTACACACTTGGCCTGAAGTCCGCTGCACCGGCGCGACCTGCGCAGTCACACGCCGACGTACATCCGCGCAACTCAGGCCCATCCTTTGAGCAAGCAGGTTCCGTACATTTTGAGCTGACCGGAATGCCAACGGCTCGAAGAGCAGTCTCATCAACGCAAACTGGCCCGGAGGCTCTCGATGAGCGCTCGAAAAACAACCACACCTTTCGACCTGCGGAAACTACTGCAGAGCCAATTTCCCCAACCTCAGCGGGATCGAAAGAGAATCCCGCCTCTCCAGAGTCGGTCAAAGTTCTTCACCCACCCTCTGCCCGTTCCGCCAACGAGCACTCGCGGTCGTTTCCTTGGATGCAATTCCCGCCAGGGAGTTTGGGACAGCCCGCTCAGCGAGAAACAGACAGTGCGAAGAAAGCCATTCCGGGAAATTTCTCGCGAGCTCGGGGGAATCAAGTAACCTCACCCAGCCTGATGACGCCGCTGAAAGTAGCCAGCAGAGCAGGCAGCTTGCTCCGATCCAACGCCGAGGAGCCAGCCGTTCATATATCCATTGGCCGAGTGGAGGTGCGAGCCATTTCGCCCGGCTCGCCCGCTCAGCGTACGCCTGCGGCCAGATCCCGCTCCACGCTTTCCCTGGATGATTACTTGAAGCGGCGTGATCGAGGGTGGCAATGAGCAACTACCTCGCTATCGCCACGGTGACGGCTGCCCTCCAGCAAATCCTCCACGCCCCCGTGAAAAGTGCCGTGCCCGGAGCTAACGTGGGCTTCAGCCGTCCCGACGGAACAAGCGCCACCTCGGGTCCCCTGGTCAATGTCTACCTCTACCAAGTAACCCCAAATGCCGCATATCGTAACGCCGACTTGTCCACACGCCGATCCGATGGGAGCCTTGTTCAAAAGCCCCAGGCGGCTCTCGACCTCCACTATTTATTTACGTTTCATGGTGACGACAAACAATTGGAACCTCAACGGATGCTGGGAGCTGTCGCCAGCACGCTTCACACTCAGCCTCTGCTTTCGACTCAGAACATCCAGGCGGCCGCGACGCAATACAGCTTCCTTGCAGGCTCCGGGCTGGACAGCCAAGTGGAACGCGTGAAGTTTACGCCGACCGCTCTTTCGTTAGAGGAGTTCACAAAGCTATGGTCGGCGTTCTTTCAAATCGAGTACACCCTGTCGGCTGCTTACCAGGCCTCGCTTGTCTTGATTGAGAGCGACGATGCGCCGCAGGAAGCCTTACCTGTCTCTGCCCGGAATGTTTACGTCCTGCCGTTCCGCCGGCCCACAATCATCCAGGTGACCTCGCAGGCGGGAGTGGCCCAACCGATTCTCGCGTCAAGTACGCTGCTGGTGCAGGGCCAAAACCTGCTTGCGCCCCTCACGCTGGTACGAGTGGGAAACGCCGTCGTGACTCCGTCGACCGTATTGGATAAGGCGATTATCCTGCCGGTTCCACCCAGCCTCGCGGCCGGCGTGCAAGGTCTACAAGTCGTCCAAGAGTTGCAAATCGGGACGCCTGCACAGCCGCATTCCGGGTTCGAATCCAACGTCGTGCCGTTCGTCTTGCACCCGATCATCGTTCCACAGACGGCAACGGCCTCGCAGATCTCGGTGAACGTAACGCCCGTGGCGCAGGCAGGGCAGCGAGCGGCGCTTCTGCTTAATGAGGCTACAAGTCCGCCTCCGCCGGCGCCGGCAGCGTACACGTTCGCTCTGGCGCCACTCGCGAGCAGCACGAATACGTTGAATTTCAAGCTCACGAACGTAAAGTCTGGCGGCACGAAGTATTTTATCCGAGTAACCGTGGATGGCGCCGAGAGCCCCCTGGACCTTGACCCGAGCAGTTTAACCTTCGGCCCGACGGTAACGATCGCATGAGCCAAGCCGCAACGCACATTTGGGAAAAGGCGAATCAGACGTATCTGATGGCGAGGCTTTCCGAGGTGCGCTTAATTCTTGAGAATTTTTTTGCGCGCCCGGAAGAGCCGAAGGTGAAAAACGAAACGTCGCTGCCACTTCCGTTCTCCGAGCTAAGCCCGGGCGTGCAATCTTCGTCGGCGCTCGAAAGCCTCGCCGCGATGTTCGGCCTTTCCAGCTTCGAGCGCAAGATTCTGTTGATGTGCGCCGGCATCGAGTTGGACTCGCGCTTTCGAAACCTTCTTGCTGCGTCGGGCAATCAGCGCTATTCGCTGCCTACGTTTAGCCTCGCGCTCGCGGCTTTCGAAGATGCGCATTGGAGTGCACTGTCACCGGAGCGTCCGCTCCGCTACTGGCGATTGGTGGATGTCATGGCAGGCGATACGTTTACCACCATTCCGCTGCGCATCGATGAACGCATCTTGCACTACCTAACAGGGATCGCCTGTATTGACGAGCGCTTGCGCAGTCTCACGAAACCCTTGCCGGTAACCGGCGCCCTGTCCAGGTCGCAGCGCGCGTTGGCGGAACAGGTCGCCAAGAGTTGGATCCCATCAGATCGCTCAGCCTGGCCCGTCGTGCAATTGTGCGGAAGCCATCGAGACAATAAGCGGGCTATTGCTGCGGCTGCGTGCGCCATGCTCGGACTTAACCTGCGCTTCATGCCGGCCCCGGATGTCACACGAGTATCGACGGATCTCGATCTTTTCGCGCGGCTCTGGGAGCGCGAAGCGGCACTCGCGCCCTCGGCCCTCCTACTCGAGTGCGAGGCATTGGAATCCTCGGATGCCCCGGGCGGAGCTACGGTCCAATGGCTCGTAGAAACCCTGCGTTGCCCTCTGCTCGTCTCTGCGCGTGAACGCCGGGCTCTCGTGGAACATCCGCAGCTCTCCTTTGACGTGCCTAAACTTCCCGGCGCGGACCAGATTGAAATATGGAGAGAAGCGTTGGGACCTTCGGCCTCCTTGCTCAACGGAACACTCGAACGGTTGGTATCGCACTTCAGCTTGAGCGGCAGTGATATCCGGTCCGCTGCGGACCTGGCGCTCGAAAAAGGCGAATTCAGGCCGAATGCTGCAGCAGCCCGCGCCGGCTCCTCGCCCGACTCACCGGTCGCAGACGCAGGAGCCGAAATTACGACCGAACTGAAAATCTACGCTGACGACTTGGCATCCAGGCTCTGGGACGCCTGCCGCGCCTACGCTCGACCCTGCCTGGAGGGGCTAGCACAGCGCATCGAGCCTGCTGCCACGTGGGACGACTTAGTATTGCCGGAACGGCAGAAGCAACTCCTCCGGGAAATCACGGTACACGTTCGGCAGCGCTCAAAGGTTTACGAACGATGGGGTTTTGCGCTCAAGGGTGCTCGTGGTCTCGGCATCACGGGTCTGTTTGCGGGCCCAAGCGGCACCGGTAAGACGATGGCCAGCGAGATTTTGGCGAACGAACTCAAGCTTGATTTATACAGAATCGACTTGAGCCAGGTGGTCAGCAAGTACATTGGCGAGACCGAAAAGAACCTGCGTCGCGTGTTCGACGCCGCTGAAAATGGTGCCGCCATTCTCTTGTTCGACGAAGCGGACGCGCTGTTCGGGAAGCGTAGCGAAGTCAAAGACAGCCATGACCGTTACGCGAACGTCGAGGTCAGTTACTTGCTTCAACGGATGGAAGCGTACCGCGGCTTGGCCATTCTTACGACAAACCGCAGAGAGGCGCTCGACGCAGCCTTCCTTCGGCGCATTCGCTTCGTCGTGGAGTTTCCATTTCCGGATGCCGCGCAGCGCGCAGACATCTGGCGCCGCGTTTTCCCGCTTCAGACTCCCACGGCGGATTTGCGGATCGATCACTTGGCGCGACTCAATGCCGCTGGCGGTCACATCCGGAATATCGCTTTGGCCGCGGCGTTCCTCGCTGCAGACGCAGGTGAGCCGGTGAGAATGCTTCATCTTTTGCGAGCCGCGCGAAGCGAGTTTGCAAAGCTCGAGCGGCCGCTGACAGATTCCGACTTTACCGGATGGGTATGATGTCACGAGTCGAGGTGCGCATCGACGAACTCGTCCTGCTCGGCTTTGGTCTTGCCGAGCGTGATCGGATTGCCGCCGCAGTTCAACAAGAGTTGACCCGACTGATCCGTAAGGAAGGGGTGGCGGGATTAATCCGGAACCCAATGGTGCGCGCACGCCTGGATGCGGGCACGATTCGCATTCGAGCCGGCGGAAAAGCCAAAGCAACCGGAGCCGCGATCAGCGGTGCGATATATCGAAGCTTGAATTGCCAAACTGCTGGCGTTGAGCGAGTCGGAAGGCCTGTTCCAGGGGTTCATTTGCGATGAGCGAAAGAGCCTACCTGGCGTCAAAACAACCTGCGGCTTCGGCGCTGCACCTGACGCCTGCGACTTTTGGAATCCTGCAACGGAAATGCGCCTGTAGCGGTTCGGGAGGCGAGTGCGAGGAGTGCGGGAAGAAGAAAATGACCTTGCAGCGCCATCCGGCCGGTCGCAACGATCCTGCAGCAGTGCCGCCGATTGTACACGATGTGCTCCGCTCGTCCGGCCGGCCGTTGGATGCTGAGACGCGCGCGTTCTTCGAGCCGCGTTTCGGGCATGATTTCAGCCGGGTCCGGGTACACACGGACGAGAAAGCCACCAAGTCGGCCAGCCAGGTCAATGCTCTGGCGTACGCTTCCGGACGGAACGTGGTTTTTGCGGCCGGTTTGTATTCTCCCTCGACAACGTCTGGACGTCGTTTGCTGGCGCATGAGCTCGCCCATGTGGTGCAGCAGCGCAATTGTCCGGGCAGTTCCCCTCATCTTCTATCCTCCCCTGGGGACTCGCTTGAACAAGAAGCCGCGCGCGCCGGAGCAGCATCAATGGAGGCAGGACCTTCGACCCACTTATCTGGCTCCCCGCCGTTGCTGCAGCGGCAAGACGCGGGTGTTCCGGCTTCACCGGACGCCGGACCTCCTGTCTCGGTTCCACCTGCAGCCCCGCCGGCTACGACCACAGCATCAGCTCCCGCAACGTCGGGATCGGCTACGCCGGTAGCCCCGCTCAAGGCAACTCGAATTGCCTTCAAGACCAGCGGCGCTCTTGACCCGCAGAATTGCTCAGCGATCAAACCGGCTGGGCTGGGTGTTGGCGCCGCGGGGAGCGCGTCTAACGGCATGGAAATGACTTACCGGATCGATGGAACTATACCTGCCGGTACGCAGTTCGATATCCTTCGAACCAGAACAGATACATTTTGGCAGCAGGTTGGGGGTGCATGGGCGCAAATCTTCCACGACCCTGCCGGAACCAACGACGATCATACGAACGACGATGAGTGTCTTGCTCCCACTGCGACAAAACACATTTTCGTCATCGACCAACCGGGGTTGAAGCCCGGACGCGACCCGCGAGGTGTGGGCGTTTTTGGTGGCGCCACGGTGTCCGCCAGCGCCACGGCATTTGCGGCTAAGTTCAGTTTCGCGGAGTGGGTGATCGCCAAGAGTCCTGGTGGCGGCTGGGAAGTTATCTCAGACCCCACATTCACCTTTTGGCACTCCATCACCTCCGTAGCCCAGATCGCAGGCGGATGGACCCTTGTCGACACGCCACGCGGGCAGCATAACGAAATTTCTCTAGGCAGCATAGTCACGACCGGCGCGACGCCCTGACTCTACAACACGGTCAACAGAATTGGGCAGAACTGATGAAAAATGACCGAACGCATATGATTCCAAACTGTTCGAGAGGATTGGCAGAAGCGCCCTTTGAGTCCACCCTGACCCAACAGAAGCGCGTCCGCGGACAAATCGACGAACCTCATACAGGACTTAAAGAAAACAGCAAGAACCTTCCAACCTCGGAACTCCGCACCATCGACCAGGCTGAAACAAGTCTCGTGCCGCGGCAAGTTCACGACGTGCTACGCTCTCCCGGCCAGCCTTTAGACGCTCAGACTCGGACCTTCTTTGAGTCACGCTTTGGGCATGATTTCAGCAAAGTGCGCGTGCATACCGATTCGCGCGCGGCTGACTCGGCTTATGCCGTTGCCGCCCAGGCATACGCGGTGGGCGACGACATCGTTTTTCGTGGAGGCAAATATGCCCCCGGAACAGTCGAGGGGAAGCAACTGCTCGCGCATGAACTGGCACACGTTGCGCAACGCGCTGCGTCGAATGCGTCCGCGAAGGCTATCAGTTCTCCGAATGACGCCGGCGAGCGCGAAGCAGAGCGTGTCGCCTCAAGAATCTCATCCGGGTGGTCAGCGACCGTTATGATCACGCCGGGGGCCGCCTATTTACAGCGCCAAGGAGACCTCACGCTTACCATGCCGCAACTCGGGGCGCCGCGGCGTGAGTATAGCCTGTTCCCTCCTGGCCAGGAGCCCCGCCTGCACCTTGATCCCTGGGTCCAGGCCTACATGCTGCTCGATCCCGATAAGATTCAGCAGTCGTTTCTCGACCTCAACCTGAACCTCAGCGGCGTAGCCTTGCCTACCCCAACCGGATTTCAGTTTCCGACAACGCCGCCTGCAACTCCAGCCCCCATCGTGCCGCCGGGAGCGGGGCCGGCGACCCCTAGGGCTGCGTCGGTAGGCGACGTTCTGTCCGCCCTGGCGGCGGTGCCCGCTGTTAAGAGCGAAATCACCCGGCTGCGCGATGCAGCAAGCAGTCAATTGCGGCGGGATTGGCGAAGCCTTTCCACCGCAGACAAGGTGGTGGTGGTCGGAGGTACGGCACTGGTGGCGGGAGGCGCTCTAGCAGGAATCTTCGCCAACAGCAGCTCGCGACAGTTCGTGCTAAGCCAGATTCAAGGTAAGAACATTCCTGTCCCATTCGTTCCGGAGCTTAGCGTGCAAGTGAATCCAATCGGCCCGAATCAATCCGTGATGTTTACTCTCGACCTCTCGGCCTTGGCCAGGAAGCTCGGGATGTAATCGTGCAAAGGAGTTGAGAATGGCCATTTCACCTCGGTTACTGAAAGGCGCAATCGTTTCAGTGGACCCGAACACCGGGATTCCGATGGGTACGATCAACTTGCAGTACAACCCGGATGAGATCACCCGCAGCCTTAAACCTCAGAGCGTCGGGGACGAACCGGACCGTACCGAGATTCTGCGTCTCAAAGGCCCACCCATCGAAACGATCAAGTGCTCCGTGGAAATCGACGCGACAGATCAGCTTGCCTTGGGCGATGCCAATACGCTGGCTCACGGAATCCAGCCTCAACTGGCGGCGTTGGAACTGCTGGTTTATCCCTCCAGCGCCACCTTGGTTGCGAATGAAGTTTTGTCTCTGGTGGGCACAATCGAAATTCTTCCCATGGAATCGGCCCTCACGCTCTTTGTGTGGAGCAAGACGCGCGTCACACCGGTGCGCATCACGGATTTGGAGGTCACGGAAGAAGCCTTCGATCCGCAACTGAATCCGATTCGCGCGAAGGTATCGTTGGGTATGCGCGTGCTGAATATCAACGACGTGGGATTCCTGACGCCCGCAGGCGCCTTGTACATGGTTTATCAAGTCCAAAAAGAGGCGCTCGCAGCGCTATCTGCATGACGAGGAGGTGGCACGATGGACAACGCGCTGCAATCCATGGTTCTGTCTGCTGCCAGCACAGGTGGACCAACTAATCCGAGCAGCCGCTATTACGGCTTTGCGATGAATACCTTCACTCGCGCGGACGGTGTGCCGGTGGCCTATCTCCAGCGCCGTTTTATTCCGCAACCAGCGATTTACACGTTACTACAGAACTGCGTCGTCGTGGATGACGACCGTTTAGACAACCTCGCAACAAAGTATCTCGGTGACCCGCTGCTCTTCTGGATGATCGCGGACGCCAACGGCGCTACGAATCCGGATGAACTCGTGGCCCAGGTGGGGCGCACGATACAAATCCCCCTGGGTTCGTCCATCCCCCCGGGCGCACGGAATGGATAGCCGAACTCCTCTTCGTGAGCATCGGCATGGAGGACGCATTGGGTAGTCCCCTGTACCTGACCCTCATGGTGGGCCCCGTGGAAGCCGTGCCTGCCCCTAAGCCGGTGATGGATGCGCTGACGTCCGTGGAAGTCACGATCTCCGCCACGGGCACAAGCGGATTCCAGCTAAGTTTTACGCTTGCAAACAATTCTCCTCTACAAACAGTTTTTCTCCTCGCCGCGGGGGCGCCACTGCCGCTCATTCGGATCATCCTGGTAGCGACCTTCGGAGGACTCCCTCAGGTTGTGATTGACGGCGTAGCGAAACACACCGAATTGGTGCCAGACGCCATGCAAGGCTCTTCCAAACTCGTTGTGACCGGCGAAGACCTTACAGCGGTGATGGATCTTGTCGACCTCTCGGGTCTGCCCTACCCAGCGCTGACTCCTGACTTGCGCGTTTTGGCGATTCTGGCGAAATACGCCGTGTTTGGCATCATCCCGGAAGTGGTGCCCGTTATCACCCCGGACGTTGAAGTGCCTGTGGATAAGATTCCCACGCAGAAAGGGACCGATTTGGCCTATATCCGGCAATTGGCCCGGGACGCAGGTTATGTCTTTTACCTGGAACCCGGTCCGTTGCCCGGCACGACGCAAGCATATTGGGGGCCCGAACTCAAGATGGGCGTGCCGCAGCCAGCCTTGAACGTGAATATGGATGCCTGGACGAACGTCGAAAGCCTGAACTTCCGTTACGAGCCACAAAACGCCGTGCTTCCTCTTGTGTTCATTCAGGACCAGACAACGAAGGCGGTGCTGCCGCTGCCGATCCCTCCCATTACACCGCTCAATCCACCACTGGGAGTTGCTGTGCCGGTGCCGCAGAAAATCGAGGAACTCAAGGACACCGCCAAGCTTTCTCCGGCCCAGGCGATTATGGTGGGCATGGCCAGAGCGTCTGAGACAGCCGATGTGGTTTCGGCTGTCGGCACGCTGGATGTCTTGCGTTACGGCCAGATTCTGAAGGCGCGCCAACTGGTTGGTATTCGTGGTGCAGGGCTAGCTTTCGACGGTTTGTATTACGTCGAGAGCGCCAAGCACCAGATCAGGCTCGGAGAATACAAGCAGAGTTTCACTTTGAAGCGGAATGCCTTGGTTTCAAACCTGCCGGCCGTCCCGACGGTGGGATTCTGAGTTTCGGAAAAGGATGAGGCAAACGTGGCAAAGTTTTTCGGCAAGTACCGCGGAACCGTGATCAATAACATAGACCCTCTACAAAAGGGCCGACTGATGGTGCAGGTTCCTGACGTCTCGAACTTGATTCCATCGACCTGGGCGATGCCATGCGTTCCGTTTGCAGGAATCCAGTCCGGCTTCTTCGCCGTCCCGCCGATCGGCGCAGGTGTATGGATCGAGTTTGAGCAGGGCAATAGCGATTACCCCATTTGGACAGGGTGTTTCTGGGGTTCAGCAGCGGAAGTTCCTGCACTGGCACTGGCTGCTCCGCCGGGCGTGCAGCAAATCGTTGTCCAATCACTTACTCAGAACACCCTGATGATCAGCGATGTGCCCGGGCCGACGGGTGGCATCCTGCTGAAATGCACCACGGGAGCGATGATCGCGATCAACGATACGGGCATTACCATCAGCAACGGGCAAGGCGCCACCATCCTTCTCACGGGCCCCTCCGTCACCGTCAATGAAGGAGCCCTTGAAGTCATCTGAGAGGAAAAGATGCCAGGTTTCTTGCTTCATCAGGGCGCGACGGTACTTTGCGGTCACGCGGGGCAGGCGATGCCGACGGCGCCGAATCCGCGTGTCCTCGTGAGTGGCCAGCCGACGGTCCTGCTTTCGATTCCATGGTCAGTGGCGGGGTGCCCGCTCGCGCCTCCGCCGCTGCCGCCTTGTATCGCGGGGCAATGGATCGTGGGAACTCTGCGGGTCACCTCCAACGGGCAACCGCTGGTGGTGCAATCGGGTCAAGGCGTCAGCATTCCCAACGGCACTCCGCTTGTTCCGGTCGCAATGCAGACGCGCGTAACCGCGATGTGAGACGCTGGTGCACTTGTTCATGGCCAGCGAGGATTGCAGAGACAAGATGAATCTGAGATATCCGTACCAATTCGATAGCAGCGGGCACACAGCGCCAACCGATCTGCCCGGCCACATCAGCGACATGATCGCGCAGATTCTGCTGACTTCACCGGGAGAGCGCGTGAATCGCCCCACTTTTGGCTGCGGCGTGACACAACTGGTGTTTGCCCCAAATAGCGACGCTTTGGGTGCGGCGCAGCAGCAAGTCATTCAGGCTTCCTTGCAGCAGTGGCTTTCCGATCTCATTCGGGTTAACGCGGTGAATGTACAGGCGCAAGACTCGAAGCTGCTCATTACGATCACTTACACCATCATCCAGTCTCAGCAGCGCGAGACAGAGCAGTTTGTCTACGGCGGGCCGACCTCATGATTTACTTTTGCTCGCAAAAGAATCGCCGCGCCCTGGTGCTACAGCACCCTACGCTCAACGGAATCGACTACCTGGAGGTGTCGGACGCCCACACCGGTTGTGACAACCGGCTGGTGGTTACGCTGCTTAAAGACGCACGGGGCCTGAACCTGGCTCCCGCGCAGGTAAAGATCGCCGGAGGCTCGCCCACCGCGCAGGTGACGGTGGTTTCTGTTTCTCCAGCTACGGACGCTGCGCCGCGGTTAATCACCGTGGACCTCAACCAATCCGGCGACTTTTCCTCTTATACGTTTTCTTTCGTTGCCGCTTCTTCTACGACCGATCCTCCCGATGGTTTGGATCCGCAGCTCTCGACCGTCACGTTCTCTTTCAAAGCCGGATGCCCCACCATCGGTGATTGCGTTCCGAGCAAATGCTGTCCGCCGAATGTGGCTGCCGAGCCTGACATCAATTACACGGCCAAGGACTACGGTGGCTTCCGGCAGGTAATGTTGGACCGCCTGGCTGTCCTTACGCCCGATTGGGTGGAGACGCACGCCGCTGATCTCGGCATGACTTTGGTGGAACTGCTGGCCTACGCTGCCGACCATCTCAGTTACCAACAAGACGCGGTTGGGACGGAGGCGTACCTGGGAACGGCGCGCAGCCGGATTTCCCTTCGTCGGCACGTGAAGCTAGTCGACTACCGGGTTAGCGAAGGTAGCAATGCGCGGTGCTGGGTTTACTTGAAGGCGGAGCAGGACGGTATCACCATTCCTGTTGGAACACCGCTGTTTCCGCTTGTTTCCGGGCTTCCCGTAAGCATTTCGCCCGGCGCCGTCGACCCTGCCGAGGCCGCGTGCCAGATCGGTTTGTTGCCTCCACCAGCGGCCCAACTCTTACGCAGCAGCACGATCGTATTCATGACGATGCAGGCCTTGACTCTATACCAGGAACAGAATGAGATCCAGTTCTACACCTGGGGTGATTCCAGTTGTTGCCTCGCAGACGGCGCGACTGAAGCCACGTTGCTTGGAACTCTCACGACTCTTCAGCCCGGTGCCGTTCTGGTTTTCGAAGAAGTGATGGGCCCGAACACCAATGACCCGGAAGATGCTGACCCACGGCACCGCTGGGCCGTGAGATTGACCGGAGTCGAGAGGACAGATCACCGAGGGGGATTGCTAAAGGACCCACTCTTTGATCAGGGCATTACCAAAATCACTTGGGCTCCCGAGGATGCTCCACCATTCCCAATTTGCATTTCCTCCGTTACGGACGCTGCACACGGATCCACGCCGCTTTCAGATGTGAGCGTTGCTCGCGGCAACATCGTTCCGGCCGATCATGGCATTTGGCAATGCTGGGAGGATTTGGGCGAGGTTCCGGCCGCGCCACTTGCTCCAGTTTTGGCAAGGAGTTGCCAGTGCAAGTCTCAAATCAGCTTGCCGCCGCCTCGGCCCCGGTATTATCCAGAACTTTCAAAGTTTCCGGTCACATTCGCCTGGCCTCAAGACTCCACCATGCCTGCCTCTCAGTTCCTTTCGCCTCCATCCTCGAGTGCCGTACGTCCACTGCCACAAATCGCGGTGGAAGACGATCAAGGCCAAACGTGGGACGTTCTCGACGATCTGCTTTCCAGTGACGATTCCCAGCGCGTCTGCGTACTGGAAGTCGAGCGCGACGGCACGGCCTTTTTGCGTTTTGGTGGCGGACAGTACGGCCACGCACCGGAGCCAGGCACGGATTTCAGGGCCCGCTACCGCGTGGGAAATGGCGGCGCCGGAAACATCGGGCGGGATACGCTTGCCCATATCCTCACCCATGTCTCGGGCGTGTCTGAAGTCCGTAACCCACTGCCGGCGACCGGCGGAGTGGATGCCGAGACCATGGAACATATTCGCCAGCAGGCGCCCTTTGCCTTCCGCACCCAGCTTCGTGCCGTGACTGAAGACGATTACGGCGCGATGGCCAAGCAAGACGCCGCGATTCGGGAGGCACGCGGCACGCTACGTTGGACTGGAAGCTGGTACACCGCATTCGTGTCCTTGGATACACAAGCGGAGAGCGGGCCGGACCCGTCACTCGTGTCCGCGACGACTGCGCGCCTGAATTTGCTGCGCATGGCCGGCGTCGACCTCGCGGTGGAAGGCGCGGTGGTCGTTGGCCTTCACATCGAGATGAATATCTGCGTGGACCTGGCCTATTTCCAGGCCGATGTGCGATCCGCATTGTTGCAACTTTTTACGACGGGCAACACGTGTACGGGCCGGCCAGGAATTCTGAATCCGGATAACTTTACGTTCGGCCAAACAATTTACGCGAGCCCGTTGATCGCCGCCGCGCAAAGCGTGGACGGCGTCTCTGCCGCCACGTTATCGGCTTTCTATCGAATGGACAATCCCTCGATTGATGGAGTGACCCAGGGCTACCTCACGATCGGGAGGTTGGAAATAGCCCGCTGTGACAACGATCCGAATCGGCTCGACCACGGCCTTCTGGTTTTCCACATGGACGGTGGCAAATGATCGGCTCTTGTGAAACTCCAGCCGAGCAACTCTGCGGATGTTGTCAGGGGACGGCCGCGCAAACACCCGAGCCGATCTACAATCGCCCCGGACTCGGCCAGATCAGCTATCGCGTGGGGACTCACGCGACGTTCAAGGCCAGCCTGCTGGCTGAGCTTTCTAACTCGAACCTGCCAGCTTTGGCGGCCTTGCGTACCCGCGACGATTCAGATTTCACTATCGCCCTGCTCGATGCTTGGGCCGTTTCTTTGGACATCCTGAGCTTCTACCAGGAGCGCCTAGCCAACGAAGCCTATCTCGGGACCGCCATCGATGCCACCTCCGTAATCCACCTTGCCCAACTCGTGGGATATAAACCTTCACCCGGCGTAGCAGCTTCAGCCTTTCTCGCCTTTACGCTAAGCGACGCGCCCGGTTCTCCCGATAACGTACTGATTCCCGCCGGGACCCGCGTGCAAAGCGTACCTAAGCCCGGCCAGACACCACAGGTCTTTGAAACTTCGGGCGACCTCACGGGTTTGATCGAGCTGAATGCGATCCCTCCTCAAACCACAACTTCTTGGGGGCTCAGCCCCGGCCTCGCTTCCATGTGGTTCAAGGGAACGAGCAATAACCTTAATGTCGGAGATGGCATTCTCTTCGTCAGCCAGGCTTTGCACGACGCAGCGGCTTCCGGCTCAATTTCGGCTTCCGGCCCAGCGGAATTTCATTTCCTTGCGACAGTAACTCCTGATCCGATTTCAGGCAACACGCTCGTGCAATGGGACCAGCCGCTGAGCTGGCCTGCCTTTAATGACAACACGGCGTATGTGTACGTTTTCCGCAAAAAGGTTGCCCTCTATGGATCTCAAGCGCCTGATCCTCGTGCACTTACCAAGGCCGACCTTTCAAAGGTTCCCGGGTACTGGGACCCAAGCCACGATTGGAAGTTTTCGAGTCCGAAGGGCGAGATCAACCTGGACGCCTCCTATGCCGGCTTGGCTCCACAGCAGAACGGCGAACTGCAATGGACCGTGCTGAAGTCCCCGTTCTATACAGCCTTGTACCAGATTACGGCGGCGGACGAGTCCGCGCCAATGATGTACACGCTGACCGCAAAAACCACCCACCTGACGCTTGCGAACCAGCAGGTGCTGGCCAATCCGGGAGGAGCGGCAGGACCCAAGGTGCTGCACAGTCTGGTAAGGGAAACGCGCAGTGTAGCGGCATTCGCGCAAAGCGCGTTGCTAACGCCAGCAGATTCTCCGCTCACCGATTGGATCTACGACGACACCTATACGAGGCAAAGCAGGCTGCACCGGCCGGTGGAAGGTTCTGCCTTGGAGATCGTAACGTCTGAGGTGCTCAGCCCGGGCCAGCCGGTCGCCGTCTTTGGAAAACGCCTGCGCCTTCAGGTGGTGAATCTCGCAACCACGCCCACCGACAGCCAGCCCGGTTTTGTGCCCGATGGTTCAACGGCTAGCAAGGCTCTTTCCGATGGGCAAATTTTTCTGGTGGATACTTTTCCGCCTCCGCTAGCGCCAAACAGCGTCGACCTCCTGTGGTCTGTTCTGACAACAGATGGAATCGCTGGCACCCTCCAGATCAGTAGCGGAAACCTTCTTCTGATTCCCGCGGATAAGAACGATCCCCTGGCCAGTGAATCACTGACGATCAGCCAGACGAGCGTCCTGGGGCCGATTGCGACTCTTTCCTTTACGCAACTTTTAGCCCGTGTCTATGACCGGAGCACGGTGACTCTGAACGCCAACGTCGTAGCGGCTACAAATGGCGAGACGATGCACGAAATCCTTGGCAGTGGCGACGCCACGAATGATGCGCTCCAGCTCACGTTGAAGCAAGCACCGCTGACCTATGTCAGTTCGCCAGTTGGACTGGGCGCTGAGTCAACGCTTCAGGTCTGGATCAACAATCTCCGCTGGCATGAAGTTGACAATTTCCTCGCGTCCGGCCCGAGCGACCGAGTGTTTGTGACTCAAGGGGATGCCTCCGGTAAAGTCACTGTGCAGTTTGGCGACGGCATCGAAGGCGAGCGAACTCCTACTGGGCAGATGAACATCCGGGCCGTCTACCGCAAGGGCATCGGAGCGGCCGCCAACGTTCACGCGGGGCAGTTGTCGCAGGCACTGGACAGGCCTCAAGGCTTGAAGGGTGTCACCAACCCTGATCCAGCCACGGGTGGTGCGGACCCCGATTCTGCTGATAGCGCCCGCGTCAGCGCGCCTCTGCACACTCTGACGCTGGGGCGCGTTGTATCGCTCGACGATTACCAGAACTACGCGTCGGCATTCGCGGGCGTTGCTAAAGCGCTCGCTACCTGGACGTGGGATAGCCGCAAGCGGGGAGTTTTCTTGACGGTGGCCGGCGCCAATGGGACGGTGCTCCAAACGGGCGATTCGACCATTACGAATCTCATCAAGGCCTTCCGCAGCGCAGGAAACCCCTATATTCCCCTGACGGTCGCATCTTACACACCTGTGCTTTTTGAAGTGGGTGCCTACGTGCGCGTGGATACACTCAACTACGATCCCAACCAGGTTCTAGGAGCAGTCTGGCAATCTCTGGCGGCAAATTTCAGTTTCGATCAGCGCCAGCTTGGCCAAGGTGTGGCTCTGAGTGAAGTGATCGCTCTAATGCAGTCTACGCCGGGCGTGATCGCTGTGGAGATGCAGGCATTTAATCGCCAAGGACAGCCGCCAGCACCGGGCGCGCTGCCGGCGGTGCTGCGGGCGGCTGCGCCCATTACCGGACAGCAAGGCACGCCGCAAGGGGCCGAGATGCTGCTACTGGATCCCGCGTCGCAAGGCGCGCTCAACGAATGGCCAGCAGTCTGAATGGGCGGAGGCGTCGCGTGCTGGTTACCGGTCATTGAGGTACGATCATGAGTCTGGATGCCGAACAACTTTATAACCTGCTACCCGCCATCTATCGTACCCGCGACGCCGACAACGGCGAGCCGCTCCAAGCTCTGCTAACCGTCGCTGCCGGCCAAAGCGCGATCCTTGAAGAGAACATCGACCAACTCTATGACGATGAGTTCATAGAAACTTGCGCGCCCTGGGTCATCCCCTATATCGGTGAGCTGATTGGCTGCACTCCGATTTATGAGATTTCCGGCGCTGTCAGCGGCCGCCGTGCGGAAGTTGCAAACACGATCGGCTACAGGCGGCGCAAGGGAACCGTATTGGCGCTGGAACAGGTTTCGATGGATGTGTCAGGCCGGCGCGCCGCAGCCGTCGAGTTTTTCAAGAGGTTGATCGTCACGGAAAGTATGCGGCACATTCGGCCGCGCCACTCGGCGACGGCCGACCTGAGACGTGGCGGTCAACTGGAGCGGCTCAGTACCGCCTTCGATACGCTCAACCGAACCGTGGATGTGCGACGGATTGCGCCTCGCCTTCGCGCGATGTCTCACCCCGATCTCACACCGCTGGATATCAATCTGCACGGCGGAGGAAGATTCAATATTCCTGACGTTGGCATTTATGTATGGCGTTGGAAGGCTTTCGGAATAGCGCGCGCTCCGGCTTTCCGGGTTGACAACGGCCGCTACAAATTCGGTCCCCTGGGCCACGATCTTCCGCTGTTCAATGCGCTGGCGCCCCGCGACTCTTTCAGCCGCCTTACTACGCGCCTGGATGTTTCTCAGCCCATCACACGGCGAGAGTTGCACGCGAACCTCGATCAGTTTTACGGGCCGGACGGCAGTATCGAAGTCTTCCTGGATGGCGTGGCCGTACCATCTGCACAAATCTGCTCCCTTAACCTGTCCGACGATTCGACTCAATCCTGGGGCTGCACGCCGGCCGGCAAAGTCGGGATCGATCCAGAATTGGGAAGGATCCAACTCGCTCCGGATCTGCCGCTGCCCCGGCAGGTGCAGGTGAGCTATAACTACGGTTTCCCGGCCGAAATTGGCGGAGGCCCATACGACCGGACTCCCAATCTTCCGCCTCTTGATCCGAGCCAGTTCAATTACCTCGCCGTCATTGGATCGATCGCCGCACCGACACTGGAAGCGGCGGTCACCGCCTGGAATCAGGAACCTGCGGGTTCCCGAGGACTCATTATCCTGCCGGATTTTGTCGCGCTCGATGTGAGCCTCACAGGAGCAAGCGGAATTCTCTTACCAGAGGGAAGCCAACTGTGGATTCTTTCAGCTCAATTGCATCCAGGAGGTGGGAACGACTTCACCTATGAGAACTCCTGCGTCACCCTCCGCGGCAACATCGAGATTCAGGGAATCGGCGGCGCCACCGCTCATGCGGTTGCAATTCCGTCGCCCGGGCAACTCTCTCTGAGTGGTATTTGGATTTCCGGCTCGCTGACCGTTCTAGGCGGCTCCGCCAATATTCAGTTGATGGACTGCACGCTGGTCCCCGGCATTGCCATCGGAGCGGATGGTACTCCTCTCTACCCAGGAGAGCCAAGCTTGATCGTTTCCACCGGCGAAGTGAGTCTAAGCCTTTATCGGTGCATTACCGGCCCGGTTGCTGCTTCTGTAGAAGGCAGCTCTAGAATCTGTTCGAGCATTGTAGATAGTGGCTCGCGATGTGCTGTGGCCTATGCGGGCCCCGACCTTGCGGGGGAAGGCGCAGATCTCCACATTGAAGACAGCACTGTGATTGGCAAAGTCCATGTCCGCCTCTTTGAGCTGGCATCGAACACAATCTTTCTGGCGCGCCTCGCGCGGTCCGATTCCTGGAAAGCAGCTCTTTGGTGCAGTCGCCAGCAGGCCGGATGCGTACGCTTTTGTTTTCTTCCCACTACTGCCATTACGCCTCAGCAGTTCCGCTGTCTGCCGCCTGATCCGAGCCAGGAGGATATGCTTCTGCCCAAGTTCATCACCCTGCAATACGGCCATCCCTCTTATTGCCTCCTCAGCGGCGATACTCCGATGGCCGTGTGGACAGGCGCGGACAACGGCTCCCAGATAGGCGCGTATTACCTTCTGCAGGAGACCCAGGCCGTCCGCAATGTGCAGTTGCGGGCGCCGGAATATCTTCCTTTTGGCTTGGAAGACGGAATTTTTCTCGTGCCGTCGCAACCGGAAATTCTCAGGCCGTTCCCGGTTGCCTACGGCTACGGGCTGCAGGTCAACCGCTGGAATCCTTGCGGAGACAAGAACGAGGATGATCTCAGGTTCGTTGGCGTCGGCGCGACGCTGATCTAGGAGGGCCCCATGAAGGGTGATTTTAGCCGAGTTCGGTTTAGCCCGGAGAAACAGTACACCGCCGTGTTGCAGCAACAAGGCCGCGTCGCTCTGGACGCAGATGCGAACGAACAGTGTGCCATCAACAATCATCTGCGCGATACGGAGACACTCGACATCGTTGGTCGATACGGCTATCCGGCCGGAGAGAAGGAAAGCTTCAAAATCAGGGTTCAGGGCAATGCCCTGGAAATTGGCTGGGGGCGCTACTACGTGAACGGGATTTTGTGTGAGAATCATGAACCACTCGCGTATGGGCAGCAGCGGTTCCTGATCCAGCCCAGCCCCACCGATGCCGCGTTACTCCAAAGCCTCATTGAGGGCCAAATTCCTGTTATCCAAGTCTACCTCGAGGTATGGCAGCGGTTGGTAACGCCCTTGGATGATCCCTGCCTGCGCGAGCCAGCGCTTGGCCAGGCAGATACGACCGCGCGGCTGCAAACCGTGTGGCGCGTGGTGGCCACCGCTCCGCAGTCTGGAGACCTCTCAAAAGCGAGTGGTGTTCGTCACGTTCCCTCTTCTAATGTTGTGCGGCAGGAGCTTACCGCGACCAAGTTGACCACGAGTGGCGGCACGATCGCTATTTCCTTCCCACCGTTGAAGAAAAGTGAGACGGGTTCTGCGCCCCCTTACATCTTTGAACAAGATTGTTGCGCTGCGATGCGCTGCCTCACCGAAGCCACCAAGTCCTCCGGGAAAATGAGTGCGTCCACAGGAACCGGAGGAGTAGACTGCTCCTGTCAGCCCACTCCTGCGGCCGGTTACGTGGGCCTGGAAAACCAGCTCTATCGCGTCGAGATTCACCAGGGCGGCGACGAGACGCAGGCCACGTTTAAGTGGTCGAGAGAGAACGCTTCCGTGTTGGTGGGAGTCACGGCCACGTCCGGCTCACAAGTTTACGTTGACGGCATCGGCTTCGATGCCAACCTGGGGTTCAGTCCCGGTCAATGGGTGGAACTTTCTGACGATAGCTTCCTATTTGGCCCCGACCCACCGAACCAGCCGGGAAACCTTTACCAAATAAAGGGCGTGACTCCCGAAACTTTGAGCGTAACCATGGAGCAGACGGTAGCGCCAGTGGACCCAATCTTGCACGCGTCCATGAGGCGCTGGGATCAATTTGGCTCGGCCGCAGGTCCGGGCGGCATAAGCCTTCCGGTGGCTTCGCCGTATCCGTTGGAAAATAGCATCTCCGTGCAGTTCACGAGGGGGCAATACGAGCCGGGTGATTACTGGCTGATTCCGGCGCGCACTGCGACAGGAGAAATCGAGTGGCCACCCTGCGATAGCGACGGCAGCAATTTTCAACCTCCGCGTCGCATCCAAGTTTTCCGCGCTCCGCTGGCTTGCATCCAGTGGGACAACACAAATGGCCAACTCGTCGTCCATGATTGCCGGGACAAGTTCTATCCGCTCACTGAACTGACTCCGCCGCCGGCCCCCACCTCGTTCCACGTGACGAAGATCAATTGGTCCAATGATGATGTGATGACCTTCGACCAGTTGGTGGCAAACGGCCTCGCCGTCACATTGGATCAGGCCGCTCCTGACTCGAAGTACGTCACCCCCGCGAATTTCGCTGTTATTTTGGAAGTCGCCTTGCCCGTCGGCTCGGTCGCTCAAGAGGTCGCGGGGAGGACCAATGTGGCCACGAGGTTCCGCGACTTACTCACTTCGATCGGAGTATCTCGATCGATTTCTCTGGCACGCTTTGAGCAACAATTCGTAACCCTAATCCGATTTGAGCTGGTCCTTGACGGGAAGACATCCTCTAGTGGTTCGAACTTAACCTGGCAGGCGCCGTGGGAGCCTAAGAGCCCGGCTGAGACGGAAACCTTGACGCTGCTTGAATTGCTTCTCCTAATCGGGGCCGAGCGGAAGGATTGGGGTCGCGTTCGCGTGAAGCTTGTTGGCAGCGCGCTCTTTGCCGGTGGACTGAATCAGGTCTTCCTAGATGGCCAATCTTTTGGGGCGCCTACGTTGCGAGCCGACGGCAAGACGCCGCGCGTGGATTTGCAGTTTCCTTCCGGCAGCGGAGCAGCGGCGAGCGATTTCGACAGTTGGTTTTATCTCGCGCCGACGCAATACGTGTTGAACCTCAACATCGACCATAACGATCTGCTGGTGAATCCAGATGGAACGGTCGTGGACGCTAACAACCCCAGTGGCGGCGCGGTATCTCCGCAAGCCACCGTGACGCTTCTGTACCCAGTCGTCGCGGATGCTTCCGTCACTCTCTCGATTTCCGGTCCCAGCGCAACCGGCATCTTTTCCATTCCCCAAAGCGTGACAGTACCAGAAGGCTCGAATACCCAAACGTTTCAGGTCACCGTGCAAGGCAACCCTGGACCCGTAACCGACAATTGGCAGATTATCGCCACCCTGACGAACGCCTTGCACCTTCAATCGAGCCAGCAGTGTCCATTTGCGATTACCGGCTCTCGAGCGCTCAACAGTCTTACTTTGAATTACCCGGATGTGGCCATCCGGTACGGAAACAACCGCGTCGTCGAGATCGTCGACGCTGCCAATCCAAAAGGCGGCGCAGTCACCCTGCAAGGTACTGTCACCCTATCCAATCCCGCGCCCACCAGCACAACGATAGCCTTAACGAGTTCGCAGCCAGCTTTCGTGACTGTATCCCAGAATGTGTCAGTCCCCGCAAATCAAACGCAGGCGACGTTCTCCGTCAAAGTTGCGGAGATTCCCAGGACCACGGAAGACGTGGACATCACGGCAACGCTGACGCCTCCTGTGGGCAGCCCAAGCAGCAAGAAGGCTACGTTGAGGATTCGCCCGTTGTTGCAACCGCAATGATAGTAGCCAAAGTCAGCGCTGACCGGCAAGGGCCACCCGGACGATTCACCACATCGTAAACGAGGAGAAGACCTGTGCGGGCTGTGTGGTCTTTTTGGAGTAAGCCGTTTCATAACTACTACGGGCACATCTGGTCAAAACCCCTTCATCATCTGCTTGCGTGGGGGCTTTCCGTCCATGTAGCAAGCCGGCAATATCCTGACACGGCGCTGATCACGGACCGGCCCGGCAAGAAACTATTGGTTGACCAGCTCGGCCTCCCATTTGTCCACGTCTCAATCGAGTTGGAGAGGCTGAACAACGTTGATCCTGGCTGGTGGGCCTTAGGCAAACTCGTAGCTTACAGCCTCCAGGATCACCCCTTCGTTCATCTTGATTCTGACGTCTTCCTCTGGAAGGCTTTGCCCCGGCGACTTACAGAGTCGCCCGTCTTCGCGCAGTACCCGGAAGGCTTCACCGAAAACGGGCCGCACTACCGGCCGCAAGATATCGAGTGGGCGTTCGCCCAGGAAGGGTTAAAGCTCCCGGAGGAATGGCTGTGGACTCGGGCGCACCGAAGCCATTTTCCGGCTGAAAATTGTGGGATCTTAGGCGGGTCAGCCGTCGAGTTTCTTCGTTACTACGCGCACACGGCGGTCGATTTGGTGATCAGGCCTGAAAGCGCTGCCGCGTGGTCTCGCCTTCCAGACAAGCGATGCTACAACGTCGTCTTGGAGCAGTTTTTCCTCTCCGCCTGTGTCGAGTACCACCGTTTCCATCCAACCTCACCCTACCGGGGAGTGCAGATGAGCCATCTCTTCCCTTCTTGGGAATACGCGTTTGACGCGAGCCATGCGGCGCGCACAGGATTCACGCACCTGGTTGCCGGAGCCAAATCCCACCCTGGGGTGGGAACGCGCATCGAGGAACGGATTCGCCGCCAGGATTCCGGCTTCTATCGCCGATGCGAGCGAGTGCTGGCACAACGCGCTTTTCCGCTGTGACCGCTTCAAGATCACTCACCCCGTTTTTCGATCGGACCCTGCCGTGCACTGTGTTAAGATTTTTGACTGGGCGCGTGGCGTTTAACGCCTAGCGCGAACAAAGTGAGGTCGGGGGACTGCTCCGCCATAGGATGGTTATTGCACCAGGTTGCGCCGGAGGAGAGAGGCTTTAGCATGGCGAAACGTCAGAAGAAGAAACCAGCGCCCGGCTCGATGAGCATGATCGACCCGCGCATTCGCAGGGTTTACCTGTCTTTTTATAAGGAAAGCTACTTCACGCCCTCGGCGCTCGACCTGAAGACCAAGGAATTGATTGCCATCGCCGCCTCGGCGGTTGCGAAGTGCGAGGGGTGCCTGGAGGGTCATGTCCGAAAAGCGCTCGATCTCGGCGCGAGCAAGCACGAAATCAGCGACGCTCTTGCCATCGCAATTGGTATTGCCGCCGCCGGAGTGATGGACATGTCGGATCACGCCGCCATCAAACTGGATCTTCGCCACTTCGAGGACTGAGAAGAACAGAATCCTCCATGCCGCGCTCACGGCTCGACCTTCGCGCCGTCTCCAGCCTGTTTCTACTGCTGTTTCTCGGCCTTTCTGACAACCAGACGATTGCCGCGCTGCTCCCGGCGCTCATACACGCGTTTCACGTGAGCGTCGCCTCAGCGGGAATGCTGGTGGTGGTCTACTCGGTCCTGGCGGCGGCGGCGGGCTTCACGGCCGGCACGCTTTCCGATCATTACGGCCGGCGGCGGTTTCTCCTAGCGGCGGTAGCGATCTTCGCCGCAGCATCCTTCGCCGCTTCGCGCACGGTCACTTTCCCGCAATTGCTCGCGGCGCGCGCACTGACGGGCATGGCGGCTGGGACTCTCTCCACCTGCTCGCTGGCCTATGCGGGAGACACCTTCAACTATGCGGTTCGAGGACGAGCGCTGGGCCTGATTTCGGTCGCGTATTTCGCGGCGCCGGTGGTTGGCGTTCCTCTCGGAGCGCAGATTGCCGACCGTTTTGGCTGGCGAAGCGCCTTCCTACTCTTCGCCATTCTGGCGTGCGTGGCAGCGTGCGGTACGCTCCTGCTGCCCCGCGACCGGATGCAGTCGGGTTCTGCACCGATTGATCTTAAGCGCAGCGCCCGTACGTTTCAGAAATTCATCGCGCGCCGCGACCTCGCGGCCGGCGTTGGCCTGGCATTCCTGGTTTCCGGTGGACTCGTCGGCTTTCTGACTTACGTGGGTGAATGGATGAGTGCCCAATTCGGCCTCTCCACACGCGGCATCGGCTGGGTATTCATGTATGCGGGCCTCGTGGCTGCGGCGGGCGCGCCGGCGGGAGGATGGCTTGCGGACCGGTGGGACAAGCGCTCCGTCTCCATCGCGGGAAACGTGCTGCTTGCGGCATCCGTCGTGATGATCCCTTCGTTTCCGTGGGGCGTCGCGCTGTTCGCCGTTTTCGGTGCGACCAGCCTGGGGGCAGCGTTTCGCCAAGGCCCGCTGTCGGCCCTCATGACCGAAATGGTTCCTGACGCCGAGCGAGGCTCGTACATGGCGGCACGAGGCGTCGCATCTCAGCTAGGGGTGGGCGCCGCGGTCCTTGCGGGCGGTGCGCTTTACGATCGCTGGGGCTATGCCGCCGTGACTCTGCTGTGCGGGTTGATGACGGTGGCCGCGGCCGCGCTGCTCGCGGCGTGGATTTCCGAGCCCATGGAGAATCACCCATCTCCGTCCAGCACGCGCCGATAAAGCTCTTCGTACAGTGGAATGATCTTATCGCTGCAGAACTGATTGATGGCACGCTCGCGCCCGGCGCGGCCCATGGCCTCCCGCCGGTCAGGATCGGTAAGGATGTCGAGCGCCTTAGCGGCCATCCCGGGCACGTCGCGCGGCTCAAGCAGATAGCCGTCAACTCCTTCGCGCACCACTTCCGGCAGTCCGCCCACGCGCGAGCAAACGCACGGCACTCCGCACGCCATCGCCTCGAGTGCGACCAGCCCGAAGGATTCGAGATCGCTCGGCAGCAGCATCACGTCCGCACAGTTGATCAGGTCCTGCACCTGGTTCTGTTTGCCCAGGAAGATCACGTCCCGCGCGATTCCCCTTTCGCGGGCCATCCACTCGGCCTCTCCGCGCTCCGGGCCGTCGCCTATCATCAGCAGCCGCGCGCGAATCTCTTTCCGGACGAGCGCGAAGATTTCAATTACGTCGGTTACGCGCTTGACAGGGCGAAAATTCGAAAGGTGAGCCAGCAGGCGCTCGCTGTCGCTTGCGAACATGGCCCGGTGGCAGGCGCCGTCTGCGGGCTGAAAGACATCACAATTCACGAAGTTGGGAATCATCTCCACGGTCTTACGAGCGCCAAACTCGCGCTCCGTGACGCCACGCAGATATTCGGAAATGGCGGTCACCGCGTCGCTCTGCTCGATAGAAAACCTCGTAATGGGAAGATAGGAGCGGTCAGCTCCGACAAGCGTCACGTCGGTGCCGTGAAGCGTGGTGACGAAGGGCAGCCTCGCCGGTCTCAGCATGGCTCGCGCCAGATACGCGCTCACCGAATGAGGAATGGCGTAATGAACGTGCAGCAAGTCCAGGCCCTCGTTGGCCGCGACGTTGTGCATCTTAGTAGCGAGCGCCAGCGTGTAAGGCGGATGATCGAACAGCGGATAGTTCATCACTTCCACTTCGTGGAAATGAATCCTCTCCGAAGGCTCCGCCATGCGCACCGGAACCGCATAGGAAATGAAGTGTACGTCGTGGCCGCGCGCCGCAAGCTCCAGCCCGAGCTCCGTTGCCACGACGCCGCTGCCGCCGTAGGTTGGGTAACACGTGATACCGATCTTCATAGAGGGTTGCAAAATATAGTGACAACCACCGCTGTAACGCCGGTCTGCGACCGGCGTCCCTTCGCCGCTCATAGAGCGGCGCTAAAGAAAATAGTGACACTATATTTTGCAGCCTTCATTAACTGCGAAGGTGGGATTTTTTCTTGGTTGGGGTGGTCCCGGGCGAGATCACAACAATCCGCTCTACAGTTCGCCGCCCGCCCTTCTGCTGGTAATAGACAATCACGTTGGCTCCCGGAGTCAGCGCCGCAACCTTCAGCTTGCGGCCGCTAATGGACGCCACTTTAATTTTTCTTTGGATTGGGAAAATCGCCGTGCCTGTTCCATTGGCAGACACGTTCAAGACGTGAAGCTTGGAATCAAAGGACTGAATGCTACCGGTAAAAACCTGCTGGGTGGGACCGCCGGAACCGAACTTTTTCTTTAGTCCCGGAACCTTGCTCATCGTCTGGCTTTGACTGCGGGCCGGCGGCGCTGCCCCTAGCCAAAGCACCGGCACCAGAAAGACCAACCAAGCTGCCCGACGCCTGAGCTCGAAAATTCTTGATTCGCTCGCTTCACGAGAGTCAGACTGTCTACCAGTCGCCAAACGCATGGAGTTTCCCTCCCCACGACACAGTATCGTAAGTGCTGGCGTGAGTCCTGTCAACCGCTAGGCAACCCCCGGCAACACCAACTGTCCACGTCGCGGCCAAGAGGCCACTGGTTCACTACTCGCCTTCTTGGACCGGCGGATAGTTTCCGTCGTTCCCGTTCCTGCCGTTCGTTTCCTTGTGCATGTAGCGGATCGCGCCCTTCATGATCAGTAAATTGGGCTCGCTTCCGCGGTGTACTTTGATGCAGTTTCTGTCGTACCACTCAATCACGCCGCGAATCACTTCGCCGCTGTTGAGAACGACCACCATGGGCGTGCGCGCCTGCATCTGCTTGATGTAATAAAAGCTCTCAGCGTTCGTCTGGTCGGGAGGGGCGGGCTTCCGGCGGAGCGGGCGCTGCCCGATCTGATCCTGAATTTCGGAGAGTGACGGACGAATCAGTTTGCGGTTCACCTTATTATGACTCCTTCGCTGCTCGCCCATGCGGGCGAGGCTATTAGGTCGACCCGGAGGAAAGAGCAGAATTAGAAAACCTCATGCTTAGATGTCGCCTGAGCCAATTCGGGTTTTCGCGGCCCCCCCAAAAAAACGGAGCACGAATCTCTGGAAAAAGAGTGTATCACGCTTCCCAAAGAAGCCGCAATGCAGCGGCCATTCTGCTGATCCGGCTCTCCCTTTCAACGAGGCTCTTGCGGGTTAGAACGACTCGCTGAACAATGGCACTGTCATCGATCGCTCCTGGCAATCGAGGCAGAGGCTAACGTTCTTGAATCAAGCGCCAAGACACTGCACTATGATTCAGGAGATTTCTCCAGAATCAGATGCAGCAGTCCGGAATTTACTGGAGCACAACGACCCGGCTGCTAGCTTCCGGTGCGCGACGCCATTGACTGTGGTCTGCTCCCTCGGAGAGGATAAACACTGTTGACTCGAACGCAAAAGTTGGAGGTACATATGCGGAGATTGACTCGTCGGGACTTCCTGAAAACGAGCACTGCGGTCGCAGTCGGGACGGGCAGTCCGCGCTTCGATGGTGCTGGGGCTAGGCATTGGGGCTCTCCGGCCAGCGACGCCGCCTCACTCTCACCAGCTCCTTTTGCGGCAACTGAAATCCGATCAGGGAACCTGATTGCGAATGGCCATTTTCTCAACGGGAGCGTTGGCTCATTACCAGTGGGGTGGACGCTGGTAGTTGGCAATCCAGCGCTCAAGCCCTCCTTCAACCTGGTTGCAAGCGAAAGGGGGCGGGCGCTGATGGCCGAAGGGAATGGTCGTGGCCAATGTTACGGTTATGTTCGGTATCCCGTCCGCCTAATGGGCGGCAAGACGTATCGTATGCAAGTGAAGTTTCACTTTGCTGGTTTTGAAGATGTTAATCGCCACTTGGTGCATGGAGTTTTCACGAGAAAGTTCAACAACGGCATCTTTCAGTATACAAGGGAAGGCAAGACAGCTCTCGGCGAAGGCCGTTTCGCGGGTCCGGCGCAGGATGAAGAGGGTGAGGTGCGGTTGTATTTCCGGTACAGCGCCAGGGGCAAGGTATGGTGGGAGTGGGTTTCGCTAGAGGAGTGTCAGCCTATTCGACCGCGGCCGGTCAAAGTAGCGGTCAGTTGGGGGAAGGGGGATCTCGATCACTGGAGCCGGTGGCTGGATGCTGCCGGGCGTAGGGGTGCCGACATTGCGCTCATGCCGGAATTATTTAATGGGGTTACTGATCCAATGAAAGCAGAGAGGGAGGGTGGGGCGTCGTGGCGACTGATGGCTGACAAGGCGCGGCAGTGGAAGATGCACGTGAGCGGGACAACATATGTTCGTCGTGGCGAGCTTGTGCTCAACTCCGCTCCGCTCTTCGACCGCACCGGGAAGCTTCTTGGGGTGTATGACAAAAACATGGTCTACGAGCCTGAGCTTGACCTGGGCGCTTCTCCCGGCGAGGGGTTTCCGGTTTTTGAAACGGATGCGGGTCGAATCGGAACGATTATCTGTTACGACAGTTGGTTTCCGGAGACGGTGCGTATGCTGGCCCTTAAAGGGGCAGAGCTGATTCTATTTCCGAACGAAGGATACTACATGGAGCTAATGCATGCGCGGTCGGCGGACAACGGCGTTTTTATCGCTGCCAGCAGTGGCGACAATCCAGCAGGGGTCTGGGACTCCGGTGGAAACCAGGCGGGCGAGGCGAGGCCGGACCCAACGTGTTATGCCCCTAGTGCAATCCTAGGTTTTCGGAAAGACGAGGCGAGGAGATTGTTTCTGGTAGCGATAGACCTTTCGAAGAGAACGTCTCCCGCGTGGTGGGGCGGGCCCATGCGCTCGGCTCCCGGCGGGCGCCGTTGCAGAGAGACATCTATGGACCCACTCGAAGGCCGGATTGGCCAGGAGGCTGCCCGGTGGTTCGGGGTATAGAGCCAGACGAATTTCGCCATCGATTCTTCTGAGATTTCTGAACGAAGGATTTAGATGACGAGGAGAATTGTCGAGTATCAGCCTGAAAAGAGCTGCGAACATCGAATTGGGGCTCAGGCTCTGCGTTTTGCCTTTCGTCAGATCCGAAGATAGGTCAGTTCGACGCTTCAAACGAGTCAGGAAAGGCCCTTGGCGCCCACGCTGGCGAACGCTAACTTCCAAGTCGGCGGCGAAATTGAACGTTTGAGAGAACCGTACACCACGAAATTTGAGAATTTGTGAGAGGAAAGGTGGACAGCCTGAATGCAACGCCGGCATTTCCTTACTAAATCTCTTGGGACCGCTGGTATGGTTTATGGATTTGGGCGAAGCAGACATTCTCCCAATACCGGTGTGCCTCATGAGCTCAGTACAGAGTCAATCGGCGGACAAGGAAGGTTCGACTCCCTTTTACATGAGTTGGATCGCGGCGCTATTCAACGCGGCTGGCTGCCAACTGTCAGGCCCGGCTACCATCACGCTTCGGATGCTGCCGTGGAAGCTTTTAAGGATTTGAAATTCGGCATCCGAATTCACTGGGGCGTGTATTGCATGATAGGCAGTGACGCTTCGTGGGCGCTGGCCGGGGCGAATCGAGAGTTCTGGGATATTTACAACGTGCTGTACCAGTTTTTCAATCCGACGGACTTCGATGCCGAAGCATGGATGGACCTCTTCGCCCGCGGAGGAATTAAGTTCTTCACTTTCACAACCAAACATCATGATGGATTCTGCATGTGGCCCACGAACACCGTGGAGAAGTCGATCAAGCTGACTCCCCAAGGTTTCAGCCAAGGTCTGGAACACTTCGAGATTATCAAGCAGAACTATTGCATCATGGATGGGCCCTATAAGATAGACATTGTTAGAGCCGTTGTGGAGGCCGGCAGAAAGAAAGGGTTGGGCGTCGGCCTATACTACTCCCACGTCGATTGGCACGATCCGGCATTTGCGTGGGATCCCTTCAATGAATACTATGATCCCAGCTTTACACCGCAATCTGACCCCGAACGCTGGCAAACTTTCATTAATCATGAGCGGCAACAGGTGAAAGAGCTGATGACTCAGTATGGGCCAATTGACTATCTAGACTTCGATATCGGTTGGCCTAAACAAGCGGCGAAAGAAATTGCCCAACTTGCTATGATGGTCAGGGATCTTCAGCCTGATATCATTATGAGAAATCGCGGTATCGGAGCCTACGGAGATTACTACACTCCCGAACGAACGATACCAGAAGGACCCTCACACGGTCTGTGGAAGGTGATTTACCCATGCGGGGAGGCATTTTCCTACTTACCTAACGACGTCTATAAGCCTGCGGCGTGGATTCTTGAGAGCCTTATCGGAATTACCGCGAAGGGAGGTAATTTCGAAGTTGGATTTGGTCCCATGCCGAACGGAAGATGGCCGCAGGAAACCGTCGAGCGGCTCGAATACGTGGGGGACTGGTTGAACATAAACGGAGAAGCCATTTACAACACCCGCCCGCGAACGATCATCCGCGAAGGAGAGAAAATCTGGTTTACTCGTAGCAAGGATCATCGCTATGTTTATGCGATTACGCTGGTTTGGCCCGAGAGTTCTTTTGTTCTCCAATCGGTAAGAGCTGCTCCTGGCACCCGCGTTTTTATGCTTGGGGTTGATCAGCCCCTACGGTGGCACCATAGCGGATCCGACTTGGTGATCCAGATACCCCCACAAGTCACAAACCACAAACCATGCAAGCAGGCGTGGGCATTCAAGATTGAGGTGGAACCGGCATAAGGGCGGTAAGCAGTTGGTCGGTCCGTGGCCACGCCCCAAGCGCTGCCCCGTGCGTCCGGCACTCGGCCGCTAGGCCGGTTGCGGCGGCGGTGAGAATCGTGGAGGGCTCAACCGCCGCGCCCTCTGGCGGCTGCCAACGATCCCACACATGAGCGAATGCAATAAGGGAATCATCCTTTATGCCGAAATGAAACGGCCTCTTTTCAAGCCCTTTGTTCGTAGAACCCGTCTGCGGGGATCAGCCGTCCTCGGACGCATTACAACCCTTGCCGGCGATCCGCGCGTCATGCAGTTGGCGCTGAAGTTTTATTTCTAGTCTGCTGAGTCTAAGATTCGCCGCCTGATTCTGAATGTCATTCCGGGCGCAACCGGAGATCTGCTTGTGATCGCGGCATTGAAAACATAGCAGTCGCTCATGTCGCTTCGTGACACTCCGACGCATGAAAAAATGATACCTCACCCGCCGTCCTTCGTCGGGCATCCTCTCCCTTGCGGAGAGGGTGGCGAGCGGAGCGAGCCAGGTGAGGGGTATCGACCGAAATTTTCAAAGCTGATTCCTCAGGTCGATCAAGAACATCAGCCATCGGAATGACGACGATCCTGTTACAAGTTCTTCAGTGAACCCCTGACTCGGAACGCCCGTGGAGCGCCTGACAAGTACCCGGATAATCTTGTTTGCGAAATCAAGGCCATCGTGAATCGACGGCAAATTTTCCTCCTTCGATGGCAGGATTTTCTAGGTCTATGTCTACAGCCCTCTTATTTTCAATGAGTTATGCATGGATGCCGGATTGCTTTAACTAGCTCAGTTCGGTCCGCAGCCTTGCAAGGCGAACTGACCGTCAACGCATCGGCGCAGCGCCGGCAGGGCAGAAATTGTTCACAGGGAGGTGCTGAATCCTAATGACCAATGACCTCGACGTTTTGCGAACCTTTCGGCACTATCTCGACCGGTACCTGAAATACGCTGAGGCTTTCCCGGCGAATGATCAGACGATGACCATCTCTTTTCAGGTTCTGGCTGAAGCGGAAGAGCAGCAGCGGGTGGCGGAAGTAAAGGCTGTAGTTTCCCGGAAGGAACTCCCCGGACTTTCACAATAGAATCGATCGCCGGATCATAAGGGAAGCCGGGGGGCCAACTGCGTCGCCCGGCTGTGCACCCGAAAGTGAGTTCGCGCGCCTTTGCAGGTGGGCTACGTCAGCTCGATGCCCGGGAAAAAATAGGAAATTTCAAACGCGGCAGTTTCGGGACCGTCGGAGCCGTGTACAGCGTTTCGCTCGATGTTCTGCGCATAAAGCTTGCGGATTGTCCCCGCAGCAGCCTGCGCGGGGTCGGTGGAGCCCATCACTTCGCGCAAATGCGCGATCGCATTCTCTCCCTCCAACACCATGGCCAGCGCGGGGCCCGAGCTCATGAACTCGGTGAGGCTCTCAAAGAACGGCCTCGCGCGGTGGACAGCGTAAAATCCTTCCGCCTTACGCTTGGTCAAGCGCACCAGGCGCGCCGCGATAATTTTGAAGCCGCCGGCTTCGAACATCTTGACGATGTCACCGACGTGGCTAGCCTGCACCGCATCCGGTTTGATGATGGTTAGCGTGCGTTCAACGGACATTGTGTATGGATCCTTCTGCTGCCGCTTCCTGCTGACGCCCCTCACCCACCGCTACGCGGTCCCCCTCCCGCCCAGCGGGAGAGGGGACGGGGGTGAGAGGCTCAGCGGGCGGCTCGTTTGGCAAGCGCCGCGGCCATTGTCTCGCCGATTAGCGCGGGGCTAGGCGCCACGCGAATGCCAGCGACTTCAAGGGCCGTAATCTTGTCTGCCGCCGTCCCCTTGCCTCCGGAAATGATGGCCCCGGCGTGGCCCATCCGTCGGCCGGGCGGCGCGGTGCGACCCGCAACGAATCCCACCACCGGCTTTTTTACGTTCGCGGCGATGAAGGCCGCAGCTTCTTCTTCGGCCGCTCCGCCAATCTCACCGATCAAGACGATCCCCTCCGTCTCCGCGTCCGCGGCCATCAGCCTCAAGACGTCAATGAAGTTCGTTCCGATAATTGGATCGCCGCCCACGCCGACGCAGGTGGATTGGCCAATGCCGAGCGCCGTGAGTTGGCCCACCGCTTCGTAAGTGAGCGTTCCGCTGCGCGAGATCAAGCCAATGCGGCCCGGCTTGTGGATTTGCCCCGGCATGATGCCCACCTTGCACTTTCCCGGCGAGATAACGCCCGGGCAGTTGGGACCGACTAATCTCGTCCTCTTACCGGCCAGGAATTGCTTGACGCGCACCATGTCCAGAGTCGGAATGCCTTCAGTAATCGCGATCACCAGCGGGATTTCAGCGTCGGCCGCTTCCATGATGGCATCGGCAGCGAAAGGCGGCGGCACGAAAACCACCGAGACGTTTGCCCCCGTCTCGCGCTTTGCGTGCTCGACCGTGTTAAGGACAGGAACCTTGTGGTTGCCATCGGCTCCCTTCCAAACCGAGCCGCCTTTGCCAGGGGTAACGCCCGCGACGACCTTTGTGCCGTACTCTATCGCCTGACCGGTGTGGAAGCTGCCTTCCCGGCCAGTGATGCCCTGGACCAAAAGGCGCGTGTTTTCGTCAATTAAAATAGCCATAAAAAGCCAGATGTCAGGTTTCGGCTATCAGGTGTCACGGCCGCCCAGACGTTATGCTGCTGCAATGCCCACGCTTTTTTCAAGCCGTTCGAGTCGAAAAAGGTCATCGCTCAGGGTGACAACCTATCGACTTTACCCAACTTCTTTCGATATACAACACTGGCAATCCGACGCCTAAAACCTGACACCTGGCACCTACCCATTCGCCGCGAGCCGAACCACTTTTTCCGCCGCGTCTTTCATGCCGGTGGCGACGGCGAAGTTCAAACCCGATTCCTCCAGAATCTTCTTTCCGAGCTCGACGTTCGTGCCTTCAAGCCGCACCACGACGGGCGCTTTTACGCCGAGGGCCTTTGCCGCTGCCACGACGCCGCTCGCTACGATGTCACAGCGCATGATGCCGCCAAAGATGTTGATGAGGACGGCACGCACGTTCGGATCGCTTAAGATGATTTCGAAACCGTGCCGCACCTGCTCTTCGTTCGCACCGCCCCCCACGTCCAGGAAGTTGGCGGGCCGGCCGCCGGCGTATTGAATGATGTCCATGGTGGACATGGCGAGGCCGGCGCCGTTCACCATGCAGCCGACGTTGCCGTCCAGCCGAATGTAGTTGAGCTTGAATTCTGAGGCGCGCACTTCGAGCGGGTCCTCTTCGTTGAGGTCGCGCAGCTCGAGGATGTCAGGATGGCGGTAAAGGGCGTTATCATCAAAGTTCATTTTAGCGTCGAGAGCGAGCAGCCCTCCCTGCCGGGTGACGACAAGCGGGTTGATTTCGGCAAGGGAGGCGTCGGTAGCCTCAAAAGCTCGGTAAAGCGCGGTGAAGAAGCCTACGGCGGCGCCCACCTGTGCGCCGCTGAGGCCCAAGCCATAGGCCAGTTTTCTCGACTGAAAGGGCTGGAAACCGGCGCCCGGCTCGATAAATTCCTTGAGGATTTTCTCCGGCCGCTCCGCTGCCACGACTTCGATTTCGACTCCACCTTCTTCCGACGCCATGAAGACGGGCCGGCCCGTCGCCCGGTCCACAACGAGGCCCAGATAAAGCTCACGGGCAATGTCCAGCCCTTCTTCGATCAGCACCCGGCGAACGAGCCGCCCTTCGGGCCCTGTCTGGTGAGTGACCAGCTTCATGCCCAGCATCCGGTGCGCGACTTCAACCGCTTCTTCAGGGCCACGCGCAAGCTTCACTCCGCCGCCCTTGCCGCGCCCCCCGGCGTGGATCTGGGCCTTTACCACTACAGTGCCGCCCAGTTTCTGGGCGACCGTGCGCGCATCCTCAAGACGCTCGATCACCTCGCCGCGCGGCACGGCGACACCGTGCTGCGCAAGGATTCGTTTCGCTTGGAATTCGTGGATTTTCACGTTGCCTGGTATCTAGCGCTTCAGAGATGCGCAACGGCGTGAAGCTTGAATGAATCTTGCTAAGATGGGAGCAGGAATCCACGCTACAATATGGAATTCGCGGCTAACCCGATGAGCCAGTATAAGAAAAGCGCCGCGAAAATGCAACGGAGGTCGTGAGACGGGCGTGCTCGCCCGTGCTATGCCAGTAATGCAAATCCACGACGCCATCGAAAAACTGAAGAGCGGAGCAAGCCTGACCCGCACCGAGGCCGGACGCGTCATGGACCGGCTGCTTTCGGGAGGCGTCCCGGATGCGGACATTGCTTTGCTGCTCGCGCATCTCCGGGACAAGAGCGAGAGCCTGGACGAGATGGTCGGCTTTGCGGAAGCCATGCGCGCGCACGCGCGGGCTCAACTCGAAGCCGCCGGGGTTCGAGCCGAGTTCCTTGAAGGGCCGCTGCTGGACACTTGCGGCACGGGCGGCGACAACAAGGGAACGTTCAACGTGTCCACCGTCACGGCGATTGTCGCCGCCGCCGCGGGCGTGCGCGTCGCCAAGCACGGCAACCGCTCGATTTCCAGCCGTTCAGGCAGCGCAGACGTGCTGGAAGCGCTCGGCGTGGCGATTGAGCTGCCGCTTGAAACCATCCCGGCCTGCCTGGAGCAGGTGGGAATGGTGTTCCTTTTCGCGCCTCACCTGCACGCCGCAATGAAACACGTCATGGCGGCGCGCCGGAGCCTCAAGACGCGCACCATCTTCAATCTTCTTGGGCCACTTACAAACCCGCTCGGAGCCTCCGTTCAACTTGCCGGAGTCTATGATCGCGATCGAACTGAGACCGTGGCTCGCGCCCTCGCGTCGTTGGGCACGGTCCGAGCCCTGGTCGTGACCAGCCACGACGGGATGGATGAGATTTCAATTTCGTCGCTTACCCAGGTTTCCGAGAGCCGCAACGGGACGGTTCGGACTCGCCACCTCGAACCGGAGGAGTTCCGCGTGAAGCGAGCGCCGCTCGAAGCGATCTCCGGCGGCGGTGCCACAGAGAACGCCCGCGTCATCACCCAGATTCTCGCCGGCGAGCCCGGGCCTTACCGCGAGATGACTCTCGCCAACTCCTCGGCCGCCATCGTGGTTGCGGGACTTGCCGCTGATTTCGCGGAAGGTACCGAAAAAGCCCGCCAGGCGATTGACTCCGGTACAGCCGCGAGAACGCTTAAAGCGCTTGTGGATTTCACTCGCAAGCACCACTCGTAGATTTGCGGTTCAGAGGCCATCGCGAGCAAGCGGTGTACGACCCCGTTCGGGGTCGACGTTGGCCTGGGCCTTCGGTTTCCGTGGGTTGCCCCTACGGCGATTCATAGTGCTGCCCTCCGGGCAACCCTTGAGGCTGCCAGGTAGTTGAGTTAGCGGTTATGGCTCCTCCCAGCCG
The DNA here is from genome assembly GCA_021817045.1 of Acidobacteriota bacterium. Taxonomy (GTDB): domain Bacteria; phylum Acidobacteriota; class Terriglobia; order UBA7540; family UBA7540; genus RH2-MAG17b. Next base: position 131,622 of record JAKAWG010000001.1, read on the forward strand.
GAGATCTTAAATCACCCTTGCGCTTCTATTGACAAGAAGTTAATATCTGATAAATAATATATTCGGCATTACCCGGGAGCCAAGATGAACCAGAACTCCGAGTTCGGCTCTGCAATCCAAGCTGCCCAAGAAGCGCCCCAGACAGCGTGGCGGGCGCGCGTGTTGCTGGTCGAAGACGAACCTGCGGTCTCCAAACTTCTTCAGGAACGGATGGAGCGGGATTTGTTCGCAGTCGATATTTCCTCTGACGGAATCGCCGCAGAGGGCTTCGCCGGCGCGCCTGAATATGACGTCGTCATCCTCGACCTCAACCTTCCGCAAATGGATGGCATCGAACTGCTACAGAAGATTAGGGCGCGTAACAGCGCGGTTCCGATCCTCGTGGTTACCTCGCGCGCCGCTCTCGAAGAGCGTGTCAAGGCTTTCGAGTTGGGCGCGGACGATTACCTGACGAAGCCGTTCGAATATCCAGAGCTTGCGGCGCGCGTGCGAGCTTTGCTGCGGCGCCTGCGACCGGTTGGAGACGGGATCTCACGCTTCGGAGATCTGGAATTGAACCGCCTGGATCGCACCGTGAGACGGGCGGGTCAGTTCATTGAGCTGACGCCAAAAGAATTCGCCTTGCTCGAATATCTCATGACGAACGCCGGCCGATGCCTGACGCGAGCGCAGATCCTAGAGCACGTCTGGAAGCTGTCGTTTAGCCCGGTGACCAACGTCGTGGACGTTTACATCAATTATTTGCGCAACAAGGTCGACCGCGACTTTGAAAAGAAGCTGATTCGCACCGTGCGCGGGGCAGGCTACCAACTGGGGTAAACTTGACCTGGCACTTGACCGAGACTTCCGATCCGGGCCTCACCTTCTTATAATTCCCACTTAAAGACCCTGATGCTTGCCGTCCGCCCAGCAGCGCCGCAGGATATCCCTGCCATCCTCACAATCCAGGAGCGCGTCTTTGGAGAAATCCCGTGGCAGGAAGACGATTTCCGCCGCATTCTCGGCGCTCCCGGACAGATGGTGCTGGTCGCGGAATCTTCGGAAATTCTCGGGTTTGTCGCCCTCCGTGTAATTGCAGACGAGGCGGAAATCCTGAACCTGGCGGTGAAGCCAAACAGCCAGCGTCGCGGCGTAGGCCGAGCAATGATTCGTGACGCCTGCCACAGGCTCGAGCGCGCGGGCGTGCGCGAAATTTTCCTGGAGGTCCGGCCGTCGAATGAACCCGCGCTGGGGCTGTACTATTCCCACGGGTTTACCCTGCGCAGCGTCCGCAAAGATTATTACTCTAAACCCCGCGAAGACGCCTACGTCCTATCCCGGGTTCTTGTCCACCCACAGCACCCAAGCAAACCATAGTGCCGCGCTCCCGATGGCAAGAAGCAGCAAGAACTACCGGCCTCACGCAAAGGCGCAGAGGCGAAAAGATTCGCCCTGCCAAAAGGAGCTTTTCTTGGGGTGTCATTGCGTCTTAGCTCCTTTGCGTGAGGCTTTTGCTCGCAAACGAACCTCTCGCAGGTTCCTGACTATCAGTATGCCCAATAGGGGCCTGGGCCGGCCGGCGTGTTCTGGGTGTTGATGGCGGTGAAGACATTGCGACCGAAGAAGAAAGGCAGTCCCCAGTCGAACTGGCTGGAAGTGCCGGGACCGCCCAAGTTATTGAATGCGGAGTTGGCTGAGCTAAAGAGCGTGTCGGCGTTGGCGATGCTGAAATTAACCTGTCCCGAGGTACCGTTGGTCCCGGTATGCGTGGCCGTGTAGCTGACGGTCGAAGAGGGGCAGTAAAAGCTGGAAGCGTCCTTGCAAACAGGGATGCCGAGGCTGGCCGCGGTCGAAAAAAAGAAGCCGTTCGAGCCGCTGTCGATGTAGCTGGAGGAATAAGGCTTGCCCTGAAACGTCGTGGAAAAGTTGCCCTGGCTGTCCGTCGCGTAGACCTGGGCGGTGCCGAGGCCGTTGTTGGCTTGCGTCCCGATCCCAAAGATCATTGAACCAGAAACCGTAGGGGCTCCGGCGGCTGAAATGGAAGGGAGCGAAATCAAGATGCCGTTATTATCGGTCGGAAAAAGCCAGACCGGATTTTGGATCTGGTTCTCCAGCGGCACCGACGTCACCGAGCAGCCGGAAGGCGAGCAGGTAAAGTATATCTTCGGGGGGTTGGTGCCTGCGCATGCGTCGCCACAGTCGTGCCTGAAAACGCCCACCCCAAGCAGCGCGGTGGCTCCAAGGTCGGAAACGGTCTTAATTTCCGTGCCGCCGCTGTTGCAGCTTGAGGGAGTGGCAGGAAAGTTGGACTGACCGATGATCTGGACCGGGACCGACGTGGCTTTTTCGCCGGCCATCTGCACGTCCGCCTTAACGACGGGGCCCCAGATGTACGAGTTGTCGGCAAACACGATGCAGTTTCCGATGTGATTGCCGATGGCGTCGCTCACCGGCGGAAGCGAGAGGGACAATTGCGTCGAAATGACTCGAAGCCCTTCGGAACCTGTGTCAACCTGCACGTCCTGAAGGGTCTGGCAGTTTGTCGTTCCGGGAACACAAATCGTGACGCTGGCAAAAAGTAAGTTTGCGTCGTTGTTGAGCGGACCTAGGTTGACCTGGACGGGTTGAACGTTGTTCACGGTCGTGGGAGTCGTGGGACTTGAGCCGCTTCCACTGCTACTGCTGCCCCCGCCGCAGCTTGTTGTCAGTGCGAGAGTCGCGAGAAGAATCAGGGCGCATCCGTGGCGGCCCGCCTGAAACAGCAGATCATGTAATTGGATCATTGCACCACCGATGGAGAGACATTCCTGGGAATAAGAGCGGGAACATAGGCTCGGCCGCGAAACCCACGCATGTGTCCGCCCGATTCGACGACAAGCTGATCGGTCCGGAAAACGACCGCATGGCGGCGCTTGGCGGAGGAGCGGGCGGCCTGCTGAAACTGCTTGAAATAGGATCCCAATAACTGCGAAAGGTTGGGAACCGTTAGTCCTTGCCATGAAACGCCGAAAACTATGCCGTCCGGCGAAACGTATTCGTTGACAACGCCTCCGGGGCTCGTGATCTGCTGCACGGTGTAGCCTTGACGGGAAACCGAGCGAAGCTGCCCGCGCATCCTCTGCTGATCCGAGTGTACGGACTGCACGCGCTGGCCTAAAACCGCCCACGACGGCGCGGCTGCGAAGAATACCAAGAGTATAACTGCTGCAATTTTCATAAATCCCTTGCTCCCGAGAAAATCACCGGGCCAGCCACCCGCGGCACGCGCCCGAAAGAGTTCTCTTTTACGACGCAGAAAAGTTCCCAAAAGGTGCTTGGTCTGTAACGAAATTAGTGTCGCCTATTCAAGGGCGGCAGTCTAGATATTCCGTGAGTTCCGTAGGTGAAAAGCCGGCCAATTCGGGCTCGATGGGAATTTCGAGGCCTGTTTGCGCAAACACGACCCGCCGAATGTGTCCGGCCAGGCGAAGGACGTCGCGCGCCGTCGCGCCGCCATCGTTCAGCAAGACCAGCGGCTGCTTCTCGTTCACTAAGGCCCGCCCCATGCGCCGCGCTTTCAAGCCACACGCCTCGATCAAGAAAGCGGACGGAATCCTGACAGCATCGGGAGATGATGCCCGCTGCCGGAACGTCTGCAATCGATGCAGAACCTGGAGGCTGAAACGCTCCTGAAATCGCCGCACCAAGGCATCGTATTCAATTTGGTTAAGGACAAGATTCTTGAAGAACGAACCGGCATTGCCGCCTTTCTCTTCCTGGGGATAAGGAAACTTGAGGTCGCGAATGCTGATGATGGCAGTCCGAATTTCCTCAAGGGAGGGCTGGCTGACGCCACGTTCTTCAAACCATTTGTGTACGTCCGGGTAGGACAGGTTGGGGCGCGGCGGGCGCGACAGTCGCAGGGTGACGCTTAAGATCAGGTAGCGACCTTTATGGGACGAATTGAAGATGCTGCTGCGGTAGGCGAAGCCGCAGTCGGCAGGAAGCAGAAGCTGAGTTGTGCCAGAGGGAATCTCAGCGGCCTCAGCGCTGACCAGCACGTCGCTAATCTGCTGTCCGTAAGCGCCGATGTTCTGCACGAGGGCTGCGCCCGTCTGGCCGGGTATGTGGGAAAGGTTCTCCACGCCCCACCAACCGCGCTCAACACAGTAGGCTACCAAGTTGTCCCAGGGCTCGGCAGCCTGAGCCCAGGCGGCAATCTGGCTCGCGCCTTCTTCCACCGCTTCGATCCCTGCCCCTGTCGGATGCAACACCAGCGCGTCCAAACCGGCATCGCTGATGAGGACGTTGCTGCCGCCGCCTAGAACAAACAACTCGACCCGCTTTGACACAGCGAAGGCAAGCGCTTGGTCGAGGTCACTGGAGGAGCGAATTTCGGCGAAATAGCGCGCCGGACCGCCGATTTTGAACGTCGTGTAAGGCTTGAGGGGAAGGTCAGAGAGGATTTTCAAGCGGCTTCCGAATATATCATGTCAGGCGCAGTTTCGGATGACCCGGCAGAAGGCAATACCGAACGTGAGAATTATACATCTCCGGCATTGGCGCACAAACCGCCGCCGAATAGAAAATCTGCTAAGTTATGGAGGGGCCCATAGCTCAGTTGGTCAGAGCGGCGGACTCATAATCCGTTGGTCCCAGGTTCGAGTCCTGGTGGGCCCACCAAACATTTCAATAACTTGCGGCCAGTATTCAGACTTGCCTTACGACTAGTGTGGGGACTTTTGTGGGGACTCCGCTCAGGTTTCCCCAGGGCGAGAACCTGCTCGGCGTTAAATTGCTCCAGTTTCCGAACGGCCTCTCGCTTGTGCTCGGGTGTCGGATGAACGTATCGCATTGTTGTCGAAATATTGGAATGACCCATTAGTTCCTTGAGGGTTGCCAAATCAACTCCGGCCATCGCTGACCTTGATCCAAAGGTGTGACGAAGGTCATACAGCCGGAACGAAGGTTTGATCCTCGATGCTTCGAGGGCCGCTAAATGCCCCTTATGAACAGTCGTAAGGTGATCGTCTGCCTTACTATGTGCCCAAAAGAGGTATGGCCCCTTGGCCCGGACAAATCTCCGTTTGATGACCGCAACCGCTGCATCCGGTAACGGAACGTTTCGACGCCGGAATCGCGTCTTTCCGCTTGGCACGAATAGATAGCGCCCGGCGAGATGCACATTCTCCTTGCGGATAGTGAAAACCTCCTCCGGGCACATCCCCGTTTCCACCATCAGCTTTGCAACATCGCGTAGAGGCTGGCTTGCCACAGCCAAATAGCAGGCTTGCTCCTCGTGCGAGACAATGCGCATCCTACCTGGTCCTTCCGGCAAGAAACGAACTCCGGTGACTGAATTGGTCGTGATATGGCCCTGACGGACTGCGAAATTGAGCATGAATCGGAGAGCTCCCACGTCCCTGTTCACGCCTGCCGGTGAAATTTGGGCTGCCCGTTCGAGCTTGAATTTCTCCACTTGAGCTGCCGTTATTGCATCAATCGAAAGCTTGCCGAAAAAGGCAATGAGAGGTTTCGCAGCCACACGATACCGCTTGTGCGTTCTCGGTTTTGCCTGATGCTGTCCCGCAGACCAGGGGAGAAATTCTTTATTCACGAACTCCTCGAATTTCAGGCAAGGACCACGATGAACAATCCCAGCCCGGCCTTCTGCCAGTTCGGCTCTACGAATCGCTTCCGCGTCCGTGGCGGCCGTTTTGTTGGTGAGCCCGGTTGATTCCCGGTATCGAATGCCTCGAAACCAGAAGTCGTACCAGTACACACCGCCTCGCTTGTAAACGCTCATTTCCGTCTCCTTTCGTGCGGATCGGAGACAGAAACCCTGCAACGCTCCAAGTAGGCTTGGACTTCAACGGGATCATACCGCACCGCGCGGCCAATCTTCAAATACGGAATGCCCCGCTTCTGCGAGCGCCATTGGGCGAGCGTGTCCAGGGCGAGTCCTGTTAGTTCAGAAACCTCTTCCGGCGTCAAAAGTTCTGTGAGTGTCGCAACCGGCATATCAGTCCTCCTGGGTACTCGTAAAATCGTTTGCGTGCCGAACCAGGCAGGGCGGGAATGCGATAAAAAGTGCTCAATAGCGCTCGAATGAAAATCAGTGCGACGATGATTTCAGCAAGAATCAAAATTAAAGCTACTGTCGCCCGCCCGGCTTGCATACCCCTCGAATCCCTCCTTCTTGGTGCTTCTCCCTTCCCCACAATGACTCATCACGTTGCCCTCGGCGCCGAGCACTCCTCAGACTGAACTTTGCCCTTCCTTTCGCTTTCACGGAGAGATTCTTCGAGAAGTCGGCGCACAAGTTCTTCCTTACCGGCATGAGCGGCGGTGGTTATCTGGCTGAACCGATCACCTGACGGTTTCCCTTCCCAGACAATTGCGTAAAGCAATTTGACGATAATTTCCTGAGTGACAAGAATTTCGGCAAGAATAGTCTTCTCTCCGGGCGTGATAAGGTGCCGCTCGGACGCCTCGATAATTCGTTCTCGGCACCACACGTTGGCAGGTATGGCCTCATGGCTGGCTTGATTTTGAATTCGCTCGAAAATCTCTGGACTGATCCTGAAGCCGATGTGTTTGGTGAGCACCGCATTGTTGTCATTCATAGTCATCTCCTCCTAACCGATTGCAGCGTTTAGGGTTCCCTTGGGAATACTGGCGAGTACTCGCGGGATACTGGCCAGTATCTGAATTTCGTCAACATGTGACGTATCATGGGGTTCCACTGGGAAACCGAAGGTTTCCCTGCAGCACCCTGCCCAGGGGTGGCGTGTCCCGGTCGGCAAGCTCGACCGGCTGGTCAGCCGCTGCGAAGCAGCGTACACGGCACACCTGGCGTGCACACGGCGGCGGCCCACGGAGCGGCCAACACGACTGCGCCGATAAGGTCGCGCAAAGCGGCACAATCAATGGCAAGCAGTACGAGGTGGCCAACGCCGATATTGCACCGTGCGTCACAAAGCGCCTCTACTTACATGAAGGCTAGAAACGGGCGAAACCTTAACGGAGAATTTGCATTAAGGTCGAAAGTGGCATAAATCCCCCCTACTTTGTAGAAGCCCAGAAATCGGCAAAATGTTACAGAAAGGATTCCTCACCGCTCAGAGCCGGATGGGAAGGCTTATGGCCACATACGGTCCGAAATCAGCTATAGCCCGATCAAGAATCACGCAAGAGTTTCCCCACGGCCCCTCGCCGCGTGAAAAAGCCCCTCATATATAAAGAGTCAAAAACTCGGGAAAACCTCGCCAATTATTTTTGGGTTTTGCGAAAATAAATTTGCATGATTCCGCCTTCGCGGCCCCGTGTTGGCGAAATGCCAAAATGCTGAGGATTGACAGCAGCCCCAGCTCAGACGCAGGGGGAGCTGAGTTAGAAAACCGCCCCTACTTCTAAGGAGTCCGAAAAACGGAAAAGTGTTAGGAACAGATTTTTCAAAATTCCGCAAAAGGGATCGTCAAGAGGGGCGCGGGCGCAACTGAAGTGGCAACGCGTGTGTTGAGGGATTTCCGGGGAAGCTCCGTGTAAAATGTTCCTCGTGAGTACTCGACCCGAATCGCTTGATCCCCCGCAGGTTACAATAAGCCAGCATTCGTCCGCTGAAGAAAAAATTGCACTCTTCCACTCCTTGTTTCGCGGGCGCGAAGACATCTATCCACAACGCTTCGAGAGTCGAAAGACCGGTCGCGCAGGCTATTCGCCCGCGTGTGGCAATGAGTGGGTTCGGGGAATCTGTGAAAAACCGAGAATCAAATGCTCTGAATGCCCGCATCAGCGCTTCCTTGCCGTAACAGACGACGTGATTCGTTGGCATCTCTCGGGTCGAGACGAACAGGGTCGGGGTTTCGTCATGGGCGTATATCCGATGCTCCTGGACGAAACCTGTTTTTTCCTGGCCGCGGATTTTGACAAAGCAACCTGGAAGGACGATGCCACCGCCTATTTGGAAACCTGCCGCCAGATGAACCTGCCAGCGGCCTTGGAGCGTTCTCGCTCGGGCAATGGGGGACATGTTTGGTTCTTTTTCAACGAAGCAATTCCTGCCAGCTTAGCGCGCAAGCTGGGGGCGCATATCCTGACTGAAACGATGGAGCGTCGCCCGGACATCGGTCTTGATTCCTACGACCGTTTCTTTCCCAATCAAGACACCCTGCCGCAAGGCGGCTTCGGGAATTTGATTGCGTTACCACTCCAGAAACGGGCACGGGAGTCGGGCAATAGCGTATTTCTGGACGAACGATTTGTGCCATATTATGACCAATGGGAATTCTTATCTTCAATCCGCAAAATTAGCCGCCGTGAAGTTGAAGAGCTGGTCCGTCTCGCCGAGGCAAAGGGGCGAATTATCAACGTCCGTTTCGCACTTGAGGACGAAGACGAATCCGCGCCGTGGATGACTCGCCCATCGCAGCGCCCGAAAGAACCACTGATCCCTGACCAGCTACCGGAAACTTTGGAACTTACTCTGGGCAATCAGATCTTTCTTCCAAAGGAATCTTTGCCGCCCTCTCTTCGCAACCGACTGATCCGGTTGGCAGCGTTTCAGAATCCAGAGTTTTACAGGGCGCAGGCTATGCGGCTGTCGACTTACGATAAACCTCGAATTATTGCTTGCGCTGAGAATTACCCGAAGCACATTGGGTTACCGCGCGGCTGCCTGGACGATCTTCTCCAAACGTTATCGAGTTTGAAAATCAAGCCTGCCGTCAATGACCATCGCAATGGCGGCCGACCATTCGATTCAAAGTTTCAAGGTGAATTACGACCCGAGCAAGCTGCTGCTGCCCAAGCCCTGCTTGCGAACGACATTGGTGTGTTGGCGGCAACAACCGCATTTGGGAAAACTGTGGTTGCCGCCTGGTTGATCGCCAAACGCGGCGTGAACACGCTTGTCTTGGTCCATCGCCGGCAGTTGCAGCAGCAGTGGGTCGAGCGGCTTTCCACATTTCTCGGTTTGCCAACGAGCGCTATTGGCCGGATCGGAGGCGGGCGCAAGAAGCCAACTGGTCTCCTGGATGTGGCGTTGATTCAAAGCTTGGTTGGAAAGGGGATCGTCGCCGACCTCGTCGGAGATTATGGGCATGTGATCGTTGACGAATGTCACCACCTATCCGCCCAGAGCTTCGAGCAGGTTGCGCGTCAGGTTAAGGCGAAGTTCGTAACCGGTTTGTCGGCAACCGTCACCCGGAAAGATGGCCACCATCCGATCATCTTTATGCAGTGCGGTCCCGTTCGTTTTCGGGTAAGCGCCAAACAGGGGACGGCGGCTCACCCTTTTCAGCATACTGTGTTGGTCCGGCCCACGGACTTTCGTCCCATTCAACCGGCGGATGTCAATGTGCGAATGCAATTCCACCAGCTCTATGACGAGCTGATTTCAGACATAGCCCGCAATCGGCTCATTTGCCAAGATGTAATCAAAGCCCTTTTAGACGGACGCTCGCCACTATTATTGACAGAGCGGAATGAACATCTCGATGCCCTAGCAGGTCAAATAGCACCTGATGTGAAACACCTGATCGTTCTTCGAGGAGGGATGCGCAAGAAGGAAGTTGAAGCCGTCCACGCTCGGCTGGCCGCAATCCCGGCAGGGGAATCCCGCCTGCTTTTGGCAACCGGCCGTTACGTGGGCGAGGGATTTGATGATCCTCTGCTCGACACCTTATTTCTGACACTTCCCATTTCGTGGCACGGAACCGTCGCTCAGTACGTGGGCAGGCTGCATCGCCTCTATGATGGTAAACGCGAAGTGCGCGTGTATGACTATGCCGACCTCAACGTGCCAATGCTGGCGCGCATGTTTGATCGCCGCTGTCGCGGGTACGAAGCCATTGGTTACTCGATTCAACTTCCAGGCAGCGCCGTTCCCGGCTGGCCTGCCGATGTGCCGCTCCCCATCGATCCCGAGTGGAAAAGCCAATATGCCGCGACCGTACGCCGTCTAGTTCGGGACGGAGTGGATTCCCCCCTGGCGAATTTGTTTGTCCATGCCACAGTGACGCCGCCGGCAGGCGCGGGGGGCGCCGACCGAGCGCGAAGCGCGACCGAGGCATTTCTTTATCGTCGGTTGGAAACTCTGTCTGAAACAGTCGGCAAATTTCGTTTGAACTCCGAGCTGCCGATTTCATTCGATGGCTGGGGACACATGGAAGTGGATTTGCTGTGCGAGCCGTTAAGAATCGCCATCGAATTGGATGGCGGCCAGCATCTGGGCGACCCTGACGCTTATCGGCGGGACCGTCGCAAGGACGCTTTGCTTCAAGAGAACGGTTATCAGGTTCTCCGCTTCCTTGCCGAAGACGTTGGGAAGAATCTCGATCTAATCCTCGACACAATCCTGCGAGCGCTATCGCATCAAAGGGTCAATGGCTGACGGAAAAAACGCGTCATGCTTTTTTGTGGCGGCAGATGCCCCCCGTATCGTCGACTCGATTGATGATCACTTGCATTGCAGCGGCCGTTTCTTGAGGTTGACCCTCGAATCAAGTCCTGTGCCTGACCCCCTGGGATACTATTTTAGAGCACATGAGGATGTCTGCTCGTTGTCGCGCTAGCCTGTCACAGCTTGTTAAAGTAAGGGCTGGATGCGTTTTGTGGGGTCGCGGGGCCGGGTGAAAATCCCATGAATACCTCCTCGAACCTTCTGGCACCTGGACAGTCGAGATATCTCTTGCTCTCAGCTTTCCGCTGTGGTTACTATTTTTGCTGATGTATCGGATCGGCTCATTTCTGCCAATTTGGTGCCGATACAATTCAAAGAGGAGCATTGACCAAGTCGGAGGATCGGAACTCGTAATAGCCACGCCGGTTGCGTGAAGGACAATTCTGGTGTAAACGAATAAGCATATGGCTACCGCTGTTGCACATACCACGGCTGTTTTGGAGTACTTATTTAGCCCCTCGGTCGTTCCTGTTTTGTTATCGGGCGATGCCGTGGACGTGCTCAAGGAGATTCCGGTTGACTCAATCGATTTTGCCATGACTTCGCCGCCCTATTGGGGTCAGCGGCAGTACGATACTAATGGCATTGGTGGCGAAGCAACTTATCAGGAATACGTTTCCAACTTACTCAGCGTCTTCGCGCAAGTTCATCGCGTCCTCAAGGTCACCGGGTCGTTCTGGCTAAATATCGGAGACGTCTACGTTGAGAAACAACTTCTTGGGCTGCCATGGCGCGTTGCTTTGGCGATGACTGATCGGCAGGGCTGGACGCTTAGGAACAGCATTATCTGGAACAAAATAAAAGGCGGGCCAGACAATTCGAAAGATAAGCTTCGTAATGTCCATGAACACGTCTTCCACTTTGTCAAGCATCCGAAGGGGTACTTTTACGATGCTGACGCAGTTCGAAACGCTCCGAGGACGGCGAAAGTCGTCAACGGGTCTGTGGTCTCGGCAACGGGCGTGAGAGGCGTGCGCTATCGGAGACAAATAGAGCTCTCGACGATGCTCAATGGGGAGGAGAGGCGTGCGGCTTTTGCCGCCCTGGATGACATCTTGCGGGATGTACAGGAAGGCAAATTGGCCGATTTCCGAATGATCATTCGGGGCGTGCAACGAACGACGCACTCTGATTCGGAAAATGTGTCTGGACGGGCTCGCGAGCTTCAGCAGCGCGGGTTTTACTTCCTTAAGTACCATCCTAATGGAGCAAAGCCCAAAGACGTTTGGGACATCATCCCCGAGGATACGCAAAATCGCGTTGGCCATTTTGCGGCTTATCCCGAAGACCTTTGCCGAATACCGATACTGGCAACCTGCCCCGAAGGTGGGATCGCACTAGACCCGTTTTGCGGAACCGGAACGACAATGGTCGTAGCGCAGAAGCTGAACCGGAAGTCAATTGGAATTGATAAATCCGAAGAGTACATACGAATCGCCGAGGGAAGGTGCGCTCGTCTAATATGAGCAAGGTCACCGAACTATTTGGTCTTTCCACCACTAGCAAACAAAACTGGAAACAGATCGTCGGGAAAAGCTGGTGCCCATTCCTAAATCGCCTGTGCCTGAAGAACCGAAAGAGTAATCCCGAAATTCTGATTGGGACTTGCACGGTGAATTATGGGAAGGAAAACCGGCCAATTGTTATCTGCCCCCACCGTCTACTTGAGCGCCGGCAAATTTTCACCGATTGCCTTCATTTGCTCACACTGCACGAACCTGGAAATGAGTTTCACATCGTTCCAGAGATTTCTATACCGGGCGGGTCCGTTGATTACTTCTTGGCGTCAGTTCGGAATCGAAAGGTTAAAGATTTCGTTGGCATTGAACTCCAAACTCTCGATACCACAGGGACCGTTTGGCCCGAACGACAGCGGTTCCTCGATGAGGTGGGCGTTCGAGTCGTCAAGAAGGACGTTAAGTCGGAAGAATCTTTCGGCATGAATTGGAAGATGACGGCAAAGACGATTCTCGTTCAGCTCCATCATAAAGTTGAGACGTTCGAGGCCGTTAACAAGCACCTTGTCCTCGCCGTGCAGAATCCGCTGATTGAATACATGAAGGCCAACTTCAGCTTTGGCCATGTCAAGGAAGCCCGGCTCGGCGATTCAATGCACATCCATGGATATGATCTCGTAGAGAAAGCGAAAAGGGCGTGGCGCTTGGAATTAGGAACGCGGCTGAGTACGGACGCGGCTGGTGTGTCCACATCTTTGGGCTTGCAGGCCGGAGCGAAGGTTGAACTCACCACGATTATCGCGATGCTGGAAGAAAAAATTTCGGAAGCAACTTTGTTCGATTTGGCCAAGCCGACAGAGAAGCCCGTGACCGATCTGACGCCCAAGACTCTGCCTTCATAGGTCTCTGTGCCACGCCCTCGCCTATATTTTCATGATGCGCTGAGATTAGGATGAAGCGCTTGGTGCTGGAACTGCGAAGACATGCTTCGCCAACTCAAGCAGGGTTGGATTCTTTCTTGCACTGGCAGCTTGACCTGGCTCATTTCTTGGAGGATTTTGGCTTTCTAGGCGAGGGCGGAGGGCTTGTCCCTAAGCCCTCTCTAGCCGCCGGGCGATGCCTAGGCTCTGGGTTGGGGAACCAAACATAACAAGAGGTCCGCGGCACAAAAATTGCACCGACGCTAACCACTAAGGTGTCGCTGCCGTCTCGCTGACTGATGGGCGAATCTGCCGTTCGAGGGCCGCCCAGATTGCGTCAGTGACGGTTCGTAGGTTCTTAAGGGTGGGATCGTCCGCTCTACCTTCGCCCAAGAGCCTTTTTACGTTTTCCGCCACGCGGCGCTTACTGAAACCGATACCATGCCTTTCCTTGAACTCACGTTTGTAATGGTTGGTGCGCTTGCCTTGGAATTCGGCCGGCGGCGGGTCTACCGCCTGGATTGGGTAAGCCGCGTTGATCGCCGCATGGTAGAAATCTTGGCTAAGAATGTCCTCCAGCTCAAAGTCGGCCACTGAGTCCTTGAAGAGAGAGCGCAAGTCCACAATCTGATCCTCGCTGATTCCCCACCCCGTAAGTTGAGCCTTGAGAGCGCGGCCCCCATCGTCGGCATCGAGAAAAACCGCTAGGGGGAGCCTTGCCCGCTTATAGAACTTGGGTAAAAAACCACTGCTCTCCGCAACGCTACCGTTGACGAGAATGCGCTCGGTGTCCTGGGCGCGGAACTGTCGGATTGCGCCTTCGAGAATGGGTTTGTCGGCAGCCCCTTCGACCAGGATGTTGAGTTCGTTGAGTATTAGGCTGGAGCCAAGGCAGGCACCAATAACAGACCTCGCGGGTTCGACAAGGTCAAAATCGTCGGCTCCTTTGCTTCTTAGCTTCCCGACCTTCGTGCCGTGATTATGCGGGAGCAGCTCGACTTGTCTGACTTGTTCAAAGTTAAAGGGGTCGAGCATTGCTGTTGAGTGCGTCACGTAGATTACCTGGGCCGATTGGGGGAGTTTCTCCTCCAGAAACCGCTTGATGTCGCGCTGCCCATCGGCATGCAGCTCAAGGCCGGGGTTGTCTAACAGGAGGACTATGGGGTCGGACGAACTCACTTCACTTGACAGCGCACTGTAAAAGGACAAGTACCACTGGAACCCATCGCTGCGGTCGGACGGCCTTATCCTCGGACTGTACGTGTCGTCACTGATGTGAAGAGAAAGCCTGGTCTCCTCTATCCTGAAGTGAACATCGTAGCGTTCCTGAGTCCAGAACTGGTTGATCCCCCCAGATATGCTTGAGCGGTACGTGTCCTCAAACGTTGCTCGGTCGGCAGCGTCAGGTGTACTTGCAAGCTCTCGGATTTTTTGCGTCGAAAGCCCGGCGACTGCACACAGATTCGCCATCCCTTTAGAAACGCCCTCAGGGTTTGCAACAAAATCGGGAACGCTCACGAAGTCGGGAATCTTGTCGAGGGTAGCGCTGTGGAGTATGAACCGAGGTAACGCGGCACGGAAGCCAGCGAAGGGGTCACGGTTCAGGGATTCCAGTAAGGAGCTCTGGGTTTTGACGACGGACGCAATGGCTTGGGCCACATCCTCTTGGATGGGAGCATCCTGGCCAGGTACGGCTTTGAGCGCTGTCCCGAACGTCTTGACAACGTTCGCCAGATGCTCCGCATCACTAAAGTTTGCCGCAAGCAGCGCGTCAATGTGCTTGGCGGCTTGGTCTAGGCTCGGCGCGAAAGTGGCAAGTCGGGTAGCATGTGCCTGGAGCTTGGAGCGCAGCACTTCGGCCTGCGTAGCCATTTCCTTGACCAGTGGCTGGATGTCGGTCGGCTTAGGTTCAAGGAGGAACTCGGGACTTTCACTTGGCACCGCTGAGTATGAATAGTGGCTGTCGTAGTACTTCGTGACGTGGATTGCACTGATTTTGGCAGCGTCGGGCACCAGTTCCTTCAATTTGACATTGTCCGGCGGCTCCAGCTCTAGCCACGCATCCACCATCTCGATCTGCTTCTTGTCCCTCTGTTCTAATGCGGCTCGGAGGTGGTTCGTCATGTCGTTGGGCGTGTAAACGACATTCGGATTCAGTGAGGCGAGCCCCTTGAGAAACGTCGTTTTGCCTTGTTCATTCTTGCCGATTAGCACAGTCACGCGGTCTTCGATATCCACTTCACCGCTATCCACAATTGAGCGGTAATTCCGTACTCGGGCGCGTTGGAGTCTCATATGAACCTCGTCGAGGTGCTCATGTTACCACGGCTCCAGTTGACCGGTCATGCCAAAATCCCATTCAATAGGGATGGTGGTGCACGGCTTTAGACTGGGAGACTCTGAGGCCCTTGCTCCGCGCATTGGAGAAGACACCGAGTTGCGAGCAATTGCACGCCGCTCCTCTCGAATGCGCAAGTGGTAGCTAGGGAAGTAAGGTTGGTTGAACTGCGGGGACTTTTGTGGGGACTCCAAAAACATTTGCACCAATTTCAGTGCAACTCAAATCAACTCTGCACAACTCACTAACTTGCTGACCTACGGGGCGTTGCAGGGTTTTCTGCCTTCCGATCAACAAGTTGCAAAATTGGGTTGAAAACGACTCATAATCCGTTGGTCGCAGGTTCGAATCCTGCTGGGCCCACCAAACATTAACTTGCGGCCACATCCCTGTTTCAACCGTCACTTCATCCTTGCGGTCGGGGCAACCGCGTCACCGCTAGCACAACCGGCCAGGCGCGCCGCAATAGGCTAGGAGGAGCGGGCCTGCGTCTTTCAGGCCCTTGGGTGGGTTTTCACGCAGAAGCCCCAGGCCGCCAAAAGCGGATGCGCTGTCGGCTCGATTCTCGCGTGATCCGGATTCAGAGTTGCCCGCCGCTGCCGCTTCTATATCGCACTTATTATCAATAACTTATGTTAAAATCGGGTCTCGTGCTAGCCTTTATAAGTTGCTAATTCCAAATGACATAACCCATTTCTGCCTGAAAAGCTTGGGTTTGCTTT
>JAKAWG010000040.1 GCA_021817045.1 Acidobacteriota bacterium
GATGTGATAGTAACCGAAGTTATAGGATTGATCGAAGCGAACGCTATCCAGAATGTAGAATTCCGCTTCCGGACCGAAGAAGGCCTTTTCGGCGACGCCCGATGATTTCAGGTACGCCTCCGCCTTCCTCGCCACGTGGCGCGGATCGCGCGAATAGTCCGCTCCGGTCACTGGGTCCTTAACGTCGCAGATGATGCTCAACGTCGGAATTTGCGTGAAGGGATCTACAAAGGTTGCTGTCGGGTCGGGAAACAGAAGCATGTCGCTTTCGTTGATGGACTGAAAACCGCGAATGCTCGACCCGTCAAAGCCTATGCCCTCCGAAAACGCATCCTCATCAAATTCCTTCGCCGAAACCGAAAAGTGTTGCCATAAGCCGGGCAAATCGACGAACTTCAGGTCAACCACCTGGATCCCTTCGTCCTTGATAAACTTCATCACTTCATTTGGTGTCATCTTTGCGCACTCCCCCCACGTTGAGTTGAAATGCAGGCATCATGGCCTGGCCCCACAGTTCGTCCGGGCTACTGCTCCTCCGAATGGCCCACGGTGAGTCTCACACATCCCAAAGCCGTCGCAGGCACTCGACTCAGAAAATAAATCCTGCCTCCACCACACCCCGCGGTTGCGTCTTGTCCGTGCCAAGCGGGCCGAATGCGTCGCCGGGAGCGATGCTCATTGCCTGAACCCAACCGAATTCCGCGCGAAGGAAGAAGCCATGATTTTGGTAGGTCGGGGTCACCGTAAATGACCAGGCAGAACTGCCCGGCCCGTAAAGCAGATTGACGGCGCTTTCATCGAGATTTCCTGTGCTTGAAATGTATTCACCGCGAACCGGCAGAGAGAATCCGTGCCTGAAATTGTAGGTCAACAGAATTGCTCCTCCCCGCGTCGACGCCCCGTGAATGATTCCAATCTTCGCGTCGGTTGGGACGTGCGTGTACTGGAAATACGGGCTGATCACCCAAGACTCGTGGCTGTACGTATAGATCACGTTGTAAATTTGGCTGTTGTTCTGCACTGGCGTCGCGAACGTCTGAAACTTTGTCTGCCCGAGGTTGCCGCCGCCGATAAACGCAATCGTGCTGGATTTACTGGCGGCGTAACTCAAAGTGCCTGTGAGCCAGGTGTAGCGATTCGAATAGAAGCCGTCGTTCCACGAAATGGACCCGCTGAGCTTCCCAATGGCATCATTGATCTGGACACCGCGATTTACCGCATTCTCCTGGTTCCAAAGCAGACCGCGTTCGATGTTCATGTTCTCGAAGTCAAATGTATACTCGTCCCCGATCAGTGTGGGCAGCGCGCCAATTTCTATCGAGAAATTACCCTTTGGATTTGGTTGAATCTTTAGAAAACCCTGCGGCACAGGGCCATAAAGGTCGTTGACCCAATCGGTAGTCGGCAGCGTTGGCAGGCCAAGGTCTGGAATGTTGTACGCGCCCGCCTGAACAAAGAACTGCCACCAACCGCTGTTCTTTTCGACAAAAAGCTGGCCATTGCTCAGTGCCCAGCGGCTTGACTGATCGCCCGGAATCCAGTTGCCCTGCACCAAGCCCATGCCGCTCACAATGCCCCCGATGTTCAGCTTGCCAAGCGGTCCCGCGTTATAAGTAAGCGTGGAAGGCAGCGCAAGTGGTCCGCCCATGGAAGGCGTCGGCATGGTTTGCGCGCTGACCCGGCGCACGGCCGGCGAGAGCACGCCAGTTACCAACAACAGAAACGCCAGCTTCAACACACCATTGCGGCTACACGTGCCACTCATCATAGAGTTGCTCTCCTTCAGATCGTCGTCGCGAGTAACCTCCGCTTCTGTTCGGACGCATTGCCCCACGACTTGCAATGAGGATACGTGTTGTCTTTGAACCGGGTCAAACAAATAGTTTTTCGCTTATCCATAAAAATCCCTTTGCCAAAAAGGATTTCTCGCTCCGATAAGTTACAGTTACGGCTTTGATGAGCAAGGGAAGGCTGTGCAGGAACAACCCTAGACAATCGCGGCGGCCAGGCACCCCGAAGTACGCTGCGCCTGCGGCATCATTTCTGCCCTTGCTTGACGCGCCTGCGGTTTGTCTCTAGACTTAACATTGGATTGAGGGGAGTAACTTGCTGTGCGCCTCCAACGCCTTCCTGGCTATTCCGTGGTACTGCTTTTCTGCCTGTTTCCGGTCCCGGCCCAGGCGGTAAACAATCCGCAGTTCTTCCCGGTGAGTCAAGTCCGGCCGGGCATGAAAGGCGTGGGCCGAACCATCTTTCAGGGCAACAAGATCGAGGACTTTCAGGTTGAGTTGATCGGCGTTCTAAAGAACGTTCTTGGCCCCAAGCAGGATGCGATTTTGGCAAAACTTTCCGGCCCGGCTGTCGCTCAAACGGGAGTGGCGGCGGGAATGAGCGGCAGCCCTGTGTATGTGGATGGCAAGCTGCTCGGAGCGGTCGCCAGAGCGTTTCCATTCGCCAAAGAACCCTACACACTAATCACCCCGATCCAGGAGATGCTGGCCGTGGTTCCGCGAACGCCGGAGCCGGGCGCCAGCTCGGTAGCCTCGGTGTCGACGCTACCCTGGTACGATTCGGTCTCGCCGGGACCTTCCGGTTTAGAGGCTCGCTGGATTCCAGGCCCACATTCTGGCCCAGCCGAATGGGCAAGCCTGCTTAGCCGATGGACTTCAGGAACAGCGTTTGAAGGATTCCGCCTGCCGCTTCATTTCAGCGGATTCGCGCAGAACGTCATGAGCGGCTATTCGCCGGTTTTTCGGGAGTTGGGTTTCGAACCCATCCAAGCGGCGGTGATTCTCGGGACGTCGCCGGTTAAAGGTTCGGCCGCGATTTCGCAAGTCACGCCGGGTTCGATGATCAGCGTGATGCTGGTACGGGGCGACTTGAACCTCAATGTGGATTGCACGGTGACCTACCTTCAGGGAAACCACCTTTACGCTTGCGGACATCAACTCTTCACGCTAGGTCCAGCGGACGTGCCCTTCGCTGAAACGCGGGTGCTCGCCACGATTCCGAGTCTATACACGTCGGAAAAGGTGGATGAACCCGGTCCAGTGATTGGCAGCATTCGGCAAGATCGCTTCGGGGGCATTTACGGCGTTCTGGGCAAAATGGCTCCCACCATTCCCGTCCACCTCTTTGTCAATTCGTCGCTTGGCCGCACACTAGATTACAGTTTCCAGGTGAGTCAGCAGCCCTTACTTTCGCCACTGCTTGTGAACCTCTCCATCGTATCCGCGTTGAGCTCTTCGGAGCGAATGATGGGGCCAACTACCGTCGACCTCAATGGAAGGATCGCGCTTGCGGATGGTGAGGATGTGAAAATTGAGGACGTGCTGTCATCACACTTTGGCAGCGCGGGCAGCGCGGGTGCAACCGTGGCTACGCCGCTGAGCTACTTGCTCAACGGGCAGTTCTCCCATTTGCGCGTCCGCAATATAGAGCTTCACGTGACCGTCTTGAACCAAAGCCGCGCGGCCACCCTCGAGCAAGTGTGGAGCACCCGCTCGGAGGTGCGGCCCGGAGACCAAATCGTTGTGACAGCGATGGAGCGCACCCCTTCGGGCAAGACCGTCATTCAAAAGATTCCCGTGACCATACCGGCTAGCGTGAGCGCCAAGACCCTTTCCCTGGTTGTGGGCAGCGGAGAGGCTCTGAACGCCTTGCAATTGCAATTTCTTCGGCCCGGCACTCCCCCGCGCAACCTCCACCAACTGGTACGCGAACTCAACCGAACCCGACGCAACAATCGTCTGTACGCCTTGCTGATGACGCCGCAACGCTCGTTCATTATGGAGGGCACCGAATATCCCTCACCGCCTCCCTCGCTTCTCCAGACTTTCATGGCCGATCCCGCTGTTTCCAGCAAGCTTATCTACCGTGCCAGTTCAGTGGTCGGCGATTTCGAGACCTCTCCGACGTCTTACTCCATCGAGGGAGAGCAGACCCTTTACCTGAAGGTCTTGAGCGGGACTGACTAGGGCGAACGCCGCACCTGGTGAACTGCCGGCCCATCGGAAGGAAGATTATGAAAGATCGAAAGCTTCTGGGAATGGCGCTGCTTGCAATTATCCTGCTTCCCGCAGCGCTCGTGGGCACGCAAACCGCCTTCTGGAAAATGGGTACTTTCGAAGGGTTTCTGAAAGGGAACCTCCAAGGGGTGTCGGTAAGCATGAACGGCCAGCTTACCCTCGCGCCGGACACGCGTGTCGTCTTTAACCCGGACGAAGCGGTAGCTCTGTCGGAAGTCGCGGACCCAAGTACCGGTCGCTTGTTTGTCGGGACGGGTCATCAGGGCAAAGTCTTCGTGCTCGACAAAAACATGCACGGGCGGCTGCTGTTTCAGGCTCCCGAACCGGAAATATTGGCCCTCGCCGTGGGACGGGACCACGATCTTTATGTTGGAAGCTCACCTGAGGGGAAAATCTACCGCGTGACGCCTAGCGGCAAATCCTCTGTCTTCTGTAATCCCAAGGCGAAATACATCTGGGCCCTGGCCTTTGATTCGCAGGGCCGTCTTTACGTGGGCACGGGCGATAAAGGCCAGATTCTCCGTGTCGACCGCGATGGCAAGGTAAAGCTCTTCTTCGCCAGCAATCAAACTCACATCATGTGCCTTGCCTTTGACCAGAACGGAAATCTGCTGGCGGGCAGCGACCCGAATGGCTTGATTTACCGCATCTCACCCAACGGAAAGGCCTTTGTGCTCTACCAGGCAAATCTGCCGGAAATCCACGCGCTGGACACAGACGCGAGCGGAAGTATTTACGCCGCCGCTTTGGGAAACGCCGTGCCAACGCAAGCTCCGGGCTACTTCCCAAAGGCCCCAGTAACGAACCTGGTGTCGGCCGAACCAACCAAGGTAACTGTCATTGCCTCCGCAGGCGACGTGGATGAGGCCGCAAACCGCCCTCAGCGCCAGCAAAAGCCGCCCTCACACCAGCCAGTCAAGCCACGACAACAACCGGGACAGCCGTCCCTAAATCCTAATGCATCGGCGGGTATCGGAGCTCCTTTCCAGGCATTCGCCCGCGGCCGGGGAGAACTAATTCAGATTTTACCGAACTACACGGCGCAGATTCTTTGGACCTCCGACAATCAGAGCATTTTCGGTTTGGCAACACGCGGCTCCGACGTGGTGTTTTCGACCGAAGACGACGGCCGCATCTTCGATCTGCGCGCTTCAGCCGACGGGCCGAAGCTAACCCTGCTCAGCGAAACACGGGAGTCACTGCCGACTCACATCCTCGCCGCAGGGCCGCAACTCTTCGTCACGACCAGTAATATCGCGAAGTTAATCCAGATCGGGACGGCACTCGGCACTCACGGAACGTATGAGTCGCCGGTGGAGGACACCCACTTCATCTCCCGATGGGGCCATATTGCGTGGCGGGCTCATGTTCCGCCGGCGTGCAAACTCGAGTTCTATACTCGGTCCGGCAATTCCGCGCGGCCAGATAATACCTGGAGTGACTGGGCTGGACCTTACCTCACCTCCGAGGGCAGCCAAATTTCTAGCACCCCGGCACGCTACCTGCAGTGGAAAGCCGCCTTCAGCGGCACGGACGGAAAAAGCCCGGAACTTGAAGAGGTGACGGTTTCCTACCTGAACCAGAATCTGCCGCCGGAAATCCAGTCGTTCACCGTCTCCCAGGGCGCCCAGAAAACCAAGGTAACTGGAACGCCGGTCGTTTCGACGGGAGAAGGCCAGCCTTTTGTGCCCATGCCGATGGTAACATCTTCGATTGTAGCCGTGCCCGCATACACGGATCCCGAGGCTGAGGGTCTCGGCCATGATAAGCCGCCGGTCATATTTTCATGGCAGGCCGAGGACCCCAACCACGACCGGCTTCTCTACGACCTCTATTTGAAATCGACGACGGAGCGGGAGTGGCACATCCTGAAAGGCAAGCTTAGGACCGCTGACTTTACCCTACCACCAGATTCACTGGCGAACGGCGAGTACCAAGCCAAGTTGGTGGCCTCGGACGCGCCCTCCAACACGCCCCAGGACGCCCTCAGGACCGACTTGGTGAGTGCACCTTTTTGGGTAGATAATAGTTCTCCACAAGTTCGTGTGCTCAGCCGGCAGGTGCACGACCGCTCAGCGGTGATCCGCTTTCAGGCTCAGAGTGATGGCGCACCGCTCGATAAGGCGGATGTCTCCGTGGGTGAAAATCGCTGGCGAGGGATCGTCTCCGACAATAGCATCGTGGATTCACAGCAGGAGACATTTACGGTCAAACTGCCAAACCTCCAGCCTGGAGAACACGTGATCTCCCTGAGAGCGTATGACACGGCGGGAAATGTGGGCGTCGGCCAGACTGTTATTGACGTGCCGTGAAGCTTCATCGTTGCGGGTCCGCTCAACTCCAGGAGGCAACAGCGAGAGAGCCCACGTAAACCAGGGAAAGTGCAGTGTGGCTTGGTGCTTGCTGGTACAACTCCAATGGTTACCCTCGCATCACAAACTAGGTGATGCGGTGGGTAATGAAATCAATTGGCACAAGGCGAGGGCGCACCTTCAAAAGCGGATTCGGAGAGCCAGCTCATCGCGCGGGCGCAGCGAGGCGAAGAGGAGGCATTTGCCGCGCTGTTCGAGATCCACAAGCGGCGAGTGTACTCTTTGTGTCTGCGCATGACGGCAGATCCAGCGGAGGCTGAGGATCTTTCCCAGGAGGCTTTTCTCCAGCTTTTTCGCAAAATATCAACGTTTCGTGGGGAGTCAGCTTTTTCCACCTGGCTGCATCGGTTGGTGGTCAACGTCGTACTGATGCACTTGCGAAAAAAAGGCGTTCAGAAGATCTCTTTGGACGAGGTAGACAATTCACAAGCGGAGCCTGTGAAGCGGGAGTACGGCGACGATGACCGACGACTCCTCGGCTCGGTCGACCGAATCACCCTGAACAATGTGATTGAGGAACTCCCGCCCGGTTACCGGGCAATTTTCGTCCTGCACGATGTCGAGGGTTACGAACATAATGAAATCGCACGCATTATGGATTGCTCGGTGGGAAACTCGAAGTCGCAGTTGCACAAGGCTCGGTTGAAACTGCGGGAGGCGCTACGGCGAGATCAGAAGAGACTCGTCAGGACGGGACCTCCGGGCCGCTCGAATTGAGGAGGTAAGACCGGTGAAGGACGGGGAGACAGTGGAGCAGAGCCGCACAAGAAAGCAGGATGCGTGTGCCGATTTCGAGCGCGAACTCGCAGCTTACCTGGAAGGGGAAGAACGTCAGAGCGTTTTAAGCCATGCGGAATCCTGCGAGTATTGTCGTTGTATGCTCGCGGATCTGGAGTTGATCCGCTCGTCAAGCGCCGAGTATGGGTTCGAAGAGCCCCCAGCAAGGCTGTGGACTAATGTGCGGGCCACCCTGGTGGCCGAGGGCGTTATTCGTCAGCCTGCCAGCTTCTGGCGGCGCTGGCTGCCCGTAGGTGGGCGCGGCTTACTCCGGTCCCCGATCCCTCTCGCGGCCGCAGCGACGTTAGCAATCGCATTTGTGATCTTTCTCAAAGCGGCTCTCCCTTTCTTCCGCTCTAGACCCGCCTCGTCCAGCGCAGCGGGTATACAGCCAGCTGCAGTTCAACTCGCCTCAGCCAGTTCGCCCGCTGAAGGCAGTGCGTCAGTGCAGAGGACCATCAAGGCGCTTGAGCAGGAATATTACGCTAACGCCCAGTCCATGCAGCCGTCCCTGCAGGTGACCTATCAAAAGAGCCTTCAGTCTCTGGATAACGAGATCCAGGAGTGCCGGGTTTTCTCACAGAAACAGCCCGATAATGCACTGGTGCAGCAATACTTGTCGAACGCTTACGCGGACAAAGCCGAATTGCTTCAATCCGCGCTCGAGTATAACCTCAGGTAGGAGAGGCCGGGACAGGCCGCGTTGATGATACAAAGAAGACTGAAAAACAAAGCGAATTGGCTGACGATTCTGGCAATGCTGGTACCCACAGGCGTATGGGCCGCAGGAGGGCCGAAGAAGCAGTCCGACCTCTTCTATACCTCCCGCAATCCGCACATTAGCCTAACCAACCTGGACGGTACTGTGATCATCGACGGCTGGGAAAAACCTCAGGTACACGCCATTTACGTGATTGCGGCGCCGCAGATTGAAATCGATAAAGCAACGTTTCCGCCCTCCGGACAGGCGGACAAGATTGAGTTAGCCACCCACCTGCTTAACGAGAGGTTGCAGGGGCCGCGGACGCGGGTCGATTACACGCTTCAAGTCCCGGCGGATTCGTATCTCGAAGTGCGCAATCCGCAGGGCGTTGTCCGCATTCAGGGACTCCGAGGGGACGTTTGGGTGGATTCGGTAGGGGGCGATATTTACGTAGTCCGCTCGAGCGGCGAAGTCGTGGCGCACTCGGTCGGCGGGCTGATTCGGATCGTCCGGCCCGCAGGCCCGATTGAAGCTTCGTCGGTCACCGGCAACCTCAGTTTCGTATCTCCCTCCAGTCCCCGCATTCGGGCTCGGACCACTTCGGGGCAGATCCTATACGAGGGCAACCTGATGGCCACGGGTGATTACGTCATGTCTTCTTATAGCGGAGACATCAATGTTCTGTGTCCGCCCTCGGCGTCTTTCGAACTCAAAGCACGTTCTGTTCATGGGAAACTTGTGAACGAACTCGCGCTGAACCGAAGACGGCATCACTCTTCTGTCTCCTTTTACGGCAATTCATTGTTCGGTACTCACAATGAGGGTGACGCCAGCCTTGAACTAACGTCTTTCAGCGGCACGATTCGCATCCGCCCCGAACCGGAACCGCACCCATAAGCCCTCGCCGTACGCCTCACACCATGCCACCCGATGTTGCGCTTGGCGTAATTCCCCACCTATAATCAGGCTCTGGCCCCGTCGCGGGCCGCCCCACGAAACATGACCCGCCGCCGCAAGATGGTTTTTCTGCTAGGTTTTATGGGAAGCGGGAAGTCAACCGTCGGCGAACTGCTCGCTCGCGAGCTTGGCTGGCCGTTCATTGATCTTGACACGACGATTGAAGCCGGCCAAGGCACTTCGATTCGTGAAATCTTCGAACGGAGAGGCGAGTTGTTTTTTCGGGAAATTGAACGTGCCGCTCTCACGGAGGTTTCGAAGAGTGCGCCTGCCGTCATCGCCTTGGGCGGAGGAACCTGGGCTCAGCGAGAAAATCTGGAGTTTATCCGCTCGACGGGGGCCGCAACGGTCTGGCTCGACTGCGGCATCGACGAGTTGCGCAGGCGCTGCGCCGGCATCGAGAATCGCCCTCTCTTTCGCGATCCGGAAGTGTTCACTCAACTCTACCTCCAGCGTTTGCCTTACTACCGCTTGGCGGAACACCGCGTTGTTACGGATGGATATGGCGCTGACGAAGTGGTGCAGAAGATCCTGCGCCTCAACATCTTCTAGGAATAGAAAGTGATTTCCTGCCTTCGCAAGCTCAACATCGTTGGTCTAGCAGTGCTACTGGCGGTGGCGTGTGCCGCCGGCAGGTCACTCCAAGGCGCCAAGGACGAAATACAGGACCAAGGTGTCTTCAAGCTTCTGTTAGCAGGTCAACAGGTCGGCGTGGAGAAATTTCTGATCCGCGAGCGTGGAGACCGCGTGGACGCGAAGGCTGAGGTTCAACTTCGCGTTCGCCGAGGTGGCAAGGTGGCGGACTACACAAGTTTCCCTCATCTGGTCCTCAACAACCAGCTTTTCCCGCTCACCTATTCGTGGAGCCAACAAGGCGCGCACTCCTCACGCATCTCTGCCGACTTTCGGCGGTCGCCGGCGCGGGTTCGCTACCACACAATAAACGGCCGCCAGGATGACCGTGAGTTCCAGTTTCCACCCGGCATTGTGATCCTGGACGACAATGTAATCAACCAGTACGAGTTGTTGACAATGCGTTATGATCGAACCGCAGGCGGGACGCAGGTTTTCCGCGCTTTTATTCCTCAGAGAGCACTGCCCGGAACCGTCAGCGTTACGAGCGCCGGAAATGAGGATGTTCGTTTTGACAGGCGCAACGAGATGTGCCGCCACTTGGTCGTATCAACCGACTTAGCGCGTATCAACCTTTGGGTTGGCCGTCGAGGGCGTCTGCTGCGGATGGATTGGCCTTCATCGCAGTTTGTCGCCATTCGGGCGCGCTAATCAACTGACGATCCCCATCTCTCGCAACCGCGTGCCCAATTCGCCGGGTTTCCGGCAATGGAGGGTTCGCATCCCACGCTTCGCCGCGCTTTCCACGTTTTCCTCACGATCGTCGATAAACAGGCACTCTTCTGCCGCGCGCTGCGTGAGTTTGAGCACCGCGTTGTAAATTGCCACATCCGGCTTTGCCAGGCCCAGGAAGCACGAACTGAAAAACACGCAGAAATAGCGGCGCAAGCCGAAACGCTGGATGCGATGTACGTTCAGCTCAAGCGATTCGTTGTTGAGCGTTGCCAGAAAGTATCGATTCGACTGCGCGACGCGCTCGATCGCGGCAAGAGACTCCGGGAACGGGCGTGAGCGCGAGAACATGAAGTCGCGGAATTCTTGGGTGGTAAAAGGGCGGGGCTGGTAAAAGACCGTCTTCTCCTCGTATTGAGCGGTATTCAGCCGGCCAAGTTCGAACTCCTTCACCACGCTTTTGTGCCGTTCTTCGAGTTCTTGCCAGTCGAGGCCGAACAGTCGCGCCGCCTCCTTGCGGTCGGGCACGTCCCAGCCGTTCGTTCCGAGCACTCCGCCCACGTCGCACAAGATCGTCGTAATTTTCGGATTCATAACGCCCCTAAATGAGGGACGGTTCGCAACCGGCACAGCACCGTCAACCTGCCTCCAGACTGCGAGCGCTTATTCCCGTACTATAAGAATTCATGCAACAGTCACGATCAAGCCTGACCGCCTTACGCGTCAGCGGTAAGCTCGGGCGGTTCGTGAGCGCACAAGTCTGAGCCAAAGTTGGGCCGGAACAAACGCCTTCTTCAGCGAGGGAGCTCGTCAATTTTCGCGGCTAAGACGAAATCGCTCTCGGTAAGCCCGTTGATCTTGTGCGTCCAGATCTTGACGCTCGCTCTGCCCCAAGCCAGTTCGATGTCAGGGTGATGACCCTGATCTTCGGCAAGCTGGCCGATGCGATTGACAAAGGCGAGGGCGCTCAAGAAATCCGGGAAAGCATAGGCCTTGTAAAGATGATGCTCGTCGATCACGCTCCAGCCCGGAACCTGGCTGGCAAGTTCCTGAAGCGCAACGCCTTTGAGCAGCGGTACTCCGCCCTTGCAGGGAACACAAGTCTTACTCGCCAGCGTGGACATGACCAATCCTCCCTAACAAAAACCGATTATACACCGCACGCGGCTCGCCGCGCCGGAGAGGGCGTCTGTGCGGGTGTTATACTGAGGGCCGGGGCTTACGACGATGAGTGCAGGACTGCTGCTTTCCGCCCTGGTTGCCTACGCGCTGGGAACACTTCTGATGCTGCTTTCCCTGCTGCACCGAAAGTCTATAACGGGCGCCCCGGCCGTCGCGTTTCTCTCGGTCGGCCTTCTCCTCAATGGAGCTGCGCTGGTCCTGACGGCTCTGCGCTTGCACCGTTTGCCGGTGGTGGACGTGCGCAGCGCGTTGCCTTTTTTCGCGTTCAACGCCACACTGGCCTTTATCGTGCTCTACCGCCGCTACCCTCACGCCTGGTTTGGAGCGCTAATCTTTCCCTTCATCTTTCTGCTCACGCTGGCCGCTGAGCTGAACCCCGCGCACGCGCTCATCCTTTCCCGACTGAGCGAAGGGTGGCTTCTGGTTCACAGCTTGGCGATGATCCTGGGCTATACGGGCTTCTTTTTGACGTTTGTGGCTGCGGTCCTATACCTGATGCGGGAGCGTTTGCTGAAGGCCAAACAGGCCAATGCCTTTTACGAGCATTTGCCTTCACTCGACGTCTGCGACCGACTTTATGATCGCTCGCTGGTCTTCGGACTTATTTTCTTGAGCACGGGCATTGTAACCGGATGTCTGTGGGCAAGCCACGCCTGGAGCGGAGACCGGGAGCTCGACCCTAAAATCCTGGCGACCGCCTTTACATGGCTTGTTTATCTGTTGCTTTGTTCCACACGATTCAGCGTAAGCTGGAGGGAACGACGGTCAGCCTACGCGGCTATTTTCGGTGTTGTGGCCATGATGGCAACATTTCAGGGTGTCAGTTTTCTAAGCTCACAACACGGTTACTTCCCGACTATCCGTAGCGCTCATTAACCTTATGTGGCCAGACGAAACTCTCCGGGCTGTTATTGAAGGCATCATCTACGTCTCGCCGGAGCCGGTGACCTTTGACGCGATTGTCAAGTCGCTGGACGGAGAAGATCGGGATCGCGTGCGTGCCGTCATTGACACCTTGGTTCACGAGTACGACAGGCCCGAGCACGGCATCTGCATCCGCCTGGTGGCAGGAGGATACAAGTTCTCGTCGAAGCCAGAGCACCACGAAACGCTGAGCCGCTTTGCAAAAAGCCTCAAACCTCCCGTGCGGCTCTCCAAGCCGGCGCTGGAGACGCTGGCGGTCATCGCTTACCGGCAGCCGGTGACGCTGCCTGAAATCGAAGCGGTGCGCGGCGTCGATTGCGGCGGGGTCACGCATACGCTAATGGAAAAGAAACTGGTCGTCACCGCGGGTCGCAAGAACGTCGTGGGCCGACCCATTCTCTACAGGACCTCGCGAGATTTCCTGGTACACTTCGGCCTGAAGGATTTGAGCGAGCTGCCCAGCTTGCGTGAGTTTGAGGAACTGGCAAGGCAAGCGCTCGGCCCGGCTGTGGACGTTCCGGATGAGGCCGGTACTCAACCCGAGGTGCCCGCGGGCAATGCGGAAACCAGCTCCGGCGGGGAGCCGCCCGATGATCCGAACGCCTAGCGGTACCAGGGCTTGTCCTTGCCTTCACCCCTCATGCAGGAACGACTGCAAAAGATCATCGCAGCCGCGGGCATCGCGTCGCGGCGTAAAGCGGAAGAGCTGATTCGGCAGGGGTTGGTGTCCGTCAATGGTAGCATCGTCACCGAACTGGGTGCCAAGGCCGACGCCACAAAAGACCATATTCGCGTCGCCGGCAAGCCGGTGCGGCGAGGCATCAAACCGCTCTACATCCTCCTCAACAAACCCGCGGGCTGTATTTCCACAGTAAACGATCCGCAGGGACGCCCCACCGTGATCTCGCTTTTGCGGGCTCGTGGCGTCACCCAACGAGTCTACCCGGTCGGACGCCTTGATTACGCTTCCTCGGGGTTAATCCTGCTTACGAACGACGGAGCACTTGCCAACTTCCTGATGTCCAAGGCATCGGCGGTGCCCCGAACTTACCACATAAAGCTAGCGGGCCGGCCGGAAGCTGACAAGCTGAAGAAGCTCGAATCGGGCATCGCGCTCGACGGGCGCCGCACAGCCCCGGCCGTCATCCGCCCGCTCGGTGAGCTCTCTCAACGAGACAAGCCGTGGTTCGAAATCAGGCTCGTGGAGGGCCGCTATCATCAGGTCCGTCGCATGTTCGAGCGTATCGGGCTGCGAGTGCTGAAGCTGAAACGAGTGCGAATCGCTTTTCTCGACGACCGCGGGCTGGGCCCCGGTCAGTTCCGTCATTTAACCGCTGCGGAAGTCAGCCGCCTGCGAAAATGGTCGCCCC
Source organism: Acidobacteriota bacterium (assembly GCA_021817045.1). Lineage (GTDB taxonomy): Bacteria > Acidobacteriota > Terriglobia > UBA7540 > UBA7540 > RH2-MAG17b. The sequence continues at coordinate 13,619 of JAKAWG010000040.1, forward strand.
AGACGTAACTCAGACTGCCGCGCTCGCCTTCGTCGGCCTCGAAATCAGCCGGTCAATGGAAAAGAATCCAGCTCCACGGGCAAGGATGAGGAAGAGCAGCGCCAGCGCGAGCAGGTGAAATTCAAATCCTTCGCCATGCTTTGTGCCATACCAGTTCATGAAGAAACCGTTGTGAATGTGTACCAGGAAAAGCGCGACCATCATGTCGCAAAACAAACCAAAGGCGGCGATCCGGGTAAGTAAACCCACCAGCAAGCCCAGCCCGCCGAAAAACTCCGCGCAAATCGCCAGAAACGCGAAGGGCGCGGGAATGTGCATGCCGTGTGTGAAAAATCCCATCGATCCTCGGAAACCATAACCACCAAACCAGCCCAGCATCTTTTGCGCGCCGTGTGCAAAAAAGACGACGCCGAGAGCGAGCCGGCAAATCATCAGGACGAAGTCACTTGGGGTAGATAACAATCTGCGGAACATGGTCTATCCTCCTTTTTTGTGGGTGCTGGCCGCCCCTCGCCGCGGCCCTTGCGATGGCTTTGAAACGGAACCCGATTTTCTCCGAGCCGGATTCTACGTCTAAAGGCCAGCCAAGCGCAACCGGCCGTTTTGCGCCATTCAAACACATCGACGGGCGGACTTCGACCGTGTTAAATTTGAAAGTCACCCCACGCCTTTTGCGCGCTCAGGTTTTAGAGACAGCAGCGTCGCTGCCAGGGCGCTGGGGTTACTGCGTCAGGCTTCGGGTTCTGTGCAACGGATGCTCGCGAACCCCGCCAGGTCCGGAAGGAAGCAACGGTAACGAGCCTCTCCGTGTGCCGCGGATCACCTGAAGCCTGGCATCAAAAAGCAGTTAAAAGTGATGAGTCACAAGTGAAAAGGGAGCCGTCAGTAATCAGCGATCACCAAGAACCTCACGGCCTTCGACTTACCCGCCGATCACTGACGCCTGACTGCTGAGTGCTATTCGCTCGTTACCGATTACTGTCTACTCATCACTGGCGTTAGCACATGTCCTACCAAGTCATCGCCCGCAAATACCGGCCACAAGTCTTCGATGAGGTCGTCGGGCAGCGTCTGGTGTGTGAAACTCTGAAAAATGCCATCCTTTCCAACCGCGTCGCTCACAGTTACATTTTTTCCGGGGCGCGTGGTGTGGGCAAGACAACCATGGCACGCATCGTAGCGAAGGCTCTGAACTGCGCCAAAGGTCCCACAGTGAATCCTTGTGGAGAATGCGCTTCCTGCCAGGAGATTGCGGCCGGCAACTCCGTAGACGTGCTTGAAATCGACGCGGCTTCAAATCGCGGCATCGACGAAATCCGCCAACTGCGCGAGAGTGTGCGCTACCTCCCCGCCCGCGACCCCACTAAGGTTTTCATCATTGACGAAGTTCACATGCTGACAACCGAGGCATTCAACGCTCTGTTGAAGACTCTCGAAGAGCCGCCCGCGCGAGCCTTGTTCATCCTGGCCACGACGGAGCCTCACAAGCTGCCCGCCACGATCCAGTCGCGCTGCCAGCACTTCGCTTTTCGCCTGCTGGATTATGCGGAGATTGTCGGACGACTCAAGGAAATCTGCGGACGCGAAGGAGTTGACGCTTCCGAAGCCGCGCTCGGCACTATTGCGCAGGCCGCCGAGGGAAGCCTCCGCGACGCGTTGTCATTACTTGACGAAGTGATCGCGGCCTGCGGCGCGAAGCTAGACGATGAGAAAGTGCGCCAACTCCTGGGCGTGGCCTCCTCGAAGGTGCTGGCAGAGATGGCGGAAGCTACTCACGCCGGCCTCTCGCGGCGCGTGCTCGAGCTCGTACACGACGTCACGGAGCAAGGGCACGACCTGAGCGCATTCTGCGCGGAGTTCACGCGCTTCATCCGCAATCTGATGATCGCCCGGAGTTGCGGGGCGGAGAGCCCACTGCTGCAAATTCCAAGCAGTGACCGTCCAGGGCTCGCCCGGCTCGCTGCGCTCTTTACCGAGGAAGATCTGACACGGTTCTTTCAAATCCTGTTGCGCGCCCAAAGCGAAATGCGGTACTCGCTGCAGCCCCGCTTTCACCTGGAGCTTGCCCTGCTGAAGCTGGCCCATGCGCCAAAGCTTGCCGCGCTCGAAAGCCTGCTTTCTACGATTCAAAGGTTGGAAGTGGCTCCAGCGCGCGGCGGGCCAGCACCGCCTGAAGGCACGGCACGGAATTCGTCTCCGGCCGGTGCGCGTCTGCCCGAATCGAAGCCCATTCGGGCATCCACTCCGCCAACCGCTCCGCGCATCCCTCCGCCCCGAGATGCAAGCCCGGACTCTTCGCCCGCCGAGCCCGTAGTAGCCGAAGACCCGCGATTATCCTCCATCAAGGCCGTGCTCTTCGAGCAGTCGAAATTCCTCAGCAGTTGTCTCAATCCGGTGAGAGGCTGGCGGTTCGAAGACGGCCAAGTTCACCTGATCTATTCGAGCGACGGAGCGTGGGCTGCGGACCTACTGAAGAGCCGCGAGCACCAGGAAAAAGTACGCGCCGCGTGCGAGAAAGCGCTCGGAGAGCGAGTGGGTAAAATCTATGTTACACTGAGCACGGAAGTTAAGCGTGAGGCTTTGCCGGAGGCCAGTGCGCGCGAGCGGGCTGAACGTGACCCAAGCGTGGAAGCATTTCAAAGGAAGTTCGATTGCATTTTGACGGACGTCAAAGACCTGAGCCGGGAGTGAGCCATGAAAAATCTGCAACAAATGCAGCAGATCATGAAGCAAGTGCAGCAACTCCAGCAACAGCTCCAGAAGCAATTAGATGAACTCGTGGTGGAGACCTCCGCCGGCGGCGGCATGGTGACCGTCAAAATGAACGGACAGAAACAACTCATTTCCGTTGCAATCGACGCCGAAGTGTTTGCTTCTAAAGACGCCGAGATGCTCCAGGATTTGGTTGTTGCGGCAGTGAACGAGGCCAGCCGCAAGGTAGATGAGCACCTCGCCAGCCGGGTAGGAAACTTGACTGGCGGTCTCAGCTTTCCCGGTTTGACTTAGCCGCCTGCAAAAGAGTCTAGTCTGAACCCATGAGCCTGTTCGCTGGACCGCTGGACCGCCTGATTGACGAGCTCAAGCGGCTTCCGGGAATCGGTCAAAAATCCGCCCAACGCATCGCATTTCACATCGAACGTTCCTCACTTGAGGAAACGCGGCGGCTCGCGCAAGCCATTCTCGATGCCAAGGACAAGATCAGGCTGTGCAGCCAATGTAACAATCTTACCGAGCAAGACCCCTGCGCGTTCTGTGCTGACCCGCGCCGCGATCACTCAGTAATTTGTGTGGTTGAAGCTCCCTACAACGTGGCAGGGATCGAGCGCACCCACGAATTTCATGGCGTTTATCACGTCCTCCACGGCGCGCTCTCACCCATCGAAGGAATCGGTCCTGAAAATCTGAAGCTCAAGAACCTGATCGAGCGGCTGAAAAAAGGAACCGTGAAAGAAGTCATCGCGGCGACCAACCCGAATACCGAAGGCGAGGCTACAGCCGTTTATCTCTCCAAGCTCTTGAAGCCTCTCGGCGTCAAAGTCACCCGCATCGCGATGGGCATCCCCGTCGGCTCCGAGATCGAGTTCGCCGATGAGGTGACCCTGCTCAAGGCCATGGAAGGTCGCCGCGAGATTTAGTGGCATGCCTAATGAGTTCGTTGAATGAATCGAACCCTGGGTCCGCGTCATTCCGAGGGCCGGCCTTTTTCCGGCCGGAGGAATCTGCTGTTTATTCAGTTGATCGCAAACTACAAGCAGATTCCTCGCCCACTTCGCGGGATCGGAGTGACGGTGTCGCTCTCGCGACGCACGCAACGTGCTTCTGAAACCTGATTTCTAGCGAGATCTTTTCACTTCGCATCGTGCCGGGCGCCGCGCTGGTGTTGCCCTCGAACGGCTAATTTCTCCAGGAGACCCAAAATGAAACTCGCATTTTCCCGGCTGTATCCGGTCCTGATCGTACTGATGCTCGCAGGCGTTGCGCGGCTCCCAGCGCAGCCTGGCACAACCATCCACCTCAGCGTAGACGCCACCCAGGCGCCGATGAAGATTATTCACACCCATATGGTCATGCCAGTCCATCCCGGCCCGCTAACTCTTTATTATCCTAAGTGGATTCCCGGTGAACATGCGCCGGATGGGCCCATCCTCAACCTGACTGGTCTTGAATTCAGCGCCAATGGCAAGCGTATTCCTTGGCGCCGCGACCTGCTGGATATGTATACTTTTCACCTCACAATTCCCGCAGGGGACCGTACGTTGAACGTTTCATTGGATTACATCGAGCCGGAGATGACTTCCGGCTTTAGCGCAGGAGCTTCCGCCACGGACAAGCTAGCGGTGATCAGTTGGAACCAGAACTTGCTCTATCCCGCCGGCATCCCCTACCAGCAGATCATCTACGATCCAACCTTGCGCTTGCCACCAGGCTGGAAGTTCGGAACTGCTCTTCCTGTCGAGCAGCAGACGGGGGACGAAATCGTTTTCAAACCCGTGGCCTTAAACCGGCTCGTCGATTCTCCGGTGCAGGCAGGCCAGTATTCCCGCAGGATTAATATCACTCCTCCCGGCGAGCCGATCCATCACGAGATCGACCTGGCCGCGGACAGCCCTGCAGCACTGGAGATGAGCCCGCAACTTCAGAAGGATTACACGAACCTGGTGGCCGAAACTGGCAAGCTCTTCGAAACACGCCATTACCGCGACTATCACTTTTTGCTGACCTTAAGCGATCACGTGGCACACTTTGGTCTCGAACACCACGAATCCGACGACAGCCGGGTGCCTGAGCGCACGCTGATCACGCCGGAGCAGATGGAAGCGACAGCCTACCTTCTCCCTCACGAGTTCGTGCACTCGTGGAATGGGAAGTTCCGCCGACCGAAGGATCTGAGCCCTCCTTACTACGAGCAGCCGATGAGGACAGACATGTTATGGGTTTACGAGGGCCTCACCGATTACCTTGGCGATCTGCTCGCCGCGCGGTGTGGCTTGTGGACCCCTGCCACCTATCGCCAACTCCTCGCTCTTTACGCAGCGATGCTCGGACCAGGCCGGCCCGGACGCATCTGGCGGCCTCTGCAGGACACGGCCGACGCCGCCCAGATTCTCTATTTTGCGCCTCAAGAGTGGGTCAACTGGAGACGCGGAACGGATTTCTACCAGGAAGGCGACCTCCTGTGGCTGGGAGTGAACACGACCATTCGCAGTCTCACACACGGCCGCAAATCGCTGCGAGATTTTTTGCAATCCTTTTACGGCGGTCCGAACGAAGGACCGCAACTGAAGACATACACGTTTAACGACTTGGTCGCTGCTCTCAACCAAGTCGCGCCTTACGACTGGGCAAATTTCTTCCACACCCGCCTCCGCTCTGTCTCACCCGAAGCACCTCTCGGCGGCATCGAAGCAAGCGGCTGGAAGGTGGTCTACAACAACCGCGAGTCGCAACTGCTGAAGGCGGAGGAGGATGTGCGGCACAATGTGAACGCGGCCTATTCGATCGGGTTACTGCTGAACAGCAACGGCTACATCACCGACTCGATTGTGGGCAAGCCCGCCTATCGCGCCGGAATCTCTGCCGGAATGAAGTTGATTGCCATTAACGGGCAGGCGTTCACACCTGGCACGCTTCGGCCCCAACTCCAAGAGGCGCTCGCTGACGGCATGGACAGCTCCCAGCCGTTGAAGCTCCTCGTGCTGAACGACGACTACTACAAGACGGACTCGCTCGACTACCACGGTGGCGCGCGTTATCCGCACCTCGCCCGCGAACCAGGCAAGCCCGACCTATTGGATGAGATTTCGGAACCCTTGGCGCGGCACTAGCGCGTCGGCTCCATTGCGAGGGCGTTGTTGAAGCGGTTGAAATAATTGAATAGACCGGCCACCGCTGCGATTTCCACAACCTGGCCTTCATCGAAGTGCGCCCGCAGCTCTTGAAAGATCTCATCGGCAACGCGGCTTGAATCGAAGGTCATCTTTTCCGCGAATTCCAGCGCCGCGCGCTCCCTGGGCGGGAATAGTGTAAGGTCGCCGCGCGCCAGGGCATCGAGTTCCTGTTCGGTTGTTCCCAGCCGCCTTGCCAAGGCGGTATGCGAGTTCAGTCAATATTCGCACCGGTTAACGTGGGAAATGCGCACCGCGACCATTTCCTTCAGCTTCTTTTCCACCGTTCCTGTATTCATGACCGCGCGAAAGTGATCCGTCATGGTCTTTGTGATTTCCGTGCGATGCGCTGCAGTGCGGAACATATTGGGTACGTTCCCGCGCTCCTTGAGGAAGTGGTCGAAGGTTTCTCTCAGTTCGGGAGCGGCTTGCTCTGGTGACAATTTGGAAAGACGCGGCATATTATTCCTTTGCGGCGTGGACTAACAGTAACAGTACGTATTGTTGTAGCGCCGGTGTCCTCACCAGCGAATTGGGCGGCGATCCAGCGCGTGCAGAATCGCCGCTACAGGGCCGGTCAGGAAGTCTCCTGATAGCCCCCCAGGAACTGCTTGAAAGCAGCCTCGTTGATCTTCAGTTGGCCGGAGCGCAGAAGCGCCTGCTTCAAATCCTCGCGATAAATTTCAAAAGCTAAGTCACGCTTCTGCTCGAGCAGTTGATCCGCAATTTGATCCTTCTGCGCGGCGAAATCCGCTTCATTCGCGGGCGTGTGGGAGAGCACCTTGAAGACAACGTAGAGCCAACCGGAAGGCACGGCGTGGCTCGTCTGGCCCGGCTGGAGCGTGAAGGCCGAGGCCAGCGCCGTCCCGGGAATGAGATTATCCACTTCATCCTGCCGGCCGAAATCTTGACTCTGTTTCACCGTCAGGCCGAACGACTTTGCAATTTTGGAGAACCCTCCGCTCTTGCACTGCGCGGCGAATGCCTTCGCTTTTTGCTCTGCCAGGATCTTGGATTGCGCGGTGCGGTAATCTTGTTCCACCCGGTCTTGCACTTCTTTGAGAGCAGGTAAGTGCTCGGGAACAATCTGCGAAACTTGAATCACCGCCACTCCTTTCGGGACGGTGATGGGCTGCCCGACTCTGTTTAACGATAACTCGAAAGCCAGATTTTCAAAGCTCTGATTGTTGCCGAGATCGGCGACTGCCTGATTGTACGCAAAAAGCGGCGTCTCCTGGGCTTCCAGGCCATTCTGCCGGGCAACCGCGTCAAATTCATTCGGGTGCCCGGCGGCCTCCTGCTCCACCTTATTGGCGAGCGCCTGCTGCGCAGCCTGGACATCCTGCTTTTCTAGTTTCGCCTGAATGGAATCCTTGACTTCATCAAAGGATTTGACGTGCGCCATCTGGTGGGCTTCCACCTTGATGATGTGGTAGCCGTACTCAGTCTTGACGATGCCGCTGATCTGGCCGGGCTTCAATGAGAATGCTGTATTCTCAAACGCTTTCACCGTCTGCCCTCGCTGAATCCAGCCCAGCTCACCTCCCTGCGAAGCACTCGTATCATCCGAGTATTTCTTGGCCATGTCGGCAAAGTTTGCTCCCGCGCGAATCTGCGCCAGGACCTTCTCCGCCTTGGTCAGGGTTGCAGCCTTTTGCTGCGGTGTCTCACCAGTAGTCTTGAACAGGATGTGCGCCACCTTAACACGCTCGGGCACGCGATAGTCCGAAATGTGGCTATTGTAGTACTGTTCGAGATCGGCCGGAGTGATGTTCACCTGGGACTTCACCGCGTCACGGGTAATAAGAACGTATTTCACCCTACGCTCTTCAGGCACTTTGTACTTAGTGCGGTTCGCCGCAAAATAAGCGTTGAGAGCCTGCGGCGTCACCTGCACCGCGCTGACCAACTGGCTCGGGTCAAAGAGCACATACGCAATTTTTGCCTTTTCGTTATGGCGCAGAAACGCGTCGTGTACTTCTTCGGGAGTCACCTGAATGTCATCAGTTACCGCCTCGCGCAGTTTACGGATCAGAATCGATTCGCGTAGTTGCCCCTCAAACTGAGGCACCGTCATCCCCGACTCTTCCTGGATCAGGTTCTCGTAGGCCGCCATCCCGATGAACTGCCCATTCTGATAAAGATAGGGAATCTGGTGCAAAGCCGCGATCAACTCCTGATCGGAGACATCCAAACCCATTTTCCCGGCCTGGGTCAGCAATGCCTGGCGTAGAATCATCTCGTTCAGCGTGGATTGAGCTAGACGTGCGATCGTCCGCGGGTCGTTAGAAGAATTCTGCAACTGGGGGCTCAGCGCACGCTGGAGGTCCTCGACGGTGATGTTGGCGCCGTTCAGCGATGCCAGCACGTCGGCTTGCCCTGTCGTTGGATTCCCGCCGGGAATCGGTGCCAACGTCAGGACCATGCCGAGAGACACGACCCCGAGAAAGAAAATCAGCAGATACTTCATCAGTTTCTTGCGGTTGCCGCCGCGAAATAATCGGTACATACACTATCCTTTCGACGGACCCGAAGCTCCCACACCTACGACGGCCGCCGGACGCCCGGTAACTTTTGAAGGTAAGAATAAGGCCCGGGATACGCTCCGAAGCCGTCCTCTTGCTTGATTATAGGGCCAAGGCTCGTGTGACGTAAACTGACCCGCACCGATCAGGCTTTCCTGCCGGGGTCTATAAAGTACGCAACCAATGTTTCAGACCAGAAAGTAACTCTCACTCTTGCAATGCGGCTGGTCGGGAAAAGGCGCTGCAGGCGGCTCGCGCTGAGCAAAGCGACGTTTGCCAGCTTGCCCTTCGGTATGTGACCGCCTAGCAATCGGTTATATTCGCGCTGCAAAACGAGCGGGAGAAATTGAATGAAAGGGAGATGGTAGTGGCTTTCGAACGGGAACCAGTAATTGGGCGTCGTAACAAACCAGCTTTTCCCCACGCGCATCATCTCCTCGGCGAAGCGTCGCTGGCTGGTACGCCCGAGCACGTGCTCGATCACGGCGTTCGAAAAAACGAGGTCGAAGCTCTTATCCGGAAACGGCAGTGAGCATCCGTCGAAGACAGCGTATCGGCAATCCGGATAAAAGTGCCGCGCGCTCACAACCTCCCGCACCGCGAACCCTCCGGCGACGATGCGCTCCCGATAGGGATAAACATCCTCCAGAGTATAGCGAAGAAAAACCTCGCCGCTCGCGCCAACGTCAAGCACGCGGTCATTCGCGCGCGGCCGAAACAACTTCCAGCAAAGCTCGAATTTTTTTGTACGCGAAAGACGGCTGAACCGCTTGAGAAGCCGACGAAAAAGCGAGGCGGTTTTCGCCTCAGAAGGAGCGGACGTTGTGGCGCGGAGCTTGTACACGGCAGGGACGCTCGTGATTGGGATCATCGCGCTTCAAGATGATCGCCCGCGCTCATTGTAGCATCCGCTGTAACGATGTCAGCCGTTTTTCGGCGGTGGCCCGCCGGTGTGATACCTGAAAAACTCGTCACCTGGGTGTTTAGGCGGAAAGGGCTTCACGGTGTAGCCTGCGGGAACTTCGAAAAGACTCGGCGGCGGCTCGCCCAGTTTGATATTGGTCAGCTTATAGGTGACCACACCGAAGCGCGGATCGTCGCGCCGCGTCATGACGTTCACTTCCAATTTGGGACTGTACCAGCGGTCGCTGATCACCTTAATCGGCTTTTCATTGCCAATTGCGCCGGCCGGTATCACCATCGTCGTGCGCGTGCCGTAGGCGGTAACCCCATCAAAAGTCCGCGTACCGAGAGATTGCGAAGTTTCATTCCACTCATGCTCAATTCGGACTTGCCGCGCGAAGTGTCGGAATCGCGCAATGACCCTCGGCGGGTGCGTCATCTTGTAGGCGATTTTGCGAGCTGGAACAAGCATATAGGTGACGTGGTCAACGGGGTCGTGGATGGTCACCATTTTACCCACAGCGCCACCCCGAGTCATAACGGGCACACCGCCCGACGGGACAACCGCGCTGACCTCCGGCCCAGGGCCAGCACCACTCTCCTGCGTAACCGTCATATCCCCCTCAGCCCCCACTTCTTTTTTACGCAAAGTCATACGACCATTAAAGGCCACCATCCGGGCACCACCCGCCCACATTCCCAGCGGCCCTATCCTGTTGGTCTCACGCCGCACGCGTCCCGCGCTGTCGCGATAAATCATGGACGTCTCCTTGTGGGCGATGACGTTGCCATCCGCCAGCACTTGACGGCTTTCACTTACCGCCTCGGCTGAATAGGGAGCGCCCGTCACCGTCTTCGACTCCCACATCGGCCCCGTGGAAATGTAAAGAAAATTGGGCATGAACGGCCCTGGAGACAAACCTGGCATTGCCGGAAGCTGCACTGCGCCGGCTGTCGAAGGTGATGGAGGAGGTGGACTTTGCGCGACTCCCCTGCCGGCCAACGCCAGCGCTATCCAGAGTACCGAGAGTAAAATCGCTGCTTTCCTACACGCTTTCAGCATAGTGTCTCTCTCCGTGCGCGGCATCACTGGCCGGAATAACCAGCCAGCCGAATTGCCCGCGCCATTCCGTCATCTCCCACCACCACATCCGCTTCGATGTATGCTTCTGAGGCCGCGTCCGGCACGGCGACGCCCATCATAGCAAGCGCCGCCGGGGTCACCGCCACGTGAACAATCTGAGCTCCTCCCGGCAGCGGTGCATCCTCACCGTAGGGCAGTAAAATGAAACCGGAATCTTGCTGAGCAGGGGCCGTTGCCAACCGCAACTTGCTCCCCTCCTTAGTGAAGAGGGGAGCCGCAAAGCGGTGGCGTGGTTGAAAAACTGTCAGATTCGCCCGCTGCGCCTCCTCCACTTGCCCAGACCGCGAAGTCAAAGCGGGAATGGAGGGCCCCGCAACCGCAGGCGAATTATGGGGCACCGGGAGGGACTGCCGGAACAACCGAACCGCCAGTCCGCCAGCCACTATTGCGACCACTGCCGCCGCAGCCAGCCACACCCTGCGCCGCTGGGCTCGCCTCGCCCGCCTTTGCTCGCGAACGCACCCCACAAGCGCTGCCTCCACACGCGCCGGCGCTTGCTCGTTGGAATCCGCCGCCCCCAACTCAGAGAGACTGGCGCTCAATTCCTGGGCCTCGCTTAACTGCCTCCCGCATTCGGAGCATTGGCTGGCGTGCTCGAGCGCCCGCCTCTTCAGACCGGCGTCGGCCAACTGCCCCCGGGCGAGTTCACACACCAGAATAGAGAAGAAATCGCACTCCATCAGTCTTCCCTCGGTGCTGAGCGAGAATTACATTCCCGGAGCGGCCTTAGCTTTTCAGCCAAAAGCGAGCGCGCCCTGTGCAAGCGGGACCGCACCGTCCCAACCGCGCAGCCCAAAACCTCCGCAGCTTCGGCATAGCTCATCTCATTTAGGTCGCAGAGTGCTACCGCTTCGCGATAGACAGGCGGGAGCGTCAAGACCGCCTTGCGCACCCTCTCCATTCTGTCGCTCCGTTCCATGTCGCCAGCCGGATCCGCGGCGACTCGCGGCTCCCGTGACCCATTAAATCCGTCGTCATCCAGGTCGCTCCATCGCTGCTCGCGCTCGATCATTCGCATCACGCAATTACGCCCCACGCCAAAAAGAAAAGACCGCAATGAACCGCGAGCAGGATCGTAGCGCGCGGGATTGCGGATCAGCTCCATGAAAACTTCCTGGGTTGTGTCCTCAGCCGCGCTCCGGTTCCCCATCATGTGGAGAGCAAAACGAAACACGGCGCCTTGGTGCAGGCGGTAGATGCGCAAAAAACACTCCTCATCCCCGTCACGCAGGCCCCGAAGCAGATCGCCGTCTCCAGGATCCAGTTCCCTTTTCATCACCCTGCCCGGCGATCTGGGTCGCCTCCCATGTAAAGTTCCGTCTCGCCGTCCAAAAAGTTCCACGAACTGACCTCTCTCCGTCTGCGTTACCCTGGCAGGGCCAGTTTATATCATGAACCTGGGACGTCCTGTAGCGGGCGGTTGGTTACCGATGAGACAAGCGAATCCGGATTTGAGGCGCTTGTTCCTTGGCGCTGTAACGAATGTGGATACGGCCTGCACGAATTTCTTCCACTCACCGGTGTAACGCGGGTGTTCTGCTTTACAAGGTGAACTCCTTTACAAAATCACGCTTAAACATTAGTTAAATTATATCTATTGCAGCAAACGGTAATGGTATACTTTCTATCTACGTCACGATTACTCTCTCGCAGTGCTTGCCCGGCATCACCAAGTACCAGAACTGGGCAAGTTTGGAGATTGTAAGAAAAATCTTAAACTTCATGAACGAATCTTCCGATAAACCCGATGTGCTGGCTTTACCGAACATTGACGATTCAAAACCGGGGGACGAAAAGGGAGCCGAGCAGCGCCGCAGCACTCGGCTACTGGTCATGGTTCCAGTCACCTTCAGCGGCAAAAACGCCCAGGGTGATCCTTTTCGCGAGGAGACGCACACGCTCTCGGTTAACGGTCAGGGAGCGAGTCTCGCTACTTCCCAAGTCCTCGCACCGAGGACGATCGTTCTTCTTGAGAATACGTCGCTCGGTATTACGGCAAAGGCCAAGATCGTATCCTTCCGCAAAAATGATCCTATGCCCCATCAGGCCGGCGTCGAACTGCTTGAGCCCAAGAACATTTGGGGCATTCAATATCCGCCTCACGACTGGCGCCGGGCGCCACGTCCCGCGCCGGAGCCCGAGAGAGTCAGACCAAGTATTGGCGCGGCTGCAGACACTGCCCCTGCCGAAGAGCCACTTGACAAACACGCGGATGCTGCCGCCGCTCCTTCGCCGAGCGCCCGTGAAACTTTGATCTCTAATTCCGCTGCAACCCTTCCGGACCTTCACTCGCCCGCAATCGCGCCACCGCCTTCTGCCTCTCCCGAAGCGGTGGCTGAAAGACTTCTTAGAGCGGCGGGCTTAAAGCTCGCCAAGCTCGCCGGGCAGGTAGACGCCAGGTTGCAACAAAACGCAAATCAGGCATTGGCCCGGCTGGACGAGCGCGAGCAGGCCCTGTCTTCGCTCGTTCGAGAGCTTGTGACCACTGGTGAAAAGGTCAGAGGAAGCCGCTCTGACCTTGAGGCATTCCTTGCCCAGACCGAAGAGGCCAAGCAGACGGCGCAGCGTGAGCTGCAGGAAGCCTGCCACGTGTTCCGGCAAGACCTCCAGCGGGCTTCTGAGGAACTTGTCGCCTCTTCCACCGAGAACCTCGGAAAGCGCTTGGCAGCCCAGCTTGAGTCGGCGGGTGAAGCGCTCATGGAAAAGGTACGATTCCTCGCTACGGAAGAAATCACCAGCGCGACCCGGGACTTCAAAGAGCAGGTGCGGTCTTTGGCCTCCCAGGTCGAAAGCCGCCTCACCTCCGAAACCGCAGACGTCGAGTCCTTTCATTCACGCGTTCTCAACGAAGCCGGGACGCGCCTCGAAGCGCTGTTAGATCCGGCTCTCCAGCAGTTTCAGATACAGCTTGAGCAAGCCGCTCAGGGCGTCACAGCAACGGTGCTTGAAAAACTAGCAGGTGACTGCTCCACAGCAGCCAAGCGCGAGATTGAATCGCGCCAGCCCGAAGCCCGCGAGCGCGCGAAAGATGAGATCGAGGCTATTGCGAGTGCCGCCGCCAATGACCTACGGGATCAGATCCAACGAATGACTGCAGATTTCCGCGATTCGGAGCTGCCTAGCCTCGCCGGACAACTCACCGCCCGCGCGTCAACCGAGCTGGAAGCCCGACGTGCGGGAATGGTTGTGCAAATGAAGGACGAGATCGAGGCCTCGTCCCGCTCCGTGATCGAGGCCGCCCGCGCCGAGCTTGAACAATCGGTGCGAAACCTTGAGACATCCCTCCTACCCAAACTCACTCAGAAAGTTAGCGCCCAAGCCGACTCCGAGTTGGAAGCCCGGCGTGCTGGAATGGTTGCGCAAGTGAAGGGTGAGATTGAGACCTCGGCCCGCTCCGTGATCAAGGCCGCCTGCGCCGAGCTTGGACAATCGGTGCGAAACCTTGAGGCATCCGTCCTACCCGAACTCACTCAGAAAGTTAGCGCCCAGGCTGCCACCATGTTGGAAACCGCGCAGAATGATGCCACTGCGAAGTCCAGATCTCAAGTAGAGGAAATGACGCAATCCGGCCTGGCCGATTTCCGCAAAATACTCGATGGCGCTGCGCAAGACACGCTGGATTCAGCACTGGCAGGCTTTGCCAGCCGCTCCACCGCGGACATCGCAGCGCAGCACGCGGAAGCGTTGAGAAGCTTTCAGGACGGTGCCGCGTCGGCTGCGCTTGCGGCGCAGGAGAGCCTTAAGTCCCAACTGCTGCTTCAATTGGAGGAGCAGAAAGCGGTGGCGGCGCAGATTGTCCAGAAACCGTCGGAAGAGATCGCTAAATACGCGGAAGAAACGCTGACGATGGTCCGCGACCAATTGTCCGAGCTGCGCCGGGTCTCGCTCGACGAGATCCGAGGCCAGTTCGCAACCGTGACGCGCGGAACTCTAGCCTCTATCACGGAAGAAGCGCGCGCCACGGCCGAAGAATATCGGGCACAACTCCGCGAGGTGTTCGACGGCCTGAAGGAAAAGAGCGCGGCCGTTGCTGAAAGCACCATGAAGCACGCCTTGGAAGAAGCCCGTGAAACGGTGCTCCATCAATTACAAAAAGACGCGGAGGATTTAGGTTCTGCGGCTGTAGTCCACTTCCGAAGCAGTGCGGAGGAAGCCGCCCGCGAAGCCACCGACGCGATCAATAAGCAGGTTGGCGCCGCGGCCTTCGTGGTGAAAGACTGGGTTGACCAAGCGGCAACTCGCCTGGAAGGTTACATCGGAAAAATGGAAACCAACTCGCAAAAAGCGCTTGAGGCAATTGAGGACCGGTCAATGACGATTTCAGGAATGGTGATGGAGAAAGTCACCCAAGAGTCCGAAGCGCTCATTGCCGACCTGCGACGACGCATTCAAAACGCAGCCTCTGCCCTCAGCACGAGCCTTGAAGACCACCCGCCATCCTCACCTTCCCCCGCCCTCGCCGGCAAGCCGGCGTCCTCCCCTGCCGAGCACCCGGACCACGTCTCCGAAAATCGGTGAAAGGCCGGCAGTCCCACGAAGCAGGACGCCGTGAGTAGCCTCTCGGTCGGCTGTCTTTGCCTTCTGCGCTCCCGACTTCCAGACTTCGCACCTCTGCTCCCAGATGGTGACCTAATTCTGTGTTGATGCGGAAAGGAACTTGCTATGCCATCAAAGCGGATTCAAGCTCCGTCAGAAGGCGTATGTGGACTTCGGTTTCTAGGGGCGCATCAGAAAAGTACTTGTTGTCCGAAAACGGGACATTGTCTCGTCTTTGGATAGAGAATCGTCCTAACGGATGCTTTCTGAGGAGCTGGTCATGATCGAATGAAATTATAGTAGGTTCATAAGGCGGTGCATCCTCGGCGTAACCTTGCACGGAATCCGTGAGGCTCGAACAAAACTTTTCCAAGGCCGGATGAAGTGACGCCAACTTCGCGCTACTGTGAAACGTCAGCTGGCTAGCATATAGCCATCTCTTAACCGCTGTCGGAGGGTACTCGATCCCCAAATCCTTTCGAAGCCACTGGAAGGCTTCGGTTAGTAGGGTCTTAGAGTCGGATGTCGTTGTTCTCGTGTCCAGCGCTATGCCGAAGGCGAATATCATTAACTGATCAATAACAATGCCATTGAACCTGCCAGTTGCGAAGGTTACGCCCTTCGTTTCATCGAAATCTTCCGCCAGCTGCGGAAATTTTTGGAAACCGTAGCGCTCTACAAGTTTTCTGGCAAGATCAGGGTAGTAGAGTTTCCCAAACGGATTAAGGTCAAAACTTTCTACAGAGGCAATTGCCCTAGCCAGGATTATTGCCGACAACTCCATATAGGTACCCCTTTTCTGATTGCTTTTGCAAACTGCCAAATTGCCCAGTGAGGCGCTTAGCATCATCATCGCGGCTTAGATTTTCTGCGGCAGAATTCACAAGAGGTACATAGTCATCGCCAACCACTTTCCTCAGCTGCGGCACTTCTGTAAACTGAGAAGTCTCAGCAAAGGCAGGGTCTTTTTCGAAGGTTTCGCGCTGCAGTCCCTCAGGACTGAATTTAGCGGTTTCGTCCAGCAAACTTCCAAAGGTCTCAAAGCTGATTCTAAGCCTCACCCCGAGGGCATGAGCGATCTTGCGAAGAGTCTCTGTTTTCCAGGCCGAATAGTTAACATTCTCTAGTCGTGAGATGCCGGACTGTTTTGTGCCAATAAGTTCCGCAAGCTTTTCCTGATTCATTCCACGCTGTTCTCGCAAAACCCTGATTTGGGTAGCAACGTAGGTATTGAGATAGTCCTCCGCGTAGGCGTAACGGTATTCTTCATCCGCAAATTCCTTCCGAAGATCAGGTCGGTATTCTGACATGAGCGCATCTCCTAGAACGATCCGCGACCAAGGTATCTCGGTTCGACGCGGCCTTTTCCTTGTCCGACTCAGGGAGCCTGTTTCCTACCTCGATTGCCCCATGAAGAAGCGTGTACTCCCACTCGATATCGGAAGGTCCGCGACAAAGCATCGGACGGAGCATCACCCCATCAGCATGAATGACCAGCTTGTAGATATGTTTCCGTATCGGCCCAGCAAGAAGCTTTGTTTGAACCGCGAGTTCGAATGGAAGTTGCTCAAGGCGATCCAACTTTTGATTCAGTCTAGCAATTGCGCGGACGCTTAGCTTTTCGTCTTTGGCCCACCTGAGAATGACGTTTTCACCCCTGGCGGAAACGAAATCCCAAATCCTGGTCGAGCGTACCACGGGAAACCGTATAACGCAAGCGTTATCTTTGTATTTTACGATTGACACTATATCACGCGCGTGTTATGTTAGTAGTATGCTTATGAAAACAAAAGGCCAGCAAGCGCGATCTGGTAAATCACGACTGCTGGCCTTTGTGTCTTATGGGGCTAGCTTTGGTGCCGCTGAGCGGGTCTGGACCGTGACAGCGGAGGGTTCGAACCCCTCTAGCTCCATTTTGGTGACGGTAGCTCAATTGGCAGAGCGCCAGACTGTTAATCGGGTAAATGCGGGATCGTACCCCGTCCGTCACCCTAATTTATCGCCCCGCCGTCAGTTGGTAGCTGGCAACGGGGCCTGTCCTCGGGCCGAAGCCAAAGAACAGGGTTGCTACACCGCTGTCATTTTGGCCCACACGCCCGAAGAAAGCAAGGGTCAAAATGACGTGCCACAGTTGCAAAATTGAGTGTAAGAGGTTTGGTAAAACTCGGAAGGGCCAGCAGCGCTATCGCTGCGATCAATGCCGAAAAACGTTCTCAGAGACTCGCAACGAGCACCTGGGCGGCATGTACACATCGCCCGAGGAAGTCGAGAACGTGGTGAGGCTCTTTGTTGAGGGGTGTTCAATCCGCTCGATTGGAAGAATAACCGGACTCCATCAAGCCACGATCCTCAAGGTTCTGGCGCTCGCTGCTTCTCGCTGTGAACGGCTTATGGAATCGAAGATTCATCGTCTGCCGGTTTCTGACGTTCAGTGCGATGAGATGTGGGGCTTCGTCTACTGCAAGGAGAAACGGAACACGACAGGAGATCCCGAACGCGGGGATGCCTACTGCTTCGTTGCCATCGAGCGCAAAACCAAAATGGTCCTGGCTTGGCACCTGGGCAAGCGCACGGCGCACGATACCGAGGCTTTCACCGAAAAGCTGAACGAAGCCACAAGGGGACACTTCCAGATCACTACAGACGGCTTCGGCGCTTATCCCGAGGCCATCAGCTACAGCCTTGGAACGCGGGTTGATTTCGCGCAACTCATCAAGGTCGACGCCGCACCAGCGGAGGACGAAACCCGCTACTCGCCAGCCAGAGTGGTGGAGGTCATCGCAAAGCCAGTATGGGGCCAGCCCGACCCTGAGAGGATTTGCACCTCTCATATCGAGAGGCAGAATTTGACCATGCGGATGCACATCCGCCGTCTCACTCGGTTAACGAATGCGTTCTCGAAAAAGAGGGATAATCTGAAAGCGGCGCTTGCGCTACACTTCGGCTGGTACAACTTCTGCCGAACGCATAAGACGATTCAGGTAACACCGGCAATGGAAGCGGGGATAGCAACCCACGTGTGGACGATTGGGGAACTTTTGGGAGCCGCCTAAAGGGAGGGTGGCTTATGGCAAGCAAGGAGAAACTAAAAGAGGTAGCCCGATTTGAGCAGGAAGGGTTCGTAATTCGGGTGCTCGATATTCCAGCTAAGACTCAAAGGGGGAAGCACCGCTTTTGGTTTCTCATCAACCCCCGCGAGGCGAACTCATGGAGAGTTTGCAAGACAATCGGCTTTGCCCGGTCAGCTCAAGTATTTTTCGAGGCGGATACTCCATCAACACAAAATTAGGTCACTACCTGCTCCCAAGACGCCTATAGGACATCGCACGGCACTGTTATAATGGGAAATTCCTTGATCGCCGAACCATCATCGCACCGAACACGCCGGAATTCCGATGACTTTTGAACGTCGCCGCTCAAACCGCTTAATGCTGACCATCCCCTTACGTGTGCGCGGAAGCGACGAGAATGGAGAAGCGTTCGAGTGCGACGCTCAGACGATTGACATCAGCCGTCACGGAGCGAGAATCCGCATCGCCCGCACGCTAGCGGGTGGACAGCAAGTGACTTTGATCAATCTCGCAAACCGGCGCGAAGCGCCATTTCGCGTGGCTGGCCCTCTGGCTCCGATGACGAAACAGGGCGGAGAATTCGGGGTGATGGGTCCACTCGCTCACGGTGCCGAAACCGAAGACGAGTGGGGAATGGAGTCGCTCGACACAAACGCAAATCTTTGGGGTATCCGTTTTCCTCCGCCGACTCAAGACTCCGAGCCGAAAGCCCTTCTTGCCTGTCGGGAATGCGGAGGAGCCGAACTCGTCCGCTTGACGCTGGTCGAAGTGGACGTCTTGGAAACATCAGGTATCATCAGGCATTTCTGTCCGGCTTGCGGCCACGCGACACCGTGGGGTTACGCGGAAAGCGAGATCGTGGCAGAAGCGGCCAGGCAGCCTTGGGGCGAGCCACCCCCGCCTATAGAGCGCCGACGACACCGGCGCGCTGTGCTCCAGATTCCAATTCAGGTGCGAGACTACTTCGGCGGCCTGGAAATCGCCAAGAGCGAAAACGTGTCGAAGGGCGGCGTTTGCTTCACAAGTGAAAAGAGCTATCAACTGGGTGAAGGCATCATGGTAGCCTGCCCTTACGACAAGAACAGCCCAAACCTCGAAGTTCCCGCACAGATCATCGTCCGCCAGGAGGTACCGCGCAGCCACCGGAGGATCTACCGGGCCAGGTATAAAGCACGGTGACGAGCTTCATCGCCGATTGGCGATGCCGTCGGAAGCGGTTGAAACCCGGACTTGCGCACCATGTTTTCCAGGAGAACCAATTGGCCACTCGAAACCAATCCTCTTAGCCAAAGCGCCAACCGTCGCCGCCAAAGCGGCTTGCCACTTCTGGACTTGACCGAATCGAATCCCACACGCTGCGGATTCGAGTACGATGCCGTCGAAATACTAAAAGCCCTGATCCAGCCGAGCGTTCTGCGCTATGACCCGGACCCCCACGGGCCGGCCGAGGCGTGCCGAGCGGTGACGGAGTATTACGCCGCGCACGATGCCAAGCTCGATGCTCGCCAACTCTTCATGACGTCAAGTACCAGCGAGGCGTATTCTTTCCTCTTCCGGCTCCTTGCTGACCCAGGCGAACACATCCTGATTCCTCAGCCTGGCTATCCTCTGTTCGATTATCTCGCTCCCTTAAACGACGTGCGGTGCGTTTCTTGCCCGCTCATTTACGAGGGATGCTGGCGCATCGACCAAGGGCTGATGGCCAAGCTCGCCGCGTCGCGGCCAAAGGCCATCGTTGCCGTCCACCCTAACAATCCTACCGGTTCGTTCGTTCATGCGGATGAGGCCGGCTTTCTTGCTAACTTGTGCCGGGAGCAAGAAATCGCACTAGTCACCGACGAAGTTTTTTGCGATTACCCGCATCCGGGAAAGGCGAACGGCCGGGCACCGACGTTCGCGAGTGAGCGGCGAGCGCTGGCATTCACGCTCAGCGGCCTTTCCAAGATCTGTGCTCTCCCGCAGATGAAGTGCTCGTGGATCGTGGTCAACGGGCCTGACGACCTGCGAGAACAAGCCATTCAGCGCCTGGAGATCATTGCAGATACCTACTTGTCGCTGAGTGCCCCGGTGGCTCATGCGCTTCCTGAGTTGCTGCGACTTCGGAATCGCATTCAATCGCAAATCCTCACTCGCGTCACGCAGAATTTGGGCCGCTTGGATGATTTGATCGACCCGACCTCGCCCGTCAGCAGGTTTGAAGTCGAAGGAGGATGGAACGCCGTGCTGCGAGTTCCGGCAATTCGCACCGATGAGGAGTGGTCTGTCAGGCTCGTCGAAACCGATGGCGTCCTGGTTCATCCCGGCCACTTTTACGGCTTCTCAGTTGAAGGATGTCTCGTCCTCAGCCTGCTTCCCCCTACGGACCTTTTCGAAGAAGGCGCCCGCAAGATCATGGCGAGGGTCCTGGAAGACACGCGAGCCTGAAAAGCCGCGTCATACCCGCCATCGGCGCTGTAGCGGCGCTCGGGACCTGACCGACGCAGGAAGGGAGCGCCGACTGCCGTTTTAGAAAGGGCCGGCGGTCACAGACACAGATGCGGAGGGGAATGAGGGAAACGATCAAGGTAGGCTGCTGCGGCTTCCCAATTGGTCTAAGCCGGTACGCCCAAAGTTTCAGCGTAGTGGAAGTGCAGCAGACGTTTTACCAGCCTCCCGCTCTCTCGACTCTTGAGCGCTGCCGGAAGAAAGTTCCCGGCTCCTTTGAATTCACGCTGAAGGCCTGGCAACTGATTACCCATGAATCCAAGAGTTCTACGTACCGGCGACTACGTAAAAGACTCGATGACGCACTAAGAGCCGAAGCAGGAGCCTTTCAGCCCACCGCGGTGGTAACCATGGCGTGGCAGCGCACCCTGGAGTGCGCGCGGTTGCTCGGCAGCCGATGGATCGTCTTCCAATGTCCAGCACGCTTCGCTCCCACGCCAGAAAACAAGCAAAGCTTGCGCCGGTTCTTTCGTGGGATCGACCGCGCGCTTCCCAATGAGCTTAGCCCGACCACGTCCCAACAAGGCGAAGGACATGTGCTCTGCGTGTGGGAGCCTCGCGGCCAATGGGCAAGCGAAGGATATCCAAGAACTGTGCCACGAGTTGCGCCTGGTTCACTGCGTCGACCCATTCCAGCAACTTCCGGTAACGGAGGGTGCAGCGTACTTCCGCTTGCACGGACGGACGGGATACCGCTATCGATGCACGGAGTCTGACTTGAAGCTGTTGCTGAAAATAATCCAGCGCTTCAACCCTTGCTACGTGCTCTTCAACAACATACCCATGCTGGACGACGCGCGCGCTTTCGTGAAACTCCTCGGTGAAAAAGACGATGAAGGTGGGTTAACTTGATCGACCGAACAATTGAAATTCGCACTTCAGGCGTAATGACCGACGGCTTTTTCTGTCGTGCTGATGATGGACGGAGACCCGCTGTTTTTCAGAAAGCGCCTGACGGATTGGCCTGCTGAAGCGCAACCCGCTCAGTGCCAGGAGCGCTTGGCACTGAAGCCAGTTCGCTCAGCAGCCGTTGACGGACCTCGACAAATTCCGGGCGTTCCTCAGCGCTCACGCCGTGCGCAGGAGGCAAGTGCATCCCGAAGAAGTTGAGGAAGTGACCGTAGTGCTCGATGCGGAAATCCAAGTGCGGGCCCGTTGACAAGCCGGTGTCACCCGTCAGCGCAATGATTTGACCTTGCCGGACCGCCTCACCCCGATGCACCAGAATCCGGGACAAGTGCATATAAAGGGTTTCATAGCCGTTGGCGTGTTTCAGGCGTACCAGCCGGCCGGCCAAACCGTCCCAACCGGCAAACACCACCCTCCCGCTCGCCACGGCCTGAACCCTGCTGCCAACAGGCGCAGCAAAATCGATGCCGAGGTGAGGCATATATCGATGGAGAATTGGATGAAAGCGATGGTAGCTGAAACGCGAGGTAACTCTTGCGTCAAAGCGGAGGGGTGAGCGTAGGAAAGCCTTCTGAAGGGCTTCACCGCTCGGGGTGTAATAGGCTGTCCGCCCATCCGAGTCGTGAAATAAAATCCCCTGGTAGAGACGGCCGTTGTTGTCGTACTGCGCGGCCATGATTCGCCCGTACCCCACAAAGTGGCCGTCGACCAACTTTTTTCGGATGAGGGCCTTGAAAGTGTCGCCGGGCTTGCACTCGGTGTTGAAATCGATTTGCCAGCGGAAGAGGCTAGCGATTTTCGCGGCGAGTTGCTCGTGGGCGCCTGCGTCCTCCACCGCCTGGACGAGAGAATCATCCACACGGCCGCTAATTCCGGCGACGGCGATCGTCACCGGAACATTCTCGATGTGCGCGACGAAGTGCCGGCCCTCCCGCTCGATCCATAGCCACCGCTCCGGGTCGATCTGGTAGCGCAGGCCCACAAGCTTGCCGCCCGCAGACTTCATCAGCGTTATCTCAGCGGCGGCCCGCACCTCGCCCAGATTATAGGTCGAGCGCACCTGCTCGACTATGCGTTCGATCGTCACTCCGTTGATCCCATGGGATCTCATGAACTGACTGAACGTGGCGTGCGCCGGAATCCTGCTTTCGTCGCGAATGATTTGCGGTTTGGTGGCTCGTTTGGGCGCTCCCGTCGCGGCATGCTCGCGCGTGGCCAACTGGAGTTCCGCCTCGCGACGGCGACGAATCGCGGGAACAAGAACCACCGCGCTGGTGGCAACAATCGCTGCCAAGATCAGCAGGGTTCGGTTGGGATATCCGTTCTTCAACGCAGGAAACCCTCCAAGCTGGGATCAAAACCCTAAGTATATACAACCGGCTCTCTTTCCGGCACCAGATTTTTCTCCCCTGGGCTTATCGACATAAACCTGAATAGAGATTATCCGGAGAGCTATCTCCGATGGAGAAAAAGGCAGTTTACCGCTCGGCGGGCATGCGTAGCGGAAAAGAAAAGGGCGACCGAAGTGGCCCTCTCGACATCTTGCAATGGAGTACAGCATGAACACGCAGTCGGGAAGCTATTATGCAGACTGGATGTTGGTTACGTGGATGATGTTAGTTGCGACATCAAGTGTTCCGGTAACCTTCACGTTTTTGCCATCAAACTTCTTGGCGTCTTTCTGGTCATCCAGGTAGTGCCCAGCTAAACCACCCTGCGGCGTCTTACCCGTGACCAAGGCATACTGCCCGTTTTTAAGCCGCACGATTAGGCCAGCGAACTGCTGCCGTTGTTGCTGAGCGCTGGGGGACTGACTTTGCGCTTGCGCGTGCAGCGTCGGGGTGAACTGAGAGAAGGCTGCTGTAAAAAGCAACGCCAGCAACCCTGCTAGGAGTACATTCCTTCTCATGATATTTCTTCTTTTTGTCTTGTGTTTCCCTCGTGCTCCCAGAGTATCGAGATGCCACCTAATGTCAAGGGAAGGTCGTTCCGCGCTGCAATCGCCGCGACTAATGATGAATGCCCAGAATATCCTCGCCAGACTGAGTCATATTTGCGGGTCGTCTGTGATTCTCACATAATCGCCATGGAAAGGAGCTGTGCCGTTTGCTCTTTGATCTGCACGGTTTACACTTTGATCGATCTCGTCGGTGACAATCGAAGAGGTCGGCTGTTGCCTTGAAGATTGCCAGCGTTTTAGACGAACTTTAAGATACAAGATGGCATCAAGAGGAGGTTAACTTGATCGAACAAGAAATCGAAATTAGGACGCCGGACGGAACGGCCGATGGCTTTCTGTATCGGGCGGACGATGGTCAGCCACTGCCGGGCGTGATTTTTCTGACCGACATCGGCGGCATTCGTCCGTCGCAACGCACGATGGCGCGAAGGCTTTCCGAAGCGGGCTACACGGTGCTTCTGCCCAACATTTTCTACCGGACGGGCCGGCCGCCGATGTTTGGTTCTCCATTCAAGGCCGGCGAAGAGCGGAGCATGAAGCGAATGGGCGAGCTCACCAGCCCTTTGACGCCGGAAGCCGTCGAGCGCGACGGCGCCTCTTACGTTGATTACCTCGCTCCTCAGGGTTCCGTCAGCAAGGGTGGTATGGGCGTGGTTGGATATTGCTTCTCGGGATCTGTGGCGATGCGCACGGCGGCAGCCCGGCCTGAACGGATCGTCGCAGCAGCCTCATTCCATGGAGGGCGGCTGGTCATCGAAGGTCCTGCAAGCCCACACCTTCTCCTGCCGCGCATCAAAGCCCGCCTCTACTTTGGACACGCCGTTCAGGACCGCAGTATGCCGGCGGAAGCCGTCGAAAAACTTGAACACGCTCTGAAGGCTTGGGGCGGCAAATTCGAGAGCGAAGTCTACGAAGGCGCTTACCACGGATGGACCGTGCTGGACAATCCCGCCTACAACCAGCCGCAAGCCGAGCGCGCATTCGCAAAGCTAACTGAACTGTACGCGAAGACCCTGGGCAACCGCTAGGTTCGGTTGACGGATCAGTCATGAGAAAGTTAACATAAGAATGAAGTTATCGCGAGAGCGGGCTTAAGCTCCGAGCCCGGCTCTTTGCGGCAAGACCGAGAAGGAGAATTCGATGGAAACTGCAACGGAAACGGCTGCACCAGCCACGCGCGGAACCATGGCGCTGCTTCAGCCTCGCGGTTTCTGCGCGGGAGTGGTGCGCGCCGTTGATGTCGTTCGGCTTGCGCTTGAAAAACTCGGAAAGCCCGTTTACGTCCGCAAGGAGATTGTTCACAACGGCTATGTGGTGGACGAACTGGCCGCGATGGGCGCCATATTTGTCGAAGAAGTTGATGAAGTTCCCGATGGGTCAGTAGTCATTTTCAGCGCGCACGGGGTCTCGCCGGAAGTCCGGCGTCACGCCAGAGAACGCGGCCTGCGGGTCATCGACGCTACTTGCCCTCTGGTTACTAAGGTACACATCGAATTGATTCGGTACGTCCAGCAGGGATATTCGGTGGTCCTGATCGGTCATCGGGATCACGATGAAGTCATTGGGACGCTCGGCGAAGCGCCTGACAAGGTTTACCTGATCAGCACGGCCGACGAGGTAGGATCACTGCAAGTTTCCCATCCGGAGCGCCTCGCATATCTCACTCAGACTACGCTCAGCATCGACGATACGGAAGAGATCGTAGCTCGGCTCAAAGAACGCTTTCCGACCGTCGTTTCACCGCCAAACGAAGACATTTGCTATGCTACCCAGAACCGGCAGAGCGCCGTGAAACGGGCCGCTCCGCACATTGAAGTGCTACTGGTCGTAGGAGCGAGAAACAGCTCCAACTCGAACCGCCTTGTGGAAGTAGGCCAAAAGGCCGGAAGCAAGGCCTATCTCGTGCACGATGCGAGTGACATTCAGCCCCATTGGCTGCACGGCTGCCAGCGCATCGGAATCACTGCCGGAGCGTCAACTCCTGAGATTCTCGTGCAGCAGGTTCTCGCGTATCTCCGGCAGAACGGATATACCCAGATCGACGATATCGACGTGATTCATGAGGATGTCCGCTTTGCCCTGCCGGTAGAATTGCGCGGTTAGGCCGGGTGCTGATCTCTGTCTCAATTCCCGAAGGGAACCCGATGAAACAGCAGGAAGTCCAGACAGGATTGTTGCGGCCCGAAGAATCCCCTTCGTGGGGAGGGTTGCCGGAACTCCAGCGCGGCCTGCGCGAGGCCGTGAACCGCGCCGCCCGTTACCTCCTTTCGCTTCAAGATGAAGCGGGTTACTGGATTGCGGAACTTGAAGCCGATACGACGCTCGAGTCCGACTACATCTTTTATCTTCATCTCCTGGGAAAGGCGGATGCTGACCGCATTGCGATGCTCGCCAACACGATCCGGCGCGAGCAGGCTGGCGACGGCGGCTGGAGCACCTACGCTGGCGGCCCATCGGAACTGAATGCCACGATCAAGGCTTACTTCGCCTTGAAGCTTGCCGGCGATCCTCCCGACGCTCCGCACATGGCCGCGGCGCGCCAACGCGCACTCGAACTCGGAGGCCTGGAACGGACCAATTCCTACACGCGCTTTTACCTCGCGCTCGGGGGCAAGATCGGCTGGGATATGGTGCCCGCGATGCCTCCTGAGTTGATATCGCTGCCCCGCTGGTTTCCGTTGAACCTCTACGAAATGTCTTCGTGGACGCGCGGAATCGTTGTGCCGCTTACCATTCTTTACGCGCTCAAGCCCGCTTGGCGATTGCCGGAACGTGCGGGAGTGGACGAACTGTTCCGCGACTCCAAGAGAAAAGTTCCGGCCTTCCGCTTGGCTTCGCCGACGGTTAGTTGGCGCAATTTTTTTCTCCTTGCTGACCGTGTCTTTAGAATTTACGAATCGTTGGCCTGGAAGCCCTTGCGCAAACGCGCGCTGCGGCAGGCACGGGAATGGCTGCTCGAGCACCTCGAACGCAGTGACGGTCTAGGGGCGATTTACCCTGCCATGCTCAACGCCATCCTTGCTCTGGTAGCTCTCGGATATCCTCCCGATGATCCTCTCACTGCCCGAGAGCGTGGGTACCTCGCCGAATTCGAAATCGAGGAAGACGACACGATTCGCGTCCAGCCCTGCCTTCCGCCGGTGTGGGATACCGCCGTGGCGATGGTCTCGCTGCGGGAAGCCGGGGTGGCGGCAAGCCACCCCGCTCTGGTCCACGCCGGCCGCTGGCTTCTCACGAAGCAGATTCTGGGCGGCGGCGACTGGCAGTTCAAGAATCCAGGCACTGAGCCGGCAGGATGGGCTTTTGAGTTCCGTAACGATTTTTATCCCGACGTCGATGACACCGCCTTCGTGCTCATGGCTCTCGGCACCGTTGACTACCCGGACGCGCCGCGCATGAAGCGCGCCGTTCGCCGCGGAATTGATTGGCTGCTCAGCATGCAAAATCGTGACGGGGGTTGGGGCGCCTTTGACAAGGATAACGACTGTGCGCTTCTCACCCGCGTTCCTTTTGCGGACCATAATGCCATGATCGATCCTTCCACGGCGGACCTGACGGCGCGCGTGCTGGAATGCCTGGGACGCGCCGGCTATAAGTCGTCGCATCCAGCCATTGTGCGCGGAGTAGAATTCTTACGGCGTGATCAGACACCCGAGGGAGCGTGGTACGGGCGCTGGGGCGTCAATTACATATACGGAACCAGCGGAGTGCTCCGGGCCTTGGAAAGCTTGGGGCTCGAGAACGAAGCATTCGCCCAGCGGGGCGCCGCGTGGCTCCGATCGGTACAAAATCCGGACGGAGGCTTCGGCGAGTCGATCGCTTCCTACGACAATCGCTCGCTCAAGGCCAAGGGGGAGAGCACTGCGTCGCAGACAGCCTGGGGCTTGATCGGATTGCTGGCCGCCGGTTCGCCCACGGACCCTGCGGCTCGCCGCGCGGCCGAATACTTGCTCGCTCGGCAAAACGCCGATGGTTCCTGGGATGAAGACCTGTGGACTGGTACGGGTTTCCCGTGCGTCTTTTACCTCAAGTATCATCTGTACCGAATCAGTTTTCCGCTTTACGCCCTCGCGAAATTCTATAACGTCACCCGATAAGATTCGGACAAGCCAAACGACATGCTGCCCGACGAACTCGCCAACGCTGCGTTCACTTCCGGCCGTTGTACGCAGGGCTAGCTTCAGCGCTCCAGATGCGATGACGACAGGCCTGATTTCGATCATAATTTTTCAGCGCCGACTATTTGTTTATGCGCGTGTTTTCAATAACTTGTTGGCTTTACGCGTGCCTCGCTAGCCCTTATAAGTTGGTCATTCCAAAGGACGTATCTCATTTTCAACAGATATGCTCAGCTTTG
Source organism: Acidobacteriota bacterium (assembly GCA_021817045.1). Classification (GTDB taxonomy): domain Bacteria; phylum Acidobacteriota; class Terriglobia; order UBA7540; family UBA7540; genus RH2-MAG17b. Next base: position 41,393 of record JAKAWG010000040.1, read on the forward strand.
TTCTCAGCTTTGTTCTGCCTAAGCAAATTTTAATGTTCTTTGTTTTCTTCGACTTGCTCGGCTTCCAAGCCCAATAAACAATCCGTTATCTCGCTCAAACTCCCTAGCCTACAGGCTTCTCTCAGGCCCGTAAAATTGAGCCTCGATTGACCCGTTTGAAGGGGATCGCTTAGCAGAATCGCTGTCGGGCAGGTTGGATTCGCGACGGACATCGCACAGCTCCAGGCAATGAGTTCGCGAGGGGTCTGATCACTTAATAGTACACACGCCGCCGGGACCTGACAAGCTGGCCCACACACCTGCGGGATCACAGAATGGGCATTGCGCAGCGCTTTGACTTTTTTGGGGGGGGCTATACAGTTTTCCCCAATCCGAGCTGAATGGAGGTTCTCGCCATGAACAAGCGTAACGTAGCACTGGTTGTCTGTGGCTTGCTACTGCTTGCGGTCAGCGCCTGGGTACGGCTCAGAGCGCAGAGCTGCACCGGTGGCTACCAGAACTTCGGCATTCTGCAGCAGTACTATTGCACCTACGGCGCCGTGCAGTGTCAGGGCAACGTCTGTGAGAGTGACCTGCGCTCCGTGCGGGGGCGGCCAGGGGTGGATAACGTACTGCGTCGCTCAGTGTGACTCGTACCTTGGCCGCATTAACTGTGCTCGACCTCAATAGCAAAAAGGAGGGTCAAGATATGCGGAAACGACTCTTATCCAGTTTCGTGGCCTTGCTGGGTGTGGTGGCCGTTGTCTACACCGTCGTCACCCAACCTGGCCGCGCCCAGATTCCGTCAGCGCGGATGCCGTGCTCCGCCACGTTCATCCGCAGGTACTACGATGCCTCGGGGACTCTTCGCCGGACCTCGACGTACCTTGTTGCGACCCGTGCCGACGGCTCGTCCATGGTGATGCACCTAACGCGAGACGACCGCCCGGATCGGTGGAGCACCGTCACGAATCTGGCGGACGGAACCCAGGTCACGGTTGAGCCCGTCGGCCAATCGACAACCACCAACGGGCTGAGCGACGCCGAACGGAGGATGATGTCGCTGCCCCCGACCTGCCCGGCACCAAGCGGCGGAGCCAAAACGACCCTGCTTGGTTGTCCGGTTGTTCTTGATCGTGAGCAGCATGTATTTGGAGCTAAGAAAATCGAGGAGCCGAGGTGGTTGGCACCCTCCCTCGGCTGCCTTTGCTTGGAGCGTTCCTATCAGACGTTGGTAGGCGGAACGTTGGGGGGCAAAACAACGGAGACGGCCATTTCCGTTACCCTCGGCACTCCTGACCCGAGCCTCTTCAAAATCCCGGCTGGGTACACGGAGCGCAGTCCCTCAGAGGCAATGGCCGAGAGGGCGCAAGTGCTGGGTCAGTCCTGCCCGTCCTGTGATGGCGCAAGGGAGGTTATTGACAAGGTCTGCGACTCTCGCCACAACTTCTGAAGGTGAGAGCCGCCGCCGGCGGAGCCGGGCGGCTTTATGCCGCCATTTGGCGGTGTAATCTGGATTATTCGCGAAGCGATGGTTTTTTCAGGAGGGCGGGGTTGAAACCCCGCCCTCCTGATTTGCTTGCACGGTTCATGAAGGATCCGGCCTAAAGAGTCTGTGTGACAACTGAGCCCATGATTGTCATCCCGACGCCGAGCCCGCGCGAGGCGGAGGAATCTGCTTTTCCGGCGCTCAGGGCAGGCTCTGCGAAGGGGCTCACGATAAACTTCGCGAAGGTGGGCTAACGACCAGATCATGAGCGAAATTTCCTGATGAAAATGGGTGACACTCCAAAGCCTAGGTTCCGGGAAGGAACCGAAAGGGGTGTTAGCGATGGAAGGCAACGAGGGAGTTGAGAGGAG
>JAKAWG010000131.1 GCA_021817045.1 Acidobacteriota bacterium
AATCGTTATCGTAAGCTCTTGGTGAGTTTTGAAAAGACCGAAGAAGGCTACGTGGCTCTACTCACCCTGGCCGCGGCCATGATCTGTTGGCGCCAGACCATCATTATTTACGGATAAGCTCTTAAATTTGGCTCCAGGCACCACGCCCTCCATCCAGGACGAGGCCAAGGTCGACCATAACTTCAGTGACAAGGTGCGCTTGATAGGCGAATACACGGACATGGTCCAGACCGTGAATTCGCCGGGTTCACTATTCACGATCACCAGGGAAGGAGAGACCGTGTTTAACGAGATGGCCCAACTCCGATTGACGACTACGCTGACGCCCTCGATGGTGAACACCGCTAGTGTCGGGCTGGCCAATTACGTGGTCAATCTAACATCGGACGGCCTTACCTATCTCCATCAAGTTCCAGGCTTCAGTGAATCTCTTCCTTTCCGCGGGTTCCTTATTACGAATTGGCTGGCAAGCACTTTAGATACGCTCTCCAGCTCGATCCGAAGGACGATCGGGCTTGGTTCATGCTGGGAGTGGTCGCGGCGTACAGATTCGAGCTTAGCGAGGTCCGGAAGGATTTCGGGCAGGCGCTGCGGTTGGATCCACGGAACACGTACTATCACCTATATTACGGAGTATTGCTTCGCAGGACGGGAGATCGCTCTGGAGCGGTGCGTGAGCTGCTGACTGCCGAGAGGCTTGACCCTTCCGACGCCCGCGCGTACGTCAACTTGGGTGCCCTATATATGCCCAGGCCGGCAGTGAGGAAGCCGCTCGGAAACAACTGCAACGCGCGGTACAGCTCGATCCAAGCTTTGCGCCAGTTTTTTACTCGTTGGGGCTCGTCTACCGAAATCTGAGGCTTTTTGCAAAAGCCCGTGAATCGTTCCAAAGGTTCCAGCAACTCAAATCACGCCCGCGACCGGAAGAGACCGATCCCATTGCGGCGCCTTTCGAATCGCGGCCCCGGACGAAGCGGCCGTAAGGCCGTGTACGGCCTTTTTTCTGTTCGCCCGAGTCAAACCAGTGGCTTGTGCCCATTTTCGATTAGCGACTAAAACTCAAATGAATAAATTCACGCGCAGAGGATTCCTACAGCTTTCTACGGTTGGAGTGGGTGGTCTCAGTCTTGGAGGCGGATGGACGCGGATCGGGACTGACGGGTCGGCAGGTGGATTTCTCACCCCACCGGACTGGGCTAAGCCATACGCGATCTGGTGGTGGCTTAGCGGTTACGTGACCAGGGAAGGGATGACAAAGGATCTTGAGGAGATGAAGCGACAGGGAATCAATGGCGTCCTGATCTACCAAGGCGCGCCGGGCAATTCTCTCCACAGCGTCCAGTTTTTGAGTCCGGAATGGCATGATCTGTTCCGATACGCCCTACGAGAGGCGGGACGGCTAGGGATGGAAGTGAGCGTGACCGTGTGTGATGGCTGGGACAGCGGCGGGCCTTGGATCGCGCCGGACCTAGCCAACAAGAAGCTGGTTTATTCTGAGGTTCAGGTGGAAGGAGGGAAGAGAGTTGCGCGGGACCTGCCTCTTCCTTCGCGGGTCGATGAATACTACTGCGATGTCGCCCTATTAGCCATCCGGGAGAGGCCCGATTGCCCGATCACGACGGCGAGAGTTACGGCCAGTTCGACGCTGGAAGGGTACGTCGGGGAATGGAATTTCCCGCCCGTAGACGTGGCAGATGGTGATCCGGAAACATTCTGGTCTTCGGCAAACGTGGCACCTTGTCCAAATCGCCCGGAATGGTTGACCCTCGCGTACCACGCGCCGCTGGCCGCCAGCGCAGTTTATGTCGTGCCGGGACCAGATGGCGGCCCTCGTGAGTGCGAGTTGCAGGCATCAAGGGATGGGAAGACGTTCTCCTCGGTTTGCCGGTTCAAACTCGAAAAGAAACAAGCAAAGAAGGCAGTATTCCTGGAGGCGCAGGGAAAAGCATTCCGGCTGATGATCCTATCAGCATACGGTGCGCCAGTGCAGGTTGCAGAGGCTGCGCTGCTGCGAAAGGGTGACGAGCCCTATATCCGCCGGGGAATTAAATGGTGGTGGTTCAAATCGGGAAATCGGAGTTTCTGGGACTATCCGCCGCAAGGGCCCGCGGCTTTAAGCAAAGAGTACCCGGAGGATGCCACATTTGACTGTCACTCCAGTGAGGTCCTGGACCTCTCAAAGTATATGGATGCGGATGGGCACATCGTGTGGACACCGCCACCGGGTCGGTGGACCCTTTTGCGGTTTGGGTACACACTGGTTGGGCAACTGACACGAGCTTTGTCCACTGGCGGTCGGCCGGGATACGAAGCTGACATGCTCAACAGCGCCGCGATGGAGACTCACTTCAAGAATACCGCGGTGCCGATGCTGGAAGATTCGGCGGCAGTCGGCGGAAATGTGCTGAAATACCTCTTCATCGACAGCTATGAAATCGGAGCCAACGTCCGGGGCCAGCAGCCGACATGGACGCAGGGCTTCCGCCAGGAGTTCAAAGAAGGCCGTGGATACGGCCTTCTTCCGTATTTTCCCGCCCTTGCAAGGCGGATTGTGGATAGCCGCCAGGTGACAGACCGCTTCCTTGCGGATTTTCGCTGGACCATCGGCGATCTCATGGCCGAGCGATTTTGGACAAAGTTTAAGGAGCTTGCTCATGAACGGGGTGTCGGCATCGAGCCTGAAGCAGGCTACGGAACTTATCCCTTTCCTCACATCGATGGGCTGCGCTGCGCGGGTAACAGTGATGTGCCGACGGGCGAGTTCTGGTACGCCAATAACGTTATGTCCCAATTCAACCGCTGAGCAAACGTTATTCGCACAGAGGCTTCGGCAGCCCACATCTACGGACGCCCCATCCTGCAGGCGGAATCCTTCACGGCATTCACGCACTGGAAGGAGTATCCTTACGCGCTCAAACCTTTCGCAGATGCGGCGTTCGTTGATGGGTTGAACCGCATCGTGCTCCACCAATATACCGCACAGCCGGTCCTGGAAATGAAGCCCGGTTGGGAATATGGCGCGGGAACTCACTTTGATCGTAACGTCACGTGGTGGGAGCAGGCCCGAGATTTCTTTCGTTACCTCGCTCGCTGTCAATATCTTTTGCAGCAGGGAAAATTCGTCGCGGATACGCTCTACTTTTATGGCGAGGGTGTGACCAAATTCGTGCCATCCAGGGAATATGTGAGTCCAGAGCTTCCGAAAGGTTACGATTTTGATGCGCTCAATGCCGACGTGCTGCTCCATAGCTTGTCGTTCCATGACGGACGCCTGCGGTTGCCGGACGGAATGAGCTACCGGGTGCTGGTGCTGCCGCAGGATGGCGTGATGTCGCCGGAGGTACTGCGCAAGATCAAGGAACTGGTGACTCAAGGTGCAACCGTTGTGGGCCCGAGACCAAGAAGAGTTCCCGGGCTGAGGGGTTATCCTCGCGAGGACGGAGAGCTGAATGCGCTTGCGGCTGAGGTTTGGGGCGATTGTGATGGCAAGACAATCAAGGAAAAGAAACTCGGGGTAGGGCGGATTCTGTGCGGCAGGTCAATGCGCGAGATTTTGAGCAGCGAGGGCATTGGCCCGGACTTCGAGTATCAAGCCAGGGAGAGCGACGCCGCACTGAACTTCGTTCATCGCACGACAGATGAGTTGGAGATTTACTTCGTTATCAACCGCAAAGAGCGTATCCAATCAGCTCGCTGTAATTTCCGTGTCGGGGCCAGGCAGCCGGAACTTTCGGACCCGGTTACGGGCGAGAGGCGTGCGGCAAAGGCGTTCAACCAAGCACGCGGCAGGACGACGTTGCCGCTGGAGTTTGCGCCCTTCGGATCGTTGTTCGTGGTTTTTTCGCGCGCCGATCGGGCGAGAGATGAGCGGCACAGCCACTCGCAACTTTCCGGTATACTCCCCCATTGTCGACCTTCGAGGACCGTGGGCGGTAAGCTTTGATCCGAAATGGGGTGGCCCGGCAAGCGCCGAGTTTACTGAACTCGTCAGTTGGACGGAGCGGCCAGAAGAAGGCATCAAGTATTATTCCGGGACAGCCGTATATCGAAAGACGTTTGCGCTGCCACTTTCACTCGGCACGTCCGGGACGAGAATTGTGCTTGATTTGGGTGACGTGGCAAACGTCGCGCAGGTCCGCTTGAACGGCAAAGACCTGGGAGTTGTCTGCACCAAGCCGTTTCGGGTGGAGATCACCGAGGCGATCAGGGCTTACGACAATGTGCTGGAGGTTCAGGTCGTCAACCTTTGGCCGAACCGTATCATTGGCGACGCGGCACTTCCGACTGGTAGCCGTTTTTGCACACACGAACATCTCTGCAAGTTGGGTTAAAAGGGCGAATCCAGAAGGGAATTTTGTGAAACCCGAAGCTGAAGGGTTACTGGCATCAGGATTACTGGGGCCGGTAAGTCTGCAGAAGCTCGACTGGCTGGGATAGAGATTCTCCTCAGTCGTCTAAGTATGCCGGGCGAGAGGATGGATTGGCTAAAGATCGAACCAAGCAAAGCGAAATCTCTCTCAACCGTCGTGACCTGCTGAAAGTTATCGCTGGCGTGGTGGCGGCGTTCGCGCCGGCGACAGCGCTTGCGAAGGACACGCCGGGAAGGACAGAACGCCCCTACCCTTACTGTCGCGGCAGGCGCAGCGAGTAGCGGGCCTTTCAACGATAAACAAAAAAGCGAGTTGACCGTGACTTGATAGCCGGAAGCGGCATTTGATGCAGAAACATTTATTCGGACCAAGGAGGCAGAATTGAAGCGAAGGACATTCTTGAATTCCATCGTGGCTGGAACGGCAGCAGCGGCTGCAGGCCTGCGGACCACACAAGCAGCCTCAGCCGCTGTGGTCGTGGGTAACTTGCGTTGTGAATATGCTGCTAATCCGGTGGGTGTAGGCGTAACGCATCCGAGGCTCAGTTGGGCGATTAGCTCACATCGACGCGGCGAAAGGCAAACCGCCTATCAAATTTTGGTTAGTGGCACCGAAGAAAACCTAAATGCGGGCGAAGGCGACTTGTGGAATACCGGCAAAGTCATGTCCGGTGAATCAACACAGGTACGCTATCAGGGGAAAGAACTTTTGTCGCGGCAGCTTTGCTTCTGGAAAGTCAGAATATGGGACAGGGAGGGTGAACCCAGAGGTTACAGTGACATTGCCACATGGGAAATGGGCTTGCTGTCTCCCAACGACTGGAAAGCAGACTGGATCGGGTTTACTCCCGGCTGGAATGGCCGCGCGCTATACTTCCGTTACGACCTTGACTTGCAAAAAGCAGTGAAGGAAGGGCGTGCTTACGTCGCGGGCCTTGGCTACTACGAGTTGCGTATCAATGGGGCGCGCGTAGGCGATCACGTGTTGGATCCGGGTTGGACGAACTCGAGCAAGCGCGTCCTTTATAGCACATACAACATTGGCAGGCTTCTTAAGCCAGGCAGAAACACGGCGGGCGTGATCGTTGGGAATGGCTGGTACGGGATGCCCAAGCTTCTCCTGCAACTCGAAGTTACATATAGCGACAGCACTCGAAACACCATTTACACACACGGGGGCGAAATTGATGGAACTATCTGGCGCGTGACGTCTGGTCCTGTTCTTGGTAACAGCGTATACGACGGCGAGGTGTATGACGCCCGCCTTGAAAAACCCAGCTGGGACTTGCCTGTGGCAGCTTTGCCGGAACCCGCGGACAGGACGGAGGCCTGGATTTGGCCCCACCAAGTTGAGCCTCCCGGCGGCCGGCTTGTTCCGCAAATGATTAATCCCATCAAAGTCATGGATGTTCTCCAGCCCCAGAAAATTGGGGAGCCGAGGCCCGGCGTTTTCGTCTACGACTTTGGGCAGAATGCGGCTGGATGGGCAAAGCTGCGAGTGAAGGGGGAACGCGGCGCGCGAGTCACGCTCAGATTTGCAGAGAATCTGTTCGCGGATGGAACCGTGAACCAGGAAAACCTGATCAAGGCGGCGGCGACGGATGTTTATGTGTTAAAGGGTGGCGAAGAGGAAACGTGGGAACCGCAATTTACTTACCATGGATTTCGCTATGTTCAAGTGGAGGGATTCCCCGGACGGCCGCAGGCTCACGACCTTTCGGTCAAAGTCGTCCGATCTTCCGTCGCCTCCAGCGGAGTTTTTGAAGCCAGCAATGACCTGATTAACAGAATCCATAAGATGGTGTGGTGGACAGAGGCGAGTAATCTCTACAGCGTCCCCACGGATTGCCCGCAGCGATCCGAGCGTATGGGATGGCTCAATGACCTCACGGTCCGCTCTGAGGAAACTATATACAACTTCGATGTGTCACGCTTCTTCACCAAATTTTTGGATGATATCGCCGACACCCAGGCCGAAGACGGGTCAATTACCGATACCGCACCATTCAAGTATGGTCATCGTCCGGCAGATCCGGTCGATGCCAGCTACCTGTTGCTGGCGTGGTTCCTTTACCTGCATTACGGAGATACGCGTGCCATGGCTAACCACTTTGCTGGCTTCAAGGCGTGGACCGACTTCCTGGCCAGCAAAACAAAGGATGGAATCGTGACTTATGGGTACTGGGGCGATTGGTCTCAGCCGGCTGCTTATTGTGTGGATGGCAGTCCGGTGTCACGCACGACACCGCGCCAGCTCATGTCCACCGGGTTTCTCTACTACTGCTCGCGGCTCGTCTCAAAAATGGCACAAATCTTGGGTAAGCAGGACGACCAATTGAAGTACGATACCCTCGCGCAAAGAACCGCGGCCGCGTTCAACCGCATGTATTTCAACAGTGAAATTGGCGCATACGGGAACAACGATCAGTCCGCCAATTCCTTTGCGCTGTTCCTCGGGTTAGTACCTCAAAAACAAGTTCCGCGCGTTGTCGAAAACCTGGCTAAGAATGTCAAAGCAGCGGACGGACACCTTACGACCGGAAACCTGTGCACGAAGTATTTGATCGAAGCGCTCGGCGCACACGGCAGGGCTGACCTTGCTTATGAAATCGTAACCCGGAAAACGTACCCGAGCTGGGGCTATATGCTGGCGAATGGGGCCACAACGTTGTGGGAACGATGGGAAAATCTGGCCGGGGCCGGCATGAATTCGCACAATCACCCAATGATGGGCTCCGTGGACGCTTGGTTTTACAAATACCTTGCGGGTATCAACGCCAACTCTCAAGCTCCGGGCTTCCGGCGGATTGTCATTCAGCCACACCCAGTGGGCGACTTGACTTGGGTGCGTGCACGGTACACTTCGATGTACGGATTGATCCGCAGCGCGTGGTGGAAGGACGACAAGGGCTTCCGGCTGGAAACGAGCGTGCCAGAAAACACCACGGCCGTAGTCTACGTGCCAGCCAGCGACGTGCGCCATGTATTGGAAGGCGGAAAGACCGCCGCGAGCGCACCCGGAGTGAAATGGTTGCGAAATGAAAATGGGGCCGTTCTGCTTGAGGTTGGCTCCGGCGACTACGAATTCACGGTGAAGTGAGAGCGGTTCAGAAATTCGGGGCTGGCGCATCAGACGCCGGTTTTCTGGGACTGCGATTTCCCAAAGGGACTATTTGTCGGCATCAAAAAGGGCATTCCGCAAAGTGAGGCGCTCTTCTCCGTGGGATGATCTACGGGGTAACAGCTGACAAAGCCTCTCGCTTCGCGAGATCGCAGAAGCTACAATGGCCAAATTGCAACACAAGTACGTAAAGTTGCACAGGATTTCAAGCAAGCTGCTAAAACCAAGGAGGTTGTGCCAATTTGGCGGACCAAACATTTTCGCCTTTCTTCCGCCGTCAATTTTGCGGAATTGGCTTGACAACGCCGATGCCGTTATCGAGGTTTCCTGATGCTCTCCTGCGGGAATTACTCTGGCGGGAAGACAAACGCGAAGAGCGCCGCGCCGGTGGGTATAACGACATATTGCTTGCCGTCCAGCAAATAAGTAATGGCAGCAGAGTAGACGGCAGCGCCAAGCTGGACATGCCAGAGGTCCTGCCCCGTGCGCGCGTCGAGCGCGATAAAATTCCCATCAGAATCGCCGGCGAACACCAAACCTCCGGCAGTCGATAGCGCCCCGCCATTTGGGGACGAGAAGTACTTGAACTGCCATTGCCTGTGGCCGGTGAAAGGATCGAGAGCCTCAAGGGCGCCCGAAGGTCTTTCGCCGGGCCGTGGGAGGTAGACGCTGCCGATAAAATCATGTCCAGCACGATACGTTTCCGACGCGCCGTAGAAGACATCGCACTCGGTGCTGGTAGCTACATAAAGAAGCCGCGTCTCAGGGTCATACGACGGTGAATACCAGTTGGTTAGGCCTAGCAGGATGCTGCAAAACTTCTTGTTTGGAACTTTGAATGCACAGGAGTACGCACGAAGCTCGAACGCCGCGGTTGGGGCGGCGAATTTCTGAAAAACAGGAGAACCTCGTGCGCGGAAATTC
>JAKAWG010000132.1 GCA_021817045.1 Acidobacteriota bacterium
CCTCCTCTCAACTCCCTCGTTGCCTTCCATCGCTAACACCCCTTTCGGTTCCTTCCCGGAACCTAGGCTTTGGAGTGTCACCCATTTTCATCAGGAAATTTCGCTCATGATCTGGTCGTTAGCCCAACGACAATTCCCGTGTTCGACACGTGATATTGCTGTCGATCAGACTCAGCATCATAGCCCACAGTTTGCCCTGTGCCGATTCGGACGTTCTTATCGATGATCGCTCTTCGCGCACGGGCGCCGGGGCCGATATAGACATTATCGAGAAGAATAGATTCCAGGACTTCACTCCCTGCGTCCAGGAAGACGTTTCGGGCCAGGATAGAGTCCTTGACGTAACCTCCTGCCACGATACATCCCGCCGTAACGATTGACTGCACCGCCTCGCCGCGGCGGCCGGTCTCGTCAAACACAAATTTGGCCGGCGGGTCATAAAAGCTGGTCGTCATAATCGGCCATTTCCAGTTGTAAAGGTTTAGCTTGGGCTCGACTTCTTTGAGATCAAGATTGGCTTCAAAATAAGCCTCGATGGTGCCGACATCCCGCCAATACGGTGCCTCTTCACTCTTTCCGGGACCGGGCACGCCGTTCTGGATGAAGTTATATGCATAAGCAACGTCGGCTTTGGTCATCAGAGGAAAAACGTCACGTCCGAAATCATAGGCCTCTTTGCCAGTTGCGGCTCCTTCCGTCAAGACTTCCATCAAGGTTTTGGGTTCAAAAACGTAGTTGCCCATCGAGGCCAGGCAGACTTCAGGCTTACCCGGAATGTAGGGTGGGTCGGCTGGCTTCTCTATGAACGTTTCGACGCGGTTCCGCTCGTTGACCTTCATGATACCGAATGCCGAGGCCTCAGAACGTGGTACTGGTATGCAAGCCACGGTCGCCTTGGCTCCGACCTCCAGGTGAAAATCCACCATCTGGTGAATGTTCATCTTGTAAATATGGTCCGCGCCAAAAATCGCGACCACGTCCGGTTCGAACTGCCGAATCACGTTTGAGTTCTGATAGACGGCATCCGCTGTCCCTCGGTACCAGTCCCTGCCGATCTGCATCTGAGCGGGCACGGCCTCAATAAAACTTCGCGGCCCGCCCAACCGATGGACCCATCCCCGGTGCAGGTGTTCAATGATGGGCTGCATCTTATATTGAGTAAGGATGTAGATGGACGTGATGCCAGAGTTCACCAGGTTGCTTAGGACGAAGTCGATGATGCGGTAGCTTCCGCCGAACGGTACCGCAGGCTTAGCGCGGTCGCGAGTGAGAGGCTGGAGCCGTTCCCCTCGCCCGCCAGCCATGACAAGTGCGAGGATGTGCGCCAAAGCTGCCATAAGCTTTATGCCTTCACCGCCCGAATAATTCAATTCGCCGAAGCGAGGCCTCGACCCCAAAATCGTATCATGGGATATTTGATGACGGCGAGCCAACCACGGCAGCGGTCGGAGGGATCAAGATACCGGCACTGAGCCTCACGGATTACGTGAGATGTCATCACAGCGGCTGGGAAGCGCAACGCCTGCGGTGGCCGCGTTGCGCAGTAGCGCGTGGCTTGGTGTCGTCTCTGCCGTTGTTTTCGCCGTTGCCGACCGTTTTGGAATCCGGGGGCCGGGCTGGAGCATCATATCTTGCTTGCTGGAAAATTGCCCAATTATCTTGACCCCGTGGGCACGCTTAATCCTGATGTCCAGTCAGTTTGAATTCTGCCGGCCGGCTGGATCGTGACAATTTTCGGGATCGCTTTCAGAATCACCTTCGTCCTGAACTGCTGCACTCGGATCACGGCGATCTTCAGTGAACTGCTCGCGTTGGGGATTGCGTTCGGTATGGCTTGCCGGCTCGGAATCAAGGACCGGTCAACTACTGCGTTTTCACTGTAACGGCTGTGTCGTTCCTTCAAACTTGCATGGAGGCTTTCTCGACCAGTCTGGATTCGCGGCTCTCGACGCGACGGAGAGAGTCAGGCGAAAGGTCTGGTCTGGAGGCAAGCTCGGCATGCACAGGCTGAAGTCAAACATCTGGAGGCCGCGATTAAGGAACCTGAGATCGGTCCGCGCCATAGCCTGATCCGGCGTTCTCCCGACGGTCGAGGGGAATGGCTTCGAATTGCTATTCGGATCCCGGACGGCAGGTATCGGGACATTCACGAGAGGCCTCCGGCGCGGATCGACTTGGCTCCGATTCACAATTCACATATGCTTGGAAGCTTAATGGATATTGTTTGGTTCTGCTGGCTGCCTCCGTGCTGCCGAGCGCGCCGCGAGCAAACCCCCGCTGCAATGGATGGCAAGCTCACATTTTGGCGCTCTATACCTGACCCGCTGAGTTCCTGCTGCAGTCAACCTGGGGTAGGCTCTCTATGCTGCGGTTGGCCACGTGAAGGTCCGCCGGTGTCAAACACCCGTTCTCTTGATCAATCGTTTGCAAGTTCGACATCTATCGATGGCAGCACGTAATGGATAGATTATTGGCAGTCAACGTAGATCTCCCGCGCGACGTTGCGTGGCACGGCCGCACGGTCCATAACGTCTGTGTGGAAGCATCCCGTTGCTGGTCGCCGGCTGGTCAAGCGACTGAATGTGGTCGGCGATGCGCAAGGTGACCTCAACGCACACGGCGGCGAACACCGGGCGGTCTTCGTGTACCAAATCGAATCATACCGGTACTGGGAAGCTCAGCTTAGTCGTACCAGATTTACGCACGGTCAGTTTGGCGAAAACTTTACCGTCGAGGGTCTGCCAGACGATCAGGTCTGCGTTGGCGATCGCTACAGGATCGGTGGCGCTCTGTTTGAGATAACACAGCCACGCGTGACCTGCTACCGGATCTGAATCCGAATGGATGAGCCGAAGATGGCCTCATTGCTGGTATCGCATCACCGGCCGGGCTTCTATTTCAGAGTACTTCAGGAAGGAGAGGTTGGTGCGGGCGACGAAATCGTCAAGGTTGCAGATGGACTTGAGCGAATGACAGTCACCGACGTTGACGCGTTGCTGTATCTTCCCGGTCATCCGGTCGCCGATCTGGAGCGTGCGCTCTGGGTCCCCGCACTGAGCGCCGGCTGGAAAGAATCTTTCCGCGCTCTCTTCGATCAGGCGCACGGCGTCGGCCCTTCCTCGGGCAATCCCGGCCTGGCGCCGCAACCCAGTCCTCCGCTCGCGCGGCCGGGCTTTCGGAAACTCCGCGTCGTCCGATTGGATTGGGAGAGCGCGACGGCATTGTCTCTGACCCTGGAAGCAGCCGATGGCCCTCCGCTCGCAAAGCCTCTGCCAGGCCAGTTCGTTGCGGTGCGGCTTGGCCCCAGCCACGACGCACCACCGCTGCTGCGCAGTTATTCCCTGTCGGGTGCACCCCGCGCGGACCGTTACCAGTTGACCGTCAGGCGCGAGCTGAATGGCGTGGCCAGTAACTACATCTTTAACCACGTCGGCGTGGGCGCGCCGAGGGGCACATTCATTCTGCGCGATGGCGGAGGGCCGATTGTCCTGCTCAGTGCCGGGGTGGGGGTGACCCCGGTCCTCGCGATGCTGCACGCTCTCGCGGCCGACGTCTCCCGCCGTGAGATCTGGTGGTTATACGGCGCAAGGAACCGGGCCGAACATCCATTCGCGATCGAAGTGCGGGAACTCGTTCGTTCCCTGCCACGCAGTCACAGCTTTGTGCGGTACAGCCGACCGAGTCCGACGGACAGGCTAGGCGTGGATTTCGACGCCGTTGGACGCTGGAGCCCCGAGGCAGTTGATGCGTTGGGTGTTCCCAGCGGCGCCGACTTCTATCTCTGCGGGCCTTCGGGCTTCCTTCGCGATCTCAGCACCGGTCTCATTCGCCTCGGGGTCCGGCCCGATCGGGTTCACAAAGAAGTCTTCGGACCGGGCGACTCGCTCACTCCGGGGATTGTACCCACTGCAATTCGCCGACCCCATCGGCCGGCCGGACTTACATCATCGGGGCCGCTCGTTTCGTTCGCGCGCAGCGGTATCACGACCCGCTGGAGCCCAATTTTCCAGAGCATCCTCGAACTCGCCGAGGCGTGTGATGTCCCGGCAAGGTGGTCTTGCCGGACGGGAGTCTGTCGTACGTGTGAGAGTGGGCTCGTCTCCGGCTCGGTCAGCTACCGTCCAGAGCCGGTGGAGCCGCCGGCTGAAGGCGATCTGCTCACCTGCTGCTCGCAGCCGCAGTCGGACATCGTTGTCGACCTATGAGATTTAGGTAAGCATTGTAGAAGTTACTGAATTCGTGTCAACAACCGAGCGGAGCTTTCGTCGAGGCTTACGCCAGTCGCCTTTTCGGGACACGCCCCACCCTCGACTAAAACGTGCCACGCATCGGGCGTATCAAGAGTGCCACAACCCATGCTCGGGTAACGGGCGAGTTTCACTTTGACTGCGCTAGAACTTGAAGCACCGCCGCGCCTTGAATCGCATCGTGCTTCAGAGCGTTAAGCGCCCTGTTCGCATCCGCCATTTGGAATAGCTGAACTTCAGTGCGAATGGGGATCTCCGCCGCCAGGCGAAGAAACTCCTCGCCATCCTCGCGGGTATTGTTCGCCACGCTGCGCACAACACGCTCGTGGTAAAGAAGATTGTAATCCAGAGGAGGGATAGAGCTCATGTGGATGCCGGCAAGCGCCAAGACACCACCTTTCTTTAATCCCTTCAGGGCGGCAGGAACGATCTCCCCAGCGGGGGCGAAAACAATGGCGCTATCCAGTTTTTCCGGCGGTTCATCGAACGTACCGCCTGCCCACTTTGCTCCGAGTTTCAGGGCGAGCTTTTGATGCCGCTCATCTCGAGTGGACGCAAAGACGTCGACCTTCCAATATCTCGCCACCTGGATCGCCACGTGCGCTGCCGCGCCGAACCCATAAAATCCCAGCTTTCCACCTGGCTGGATTCCAGAAAGCCGCAACGCTCGGAAGCCGATGATGCCGGCGCAAAGAAGAGGCGCGGCCTGCTCGTCAGCAAAACCCTCGGGGATGGGATAGACAAATTTCTCGGGCGCCACTGCGTACTCGGCGTAGCCTCCGTCTGCAGAATAGCCGGTAAACGTTGGGCTTTCGCACAGGTTCTCTCTGCCGGCATGGCAGTATTCGCAGACGCCGCAGGTGCGATGCAGCCAGGCGATGCCCACGTGCGCTCCAACACGAAATCGACTCGCCCTCTCGCCGATCTTCTCGACCATGCCTACCACCTCGTGACCGGGAATGACTGGTGATTTTCGAGGCGGTAGTTCTCCCTCGACTACGTGCAAGTCCGTTCGGCAAACGCCGCAGGCGTGGACCCGCATCAGAACTTCGTCCTCGCGCGGGCGAGGATCAGGAGTTTCTTCATAGATGAGGGGATTGGTTTCGACGGGTCCTGGTGAGTGAAGAATGCAGGCTTTCATATATTACCGGTCCTGTTCCCGCCCTACGACGGCATGATGCTCGGCAAAACAGCGCTCGAGTCGTGGGAGGTCCAGCGCGGCGCGGGTCTGAGCACCTGCCGGGGCGGCCCGCAGATATTGCACCGGCCAAGATACGGGGCAGTGCAACTCATGCGCAGCCCGCAAGGGCCAATAAGGGTCTCGCAACATCTCGCGTGCACGCAGGACAAGATCAGCCTGCCCGCTCCGGATGACATGATCGGCCTGTGCCGGCGAAGTAATAAAGCCCACCGCTCCGGTCAGCACTTCGGCTTCGCGTCGGATTCGCTCTGCGAAAGGAGCCTGGTAACCCGGGCCGGCTGGAATTTCTGCCTGTGGCACAACGCTACTGGAAGAGCAATCGATCACATCTACACCGAGGTTCGCAAGTCGACGCGCCAACTCGACTGACTGCTCGACGTCCCAGCCTTCTTCGACCCAGTCGGTCGCGGAAATTCGCGTGAACAGCGGATACCGTTCAGGCCAGACGCTGCGCACGGTTCGGACCACTTCACACAGCAATCGTATCCGGTTCTCGAACGAACCGCCGTAGTGGTCCTCGCGCCGATTACTGAGCGGAGAGAGGAATTCGTGCAACAGGTAGCCATGCCCAGCGTGAATTTCAATAACTCGAAAGCCAGCCTCGCAAGCCCGGCACGCCGCCTGGCCAAACGCTTCAATGACCCTGCGAATATCATGCTCGCTCAGCGACGACGGAACGGAAAAGCCATCCGCAAAAGCCAAAGAGCTAGGCCCCACGACTGGCCAACCTCCCTCAGCCTCGAGCACAGCGCCGTGACCTTCCCAAGGACGGTAGGTGCTCGCTTTGCGTCCGGTGTGCGCCAACTGAATTCCGGCCACGCTACCGTGTTCGTGCATGAAACGAACAATACGCGCCAAGGGTTCAACGTGATCATCGCTCCAGATGCCCAAATCCTGCGGACTGATGCGGCCTTCCGCCAGGATCGCCGCCGCTTCGGTGAACACCAGACCCGCTCCACAGACGGCGCGGCTGGCAAGATGAACGAAGTGCCAATCGTTGGCAAAGCCGCGATCGTTCGAATATTGACACATGGGTGAGACAGTGATGCGATTGGAAAGCTCCACGTCGCGAAGCGCCAAGCGTTCAAACAGATGGGGCATCGGCTTCTCCTTTGGTCCGCCATCGAAATATCGGAGGATGGGTCACCCCTTCATCTTTTGGCTCAGCTCGAGCCACACCAATCGTTTCTACTCAAATCATTATACAAATGTCAGGTTCGGACATCGACGGTACATGGGCACATCGAGTTGTCGCAACCAGGCACTCAGATCACTTTCGGCGGATTGACCGCTGCGAACCACAGATCCAACACGTCGATCCTTCCCAGGAGAACTCATGACTTCGTTTTCCGGCTGTGGCAGAATCCAAACCTTCGCATGATCGCTGTGTTATGATCCACACATCGAACCCGGCTGAAGACGGGCTGTCAGCGCACCGCAGGTGCAATGAGCCAAACCTTCCTAAAGGCGGTTCTGGCCTCAGCCGGCCGAAAACTTGAGCCCCGTTCCCCGGGATATCGGGTTCGATGGAGCAATGGTCGACGTGATCAAGATCAATCGAGCTCCAGTGCTGACGTTGTGGGCGGCGGTAGTTGCCAAGCGCCTGGGCTTCGATTGGCAGGAGGCTCTTACGCTGGGCCGTGCCGTCGCCGGGCTAAACGCCTACAGCAAAGGCGTGAGCCTTGGACTCTACAAGCCAACTCCCGAAGCAGAGCGAGCACGCCGCCGTCAAACCCAGCGCGGCAAGACAGTTCACGTTGATCTGCTGCACCGAGTCGTACCTGCGGTTCAAAGCCCGGAAGGACTGCGTGCACTGAGCAACGGGCACCCGATTTCTTCTCCAAGCGTCGAGCGATATGTCGAAACCAAATTCGGCGAGCGATTCGACGATGCACGGAAAGCAATGGAGCAACTTGCTGGATCGTACTCCGCCGGGAGCTTGCCGAGCACGCTTTTGAGCTCTATGAAATGTTCCGGCCCTCAATCCCGGCGGGCAGCCGGGGCTGGGGAGCCCAGAGAGATCTCGACCTGGATCATGTCTATAACCTGGCAAGACGGTAGCCGTCGCGCAAGCCAGCGGGCTGGGCATGACGACCCCTCCGGTTATGGACGAAGGGCTAGAGTGGCGCTCGCAGACGGTCCCTCAGGATCTGAGCAAGGGTAGATAAGAATGCGGTCTGCGCCGAGTTAATACGCATTTTCGCCTCTTCGATCTCGAAAAACGCGGCACGGTCGATCTCGGGAAACTCCTGTCTCGTTCCCGAGTGCGGGGGCCATTCTAAAACAAACGTGTTGCTCTTGACTGAGCCAGGGTCAGAATCTCCTTCAAAAGCCCAGACTTCCACGGTCTTTCGACCCCTTTTGCTGTACGGTCCCCAAGTGGATGAAATCGCCCGAAGGCGTCATACCTGTTTCTTCTTCGAATTCCCTTTTGGCAGTCGAGAGCGCGGATTCTCCGGCTGGTACCTCACCTTTGGGAATGCTCCACGCACCATAATCTTTCTTGGCCCAGAGTGGTCCACCCGGATGTACCAGAAGCACTTCCAGCCGGCCAGAGTATCTGTGAAACATGACTAAGCCTGCGCTCTGTCGAGGCATGGCAGTAGTGTAAACGCGATCTCCTGTGAAGCCGGAAACCCTCCTGGACGGAGGAAGCGCAGTTTCAATCTAAGCTTTGGCCAGGTTGTTGCGAATCGCGCAGCGCACGAGCTCGGCCGCAGAGTGGACGCCTAGTTTCCGCATCACGTTGCTCCGGTGCGTAACCACGGTATTGTGGGGGCAACCTAATAATGAGCGCTTTTTTCGGAGAAAGTGGGTAACACTTTGGGGTTCTGAGAGACGGTGAACAGTTCGTTTCTCTGTAACCAAGTTTCTACCGCCAGACGCCGTGCGGTTTCG
>JAKAWG010000002.1:0-32500 GCA_021817045.1 Acidobacteriota bacterium
AAACAAACAACATTAGAATTTGCTTATGACGACCAAACCCAAAAGCAAAGCCAAGCTGTTCAGGAATATATGGATTACGTCATTTAGAATGAAAAACTTACAAGGGCTAGGGAGCCGTCCCCAATTAATATAAGTTATAGAAAACAAGCTAAATAAACAAACGGCCGACGCTGAAAAAATATGAGCCGAAATCAAGCTTGGCCTCGTCGCATTATCTAGCCAATCTACCGGACGAGTAGGTGGTGTCCTAATTTCAGGAGTAGCGCCGAGCTTTAGCTCCTCAAGTGTCGGCCTGAAGGCTGGCGCTACTCTCAGATTAGGACACGACCGGCGAGTACAAACTCTCAACTCCCTCCGCTCCCTCATCGACGCGCTACACTTGCTGGCGCGGCGCAAAGCGGCCAAACCGCAAAGAAAGCGTGGGCAACACGAGCAGATTGAGCAGGGTCGACGTGATGAGCCCGCCCAGGATGATAATTGCCATGGGCCCTTCGATTTCCCGGCCGGGGTCGCCGGTGCCGAGCGCCAATGGCAGCAAGCCAAGTCCGGTGACGGTTGCCGTCATCAGGATGGGTGCCAGGCGTTCGGAAGCGCCGCGGATGGCGGCATCCAGGCCCCAGCTCATGCCCTCTTCTGACACCAGATGCTCATAGTGTGAAATCAGCATGATGGAATTGCGCAGGGTAATGCCAAACAGCGTGATGAAACCGATCAGGGCTCCCAGCGAAAGCGCTGTGGAGGTGATGAACGCAACCAGGACGCCGCCCACCAGCGCGAACGGCAGATTCACCAGGACCAGCAGGAGGTTCCGGTAGTTCATCATCACCACGGAGAGCAGGATGACGATCAGCAGCGCGGCCAGCCCCGCGTGCACCAGCAGTTCCCGGTGCGATTTCGCCGCCGCTTCCGCTGTCCCGGTGAACCGAAAGTAAGCGTTGGCGGGAAGCGTCACCTTAGCCAGAATCTCCTGGCGTGCCTGTTGGACATAGGAATTGACGCTGCGCCCGGCGACGTTCATCGTAATGGTCTGCACTCTGCGGCCGCCGTTGTGCAGGATCACGTAGCGTCCGGACCGCTCGTACACATCGGCAATCTTGCCGAGCGTGACGTAATTCCCTGCCGGGCTTCTGAGCGGCAGCGCGGCAACGTCGGTCGGGCTTCGCCGGCTCACTGGATCGAGCATCACGTTCACGTTAAAGACTTCATTGCCCTGATACACCTGCCCCACATCGAGCCCGCCAAAGGCCGTCTGAACCGAATCGAGCACGGAGACCGGCTGAAAGCCCCAACGCTCAAGCTGCGAGGGCAGCAGCCGGACGATTACCTGCGGCGTCCCCGGAGGAGACTGAATCCGCACCGCCCGGGCGCCCGGAATCGAGCGAAGCACCTGGGCCACCTGCTGCGCCTTCCGGTCGAGGACGCTCAGGTGCGGCCCGTAAAGGTTGAGCACGACGGCAGCGCTGTAGCCGGAAATAATCTCTTCCATCCTTTCCTTCAAAAAGGTGTTGACGGTAAACGTAAGGCCGGGAAAGTCCCTGAGCGACTGGCGAATGCCCGCCAACGCCGCTTCATTCTGCGCGCCGTTGAGGTGCGGCTTGAGGGCCACGTCGATCTCACTCTGGTAGGGACCGCGGGTTGAGGAGAGGCTGGCGCGGCCGGCCTTCTGTCCGACCGTCGCGACGTAGGGCGCATTCATCAGCGCACGGTTGACCTGCTTCCCGACACGGAGCGCATCTGCCAGCGAACTTCCCGGCACGCCAACCATGTGGACAACGTACTCCCCTTCGTGGAAGGGCGGCAGAAAGGAGGAGTGGAATGTGGGCAGCACGGCGAGCCCGGCGACGGTCAGCGCCACCACGCCTACCACAACCAGCGCGGGCACGCGCTCGACAAACAGCAGAACGTGGCGATAACCCGCCTTCAGCCACCGCACCAGCGGCGGCTCCTGCTTGGCCAGGGTCTTCCGGCTTAGAAGAATCAGGCAGAGGGCCGGCGTGACGGTGAGCGCCGCCAATAAGGAAGCCATGACGGAGAGAATGTAGGTGACGCCCAGCGGCCGGAAGATGGCGCCCGCGGTACCGCTCATCATCAGGATGGGAACAAACACCAGGGCCACCGCAAAAGTCGCGTAGACGACGGCGCTACGTACCTCAATGGAAGCGTCAAGGATGACAGGAATGACAGGCCGGGGATTCGTTAAATGGCGGTTTTCGCGCAGGCGGCGAAGGATGTTTTCCACGTCGATCACCGCGTCGTCTACCACCTCGCCGATGGCAATGGCCAGGCCGCCGAGCGTCATGGTGTTGAGCGTGTAACCCATGTGGTCCATCACCGTGACCGCGGCCAGCAGCGAAAGCGGAATGGCCGTGCAGGACATTGCCGCTGTATGAAAATCGAAAAGGAAAAGAAAGATGACGATGATCACCAGGATGGCTCCGATGCTGAGCGATGAGCGGAGGTTGCTGAGGGCGGCCTGAATGAAACTGGCGGGGCGAAAGAGGTTCACGTCCAGGTGAATGCCCTGGCGGCGCAGCGTGGGCCGAAGGCCGTCAAGCGCCTGGTCGATCCGTTCCGAAACGGCAAGCGTGTTGGCTCCATACTGCTCATTCACCCGCAGGATGATACCCGCCTTTCCATTCACGAGCGCGGCCCCGATGGCCGGCTGAGGTGCCTCCGCCACGTGCGCCACCTGGCCGAGCGTCACGTTCACGCCGTTGTAGTGCACCAGAACCGTTCTGGCCAGTTCCCCAGTGGTGAGCGACTGCCCCTCCGGTCGCAGGATGAAGCGCTGGTTCGCAGTGGCAATGAAACCCCCGCCGCGCACCCCCGTCGCACGCCGCGCCGCGGCCAGCACCTGGTTCACG
The DNA here is from genome assembly GCA_021817045.1 of Acidobacteriota bacterium. GTDB lineage: Bacteria > Acidobacteriota > Terriglobia > UBA7540 > UBA7540 > RH2-MAG17b. The sequence goes on from JAKAWG010000002.1 coordinate 2,865, forward strand.
CTCAGATCGTATTGCTCCAGCCGCCGGGGAATAAACTGAATCTGATACTGCTTGATCTGGCCGCCCCAGATGGCGACATTCGTCACGCCGCGCACGGCGAGCAGGGCCGGCTTAAGAACCCAGTCGGCGGCGGTCCGCAGTTGCATCAGCGAAATGGTGCTGGAAGTCATCCCCATTTCCAACACATCGCCAGTCGAGCTCATCAGAGGCGACATGAGCGGCGCCTGAACGCCGGAAGGCAATCGACCTTCGATCGTGGCCAACTGCTCGGATACCAGTTGCCTGTCGAGGTAAACGTTACTGCTGGGATTGAAAACCACCTGCACATGCGAGAGGCCCTGAATGGATTTCGACATCATCGACTGGATGCCCGTAACGCCGTAAATGGCAAACTCGATGGGCTGCGTCACCAGCAGTTCCATCTGCTCGGGCGAGAGGCCGGGAGCATTGGTTATGATCGAGACAACCGGCGGCGCGAATTCAGGGAAGACGTCGTACTTGGCCTGTGTCAGCGAATAAACCCCGTAACTCAGAAGAGCGATCGCCAGCGCCAGAACGATTCCCTTGCGGTTGAGAGCGAAGTGAACGATGGCTTTCAACATGTTAGTCGCCGTCTCCTTGCTTGGCCGGTGGATGGGATGACGGCGGGGGCATGAGTTCCACGCCAAGAATCTGCTCCGCACCCTTCGTTACGATTGGGTCGTCGGGCGCGTAGCCGCGCGCCTCAAACCATCCGCCGGGCGTGGGTATATTCGTCGATACCTCACGCCGCGCGAAGGTCTCCTGCCCCGTATCCACGTACGCCCAGGCTTTGCCGTGCAGCCACACAACCGCGCTCGACGGAATGATGACGCCGCTCTTGAGCGCGCCCACGCCGAAATGCGCGACAAGGTTGATTCCGGGAGCTAGTCCCGGACGTGCCCTCGTGACGTAGAGATATCCAACGCCCTGGACGCGCGGGTCGACTTGCGGAAACGCCGAGACGAAGCGGGCAAAAGCGCGCCCGCCCGCAGGCAGGTTGAACTCAATGCGGCGCGGGGCAGCGAACGGCTCGCCCGGCGGCAGAGTCATCTCAATCAGGACGTCCTCCCGCCGGATCACGCGCTGGAGATTTTCCCGGCCGTGCGCCAGCCATCCGGTAATGGCGTCGCCCCAGCTTTGCCGGACGGCCGCAAGGGCAAGGGAAAGGTTCTGACGCCCCGACTCTACGTCCACCTGGTCGCCGCGGTAAACGCCTTCCGCAGCCTGCACGGCCTTGGCGGAGACGTTCTGCTGGTCGCTGTAAAGCTTTTCAAGCCGCGCGTATTCACGTTCGGAAACACTGGCGGTGATTTCCGCCTTTTGCAACTGGGCGGTCGCCATTTCATAAGCGGACACTAGGCTGGCCAGATTCTGCACCGGCAGCACCATAGCCGGAAGCGTCATTTGCTTTCGTTCGCGGGCCGCCTGGGGATGGGCTTCGCGGATTCCCAGGCGCTCTTGTGTTTTCGGGTCGAGACGAATGGCGGCCTGGCCGTTTTCCACTTTCGCTCCTGGCGCTGTTGCGGCGGACTGGGTTTGGTGGTTCGGTTGACGCTCGGGCGTGCCCGCCAGACTGCGTATAAAGAAAATGGCAAAAAGTCCGAGCGCCCCGGCAACGACAAACAGAAATCTCCTTTTCATTGGTCCTCCTTTTGTAGATCCTGGGAGACGGCGGGATGGGTTGACGCGACAGTGCTTGCCCCAAGCGGGCGTTCCACGGCATCTTCGAGCTGACCCAGCGCCTGCCGGGCGCCGTCGAGCGACCAGAGCGCGACGCCGAATAGCCGTTTCAATGCTTTCATGGTCTTCCTCCCTTTTTGTTGGAACTCACGGTATTCACGGCGACCGCGTGGCCGCCGGCAACGCCTGTTTCGGTAGTCACAACCAGAGGCGCTGAGTCTTCCTTATCAAGCGGCCGCTCGACGGCGGTTTCAAGCTGCCCGAGCGCGGACTGCGCTTGAAAGACCTCGCTCAGCCACACGCTTGAGGCTGCTGACCTCTCAAGCTCGACGGCGTTCAGCGTCAGCCAGTCCGCCTCGCCGACGGCAACCGATTTGCGCGCGAGAGGTACCTGAACTTCGCGCAGGTTCACGAGCGCCTCCTGCGATGCCTTCATCTGCGCGTAAGCGGCGCGATACGCCGCCAAGGCCTGCTCGCTTTGGGCAATGACGCGGGCCTGCGTCGCCACGAGGTTGGCAGCGGCCTCCTTGCGGAGCGCCGCGGCCTGCGCTATGGGGCCCTGGTTCTTGTTGAAAATTGGAAGTTGAAGGCCAAACGAAGGAGCGAAGTAGCTGTTGCCCTCCTCGTATTGGTAGCCCGGGCCAATCGCGAAGTCGGGGTATTGGCGCGCAATCTCGAGTTGCAGGGCTTTTTCTGAGGCCCGGTACTCGGCAAGCGCCATCCGCACGTCGAGCCGGTTAAGCACAGCCGCTCGCTTGATGCGCACCGGGGAAAGCGAGGCAACCGAAGGAAGCTGGTCGAAGCCTTTCCAGCCAAAGTGGCAGCCGGTGAGGCCCGCCGTCGGCACTCCTATCGCCGCTGCGAGCGCCGCGCGAGCCTGGAATACCCGGCCCTGAGCTGTCTGCTCGGCGAGTTGGACGTTGATCAGGTTCAGACGCGACGTGGCCACCACGGGCCTTGCGATTTCACCTGCCGCCAGTTTTCCTTCGAGGCGCGTGAGCCGTTTCTCGCGCATTGCGAGTCGAGTGTGAAGCACGGCCAGGCTGTGCTCGGCGGCCAGCTCATTTATCAGCGCGGAGCGCACGCCGTTGCGCACCGTCCACGCTGTCTGCGCCAGGTTCAGCCGCGCCGCTACGCTGAGGTCTTTCGCCTCTTTGATCTGGATCCGACGCTTTCCGTGAGTGATGACTGGAAAAAGGAAGTCCGCGGTGATCAGATAAGGATTCGGGACGCCAGGAGAAAAGTCGAGCGTGGGATTGGGCTTCATTCCGGCTGTCACCACGCCGGCCTGCGCGGCGGCTGCTTGAGCCCGCGCAGTCTGGATGGCGGGGCTGAAATAAAGCGCCGCCAGCGTGAGCAGACGAAGGTTCCATATCCGAGGCGGCCACTCGACCGAACCGTTCAAGCTTTTCTCGATGAATCGCTTGAGGCCGGAGTCTTGTAGCGAGCGAGCTTCAATGCGCTCGGCGGTTTGCGCGGGCGCAATCGGCTGCGGGTGATAGGCTTGAAACCTGCACGCGCCGGTAAGCAGCAGGCCCAAGGACACAACGAAAATGCGTTTCATTGCCGGTACTCCTCGTCAGGGCAGGCGGAAAGGTGGCGCGCTTTCGCGCAACGTACCGAGAAAGGGCGCAACACTTAGCGAGCGGATCGCTCGGGTACGCCCGGCGGCACGTGCCTGCACCGCTCCTGAAAATTACGCACGCCGCTCAGTAGGCTGCTGAAAAGCGTGTAGCGACGGGCTTACCCCGCCATGGGCTCACTGAAAACATCGGAGCTGTGGCGACGTAAAGTCGCCGCTACGCCTGTCTTCAGGAGTCTTTCAGCAACCTGTTAAAGTTCTGTTCTCCGGGGAGAAAAGGACTCTAAATTCTGAGAAGGGCCGGAGGAGGGTGAATAAACGCGGCCGGCAAGAGAAGAAGATTCACGAGATCCGCAGGGAGCGTGGCAGGTGGCCGGACGCTGATTCGTCCAGCTTGCGGCGGGCACGCACATCGTTCACGCAGCTTGTGAAAGAGGGCAATCGAAATCGCGAAGCCAACAGCGACCAGAGTGATGCCGCCCCCGCCGTAAAAGAGCACATCGTGGAGTTCCTGCCGGGGCGGATCCCAATAGTCAAACGTTTCGCACACCGGCCCGGTCACGTACCAGACCAGCCAAAACAGGACGAGCATTCGTATGAGACGCCGCTTCACAACGTTTTGAGTATACTCCGGGCGAAGAACGAGCGTCAAAAATCCAGCGCTCGCAGCGCGCGCCGGGCCTCTTTGCCCATGTCGGTATGGGGAACTGCGCCCGCTACGATCTGGTATTGACGCTTCGCTTCGTCGAGACGATTCAATCGCTGGTTGAGCCGGGCGGCGGCCAGGATCGCGCGGTACTTGTCCCGAGGGTGGCCGGGAATCCTGCCCGCCTCGTCGTAGAGTTCCAAGGCCCTTTGCCATTCACCCAAGTGCTCGTGGGCCTGGCCAGCCCGGTAAAGGATGGTGGCGCGGGGGATAAGAGGGTTCTGTGCTCGTGCGAACTTTGCAGCCGCCGCATCATAGGTCTCCGCCGCTGCCTTCCAGTTGTCCTGCAGCCTCTGGATGCGAGCGATTTCGAGGAGCGCCAAAGAATTCTGTGGATATTCCCGAAACAACTGGCGCAATAGGGCGACTGCCTTCGGATATTCCTTCTCTCGCTCGTAAACAGTGGCCAAAACGATCTCCGCGTCGACGCGGGCGTAGTTGCCAGTGTGGCTGACGCGCTCCAGGTCGGCAATCCCTTCGGAAACATCCCCGTGAACGCCGGCAAGCGAGACGACGAGTTTCGCGTACCACGGCAACATGCCGATCGTGTATTTCCCAAGGCCGATAACGAAGTAGGCATCCACAAAACGGGGATCGAGCTGCAAGAGCTTTTCGTTGATCCGGTAAGCCGCCTTGCCCTCATGAAGCGCCGAAAAGTATGAGCGAAGCAGGACAAAATCGAATTCCGCCCGCCGGCTGTGGGTAACACCCAACCAATAGAGCGCGTCCGTATCATTCGGGTTCTTCTTCAGCCGCGCCGTTTCAAGCGACCGCGCTTTGTCCAGAATTTGATTGATCCGCTGGTCGAACCCTGCCGGAAGAGGCTGGACTTGCGCGTGGAAGACAGCCCCCGCGTTCATGAAGACTGAGCCGCGAAAAAGGTCCTCGCGCATCATCTCTTGATCGAGAAGCGTCATGGCAAGGTAATTCAGAGCGCGGTAGTCAGCAGGGTTAGCCCGTGTGCAGGACTCGAGCAGCCTGCGAGCCCTGCCGAATTTGCCGTTGTACATATCGTCGAGTGCCGGTCCGTAGCACGCTTGGGATCCCCCTCCGGCGTATTCCTTCGCGGCAACTACGCACGGCAACGGCAAGGCCAGCAAAAACAAAATCGCGAAGAAGGTGCGCCGGGTGCACAGTCGCGTCTCACGAACGCGCACAAGGCCCAGGGGCTCATTGCCCTGCATGCGCTGCTCCGACTATGATGGAATTAGTCTGCAGTATGACATTGGAATCGGGCGGGGGCCGCGGAGATTTGCGCGAACGAGACGCACGTTGGAAAACGCTACACAGGGAAGACGCAAGCTCACCCTCGGAGAGCGCATTTTATGGCTCCTTGCAGCCGGCTGGTCATCGGCAAATGCTCTTTACTGCAGGCCGCCAGCGACGCACCCAATCTTCTGCTCCAACGTGCTGAGCAGCCAGGCTTGCGATGTGGTTTCGCTCCGTCGGCACGGTGCTCGATCCCCTCGTCCGTCGCATTTCGCTGCTTTCGGCGGCTTGTGAACGACGTCATCTTCATCACATCAAGAAGCTAATGAGAATAATTCCACTGCCACTCGCGGCTCGCCGGGACATATCTTTTGGGTGATTCCGGCCTTCAATGTAAACTACCTCAAGACCTTCAGACCGCTGACGCCGCGGCAAAAATTTGATGAATGGGCTCGGGGAGTGTACGATCCCTATGGTTTGGCCGTATACGCCTTTGAGTCAGGAACGCTTGAATACTCCCACGCCGACGGGTTCTGTGGCTACGGTAAGGAGGGGGAAGACTACTGGAAGTGTTTTGGGTCGATGGAGCTTGACACCAACATTTCCAGTTTCTTCGGTGACTTTCTCTTTCCCGTTGCCATGCACCAGGATCCTCGCTACTTCCGCCTCGGACAAGGTTCTATCGGCACACGCCTTTTCTACGCTGTGTCCCGAGTCTTCGTCACGCACTCCGACTCGGGGCGTTGGGTCTTTTACAGCTCCGCGCTTGCAGGGACCGTCCTGGCGGCCGCAGCATCCAATCTCTACTACCCGAGGCAAGACCGCGGTTTCGGACCTAGCCTGGACCGCGCCGGAATCGATCTGGGCGACACCGCGTTGTTTAACGTGGCGGCCGAATTTTGGCCCGACATCAAGCACAGGCTCTATCTCATCTTTTGAAACGGCGGGTCACGACGAGCTATGAAGCTCGCGGTCGAAAAGCTCGTATCCGGCGTTGGGTGGGAAGATTTCGGCCAGCGCCGTCATGCGGCGATGAAGCTGCGGCACAGGCAAGTGCTCGAGGCCGACCCGAATCTGTACATCGTGCCAGAGCCCGTGCATGTATTCCGCGAGCGTGCTGACGAGCGAGGCCTCCACGTATTTTTCGAGCTGGCTTGTTCGGCCGCCGCGCCTGCGGGATTCAAGGTACGCTTCCTTGGCCACAAGCGCTTCTTTGTCGATCTCGCCGGGCGTTCTCTGGTGCAACTCTTCTTCGATCATTTTCGTGTAGGTGGAGCGTTCACCTGACGTAAGCTTGGGAATAACCAATTGGGCCACGCTTGCCAGTAGTTCGAATCCTGTATCGTGCGCGTCCAGCTCACGGCACGCGAGCACCAGGTTGGTGCGACTATCTGCTTCAATCCAAACCGCAGAGTGGGTCTCGCCCGATGGCTTTGCAGAGCACACCGCGTCTCCGGACTGAAAGCAGCCGATGTAGGGCACCACAATCACCCTCAGCTTGCCAACTCGTGTCGCAAGGGATTCCGGGACTGCGTCTGTCGGCTCGCGGACCATCGTCCGTTCCTCGGCCGGCGTCAGCAGCAGCGCCGTATAGAGCTCCCATCCGTGCGCCAGGTTCGAGAGCGGAGAGAAACCTTCACGGACGTAGTCGTCAACGGGAATAGGCTCGGTTTGTAAAGTGCTCATGAGGCCTTCAATTACTCTCCGCGGCGCAGGCAGGCGGCTGAGCGTGCTCGACATAACCCCACAGGCCGTCCTCGTGCACCCGCTGGGCGCGAACGCGAATTAACCGGTTTGCCACCATCGTGCAATCGGCGAGCGAAAGATTCAAGTAGTTGCTGCTCAAAGCCATGGTTTCGCCGTGCCGCGATTTGCCGAGAGTCACCGCCGAAAGGGTGCGCCCAAGCTGCGATCGAAGAAAGTCTTGCCGTTTTCGAGCGATCATCCGGCGCATTTCCGTGCCGCGCTCCTGCGCTACGCGGCCTTCCACCTGGTCGCGGCGGACGGCAGCCGGCGTGGAAGGGCGAGCCGAGTAAGGAAACAAGTGCAGATAGGTGAAGGGAAGCGAATCAATAAAACTTGCGCTCGCCGCGTGATCTGCCGCTGTCTCTCCGGGGAAGCCCACCATGACGTCCGCGCCGATGCCACCGCAGGGCATGGCCTCTCGGATGGCAAGAATACGCTCAGCGTATTGCGCGGTCCAGTACCGCCGGTTCATCTGCCGCAAAATTCGGTCAGAGCCGCTTTGCAGCGGCACGTGGAAATGGTCCGCAAAGCGCGGCTCGCCCGCTACCAGGCGAATCAGGTCCGCACTCACGTCCATCGGCTCGATGGAGCTGATTCTCAGCCGCGCGATGCGCGTTTCCGCCAAAATCCGCTTCAGAAGATCAAGGAAAGTCGCTCGTGGGGCAAGGTCTCGCCCGTAGCTGCCCAGATTGATTCCGGAAAGCACGACCTCCTGGAACCCTTCGCCGGCCAACTCGCGCAGCCGCGTAATAACCTGTTCGGGAGGAAGGCTGCGGCTGCGGCCACGCACTGCCGGAATAATGCAGAACGAGCAGCGGGCATTGCAGCCATCCTGAATCTTCAGGACAGGGCGCGTGCGGTCATCCGGTTCGGCAGCAAGAAAATGGAACTCGGCGGAAATCTCGCCTACCCAGACGTCAGCCGCAGTTTCTGAAGATGTGGCCTCTCTGCGCCCGCGGGGTTGCTGCCCCGAGGCTTGAATAATTTCGGCCACACGATGTTTGTGCGAATTGCCTACCACCCAGCTTACGCCTTCAAGGCGCGAAATCTCCTCTGGCGCCCGCTGAGCGTAGCAACCTGTTACGAGGATGCGGCAGTGCGGATTTTGCCGGTGAATGCGGCGAATCGTCTGGCGCACCTCGGCATCGGCCGTTGCGGTCACAGTACAGGTGTTGATGACGGCCACGTCGCTCGCCGGAGCGTCTCCTGCTTCCGTCATCCCAGCTCTCAAGAGCTGAGCCTTCAGGGCAACCCCGTCCGCCCGACTGGCCCGGCATCCAAAATTGAGAATGTGAAACGTCTCCATTCGTGAGTCTTATTCTATCCCGCAGCACCGGCCATCCGCCACAGATTTGGATGAACCGGACGCCAAGCTGCGTGAGCTTGGTCTGACCTTGGGCAAGCAGATCGTGAGCGGCATGGGGCGGAAGTTACGGACTAAACATCTCGGTCTCTTGGCCTTTCGTCCCTTCCAACCGGCGACGGACGAACGACAAGATGAAACTGTCCCACTGGTCTCGACCCTCTCATTCAATTGCGGCACCACTGGTGAGCAGGAGGTGGCGAATTGTAATGGGTAATTGGCAATTGGGCAAAATCACAAGCGGAAGGTGGACACTTTATGCTCTCTTTGTCTGCCAAGCTTTAATCCGCAGACGATGGCGGATCTATTTGACCTCCGTGGTGAGGCCGTTTGTAGGAGAAACTGGCGAAATCGCTATGGGAATCCGTGCGGAATGGGTCAACTTATTGAAATGGTTGAATTTAAACGAAATGAATTTGGTATCTTGTTGACTTTACGTAACTTATCGTAGAAATCGACCAACGAAGCTATTGAACCTAACTTAATGTATTTTCAAGGGAGTAAGCTACGATTCTCAAAAACATTTCGATGGCTTTCGTTTGTCCAATTCCCGACCTGCCCGGAATGAGCAGGATTGTCCGCAACTTTATGATTCAAAAATGTGTTATAATTAGAACGTGAATATCAAAACTGTTTCCCGGCGCGGTGCGGCAACTCGTCGGCGGTCGGCAAGTCGTTCTACCCGTGCAGGTTTCAACACGAGGCGGCGTATGACGAGGGATTCTGATGCCCCACACGAGCGGCGAACCATGGATGCTCAATACGTCGGCGCCTTAAAGAACTACGAGACAGCGATAGGGCACCTCCAAAAGCAGCGTTACGACAAGGCGAAAAATTTGCTCGAAAAGCTGGCGGCAGGTGGTCCAGCCGAGGTGGCGGACCGCGCACGAGTTTACCTGCGGCTTTGTGATCAGAAACTGCGACCGGCGAGCAAGCCATTAAAGACCTTTGAAGACTACTATCTCGCCGGCGTTTCCGAGTTGAACGCTCGCCGACTCGATCGCGCCATCGAATATCTTGGCAAAGCGGAAAAGCTCGATTCTAAGCGTGAAGAATGCTATTATGCGCTGGCTGCTGCTCATGCGTTGGCTGGCAATGCGGATGCCGCGCTCGAGCACCTGAGCGTTTCCGTCCGCTTGCGACCGCAGAACCGTTTCCAGGCGCAACAGGATGAAGATTTCCAGTCTCTTGCGTCTGATCCGCGGTTTGCGAGCCTGCTGAGCGCGGCAAGGAACGCGCCGGCGCGTTCTGGTGCGTGATCACAGGCGTGTCTGGACGCAAACGCGGTACATTTTCCCACCCACGCCATGAGAGTTGTTGCCATCGGAGGCGGCACGGGTTTATCCGCCATTCTGCGTGGCCTGAAAAGTCACATCGCCGCTCCTGGCAGCTGCAGTCACCTCAAGCCCACCATCACCTCCCTCACCGCTATCGTGACGGTTACCGACGAAGGCGGCAGTTCCGGCCGTCTACGGAGGGATTTTCGTATTCTTCCGCCCGGCGACATTCGCAACTGTCTGGTGGCGCTGGCGGAAGACGAAACCCTCTTTGCGAAGCTGTTCGATTTCCGGTTCAAATCAGGCATCGGCCTGCGCGGGCATAGCTTTGGCAACCTGTTTCTCGCGGCGCTCACCCATATCACTCACGATTTCGCCAAAGCCGTGCGCCTTTCAAGCGAAATCCTGTCCGTTCAGGGGGAAATCTTTCCTTCGACTCTTTCGGACGTTCGTCTGCGCGCCAAGCTGAAGGACGGGCGAATTCTGTACGGAGAATCGAGCATCACGCGCACGCACGTTCCCATCGCTCGTCTTTTAATCACGCCAAGCGACTGCAAGCCGCTGCCCGAAGCGCTGGCTGCGATCGGGTCTGCCGACCTTATCACCGTCGGTCCGGGCTCGCTGTACACTTCCTTGATCCCCAACCTGCTCGTGCGTGGAATCGTGAAACAGATCGCGGACTCCAAAGCTACAAAACTTTACATCGGTAACTTGATGACTCAGCCGGGAGAAAGCCGCCGCTACACGGCTGCGGACCACTTGGCTGCCCTGCACGAGCACGCCGGGCGCAAGCTTTTTGACGCCATGATCCTTAACAGCAGCGAGTTTTCGCCCTCTCTACGCGCCCGTTACGGGCGGCAGCGTGCCGAACCGGTGGTGAACGACCTTGAGCGAATCCAAGCGCTCGGCGTGAGGCCCGTGCTGGCTCCGCTGCTTTCCAAGGATCACATGGCGCGCCACGACTCGCGCCGCCTGGCTCGGTTGGCGCTCAACCTGGCGGCAAAGAAGGTGCGGCGGTAAAGATGACGCCTGAGGATGCTCACGCCATCTGGAAATCGCGCTATGAGCGGTGGCTAGGCTACCTTTTCAGACTCTCGGAGTGCGTCGAGGCTGGCCGCGAGATCCCTGTGGGCCCATCACCTGCAAAGCCGCGCCGCCCGAACGAGCGCCCGGCGCACGGCACGAGCGTGGTCTATTGCGCGCCTCACCCGGATGACGAGGCAATCAGCGGCGCGCTCGCGCTTCGCCTGCGGCAGGATTCGGGCGCGCGAATCACCGACGTTGCCGTCACGCTCGGCAGCGACAAGGCGGAGCGCCCGCGGCGTATGCGCGAGCTCGAGTCCGCCTGCTCGGCGCTGGGCTTTGATTTGGTTGTGCCTCGACGCCCTTCCAGTTTCGATCATGTGAATCTGGCTGCGCGTAGCGAACAGCCAGAAGAGTGGCAAGCGAAAGTGCTTGAGTTAGCGGAGATCTTTCATCGGCTCGCCCCAGAAGCCGTTTTCCTGCCTCACGCCCACGATTTCAACACTACCCACGTCGGCACGCACGCGCTGGTTGTCGATGCGATTGGAACTTGGCTCGAGGCGAGCGGCCACGGCCCAGTGCTCCTCTTCGAAACCGAAATTTGGGGTCCCATCGAGCGACCTAACCTGATGGTGGGCTTGAGCATAGAGTTTGTCGCGGCACAATTAGTCGGCATCAGCGAACACGGCGGTGAGGTCAAGCGCAATCCCTATCACCTTCTTCACCCCTTCCGCCTGATGGATAACGTCCGGCGGGGCTCAGAAGTGGTAGGCGGCCAGGGCTCGCCGGCTGTGCCGTTCAAGTTTGCCGAGCTGTATCACGCCGTGTGGATGAAAGGAGCCGAACGCGTTCCAGCCCGCCCGGGCGGGTCCATCCTCCGCCCCGACGAGAAGATCGACTTGGACCTCCTTCGCGCCCGCTTCCCGCTTGCCTAGTCGAAATCCGGATTATTCCCAGCGGGGCAGAGCCGGCCGTCGGAGCCAAGCGGACTTATGGACGGAACGAATGCACACCGTGGACAACAATGAATTCACAGATCGCGGTCTCCAACTCTGTCACGTTTCAGGACACGCCCCATCGAATCCGGCGGTTGGTGATCTTGGCAAACCAAGGCTCCATCGGGTTGATCCGAGGAGGGGAGGTGAGCGTAAAGTGGAGATGGGGACGGTAGCGGCGCAGTTGACCGGACCTGCAGCCGGTTTTTAATGCCAGCGCGGCAAACGTCGCAGCGGAACATGAGTGTCTTTGAAGAAGTACAACAGTCAGTCATCGACCGGCAAGCTGCCGCCGCGAACGAAAAATGCCTTATCTGGGGTAATGTAATATGCGTTCCATCGAAAGAGTTCGAGGTCTGGTTGCAGGCGAAGTAGTCGATCATCTTCCCGTGCAGCCGATGATTATGATGTTTGCGGCGGCCCACGCAGGCATTCCTTACATCGAGTACACGAAGGACGGGCGCAAGATGGCTGAGGCGCAAGCCAAAGTTGTGCGAGATTTCGGGATCGACTGTCTCATGACCTGTTCGGATCCCGCGAGGGAAGTTTTCGATATTGCCGGCGACGGAAGCCTGAACTGGTACGTGGACCAGGGGCCGGCGATCTGCGAAGAGAGAGCCGCGCTGCTTGACAAGAGCCGGCTGAAGACATTTCGAATTCCAGACCCTCTTGGTGGAGGCCGGATGCACGACCGGATCAAGGGCATCGAAGTCATGTATCAGGAGTTCGGCGGGGAAGTGCAGATTGTGGGGTGGGTGGAAGGCCCGCTTGCTCTGGGCGCTGAGTTGCGCGGGTTGAGCCACACGATGACGGATTTTGTGGACGATCCGCCTTTTATTGACGATCTGTTGGACTTTGCGGCGGATGTAGCAATCGTTTACGCCGAAGCCCAAATTCAGGCTGGAGCGGATGCCATCGGGATGAGCGATGCGGCGGCCAGCATGATGGGACCGCGCCATTACGGCCGCTTCCTGCTCCCTCGGCAACTGCGTGTAGTGGAATCCATCCGTAAGGCGCACCCGGAGGTCATTGTTCGCCTGCACATGTGTGGGAACACGGACGCGCTCATCTCCCAGATGAAAACCCTGCCGGTGCAAATCTTCGAGCTTGATTCGCCGTGCGACCTGGCGGCGGCACGCGCCGAGCTTGGCCCGAACCGGGTGATTCTAGGCAATGTTTCCACGATCACGGAAATGTTAGAAGGAACCCCGGAACAGGTCTACGCGGCCTGCGAGCGGTGCCACAAGACGTGCGGCCGTAACCACATTGTGGGAACGGGCTGTGAAACGTCGCCGATGACCCCGGTGGAAAATCTGCGAGCCATGGTGCGCTACGCAAGGGAACATCAACCCGAAGAGGCTGAGACGAACATTGACCGATCTCTGACCTGTTAATGAGGATCAATCCCGATGAGTGACGCCCGTGTTTTGATTTGCTTCGCAACCGTCCTGGCGGCCGTCTCGCTAGTCGCAGCGCCGGCGCGCGCGCAGCGGTCCTGCGCCAGCTTGTCCAGCCTGCGCCTTCCTCATACCACCATCACGCTCGCCAAGTTCGTGCCTGCGGGGCCGTTCACGCCTCCACCCTCCCCCTTTGGCCCTTCCCGCCCTGTTGATTTACCTGCCTTCTGCAGAGTCGTCGGGGTAATTAGGCCGACCAGCGACTCACACATCAAATTCGAGGTATGGATGCCGGCAAAGGGCTGGAACGGCCGATTCCAGCAACTCGGCAATGGCGGCTTTGCCGGATCGATTGTGTACAGCTTGATGATTCCCGCGCTCCGCCAAGGTTACGCCACCGCCTCGACCGACGACGGGCACACGGGAGGCGGCGCTCCGATTTGGGCGATCTATCATCCTCAGAAGGTGATTGATTTCGGCTATCGCGCCGTTCACCTGACTGCTAAAGACGGCGAGGCAATTGTCCGAGCATTCTACAGTCATCGCGCCCGGTGGTCGTATTTCGTCGGCTGCTCGGACGGCGGACGCGAGGCGCTCATGGAGGCCCAGCGCTTTCCCGATGATTTCAACGGCATTATCGCCGGCGCGCCCGCAAACTCCTGGACGCACCTGATGGCGGGTTTCGTATGGGATGAACAAGCGACGCTCGATAACCCCGCCAGCTACATCCCGGCGAGTAAGTTACCGCTCATCCAGGCTGGAGCGCTTGCCGCCTGCGATGCCCTCGATGGCATCAAAGACGGGCTCATTGAAGATCCTCGCCGCTGCCACTTCGATCCGGCAAGTCTTGAGTGCAAGGGGCCGGACGGCCCGGATTGCCTCACGGCTCCGCAGGTCGAAGCGGTGGAAAAAATCTACGCGGGACCCAAAAATCCGCGCACGGGTAAGCAGATATTTCCCGGATACGAGCCAGGCGCTGAGGCAGCGCGGGCTGACTGGCCGTTTTGGATTACAGGCAAAGCACCGGGCAAGGGCGAGCAATTATTTTTCGGGAACGGGTTTTTCGCTGACATGGTTTTCAAGAACCCGAAATGGAATTTTCGAACGTTCAACTTCGACAGCGATGTCCGGTTCGCCGACGCCAAACTTGGGCCCATCCTTAACTCGGCCAACTCGAATCTTCTGCCTTTCAAGGCGCGCGGTGGAAGGCTTATCCAGTATCACGGCTGGGCGGATTCAGCGATCGCGCCACTCAGTAGCGTTGGCTACTATGAAAGCGTTGTTGCAGTCATGCGAAGCCACCTTCCTCGTGGAGCCGACGCGCTGAGAGAAACCCAGTCCTTCTACCGGCTTTTTATGGTGCCGGGGATGGGACATTGTGGAGGCGGGCCGGGACCCGACGTCCTCCGTACGGAAGCCGGATCCGGCCTGGTTACCGCGCTCAGGGATTGGGTAGAGCACGACACGGCGCCGGACAAGATCGTCGGCACTAAATTCGTAGACGACAACCCCGCAAAAGGCGTCCTGCGCACGCGGCCCGTTTGCCCGTACCCAGAGGAAGCGAAGTGGACAGGGAAGGGGAACACCAATGATGCCGCCAACTTCGTTTGCGCGCTTCCTGATGCCAGCTTGCTCGTCCGCTGAGAAGCATGCAATTCTGCCGCGAATTGCAAGATATAGTCACATCATTTTCTGTAGCGCCGCTCGGAGCCTGCCGTGACGCAGGAAGGGAGCGGCGAACTACGCCTGTCGCAGACCGGCGCTACAAAGCAAACCGTCGCTCTGGAGCGTCTGGATGTGGAACGCGGGCCCGCAGGAGATGTTGGCCGGCAGAGCCCTCGGCCTTTGTCTTCCGAGCCCGCACCGCGCGCACGCGTGCGGCACTCCTGGGTAGCGCAAAGGCTACGTAGACCGCGCCCCTCGGAGTATTGAATGCCGCCTTGCAGCCGCCCGCCGCGATGACGACATATTGACGGCCATTCACTTCGTATGTTGCCGGCGTCGCATCTGCTGCGAAGGGGAGCGTCGCTTCCCAGAGTAGTTTGCCCGTTCGTCTGTCGAAGGCGCGGAATTTGTTATCAAAGCAGGTTGCTCCGATAAAGAGCAACCCGCCGGCAGTGACGATTGGCCCTCCGTAATTCTCCGTCCCCGTGTTTCGCAATCCGAGCTTCGGATACTCACCCAAGGGAATCTTCCATAAATACTTACCCGTCGAAAGATCGATGGCATTCAATGTACCCCACGGTGGCGCGACGGCCGGGTAGTCTTGGGGATCCCGAAACTTTTTGTAGCCGGTGAAAAGGTACCTTCGTGATTCCCTTACCGCCGCTGATTCCGAACTCCTGACCGTCTCATTTTTCCCAGTTACCAGAAACCGAACGAGGGCGGATAACTGGAAGCGAGATAGCGTGGAAAAGCTGGGCATCCTTCCTCTACCTTGGCGAATGATTTTGGCAATTTCCGCTTGGGTGAGTCGAGTTCCTATGCCGATGAGTGAGGGGAACTCAGGCGGGGAGCCGGCCATCCTTGGCCCGTGGCAGAGGCTGCAACGATTTAAGTACAAAGCACGCGCCGTATCGCCCTTGCCGGTATTCTTCGCCAGCTCTCCGGTCCAAGCTACATCGTTCGAGTTTACATAAATGATCCCCGTCTTAGGGTCGACTGCCGGTCCACCCCATTCCCCGCCGCCGTCGAAGCCTGGAAAGATAACAGTGGGTTTGCCGACTCGGAAGGGTACGAATTGACCTGCGCTGATAAACTTGCGGAATTGTCGCTCGGCCCATCGGTGAGCTTCGGGCGTGCGGTTTGTCAGCAAAGACGCCGTGAGGAGTTGGCGCGCAAAAGGTGCAGGCTCCGTGGGCAGGGGCTGCTCGCGTGCGGCCCCTTCCCCGGGCACGGTGCTGGGCGGATAGTTGCGATACCTAATTGGAAACAGCGGCTGTCCATCCGCGCGATTGAACAGGTAAATGAAGCCTTGCTTCGTGGTCTGAGCGACCGCCTCAATCTTGCGACCGTTGCGGTTGACGGTTAAAAGCGCTGGCGGCGCCGGCAAGTCCCTGTCCCACAGGTCATGCCGCACCTCTTGAAAATACCAAATCATCTTTCCTGTCTCCGCGTTCAAAGCAAGAAGGCAGTCCGCGAAGAGATCATTGCCGTGCTCGTTGGGTTTATAGAAGTCGGGCGAGGCAGAACCCGTGGGAACATAGACAATGCCGTGTTTCACGTCGACGGCCATGCCAGCCCAGTTGTTCGCCGCGCCCGCGTATTTCCAGGCGTTTTTTGGCCAAGTGTCGTATCCGACTTCCCCTGGATGCGGAATGGTGTGGAATGACCAGCGCATCTTACCCGTTCGAACATCATACGCGCGAATATCACCAGGAGCGCAAGGCAGCGTCTCCGGCTCCATGCCTCCGACGATGAACAAATCCTGGTAAACAATTCCGGGACTGGTTAAGGCGATGGTAACGGAAGAAGGATCGCGGCCGAGATTTTCGCGGAGGTCGATCCGGCCGTCTTCGCCAAACGAGGGGATGGACTTGCCAGTCTCCGCATTGAGCGCATAGACAAAATTCATTACGCCTACGAAGATGCGCTTATCTTGACCGCTTGCCCAATAAGCCAAGCCCCGATCCGGCTGGGTTCCCAGAATGCCGGAGTCAAATTTCCAGAGGAGTTTTCCCGTAGCCGCCTTGAGGGCAAATACCCTTTGCGAAGGGGTTAGTCCGTAAAGCACGCCATTGACAACCAGAGGGGTTGTCTCGAGGCCATAAGATCCAGGCCGCGCTTCCCTCGTATCATAAGTCCAAGCAACCCGGAGCTGGCTGACATTTGACCGGTTAATTTGAGTCAATGGAGAGTAATGGTCCTGCGCGGGTCCTCCGCCATACTCCCATGAGGTCCCTGATTGTTGGCCGCTTGGCTTGCGAGATGCCATGGACCGCGAAACCTGAGAGCGGTTGCAACGCGCGACGCTTAATACGGCCAGAAAGGTTATGGCCGCGAGCGTCTTTCTCGATGTCGTTTTTCCTGGCTTAGCCAACACTTGCCACCTCCGGCTCATCTCAGTTTATCCCTGGAACATTGCTGGCATTCGTTTTTCTCCCAGCTTACAATCATCCCGTGATGCCCGCCGGTAAAGAGGGAAATCCCAAAGGGTCTGCGCCGAGTTCTTCCTTGAGCCGTAATGAGGAACGAACACAAACACGCGCGCTCCTGACAAAGAAAGGCGTGCTGGCATTTGAGAGCGGTGGTACAAAACTGGTGGCAGGCGTCGCTGACTCCAGCGGTCGACTGCTCGAGACCCGGCTGTGCCGACGCGAGCCCAGGGCTAAAGCGCCAGCCAGCCTTGAACGCCTCATAGGAATGGGGGAATTGCTGAAGAGGAAATATGAGTCAGAGGGCTGGAGCTTCGGAGGAGCTGGATTCGGCTTTGGCGGGCTGGTTCGGCGCAGTACACAAGAGACGTTTATGTGCCACCACGAAGAAGGGTGGAATGAGATCGATACCGGTCAAGCTTTGCGGCAGAAATTCGGGTTGCCCGCATGGATTGAAAATGACTGCAAGGTGGCAGCGCTGGCGGAAGCGCAGGCTGGCGCGGGACGAGATGCACGAACGGTTTTCTACGTGACGATCGGAACGGGAGTCGGCGGGGGCATGGTGCAGGATGGCCGCATCATGGAGATGAGCGATGTTGGGGAAGCGGAGATCGGGCATGTGATCGTGCTGCCTCAGGGACCAAAGTGTGGTTGCGGGATGCGCGGCTGCGTAGAAGCCGTTTGTTCCGGTCCGGGCATGTCGGCGCTCGCAGCGTATATGGGAGCCCCGCGGGCCATGACCAGTCACGAGCTCTTCGCCGGTTGGTCGGCCGGCAATCAATTCGCCGCCCGCGTGGTTGAGAAAGCTGCCAACCTGCTGGGCGGTGCGCTGGCCACCGTTCAGACTCTTGTGAACCCTGACGTGTTTGTTATAGGCGGGGGTGTGGGGTCGAACCTTCCCGCTTACGTCGAGTTGCTCCAGCGCACCGCGCGCCAGTGGGTCGTGCCCTATTTTAGGGATCGCTTGCGACTGGAGTGCGCGGAATTACGCGAGCAGGTGGTTGTACACGGCGCTGCCCTGCTAGCCCTTCAAAAATTGAATTGGAGAACAG
The DNA here is from genome assembly GCA_021817045.1 of Acidobacteriota bacterium. Taxonomy (GTDB): domain Bacteria; phylum Acidobacteriota; class Terriglobia; order UBA7540; family UBA7540; genus RH2-MAG17b. Next base: position 21,010 of record JAKAWG010000002.1, read on the forward strand.
AATGAAACTCTGGCTGGCTTCGTCGAACCTGGATTCAATCGAACGACTGACGGGCTCCGCGTTGTTCGCAGGCGTCGTCACAAATCCCAACGTCGTGGCGGAAGCGGGGCTTCCGGTAGCAACGTTTTTGAGGCAAGTCATTACTCGCGGGTCGGGCCTTATCTTTTACCAGGTGCGAGGGAGCGGTAGCGCGGAGATGATTGCGGAAGCTGAACGCACACTTGCCCTGGCGCCGGAACGCATCGCCATCAAGGTGCCAGCCACAATTGAGGGGTTGAGGGCGATCGCCATCCTGCGCAAGCGAAACGCTGTGGTGGCGGCAACCTGCCTTCCCACGCCTGCTCTTGCCGTCCTGGCGGAAGCTGCCGGGGCTAACTACATCATTCCCTGGGGCAGCATGCTGGCGACGCGTGGGATCGGCGACCGGGAAAGCCTGCTGGCCGAGATGTGCGAAATTCTGACGCGCCAGAAGAGCCAGTGCGAGATGATTGTGGGCGCGTACTCCTCCGCCGACTTGCTTCGCCTGGCGCGGCTTGGCGTCACGAATGCGTTCATATGGGAGAAGGACGTCGATAAGATTTTGCGGCAGCCAATGGCTCAGGAAGCCATCGATTCTTTTGAGAAAGCGTGGAAATCGATTGACGCATGTGGCGGGTGAGTCGTGTTTACCATATCAGCTTGATGCCCAATTGAATCTGCCGCGAAGCAGTGGAAGTGCTGGTGATGACTCCCGCCGCAGTTGAAGGAATACCCACCGGCGAGGTAAAGACGATGAGGTTTGGTGTGTTGAAGTTGGCGCGATTCAAAATGTTGAAAAATTCGGCGCGGAACTGAAGGTTCAGCTTTTCAGAAATGCGCGAGTTCTTAAGCAACGAAAGATCGAGTGTCGCAAAACCTGGACCAATGAGCGTGTCGCGGCCCACGTTGCCGTATGTCCCATTGGCAGGGACCGTGAACGCCGCGGGATTGAAATACTCGTTCGGAGTTCCCAGGATCACGGGGCCGGAAAACGCCGGGTTCCACGACGGGCGGACGGAGTTGCGGGTGTCGCCGTTATTCGATGGATTGAAGCTGAGCTGTGGCGTAAAAGGAAAGCCGTTTTGAAGCGTGGCGATGCCATTCAGCGTCCAGCCGCTGGCGAGCTTTCCCGGCCAGTCGCCGAGCTGGCCCAAGAAGGCGTGGCCGCGCCCGAGAGGCAGTTCATAAATACCGTCCAGGACGCCAACGTTTCTCACGTCAAACGTGGCTAAGCCCCAGTCAGCGGGCAAATCCAGCGGGTTCATCGCGAGGCCTGGAGCGTTGGACGCGGCGCTGCCGTTCAGCGTGTCTCCGTCATCCAGCGCCTTCGACCAAGTATAGACTCCGCGCAAATAAAGACCGCGCTCGAAGCGATGCCGGAGGTCTACTTCCAACGCGTTATAAGAGCTTGTTCCTTCCGAAAACCAACTCCAGGTATTCGCCAGTTCGGGGTTGGCGAGTGGTGCGCCAGGAGCATTGTAGAATTCGCCCGCAGCTAATGAAGAAGGACAAGGCGCGGCCGGGCAAATCGAGGGCACGGGCAGGTTGGCGTCAATGCTGACCAATTCGTGGTATGCGTGGCTGCCCGAGTAGGCTAATGTGAGGGTCGTTGCTCCGGCCAGCTTATGCTCGATCTTGAAGGTATAGGCTTCGACGGTGGGCGTCTGAAGATTCGGCTGGACTCCGGCCGGCGCGATCTTCGCGCCAGCCGGCAGCGGCGCTCCTGGAGAAACGCGGAGCGTGGAAACGGGAACGTTCGTGATGCTGAACGTTGTGTTGAAGGGCGCGTTCTGGTCCAGACGATATCCGAGCGCATCCTGCAAATCGTCATAGAATCCAAAACCTGTGCGGATCACCGTCTTTCCGTGGGCAGAGGGACTCCACGCAAGCCCAATTCGCGGCTCGGGCAAGAAGCGGGCATCGTTCACGGTGAAGGCCGAGCCGGCGACTCGCGGCTCCGTTTGTATCACGCCGTTTGAATCAAAAACGTAGTTGGCGGCGCGGCCATGAGCTTCGTTCCAGCCAGATGTGAACTCGTCTCGCAACCCCAAGGAAAGGGTGAAATTGGGTCTGAGTTGCACTTCATCCTGGACGTACCCCGCACCTTCGAGTGAACGCCAGCCGAGCGGGGTAGGGCTGGGAACAGCGAGAAACGTGGCAACGTTGCCTTCCAAGAAACTCGCGAGGCTGGCAAAAGTCGCTTGCCCATACTGCGTGAGCGCCAGATTCTCGTTGGATTGGACGCGCTCGAACCACGCTCCGGCGCTAATCGTTTGAATGCCTCGCGTGATTGAAACCCGGTCCTCATAGGTGAACAGGTTCCGGGCGATCCGCAGGTTGCTGCCGATGTTGCTGCCGCCCAGGCTGATCTGGCTGGCCGAATTAGGCGACGCGCTTCCCCCAATCACGACGGCGCCCACCGGCCGCCCTTTGACGAAGCTCGGGGCATTGACCGTAGGCTCGCCGGTATAAAAGTAGCTGGCGCGAGAAAAGCCGAACCGGGCGGTGTTGACAACCGTCGGTGAGAACACATGGGTTTCTTCAAGGCTCGCAACCTGCTCGCGCAAGCTTTCCAGGTCCACGCTCAGCGGGTTGGAAGTCGGGGTGTAATCCGCGCTGTCGTCAATCGTGTAGACGCCGGTCAGCGAATCCCTCTCGGAAAAGATGTGATCAAGCCGGCTGGTTTCGAAGTCTTCTCGAATGGTTTGCAGCGGGTGGCTGAAAGCTTCCGCGATGCCGCCGCCGAGCTCTGGTCCGTTCTGCACAGGCCATAGCGAAAGCAGCGGTTCGGCGCCGGGCGCAACGCCGGTATTCACCAGGTTGCGGTTCGCGCCCGGGAGCAATCCGAGGCGCGCATTGTTGTCCGGAACGAGCGTTACATCGCTTAATCCCAGCCGCTGCCGGAAACCCTCGTAGTCAGCGAAAATGAACGTCTTGTTTTTCCGAACAGGGCCACCCAGCGCGCCTCCGAACTGGTTCCGCTCGAAAGGCGGAATCGTTCCCTGGTCAAAGAAGTTTCGCGCATCGAGGCCGCTGTTGCGAAAGAACTCGTAGAGGCTGCCATGCACGGCGTTGCTTCCCGAGCGGGTTACGATCTCCACCTGCGCGCCCGGCCGCTTGCCGTATTCGGCCCCGTACGTCCCTGTAAGCGCGTTGAACTCCTGGACCGCATCCACGCCCAGGAGCTCGCCGCTGGTTCCTCCGGGCGTCATGTTGATTTCGGCCGCACCCGTGTATTCCACGCCGTTCAACAAGAACAGATTTTCCTGTGGCCGCCGCCCGGAAACGGCGAACATATTTCCAACCGCAGAGTTCGAGATACCGACGCCACCAGTTTTTTCCCACGTGTAGTTGACGATGCTGGGATCGAGCGTAAGAAGCTCGTCATAGCTACGGCCGTTCAGCGGCAAATCCCTGATCTGCCTTCCGCCTACGAGTCCCGAAATTCCTTCTGCGGCCGCCGCCATCTGCGGCGCTTGTCCTTTGACCGTAACTTGCTGTTTCATCTCTCCCAGGGAGAGCTTGAAGTTTGCGGCGGCTTGCTGGGCAACAGCGAGACCAACCCTCATGAGTCCCGTTGCAAAGCCAGGCTTCTTCACCGTCACGTCATATCGCCCGACCGGAAGAGACGGGACATCGTAACGGCCGGCACGATTCGTAACGGCCTGCCTGGCGAGTCCCGTATCGAGGCTTCTCACCTCGACGGTCGCCCCGTAGAGCGCCGCTCCCGCCGGACCGTCAACCGTCCCCGATATGGACGCCGAACTCTGAGCCCTTGCCGGAGGAACGCATAAGAAGGACACGGCCACGAACAGAGCAAAAAACGGTGCTCGACCGGGCTTATTGACCGGAGCTGAACTTGAAATGGCAAGGGAGGGAACCGCCATGAACCACTCCCTTCGTCGCGTTAGGGTCATAAAAAAGCGATTATAGGCGGATTAGGGCAGGCGATAAAAGCGTTTTTATACGATATAGGCGGATGCCCCTACACCGTTCTGCCCGTCATTTGAAGGCTGGGCAGGACATCGTTCGCGTTACACTACTCGCTGGGAACAATCTTGAAGAACGTTACGGAAGTAAAGAAGCTCCTGCTCGATCGTTACGCGGAGGCCAGGACCAGCCTGTGGCGGAGCGCGCGGTTGTGGTGGGAGAGCACGGAGTTTGCGCCGAGCCTCCGGTACCTTGCCACTACCGAATCGCACGTGTATGCCTTTTCTATTGCGGCCAACGCGGTCCTCGCGTTCTTCCCCTTCGTCCTGATTCTTCTCACCATCTGCCAGAAGTTGCTGCATTGGGAGGACGCCTACAAGGGCATTCTCGCGGTGCTCTCAGCCAACTTGCCTGAAGGCGGGCCGGCGGTGCTGAAGGACTTTACCACGCTGCTGAAGGGGCGCGGCCACGTGGAGGTGCTCTCGGTGGTGGTGATGTTCTACTCGAGCTCGGGCGTCTTCATGCCGCTCGAGGTGGCGCTCAATCGCGTCTGGGGGATACACCGCAATCGCAGCCTGGCCCGAAATGTAGCGTTGTCGTTTGTGCTCGCGGTCGCCAGCGGACTGCTGGCACTTGTCTCGCTCGGCTTCGCCGGAGCCGTGATCGAGGCCGTGACGGTCCTCTTTGGCTGGCTGCCCTGGCATATTGTGGTGACTGTGCTGTCCCGGGTGATATTGGAAGTGTTCACCGTCCCTATGATGGTCGTGATCTATTACATGATTTACATTACTCTGCCCAATGGCAAAGTCCCGGTTCAGCGGGTGGTGCCAGCGGCAGTCGTGGCCGGCGTGCTCACCGAGCTTCTCAAATTTGCTTATTTACTGACGCTTCCCTTGCTAAACTTCGAAGCCACTTATGGCCCGTTTGCGGTGCCGGTAACGCTGCTGTTTTGGGCCTACCTGGGTTCCCTGGTTATCCTCTGGGGGGCACACCTTTCGGCGCGCGGACCTGGTCTTGCTGTTCTGGCGGGCCCGGGTGAGCCGCTGGGCGCGGGCTCGGCACGCGACTTTTTCGCCGCCGAGGAGCGGGATCAGGATTCGGGCGCGGCCGACCGCAAGCCGAATCCCACTTAATGCTTTCCACGAGCGGCCTCTAAGTCCTCAGTCGAAGGGGCGCTTTCCGCCCGAAACTGAGGACTTAGTGCCGTTGCGCAATTTTCGTTGACACCCCTTTCGCACTCTTGTACTTTTAGGCTTACTTCCGACGAGGGCGGCGCGCGTCAAAACCCTGGTTAGCAGGTTTACGGCGAAATGAGAGACTCCGTGTCCGGGTGAAATGCGACCATGTTTGTTCCCAAAAGGATGTTCCTAACCAAGGGCGTTGGAAAGCACCGCGAAAGGCTAACGAGCTTTGAGCTTGCCCTGCGTTCGGCGGGGATCGCTGCCTGCAACCTGGTGCGGGTTTCGAGTATCTTTCCACCCCGCTGCAAACTGGTTTCGAGGAGTGAGGGCGTAAAAGAACTGAGGCCCGGCCAAGTCACCTTTGTGGTGATGAGCGAAAATTCCACTCGCGAGCCGCACCGCCTGATCGCGGCTTCGGTGGGCGTCGCAATTCCCACAGACCGGAACATGTTCGGCTACCTTTCAGAACACCATTCGTTCGGGCAAACCGAGGAAGTGGCCGGAGATTACGCGGAAGAGCTCGCAGCGGAAATGCTGGCCACGACGCTTGGCGTGGAATTCGATTCCGATCGAAGCTGGGACGAAAAGAAGGAAATTTACCGCATTTCCAACCGAATCGTCCGCACGATGAACGTTACGCAGTCTGCGGTAGGAGACAAACGCGGGCTGTGGACCACCGTCTTGGCCGCCTCGATTCTGCTCGGCGTCGAAGAGTGACGCTCCGCGGTCTTCCGAGCGGACGAGCAAACCCGCCAGTTGGCTCAACCTGACTTTTCCACAAAGGATGATGAGATGCGCAAACGAGACTTTCTGAGTACGCCTACCCGGCCTCTTTCCATCGACCAGCAAAAGACCGTGGGCGCCTTGCTCGAAAAGATGGAAGGCGTTTCGTTCCAGGGGCGGAGCCTGGGAATCGCCTACAAAATTTGGAAGGCGATGCTGAAGGATCGCGTGATGATCATGATGGGCATGTCCGGGGCTATGGTCCCAGCCGGGATGAGACGATTGGTAGTCTTTCTCATACAAAACCGGCTGATCGACGCTCTGGTTTCGACCGGCGCTAACTTTTTTCACGACATTCACGAAACGCTTGGCGAGCGGCATTATCAGTGCTCGCCCAACATTGACGACGTCGCGCTCCAAAAGGCTCTGATCGACCGGATGTACGACACGCTTGCCGACGAAGAGCGGTTTCGGCGGCATGACGCCTTCATCGGCCAATTCGCGGCCGGGCTTGACCAGTCCCGGCCTTACACCACGAGAGAGTTTCTGAACCTGCTAGGCAAGGAACTTGCCAAGCGCGCCCGGGAGGACGGCATCGTCAGTGCCGCCGCCAAGGCGAACATCCCGCTGTATTGTCCAGCCATCGGCGATTCGTCCATCGGTATCGGAATCGCTGAGAACCGGCATATCGGGCGTAATCGCCTGACCTTCGACGTGGTCGGAGACGTGCTCGAAACGGCGCGGCTTGCGGCCGACTCGCCCGCTAGCTCGGTGATTTACTTCGGCGGTGGAACGCCCAAGAATTTCGTCAACCAGACAGAAGTGACGGCCACCTTCATCCGCAACCGCCATAACGGTCACAAATACGCTCTCCAGATCATCACCGACGCCGCGCACTGGGGCGGACTTTCCGGCTGCACCTTCGAGGAGGCACAAAGCTGGGGAAAGATTGCGCACGACGCCAAAATGGTGACGGTCCATTGCGATTCGACTATCGCCATGCCGATGCTCGTGACTGGCCTTTCTGAGCAAAAGGACCTCATCCGTAAGCGAAGAAAGCCTCTATTCGAGATGGACCGCGAGCTGAAATTCCGGTTCCCACGCTAGCCTCGAACCGCCGCCTGCCCCTGTCCGAAAGCTTCGAGCTGTACCGCGTCAACAGTGTGTAACGCGGGGCCTTGGCCTTTCGCTTCAAACTGTGCTTCTTCACTATGGTCCAAGCGAACCGGTTACAGGTTCTCGTCAGCAATGCATGAAAGGATAAGATCCCATGCTTTTGACGTTCTGCCATGACGCAAGGGGAAAGACACCAATCCATTGCGTTGGGCACGGACCAGCCCTGGTGATATATGCAGCGCTGGTTTCTTGCCTGGCCCGGAGAAAAACAACGATGAGGAGCACCCTAACCTCGTAAGCCCGAAGATGACACCTCTTACAGTGGGTAGGAGCGGATTTGATTACTCCTTTCCCGCCCGCTCGCTGACCGTGATCACCCTGAAGCCCGAATGATGGCTCAGATGATGTCGGCTGCGACCGGATGCGCCAAATGAGCCGATGGCCTTCTCACGGAGGCCGCCGGCAGACGGAATGAATCGAATCTGTGAAGCACGATCAGGGGCCATAAATGATTGGGCCGCGCGGGTTCAAAGAAAGCAGAGAGGAGACCCTATGGACCGGCGCAAATTCCTGAGCGTGAGTTCCACCGGCATTGCGGGCGCGACGATTGCGGGATCGAGCGGCGCTGAGGGCAAAGAAAAACCGGGGGCGCCCTCGCCGGACAACGATCCCGCCTCGCCGCTCCAGGCCGAGCTGCGATTCATCGAGGAGAAGACGGGCCAGAATCCCTTCCGCTTCTCGCGAACATCCGAAAGGCCACCCAACATATTTCTCATCACCATGGACATGGTGAGTCCAGACTTCTACCAACCGTCTCGTCCGCTCTCGCAAAAGCTGCACCTGCCTACTCTGCGCGGGCTGATGAACGACGGCATCTTCTTTCGAAACGCTTTTTGCACCGTTCCCCTCTGCTCCCCATCCCGAGCGTCTTACTTAACCGGGCGGTATGCCTACGTGCTGGGCAATGGGGAGCGAGCTCTTGACGGCCTCGACACCGAACTGCGGCCCAACGACGTCATTTTTCCTGAGTACCTGAAGGCCACCGGCTACGTCACCAAGCAATGCGGCAAGTGCCACGTAGGTACAAAGAAGTTCATCGACGCCTTCGGGGAGAACGACAATCCCTGGAACCGTTGGTCGCCGCCGATCTACGACGACGATATCTATCTGGAGTACGAACGGCAACTGAGGGTCAAGTATCAGAGATATTCCAGAGAGATCGTGCTTCTGCAGCGCGACCGCAAGACGCCGGGGAACTCCGTGGGAGGTTGGATCGTTCAGGCGGACGGGAAGCCGTTTCCGTTCGAAGCGCAATATAGCCATTATCTGGTGCACCGCGCAATCGACAAGCTGGAGGACGCCTTGACCAGCCCTTCCACGCGCGGGCGACCAATCTATTTGCAGCTCGATATCTTTGATCCGCACCAGCCGTTGAGCGTGCCGGAGGGGTTTGAGGAACGAGAAAAAGAACTGCGAGCCGTGATGACCCTGCCGGAAACTTATCAGAAAGTCCGGGCTCGCGATTGGAAGCCGTTTCCCGACCAACCCAAGATCTATGATGTCTATCGCGAAGACTGGGGACTATACAATCCCAACTCACTGCTCGATTATCGGGTGGGCTACGTGTTGCAAATGGAAGTCGTCGATCGTGCCCTTGGCCTGTTGATCCGGACTCTCAAAGAAAAGGGCCTCTACGACGATGCCCTAATTGTAGTCATGAGCGATCACGGAGAGATGAACGGACGATGGGCTATTATCGATAAGGGCGTTTACCTTTACCCTGACGTTTTGCGCACGCCCCTTGTCGTCAAGATGCCGGTCTCAATGAGAATCAAAGCGCACACGGTTGACGCTCCCGTTTCATTGCTCGATGTTGCACCAACCCTATTGTCCGTCACCGGAATTGAACCGGACGCGCGGATGGACGGCCAGTCCCTGCTCCCTTACCTTCAGGGAACCGCAACGCCTGCGGATCGTGATCTGATATTCTCCTGCGGGTGGCATGTAGGAGTGAATTTTGCGTGTGGCATTCAGCGTTGGGACCGGAATGGCGGCCACCACCTGTACTCCTATAACGTCTCCTCCAAGATCGATGAACTGTACGACTTGAATGCCGTGGAAGCAGAAAATCTCGCGCAAGAACCGGAATACGCCCGCCTGCGAAAAGAGATGATCGACCGACTGGGCGCGCTGCTCCAATCCGACCCTCGATGGCTCGGTTATTGGTCTCCCTACCGCATCGATGAGTTTTTTGAGTTGCCTAAGATTGCGGGAGATATGCAACTCCTGCCGCGGTGAGGTCGCGTTGGCGGCGAAAAATTGACGCGGCTGTGGGAGATGGACTACTCGTCGAGCCTGGCCGGCCGGATTTGTGGCCGGCGGCGGTGACATGTGAACACGAAGGCGGGGGGAAGGTTGCGCCAGATGACTCTCAATTGAACCGAATCGAAATACCGGCGCAGCAGTGGCTGGAGGCGAAGCCGGCGCAGCCGGCCGTTCTCGAACTGCAGGCCGTGGATGTACTGATACTGGGTCAGCACCGACTTCTCGTGGAGAAAGGGCACGAGTCGTCTGAAAAGCGCGTGGCGGCGGGGCTCCGGGATGAATCCCAACCCAAGCGACGACGCGACCGCGTCTACTCGGTTGCAGCCGCGCCGACAGAGCTCGCGGTCCACATTTTCGACACTCGAATGAATCACCACTAGGCGCGGATCGGAAAACGTGCTCTTGAGGTGGGTAACGAAGCGGGGGTTGACCTCAAAAACGAGGAGCCTGGCGGAGGGCGACAATTCGTCGAGCAGCGCCCGGGTGATGGCGCCCGTCCCCGCGCCAAATTCAACCGCCACGCGAGCCCTCGCCAGCGGCAGGGGTTCTGACATGGCGGAGGCCAGGTGCTTCGAGCCGGGCGAAATGGCAGCCGTCGTGTGGAAATCTGCCAATGCCTCAACAGCGAATACTCTCAGGCTCATCCGCCAGCACCTCCGCGCAAGGAACCGCACTGATCCGCCCGGATCTCCAGTCGCCTTGAACGCCCTTCTGACAGCATACACCCGCTCACCTTGCGCCCGTCCAGTTCGTTACAAATCTGATTTCCAGTTGGATCCGGTTCGGTGGCGTACATAGCCTCAAAGGTAGAGCGCGGCATCCGCACCGCCGGCCGCAACCACGTGCACTATTTGTGCTCGCCCTCGGCACGGATACCGCCTAATGTGACGCCGTTCGGGCTTGGTTTGGTCACCGCTTGCGGCTGGATCGATTTTCGGGAACGTCTAGTCCGTAGCGGCAAGTGCAGGGCGGGAGGTCTCGCTGGCTTCCACGGATGCCGGAAATGCGCCCTCATTCAGCACAAGGGAGACAGAAGCGCGGATTTTCCACGGGCGCGTGCGCGCCAGCGTGAAGGTCAGCCGACGTCCAGCGCGTGCGCTGACGGCGGAGAACTGGGCAAGTTCGCCCGGCAGCGTAATCTCCAGTTTGGAGCTTCTTGCCGACTTTCGGTTCTGGCTCTTATAACTCTGTCGCCGGAAGTAACACCAGATTTCCCGTGCAAGCTTCTCCGTTTCCCATCGGTCGTGAGCGGCGCATGGTTCAAAGCAGCGAAATAACACGTCTTCTATCCAATCATAGGTTTCAACCTCCGCTCCAGCCCTGACGAGGCTTTCGCGGAACGATTTCGAATATCTGCCGTGTTTCATGGCGTTCAGCACGATGTGCCCTTTCCCGCGATCCGTGCGCGGGCCGGTGGATTTTTGCGCATTCGCGCGGCAAGCGGCCAAAAAGGCTGGTGTCAGACGGGGTGATTTGCGAAGCGACATCCCATGCTCCTTTAGCTGAGGGAAATTGAGGGCAAAAATGGCGGAGTCACCTTCGTTACGCCATCGGGTCAACTAATACCAGAATGCGGTGAGACAGTGGAGACGGATGAGACAAGTGAGACAGTTTTTTTCGGGCGAGCACGCACCGTTGCCGCAGGTTCAAGCGGTCCGGCCGCAGCATCTCTTGTATTTCAGGCCGCTACCGCAGGAGCAGGGCTCGTTGCGGCCGAGGTGGTCGAGGGTGGCCGTTGCAGTGGCTTGGCGCCGGGCCCACTGCATGACGTTCGCGGGCGGCCGTCCCTGACGAAGTTCTTGGGCCATGAATCGCATCGCGCCGTCGACGTGGTGAAAGAAGATCTTGTATCCAGCGCACAGGTAGTTGAGTCCCTCTTCGCCTTCCGGCGTAAGGATGAAGCGGTGCTTGGGACACTCGCCGTTGCAGGCAAACCGCACGTCACACTCGCGGCAATAGCGCGGGAGCGCGTCGCGCTTGCTCGTGCCAAAGGAGTGTTGCTGAGCGGAGTTGGCCAGCGACGCCAGCGGGCTTTCCATGATGTTGCCCAGCTTGTTTTCGGGATAGACAAAGTGGTCGCACGAATAAAGGTCGCCGTTGTGCTCCATCGCCATCGCGGACCCGCAGGTTTCGCGGAAGACGCAAAGGCTTGCCGGCAATCCCAGCCACATTTCGAGCGCCACGTCGAAAAGCTGCAC